>NZ_JBXENV010000002.1:0-572513 GCF_059383755.1 Paenibacillus sp. JT22N15 | reverse complement strand
CACGTATATTGCCGGCACCCCTAAGCACTGCTCATAGTTCCATAACATCGCTTGTTATGCGAGATCTGTTCGTCTCAACCAGCTTAAACATGGTTTCTATAAGTAGGGGGGCGATCAGTTTTAGCGACGGGTTACGGACCCAGGGGAACGACCGATCTGCCCCGGCTACTGACAAATACACCACCAAAATAAAAAGTGGTCAACCAGTAATAACTGGCTGACCTCATAATACGACGGGATACGATAGTTCAATGATTGAAACGGCGGACCAGAATTTGGTCCGCCGCTTTGTTATTAAACAGTTCAGATAATAGGGCTTTTTTCATTGTCTACAATATTGGGGCTTGACCAAACAAAGTTTGTTCAAAATAAGGGCTTTTTGCTAGTTTTCAAAGTTGATGCATTTTATTTGACTACACGGTTATGCGTTCGGTCTCCGAACAAACAATATCTATGCGTCTATTTAACTATCACGATTCTTCTATTTATAGTGGGTAAAGCCCAACGCTTAAAGCGTCTGATTAATGACGATCGTCAGCCTGTAATTAGCATGCTCATTTAGCTCCGTGAGAAACTGGTCGAGCGCGGCATTGGAAGGAAAACGGCATTCCATCATATAACAGCTGTCTCCGCCTGTTTTATAATGGTGGATGATAGCCGTTTGCTGCTGTACAAACGCTATATAGGGAGCATGGGACAACCCATGCATGAAAATTTGGATAAATGCATGGACAGGGAGTCCCGCCTTCTCCTGATTCAAGCGTATCGTATAACCCTCGATAAATCCCTCTTCCTCCAGCCGGCTGACACGATTTGCAGCAGCCTGTCCGGTCAAATGAACGAGTTGGCCAAGCTCCTTCATCGAGATGCGGCCATTTTTCGCCAGCTCTTCAATGATGCGTTTATCCGTATGATCCAGCATAAGCGACAACCTCTTTCAAAAATCAAGTATTTGGTGCGATTTAAGTGATTGCTTCTATGTTCATGCCATTCTTTAGATAGTAACCTATTAAAGAGCAAGATTAAAGGAGGAGCAGCATATGCAAATGACCCAAATCCGCAATGCAACTTTGAAAATAAATTACGGCGGCCATACCTTTTTGATCGACCCTTTCTTGGCGCCAAAGGGGACCTATCCGCCTTTCCCCAATACAGCTAACCAAGAGCAGTTTAATCCGACGGTCGAGCTGCCATTCCCAGCGGAGCAGCTGCTCCCTGTTGATGCCGTTATTGTCACGCATTTGCATGTGGATCATTTTGATCGGGCTGCGGCGGAGCTTCTGCCGAAGGACATGGTGATTTTTGCCCAAAACGAGCATGATGCGGCAGCGATTCGCGAGAAAGGCTTTGAGCAGGTGCAGATTTTCACACCATCAGCACAGCTCGGGGAAGTCAGCCTCAGCCGAACCTATGGACGGCACGGCACAGGGGAAATCGGCGAGCGTATGGGCGAGGTGTCGGGAATCGTGTTTCAGCATACGCAGGAGCAGACGCTTTATGTGGCGGGTGATACGATTTGGTGCGAGGAGACGCAAGCGGCAATCAAGGAATACGAACCGTCAGTCATCGTCGTGAATGGCGGCGCGGCACAATTTTTGCAAGGGGATCCCATTCTGATGACGAAGGAAGATATATATGCTGCGCATCTCGCGGCGCCGCAGGCGGTTATCATCTCCTCCCATATGGGGGCGGTCAATCATTGCATGCTGTCCAGACCGGAACTGCGCGAATATGCAGCAGGCAAAGGGCTAAGCGGCGTAATCCTCGTGCCAGAGGACGGCGAAACGATTATTAGTTAATCATGCGGCTTATGAACATAAAAAAATCTCCAGCCTGTCGCTGTTATAGCGAAGCTGGAGATTTTTTTCAGTTGCATTCGCTATGCTGCTGGTACAAAAGCTGGACGTTGTTGCTCTACAGCCCGCTCGATCTAGGTAAACAGCACAAGCAGCAGCGCAATTAGCGCAGGCAGCCCCTGCATAACCAAGATGGAGCGTTTAGTAGTAAGACCGCCGTACAATGCAGCAACGAGTACGCAAATGAGGAAAAACAGCTGGATTTGATAGCCGAAATCGGCATTCGGATGCACAAGGCCCCAAATCAGGCCAGCGGCCAGAAATCCATTATATAATCCTTGATTGGCGGCAAGCGACTTGGTTTGCTCAGCAAACTCAGGTGTCAAATTGAATGTTTTGCGCGTCCGAGGTTTCGTCCACAAAAACATTTCCATAGCCAATATATACAAATGCTCGGCAGCCACAAGGGCAACGAATATAGCAGCTAACATAAGATACCCTCCTGAAATAAACTCAAATATTGGAAAAAAATGATCCCTACCCATCTTACTCCTAACCTCTTCTACAATCAAGCGCAGATTATGCTTTTACGCTATCTTCGCATGACTGGATTTGACAGTCCTGTGAGCAGGTGATACGTTGAGTACACATAACAAAAGGTCAAATGAACGAGGCGGTTAGGACATAGATGGACCATACTTATGAAATCATTCAGACGGATCATGAGCTTCCGCTGCATATTTTTTTTCATAACGTCAGATACGTCCCGAATCATTGGCATGACAGCATGGAGCTGCTGTTCGTGCTTAAGGGCAAGGCAATCATTGCTGTACAAGGCAAGCCTTTCGTGCTTAATGAAGAGGATATTATCCTTATTAATAGCAATGATATTCATACGATACAATCGGATCAGGAAAATCTGCTGCTGGCGCTGCAAATTCCAGATTCTTTTCTGCGCGAGCAGGGGGTGGACACGGAGCAGACCGCCTTTGAGTGCAATTCCTGCTGGCATGCTCAAGGCGATCAGCAGAAGTTTATTGAAGTGCGTACGCTGCTGTCCACCATTATGTGGAATTATAATAAAGCCGGATATGGCTATGAAATTAAAGTCCGCTCCCTGCTGCTGGAGCTGATTTATTTGCTGCTGCGCAAATTCAGAAGCACGCAGGAGAAGCGGGAGTATCCGATTAACCGTCGTACGATGGCGCGGCTCCTTCATTTGAATGAGTACATTCAGGAGCACTTCAATCGTCCGCTGACGCTGAATGAGCTGGCTGAGCGTGAAAATTTCTCCGTCTCCTATTTATCGAGCTTCTTTCAGAAAAGCATGGGTGTGACGTTCCGTACTTATATTACGCGCATTCGGCTGGAGCATGCGGTCAAAGCGATGCTGACGACACAGGAGCCAATTATTAAAATCGCTTTGGACAGCGGCTTTCCTAATTTGAAAGCTTTCCATAAGGCTTTCAAAGCGGTCTACCAAATGACGCCGACGGAATATCGCGGCCATCGCGGGCAGCATTTGCCTGAGGCGGAATTGTCCGAGCCCTCCAGCGATAATTACTTGGCTTTTGACCGGGAAAATGCTTACATCAGCTTGTTTAAATATTTGCCAACGGAAGCGAACGCTGGAACGATTGCCGCTGCTGATCAGGGCTCCATCTGCCGCTCCATACAAATCCGTGCCTCTGGCAGCGGGCGGACACTGAAGCATACTTGGCGCAGCTTATGTACGATCGGCAAGGCGAAGGAAGCGTTGTTTGCTCCCGTCCAGCAGCATTTGCGGATGGTGCAGCAATCCATTGGCTTTCAATATATTCGCTTCCACGGCATCTTCGATGATGAAATGATGGTGGCGCGGTTGGGGCCGGACGGCAAGCCCCTGTTCAGCTTCGGCTATGTCGATCAGGTGGTCGATTTTTTCCAAAGCATCGGGCTGCGTCCCTTCTTCGAGCTGGGCTTTATGCCGGGCGATTTTGCAGATCAGTCGAAGTTTTTTTTCCATAAAAAAAGCTACATGAGCATGCCTAATGAGATGGAGCATTGGACCGCGCTGATGGAAGCGTTCATTCAGCATCTTCTCCATCGTTATGGCAGTGCCGAGGTAAGCAGCTGGCGCTTTGAATTTTGGAACGAGCCGGATGGCGGGCTGTTCTGGCCAGATCCGTTTGAACGATACCTGGAACTATATGAAGCGAGCTTTAAGGCGATTAAGCGCGTGTACCCGCAGGCGCAGATTGGCGGCCCATGCATGCAGGGAGACACCATAGTGGATCGAAGCTATTGGATGGAAAAATATTTGGCTTATTGCACCGAGCATGAATGCTTGCCTGATTTTATCACCATTCATATGTACCCGATTGAATATGCGGTAACGGAGTCAGAGCATGATCAAGTGCCCCAAATCAGCGATTTCCACTACGCGGGCGAGGACTATGTTCCCAAAATGCTGGGCAGGGTGAAGCGCAAGCTGCTGGAGCTTGGATGGACGGGCACTGAGCTGCATGTGACGGAATGGAATGCAACGCCCCATCATCGAGAGCTGACGAATGATACTTGCTTCAAAGCCGCATACATTGCCAAAAACATCGTGGAAACGCTCGATGAAGCAAGCAGTCTGGGTTACTGGACAGTAACGGATTTACTGGAGGAGCTGCCGCTGCCGCAGGAGACATTCCACGGCGGACTTGGCATGATTACGAATAATGGGCTCAAAAAAGCGGCCTTCTATGCTTACGAGCTGCTTGCCAAGCTTGGCTGCAAGCTGCTTGACCGCGGCGATGGCTACTGCCTGACGATGTCGAAGGATGGCGCGTATCAGCTGCTGCTGTTCCATTACGCCCATTTTGACCAGATGTATCTCAAAAATGATATTTCAGGCATTCAGCCGCATCATCGGTATGCCGTCTTTAATCATAACGACCAGTTGGAGCTGACTATTCAGCTAGAAGGGCTGGAGCCAGGCGCTTACCGCATACACCGGCATGCGATTAACCGGGAATCGGGCAGCTCCTATGATGAATGGCTGCGGATGGGCGCGCCCGCTGAGCTGATGCCGCCGGATATTGACTATTTGAACCAGTGCAGCGTGCCGAAGCAGCATATGAGCACCGAGACAGCAGGGGATGTATTGACGCTGAAGGGCCTGCTTGCGCCGCATGAGGTTCAGCTGCTGGAGATTAAACGGGAATGGCAGCACAATTCCATATAAAAGGCAGAAAGACCTTCGTCCAATTATACAATCGGCGGAGGTCTTTTTTTTTTGCAGAAGGCGGCGGCCATATGGCCTTTTTTATTTTCTTTTTGAAAGAGTAAGAAAGAGGCAAAAAGATAATCATAAAAAGTGACATTGTTTTCAGTGAAACGAGGGAAGGAAAGCGCTAAACAAACGCACTATACTTAAATTAGTTGATAAAGAAATGGGGATAGGAGCAAGTTATGCTTCGAAGTCATCCATTTTTTTCTGTGGGGTAGAACAGGAACTCATCATCACCTATATCGAATTGGAGGTTTTTACATTGACGAGAAACATTCAGGATATCGTAGCTCAAATGACGCTGGAGGAAAAAGCCGGACTATGCTCGGGGCTTGATTTTTGGCATTTGAAAGGTGTCGAACGTCTAGGCGTGCCTTCCATTATGGTAACGGATGGACCACACGGCTTGCGCAAGCAGCAAACGGGTGCGGATCATCTGGGCATTTTCGACAGCGTGCCAGCAACCTGCTTCCCTTCTGCAGCTGGACTTGCCTGCTCATGGGATGAAGAGCTGATTGGCAAAGTCGGCGTTGCGCTTGGTGAAGAATGCCAGGCTGAAGATGTTGCCGTCTTGCTTGGGCCAGGCGTGAACATTAAACGCTCCCCGCTTTGCGGACGCAACTTCGAATATTTTTCCGAAGATCCTTATTTGTCCTCCGAGATGGCAGCAGGCCATATCAACGGTGTGCAAAGCCAAGGCGTCGGAACGTCGCTGAAGCATTTCGCCGTAAACAATCAGGAGCATCGCCGCATGTCGACGGATGCAGTTGTTGACGAGCGTACGCTTCGCGAAATTTATTTGGCAAGCTTCGAGGGCGCGGTGAAAAAAGCGCAGCCTTGGACGGTTATGTGCTCGTACAATCAAGTGAATGGCGTATTTGCTTCCGAGAATGTAAAGCTGCTTACCGATATTTTGAAGGATGAGTGGGGCCATGAAGGCTTTGTCGTCTCTGACTGGGGCGCAGTTAATGAGCGCGATCTGTCGCTTGCGGCAGGCATGGAGTTGGAAATGCCGGCAAGCAATGGCGTAGGCGAGAAGAAGGTTCTTGATGCGATCAGCAATGGCACATTGACGCAGGAAGCTTTGGATCGCGCGGTAACGCGCCTGCTTCGCATTATTTTCAAATCGGTGGATGAGAAAGTTAAGGATGCTACGTATGACAAAAACGCGCATCACCAATTGGCAAGAACTGTTGCAAGCGAGAGCATGGTATTGCTTAAGAATAAAGGCGGTTTGCTTCCACTTGCAAAAAACAGCCGCGTTGCAGTTATCGGCGCTTTTGCCGAGAAGCCAAGATTCCAAGGCGGCGGCAGCTCGCATATTGTACCGACAAAGCTGGATCACCCAGTTGAAGAAATTAAGGCGCTCGTTAGCGATGCATCGGCAGTTGTTTATGCGCAAGGCTATCACGCAGGTGATGATGCCATTGATGAAGCGTTGATCGAAGAAGCGAAGCGCGCTGCAAGCGAGGCGGAGGTTGCTGTCATTTTTGCAGGCTTGCCTGACCGTTATGAATCAGAAGGGTATGACCGCGAGCATCTCAATCTGCCTGAAAATCAAAACAAGCTGATCGAGGCTGTTGCCAGCGTTCAAGGCCGCGTCGTTGTTGTGCTGCTCAATGGATCAGCGGTGCTGCTGCCGTGGCTGGATCAAGTCGATGCTGTGCTTGAAGGTTATTTGGGTGGACAGGCCGTTGGCGGAGCCGTTGCAGATTTATTGTTTGGAGAAGTGAATCCTTCCGGCAAGCTGGCAGAGACGTTCCCGCTGAAGCTTAGCGACAACCCTTCATTCCTGAACTTCCCGGGCGAAGGCGACCGCGTTGAATACAAAGAGGGCATCTTCGTAGGCTACCGTTATTATGACAAAAAGGAACTAGATGTTCTGTTCCCGTTTGGCTATGGCCTGAGCTACACGACATTTGCTTACAGCGACTTAAAGCTAAGCGCAGCGAGCATCAAGGATACAGACGAGGTAGAAGTAACGGTCAATGTGACCAATACAGGCAGTGTAGCAGGCAAAGAAGTGGTGCAGCTTTATGTGAAGGATGTAGCAAGCACCGTAATTCGCCCAGAGAAAGAGCTGAAGGGCTTTAAAAAGGTTGCGCTCGCGCCGGGCGAGACAAAAACGGTGAGCTTCGTGCTCAATAAACGTTCTTTCGCCTACTACAATGTGGATATTAAGGATTGGCATGTGGAAAGCGGCGAATTCGCTATTTTGATTGGGCATTCCTCGCAGGAAATCGTTCTTGAAGCGACGCTTGCAGTTGAATCTACCGTTAAATTGAAAAAGCATTATACGCAAAATACGACACTGGGCGACTTGTATAACAATGAAGAAGCGACTGTCATTTTGCAGCCATATATGAAGAAATTCCAAGAGAACAGCCCGCTCGGCGGCGTTGATGAAGACGATGCCCATGCGGAAATGATGGTCAAAATGATGCAATACATGCCGCTTCGCAACCTGATGGCATTCGGCGGCGATGGCTTCACCAAAGACATGCTTGACCAATTAATTAGAGAGCTGAACAGCTTATAAATTAGCGTTTAAAGCTAGGTACAAGAGGAGAATGTGCGATGAGTGCGAATCAGACAGCAAGTGGCGTTCAAGACGACGCGTACCATAAAGTAAGATGGTCGGAACGAATTGGTTATGGTTTTGGTGATGCAGCCAGCAACCTTATCTTTACAGGGGCGGCTACGTTTCTAACGTATTATTATACGGACGTAATGGGACTTGCCGCAGGCGCAATCGGAACGATGATGCTGATTGCCCGCATATTGGATGCCTTCCTTGACGTCGGAGTAGGGGCATTGGTAGACAAAACGAAAAATAAGCATGGCAAAGCTCGTCCATGGCTGCTATGGATGATGATTCCATTCGCCGCTTCAGGCGTATTGCTCTTTACGTTCCCTGATGTCGGACCGGGCGGAGCGCTCGTGTATGCCTATGTTACTTATTTGCTCATGAATTTTATTTATTCGTTCATTAACATTCCATATGGGGTGTTGAACTCGCTTGTTACGCAGGACGGCTATCAGCGTTCGGTGCTCAATATCGTTCGTATGCTTGGTGCGCTTGCAGGGGCAATCGGCGTCAGCTTCGCGACGCAACCGCTTGTTAAAGTATTTGGCGGCGGCGAAAAAGGCTGGATATTGACCTTCACGATTTATGGCGTTTTATCTCTCATTATGTTCTTCATTACCTTTAAATCGACGCGTGAGCGCGTAAAGCCTTCCGTGTCGCAAAAAGAAATTCCGTTCAAGCAAGGCTTGGGAGCGCTATTCCGCAATAAATATTGGGCGATTATGCTGCTATTCGCTGTCACTGTTTACACAAACTACGGCATGAATGGTTTGAATATTTATTACGCACAGTACATGTTGAATGATGCCGAACTGCTGGGCCTTCTCAGCTTTGCCGGATTGATTCCTATTGCGGTCGGTTTGTTCTTGATTGCTCCACTTATCAAGAAGTATGGCAAACGGAATGTGGCGCTTGTCGGCAGCTTTATTATGATTTTAGGCTCGCTGGTTATATTGATTGATCCAACGAATGTTACATTTGTAATCATTGGCTTGGTGGTCAAGGCGCTTGGCATGACGCCAATTCTGGGTACGATTTTCGCCATGCTGGCCGATACCGTAGAATATGGCGAATGGAAAACAGGTGTGCGTACAGAAGGACTCGTATACAGCGCAGGAAGCTTTGGTACGAAAGCGGGCAGCGGTCTGGGCGCAGCTATTATTGGCTGGGGTCTGGCGATTGGCGGTTATATCGGAGGACAAGAGACAATCAGCTCTTCCGCAAGCAGCGCGATTCACTTCATGTTTATTTACTTGCCGATTATTTTAGGGATTTTGCAGATGGTCATTTTGTATTTCCACAAGCTGGATAAATTGTATCCGCAAATTGTAGCTGAATTGAAAGCTGTTAAAAAAGCTTAATACAAAGCTGCAAACACATACTCTGAATGAAAGGTGCTGACAAAGATGAAATCGCATGATACGTTAACGAAGCAAAACGGCTTTAATGTGTTGTTTGCAAAAGAATTTACGACGCTTGCTTCTTCCTTCGAATCCGAGATCCGCGTCATTTGGCAAGCGAAAAACATTATTTCCGATGGCAAAAGCATTTTGGGCTTAATGGCGCTCGATATTATGAAGGGTACGCCGATCAAGCTCACGGCTGAAGGTCCGGACGAGGATCAGGCGATTGAGAAATTAGCCGCTTTATTCGAAGGTCACGAATAAGGAATGCTCTGGGTCAGCAAAGCTGAGTAAAATTGCACAGTAAGAAAATCATAAAAGCAGGGAGAGGAAAACCTCACCCTGCTTTTTTTAGTGAATTCAATTGAAATCGAATAAAAATGATATTTTTATAATCAAACATTGTTTAATACGGTGTAAATTCATTCAATCATGTGAAAAGCTAAGGCTGAAAAGGGCATTTATTATTAAAAAATTGCATCCGTTTAATTGTGTCAGATGTTTGAAAACTGTGCTATTATTATCGGAAAGCATCCAAAAAGCAGCGCCCCCAGTAGGGGCTGTTTTTATATAGAGAAATCATGAGTGGTATTGCCTTGTTGCAGCAGTCGTTCGCCACATCACGATGCAAGATAGCGTAGAGAGGGATGAAGGTCATCATGGCAGTGTTTCAGTATAATCCGGAGCGTCCCTTTCGTGATGGCCCGGATATGTATTTGCTTTATTGGGGCAAAGAGGCATGCAAGCCTTGTCATCTCATAGGGCCAATCGTAAGGGAAAACTTTAAACTGCATTTCATTCATAAAGGAAAAGGGACTGTGAAGGTAGCGGGCAAAACCTACACGCTTACAGCCGGACAAGCCTTCCTCATTTATCCGCAGGTGCTTATTTCTTATGAATCGGACGAGAAGGACCCGTGGACGTACTCCTGGATCGGTTTTTTTGGAGAGCAGGCTGCCCAAATCATCGCCCGGACATCGATTACGCCAGAAAACCCCGTATTTCCCATGGATATGAAGCTGATGCCGACGTTGTATGACCAGTTGACGGAAGCTGTATCCCACCAAGCCAGCAGTGATTTGCGCCTTCAAGCCATTTTATATGAGTTTTTATCGCTGCTTGTCGAGTTGGTTCCTTTAACGGAAAGCAATAGCAGCAATGCCGCGCGCAAGCAGGAAGCCTACATTCACCGAAGCATGGAATTTCTGCACGCCCATTACAGTGAACGAATTACGATGGAGCAGCTCGCTGACGTACTCGGCCTGGATCGCAAATATTTGTCTTTTCTGTTTAAAGAGGCTGTGGGCATGCCGCCGCAGCAGTATTTGCTTAACTATCGGATGAATAAAGCTTGTGAGCTGTTAGGGAAGGGCATCTACAGCATCAGTGAGGTGGCGCGTTCCGTAGGGTATCAAGATGCGCTGCTTTTTTCTAAAATGTTCAAAAAGGTAAAGGGAACACCTCCGCGCAATTTTGAATAGTTATTTTACAAGCGTAAACGGCTGAAGCCGCCCTCTGGTGGCAAAGCTGCTGTTTTGTGTAGAAATATAGAGAATGGATGGAAAAATCATATACTTCCTATGTTTTAAAAAAGGACATTATTCCATAAACATCATCCTTGCTGACATAGGATTCATAGTCGTTTCTCGGTACAATAGGTTTATATTAAACCTGAGGAGGAACAAATGAATGAGCTATTTGGCAAGTCATAATCGATATGACACTATGACATATAACCGCAGTGGGAGAAGCGGATTGAAGCTGCCTGCTATTTCGTTAGGGCTGTGGCATAATTTTGGCGGTATTGATTCCGTAGAGAAAGGCAGAGAAATGGTTAAACGGGCATTCGACCTTGGTATAACGCATTTCGACCTGGCGAATAACTACGGACCGCCTCCGGGCTCTGCTGAGCAAACGTTCGGCAGCATTTTGAAAGCCGACTTTGGGGCTTACCGCGACGAATTGATCATTTCGACAAAAGCCGGTTACGGCATGTGGGAAGGGCCTTACGGCGATTTTGGCTCCAAAAAATATTTGGTGTCGAGCCTTGACCAAAGCTTGAAGCGCATGGGACTCGATTATGTCGATATTTTCTATCATCACCGTCCAGATCCAAATACGCCGCTGGAAGAAACGATGGCTGCGCTTGATCTGATTGTGCGCCAAGGCAAAGCGCTGTATGTTGGCTTGTCCAACTATAAGCCGGAGCAGACGCGTGAGGCATCGCGCATTTTGAAGCAGCTGGGTACGCCTTGTCTGATTCACCAGCCGAGCTACTCGATGATTAATCGCCACGTTGAGGATGGCTTGCTGGACGTGCTGGAAGAAGAGGGGATTGGCTCCATCGTATTTTCCCCGCTTGCGAAAGGGATGTTGAGCGATCGCTATTTGAATGGCATTGCTCCAGATTCGCGTGCGGCTGGCCCAAGCGTGTTTCTGCGTCCAGAGGAAATTACCGATGAGCTTATCGTTAAGCTGCGCAAGTTGAACGAAATGGCAGCCGGCCGCGGCCAGAAGCTGTCGCAAATGGCGCTGGCATGGGTGCTGCGTGGCGGACGAGTGACTTCCGCGCTTATTGGTGCCAGCAAAGTCAGCCAGATTGAAGATGCCGTACAGGCGCTTGCTGTTGCTCATTTCACCGATGAAGAGCTGACGCTGATCGATCAGATCTTGCTATAGGCAAAGGAGGGGGATGAGGCAATGGCTATAAAGGCGCAACCATTCATCAATCGGGTGCTGCTGACGCTTGATGCTCACCTCGCCAAGGATGCGAATGGGATGTTCTACGAACGCTTCCTTCATGCGGACAAGCAGGCAGGCCGGAGCGATGTGTATGGGACGGCGGATGCCGCCAATCTGCTATACACGGTGAACGGGCTGCCGGAGGCAGAAGCGGAAAAATCCGCATGGCAGCAGGCGCTGCAAAGCTTTCAGGAGCAAGGCAGCGGCATGTTCCGCGGGCTTTACCATAATGAGCTGCATAGCGCGGCGTTCGCAATATCGGCTTTGGAGCTTTTTGATGGAAAGCCACTATATCCGCTTCAGCAATTTGCAGCCTATAGAAGCAAAGAAGGGCTTTACGAATTGCTGGAGCAGCTGGATTGGGTACAGCAGCCTTGGGGAGAATCGCAGAAGGGCTCCGGCGTCTTCGCAAGTCTGGTGCTCGCGCAGGAAGTAGACGCTGCGTGGGAAGCCTGGTACTTCGACTGGTTGAAGGAGCAGGCCGATCCGGCAACGGGCTTATGGCGCAAAGGCTGCATGGTTGATGGAGATGGCGAGCTGCGCGGTGCGCCGCTCTTCCACCATTTGGCTGGCAGCTTTCATTACCTGTTTAATATGGCTTATCGCGAGCAGCCTATTCCTTATGTGGAGGCATTGGTCGATACTTGCATCGCCTTGTTCCGCAGCGAGCGGTGGGAGCAGCCGAAGGAGCAGCTTTCCTTTTTCGAAATCGATTGGGTTTACGTGCTGGGCTGCTGCCTGAAGCAAACGTCCTATCGCCGCGAGGAAGTGCTCGCTGTTGTTCGGGAATCGGCAGCACCTTTCCTTGCCTATATCGAGAAGCTGGGCGAACAATCGCCAGCAGAGCCGTTCGAAGATTTGCATTCGCTCTGCGGCGCTGTAAGCGGCCTTGCAGTCATTCAACAGCTGGTTCCAGAGCTTGTCCTTACGGATCGGCCCCTGCAATTGGTATTGGACCGCAGACCATTTATTTAAGCGTCTCATTAAACAATAAATAGGATGAAATTCACCCCATTCACCCCCTAGAATAAACATGGGATAACCAGCTGGTTAGTTCGATGATATTCTAAGGGGTGTTTGCTATGGATAAAAATAGATGGACGGTGCCTTATGAAGCGAGCAGTGCATTCGCCTTTGTAATAATAGCGGCAATCTGTTCCTCGCTGCTGTAGATCGCCTGCTTTTTATCCAGAATGCTTTGCTGCAGCGTCAGCAGCTTAGCGAAGGAGCGCGAAGCGGCTGCGGCATCGCCTTTCTTCACAGCTTGGGTCAATAGCTTGCCTTCGGCCGTAATAAGCTTGCGGCTGCTGGATATGCTGCTTTTGGCGGAGCGGATTTTGATGCGCTGCGAGGAAGCAGTCTCCAATAAGGCGCGCGTCTGCTTCGCTTTCAACACAGTGGCGGCTTTAAGCTTGCTGTAGGCCTCGCTCTTATTTTTAATATCCAGCTTGGCGAGCTGGACGGCTTGCTTTGTTTGCTCCAGCTGCGCCTTCATCACGGCATTCAGCTCCTTGCTTTGCAGCAGCTTGGCGGCTTCCTGCTGCTTCCTCAGCGAAGCGTACAGCTCAAATAGCGGCTGATAATGCTCCTTCGTCTGCTTAACGTCAGCTGCCAGCTTGGCAAGCTTCTCCTCATTCAATTGCTTGATGCGCTGCCGAATGGCAACAAGCGCCTCTTCATTGCGATAATGGCTGGCGGTAATTTTGCCTTCCCAAGCGTCTTCCTGCTGCTGGGCAGACAGCAGGCTGTCATATTGCTTCTTGAGCTGGGAGGCTGATGAAGAGTCAGCACCCGTGGTCAGTTTGTCAAAGGCCGTCTGAACGGTGGGCGAAAAAGGCAAGAGCGACGTGGCAGCGGTGGAGAGTGATGGCAGCGTCAGAAATAAGGATAATGCGATTAGAGCAGTGAATACATGCAGCGGCTTGAAAATAAACATAGTGGAGCCCTCCTTTAAAATGGTGGAAATGAAAGACGTTGAAGGGCAGCGATAAAGGGCATAGTCCCGAATGCACGCAAAAAAGCACCCGCAAGAAGGACGCCTGAGGCGTCTTCTCTTACGGGTGCTTCCATCGTAAGCCGCTGCTATTCAAATAATTATTTCCAAATATACTAAAAGGAAGGCCATTCGTCAAGCTCTTTCGTAAGGACTGTTCCCCCCGCCGATTCTCCTGTATGATAGTAGGAAAAGAGACGAAAGGGAGGAAGCAGCGAATGAATGTGCCTATAGGCGTTTGGATTTTTTCAGGCTTAATCGTTATATTGCTGACATGGATGACACTTTGGGTGACAAAAAAAGCGTATTCGAAAAAATGGGACGATTCCGATCAGGATATCGGGACGTAATTCGACGAGCCTATATTTTCACAACGAGTAAGCATCACACGTAACAATAGCCCGTCCTAAGCTAAGGCTGAAATTTCAGCAGCTCAGGATCGATGGCTGGCACGAGCCCTTCCTGCGCAGCGCGATTCAGCAGCGTCGTTATCGCCTCATATCCGCTATCGCCGAGATTGGCGGTAAAGTCATTCACGTATAGATCAATGTGCGCCTTCGCTACGGCAGCGTCCATCTCTTGGGCATGCTGCATGACGTAATCGCGAGGCGCTTCTGGATTCGCCCATGCATAAGCGACTGAGGCCTGAATCCACTTCGTGATGGCTGGCAAATCGAGCGAGCGGCGGGCGATAATGGCGCCGAGCGGTATAGGCAGTCCCGTATCCGATTCCCACCAGCTGCCAAGATCCGTCATCATGGATAGGCCAAAGCTTGGATACGTGAAGCGCGCTTCATGAATGACAAGGCCAGCATCGATATGTCCGTCGCGAACGGCAGGCATAATTTCATGGAATGGCATGATGACGATATCGCCGACCCCGCCGGGAACGTGCTTCGCCGCCCAAAGCCTGAACAGCAAGTAAGCGGTGGAACGGTCGCTTGGCACTGCTACGCGTTTGCCTGATAATGCTGCCGCATCCGTGCGGGTTCCAGCTGTCAGGACGAGCGGGCCGCAGCCTCTGCCCAGCGCACCGCCGCATGGAAGCAGCGCATAATCTTCCAGCACCCAAGGGAGGGCGGCGTAGGAAACTTTCAGCACATCAAGCGGGCTGTCGCCGCTGGCTGCCAGACGATTGGTAATGTCGATATCGGCGTACGTAATTTCCAGCTCTGGTGCATCCGGGATAAGCCCGTGCGCCCAAGCGTGGAAGACGAAAGTATCGTTCGGACATGGAGAAAAAGCGATTTTCATACAAGCACCTCCAATAGTGTGGAGCCCGCAGCTTCCAAAGCCTGCAAAGCTTCGCCAATTCGCCATGCGCTGCGGTCCCTTGGTCCGATCGCATTCGAAATGGCGCGAATTTCAAGAACGGGAATGCCAAAGCTTTGTGCAGCTGTTGCAACGCCAAAGCCTTCCATCGCTTCAGCGGCGGCGCGAGGAAAGCGCTCGCTCAGCACTTGGGCGGTGGCGGCAGTTCCGGTGACGGTCGACAACGTTAAAATGGGAGCCAGCGCTGCAGCACGACCAGCCTGAGCGAGTGCTGCGGCTAAAGCGGAGGCTTGTGCGCCAGCCTCGATTGTAGAAGAACCGAAGCCAAGGGTGTCCAGGCTGCTGAAGCCATCCGGTGTCTCTGCCCCGAGATCGGCGGCAATGATGGCATCGGCTATGACGAGTGAGCCAACGGCTGCGCGGCCGGGAAAGCCTCCGGCGATTCCCATGCAAATGACGAGATCATAGCTGCCCCGTGTGAGAGCGAGTGTCGTGCGGACAGCGGCTTCCGCTGGGCCAACTCCGGCTTCTGTCACATGAAAGCGCGGGTTGTTTTGCAAGCCTCGACAAACCGCATCCTTCTCAGCTGTGACGGGGGTCATAATTAAAATGTTTGGGCCAGCGTCCATCAGGCGCAATCTCCTTTAACGGCAAAATTTCGCACCATCATGCGGGAGTAGATTGCATCTACGGCCGCATAATGCTGCGAAAAGCTAGGGTTGTTGCTTTTTCCAAGCTTATTACTTAATTATAGTACGGTTGCAGACGTAAGGAAAGGCGAGCGCTTTCCCGGCTGCAAGCGATGATCGAGCCGCAGACAAGCGGCTATTTGCGTTTCATTTCAAAAAACTCGCATTGCTCCCGGGAAAAATAAGTGATATCGCTGACGCTCGTCTGAATGACGACCTGCGTATCGTCGAAACGGACGATGTTTCCGCCGGAGCACACAATATAATCATTTTCAAAGACGCGCAGCCGAAGCTCCCGCTGGAGTGCCTCCTCGAAATCCGCATCCGTTATCAATTTACGGTTTATCGCCATCCTCAGACTCCTTTGCCCATTAAAATTAAACCTTATAAAGGCGGTATGCCCTAGCGCTATGATAGACCAGCCAGCAGCCTGTTGCAACATTGTGCAGCATAACAGCCGTTTGTTCAGGAGAGATAAAAACCGTAGCAACAGCACTTGGTTTGTGCGCAGACTGCTAGTACAATAGGAGGGAAAGCTTTAATGCGGGAAAGCTGGCAAGGCAAGCTGTGAGCTCCGCTGCCATAACGTCAGCCCTTACACGCAGCGGGACAGGTCCCGCTAATTTGAAGGAGGAATATAATCGTGTCTGTACATAATGAACGAGTTGTCGTATTTGTCGGGTCCTATGCAGAGGCTGCGGCGAGCGGCGTATATGCGTATGCTTTTGATGAAAAGGAAGGCAAGCTGTCGCTGCTGGATGAAGTATCCGGACTCAAAAATCCTACGTTTCTGAATGTCGATATTCCAAGCAAACGGCTGTATGCCATTGCAGAAGGGGTATCCGCAGCAGGCGCCAAAATTGGCGACGCTGTAGCTTTTGCCATCGACACGGACAAAACAGCATTGACCGAGCTTAACCGCAGCGAAGGGATTACGGCTCCGGCTTGCCATATTCAACGCGATCCATCCAATCGCTATTTGCTGCTGTCGAGCTACCATGGCGGCAGAATCAGCCTTGTTGCGCTGACGGACAATGGAGAGGTAGGAGAACTGCTCGATATCGCCCAGCATACGGGAGTAGGCCAGCACCCGGAGCGGCAAAATCAGCCGCATCCCCACAGCATACAATTCAGCCCGGACGGCCGCTACCTGTTCTCGCCGGATCTGGGCATTGACCGTATTATGGCTTATCGCATTGATGACCAAGCGCAAAAGCTGGTTTTCCACGGCGAGACCGTGCTTCATGGCGGCGCTGGCCCGAGGCATATGGCTTTTCACCCCAATGGTCAATTCGCGTATGTCATTAATGAAGTAGATTCGACGGTTACCGCGTTCCGTTACGATGCTGAGGCGGGTACGCTTGCGGCGCTGGCAACTGTTCCAACGCTTCCTGCTGATTTTGACGGTGAAAATACATGCGCCGAAATTGCCGTTTCCGAGGATGGCAAATATGTATACGGCTCGAATCGAGGGCACGACAGTTTCGTAGTGTACGCCATTAATGAAGCAGACGGCAAGCTTACCCTTGCTGGTCATGTGCCGATTGAGGGCGAGCACCCACGCCATTTTGCTTTTGTGCCGGGTGGCCAATATATTATCGCGGCTAACCGCGACACGAATAATTTGGCTGTATTCCGCGTAGATGCGGCAACAGGGCTGCCTGTGTATACCGGACATTCCGTTACGGTATCTGGGCCCGTGTATGTGCAGCCTGTATTAGTGTAGCAGGAAATAGCTGAGGCGAGTGTGCCTTGAATGCGGCTAGAAGCGAAAAGAGAGGGAGAGGTCAGCAGAGATGAGATGGCCATCAGCATGGATGCAGACTGTCATTAGCGTACATGGAGAACGCGGCGAGCAGTGGCTTGCGGAGCTGGATGCGCTGCTGGCAAGCTGCGCGGAGCAGTGGGAGCTGCAGCTGGCGGATCGATCGCCGTACGAGCTGACCTTTAATCTGGTGCTTCCGGCGCTGCGGAAGGACGGAAGCGAGGCTGTGCTGAAGCTGGGCGTGCCGTGCAGAGAAAGCCGAACCGAGCTGGCCGCGCTTCAGCTGTACGAAGGGCGCGGAGCGGTTCGCCTGCTGGCATCGGATGCAGAGCGCGGTGTTATGCTGCTGGAGCGGCTGAGGCCGGGACAGCTGCTCTCGGAAGTGGCAGACGATGCGGCGGCCGTCCGCATCGCTGCGGAAGTGATGCGTAAGCTGGCTGTGCCAGCAGCGGACGCAGCGGCTGTGGGGGAAGCGGCCGAAGGCGTAAGCTTCCCTACGGCTCTACAGTGGGCGCGCGGGCTGGAGCGGCTGCGCCAGCGCCATGATGGCGGCACCGGGCCGCTGCCGGAGCCGCTCGTCCGGCAGGCTCAGCTGACGTTCGGCCAGCTATTCGCCACGGGCAAGAGCGAGCCGCAGCTGCTGCTGCATGGCGATCTGCATCAGGGCAATATTTTGTCCGCCATGCGAGAGGGTGAAGCATCTGCCGGCTGGCTGGCGATTGATCCTAAGGGCGTCATCGGCGAAGCGGCTTATGGCGTCATTCCGCTGCTGATGAATCAGCTGCCTGAGACACGGGCGGAGCGAATCAAACTGCTGCGTAATCGCGTCCATATTCTTAGCGATGCCCTATGCCTCAAACGGGAGCGTGTTGTTGCCTATGGCTTCAGCCATATGGTGCTATCCGCAGCATGGTGCGTCGAAGATGGGGTTGGCGATTTCCATGCCGCACTTGAGACGGCGGCTTGCTTTGCAGAGCTGCAGCGTGAGGAGCCGGGGCTTGAATAGGTAATAAAGCAGAGCCTTTCAATCGAACATGCATCATTATTTTATCCATTATTAAGGAGCTGGGATGAGATGAGCGAGCAGCAATTGACCGTTTTATTTCAAGGGGATTCCATTACAGATGGTGCGCGCGGGCGCAATGATGATTTAAATCATATTTTAGGCCACAGCTATCCGTATTTAATTGCCTCACGCCTTGGCTATGAATTGGCGGAGAAAGCGCCCCATTTCATTAATAAGGGCATTAGCGGCAATCGTGTCTCTGATTTGTACGCCAGATGGAACGAGGATGCGCTCAGCTTGAAGCCGGATGTGCTCAGTATTTTGATTGGCGTCAATGATGCGGGGCGCACGATGTCTGGCGAAGCGAGCGGCGCAACAGACCGTTTCGAGCGCGCTTACCGGCATTTGCTGGAGGAGACAGCCGAAGTGCTGCCGCAGACGAGGTTCGTCCTTGTCGAGCCTTTCATCCTGAAAACTGGCGTGACGTTGGAGCGTTGGGATGAATGGCAGCAAATCATTAAGGGATACCAAGAAAAAACAGCTGCTCTAGCAGCAGAGTATAATGCGGTTCTTGTACGTGTGCAGCATGTGTTCGACAAAGCGAGCGAAGTGACTGGTGCAGCCTACTGGCTATGGGATGGCGTTCATCCGACAGCGGCGGGGCATGAGCTGCTCGCCCGCGAGTGGCTGTCTACGGTGCAAAACAGCAGATTAGCGATTAAATAGCAATAATGATGTTTTTTGAACCCGTCCGCGTGTTACTGCGTATAGATTTGTAGAAATCGGAGCAGTGAGCAGCGAGGCGGCATCATACGCAGGCGCAGCTACAACAAAGCATCCCCATTTCGCTGGAAATTGGGGATGCTTTTCTTTTATTTTGCAGAAAAGAGTACGCATGCATGTCAAAAATAGAAATTTTAAGGTGTAAAGCTTCATTTAGCGAGTCTAAGTAACTAATTTGTAACTACTTTTTATGAAGAAAGGAATAAAATTCATGTAGCTTTTTTAAAGATTAGGAAGCAATGGCAGCAGTATTGTTCTTTTACAGAGGTTATAGTACGATTGAAATATCGAGGATAATTATGGAATATAAAACAGTTAAAGCTACAAGCGCTTTGGCTGTATTTTGTGTAGAGAGAGTTGCCGCCAGAGGACGGCGACAGCCGTTGTGCTTGGGAAGATTTAGAGAGACAAGGGGAGTGAAGGATTTGCTTCGTGTAGAGGGCTTGTCCCATGCATTTAAGAACGGCAATGAGACGACGCTGGTTCTTCAACAGATCGATTTTCGCGTAAACAAAGGGGATATGGTCGCTTTGCTGGGCAGCTCAGGCTCAGGAAAGTCGACGCTGCTTAATCTGATGGCGGGACTGATGAAGCCGACGGAGGGCAGCATTTATATTGCGGGCCACAACATCGTAAATATGAATGAAAACAAGCTGGCGGAGTTCCGCCGTGAGCATATCGGGTTTATTTTTCAGGCCTATGAGCTCATTCCGAACTTGACGGTTCGTGAAAATATCGAGCTGCCGCTCGTGTTTCAATCGACGCGTCCTTCAATTCGCAAGCAGAAGGCGCTGAAGCTGCTGGAGCAGGTCGGCATACCGGATAAAGGGGAAATGTTCCCTTCCCAGCTGTCGGGCGGACAGCAGCAGCGTGTCAGTATTGCGCGCTCGCTTATTACAGAGCCATCGGTTATTTTCGCCGATGAGCCTACGGGAAATTTGGATACGAAGACGGAAGAGGAGATTTTGGCCATTCTCAAGCATTTGAACAAGACGATGAACACGACCTTTATTATCGTCACCCATGAGCGCGAGGTTGCGCAGCAGACCCAGCATATTATTACGCTTCGCGACGGGCTGCTTGAAAAATCGTCACCTGCTGTTGAGCTGGACAAGCATCCGGTAGAGGAGGCTGTCCATTGAGAGTTAGCGATCTTACGAGGCTGTCATGGGATCAGGTCAGACGGCGCAAAGTAGTCACCATGCTGTGTGCAGCTGGCTTGTCAATTGGTTGTGCCGCTATTATTTTGGCGATGAGCATTGGAGAATCTACGCAGAAAATTGTCGAAACCCAGCTCACGAGCTATTTGAAAATGGATGAAATTACGGTTATGCCGGATAATGGCGCGTCCGCAGGCCCCGGAAGCCAAAGCACGGCAAGCGATGAAGTGAAAAATCGGGGCAAGCTGTCTGATCAAAAGGTCGAAATCATGCGCAACATTAAGCACGTAAAGGCTGTAGCAGCCATGCAGCAGCTGAGCTACATGCAAATGACGACTACTGATGATAAGCAGGCCTATGCCGAAATTATTGGAACGGATTTGAGCAGTCTGGAAGCCTTCGGCAATACGTATTGGCAGGGCTCGGCGTCGGATGCTCCAAACTCTGTAGTAATAAGTTACGGTACGACGCTTGGACTAATGAATCAGGAAGAGCAGAATAAGCTGTTTGAGGCCATGAATTTAAATCCAGGCGATTCAACACTGCAAGACCAATATATGACGATGATGACTACACCTTCCGCCTTGTACCAGAAGCAGATTCAGCTGGTGAACTACGATCAGGACAACAAGAAAAGGATCAGTGAGGCCCTTCGAGTCGTAGGGGTATTGAAGAAGCCTAAAGGTGTTTCCGACATGCAGCTTTCCAATGACCGCAAAATTTATGTATCGATTGAAACGGCGAACAGTCTGCGTGAGCAGCTCATGCAAAGCAGCGGTGAAGAGACGGCTAACGGCACCTACAATCAAGTAACGGTCAAGGTGGATGCGGAGGAAAATGTGAAGCAGGTGGAGGAGCAAATCAAGAAGCTCACCTTGAACACCCAATCCAATCTTTTGCAAAAAGAGGCCCTTGAAGAGCAGTTCGCTGTGTTCAAAAGCATTGCGGTAGGCGCAGGCGTATTCATTCTTATTATCGCCTCGATTTCCATTATTGTGGCGATGACGATGTCCACATACCAACGGCGCCGCCAAATCGGCATTATGAAGGTGCTTGGTGCCAATCTAGCGCAAATTCGAAATATGTTCATTGTAGAAGCAGCCCTGCTTGGACTGCTGGGGGGACTGCTGGGCGTTTTATTTTCATACTGGATCGTATGGGGAATTAATGCCCTTATTTTATCGATGTCTACCGGCGAGGAAAATATGTCCATCTTCATTCCGTTGTCTGCTATTCCGGTCGGACTGGCGTTTGCCGTGATGACGGGCATTATATCGGGGATTTATCCGGCAGTCAGCGCTTCGCGTACCGATGCATTGACCGCAATCAAGAGAGACTAGAGGGGTCCTGCACTATGGTCAGGGCATGTCTGAGCCAGCGAGGAACCAGGGGGAGAAGAAGAGATGAAGAAAAAGATTAAATGGATCATCATCGGGATTGTATTAATCGGAATAAGCGTGGTGCTGTACTCCATGTCGAAGCCGCCGGAGATGGTCGATATGTCGGGCGATTCACAGGCCATTACATTTCAGGTGACCAAGGAGACGCTCGTCAATACGATTCAGGTTAAGGGCAAGTCGCTATATGAGCAGGAAACGTCGGTCTATGCGCCTTTCAGCTCCAAAGTGACGCAGTGGAAAGTGAAGGACGGTCAGCAGGTGAAGAAGGGCGAGGTATTGTTCACGCTTGACCAGACCGAGCTGCAAAATCAAATTACGCAGGAGGAAGCGGAGCTGCACAAGGCTGATCTGGAGGCAAAGCTGCAAGCTTTTGTTACGAATACGGAAGATGAGCTGGGCATGCTTGAGGCGACGGAGGTTGAGCGCAAGAAGGCGCTGGCCGCCAAGGAAATTGCCCGTTTGAACCAGGAGCTGAACGATGTGAAGGAATCGATTGGGCGCAAAGCGCTGACGCAAAAGCGGCTGAAGCTGAATGAATCCCAATATCGCTCACCAGGCGATGGTATTTTTCTGTTTGATCAAACGGCTAAGCAACTGCAAGCAGTTGGCGACAACCAGCTGATCGGCAAAATTGTTGATCTGAACAAGCTGCAATTCATCGCTCTTGTCGGGGAGCAGGATGTATTCCGCATTAAGCAGGATATGTTGGTCAAGGTCAAGATGACTGCGATGAAGGATGTTTTGCTTGAAGGCAAGGTGCTGCGCGTATCCAAGTTCGCGAAAACCGGCACGGATCAAAATAGCCTCAATCAAGCTGCGCAATTCGAGGTTGTTATTTCGCTTGAGCCAAGCGAATATTTGATTGCAGGATTGACGCTCACTGGCGACATTGAGATAAGCCGTAAGGAGAGTGCACTTGCTTTGCCTTCCATTGCTATTATGAGCGATCAGGCTTCGTCTTATGTCATGCTGGAAAAAGGCGCAGGCCAATATGAGCGTCAGGACATCAAGGTCGGGATGTCAGCGGGAGATAAGGTAGAAGTGCTTGAAGGCTTGAAGGAAGGCGACATCGTCTCCTTGCAATAAATAGAAAGCCCGAGTGTGCGCGTCTAAGCTTGAAAAAGCTGGGCTGCGCACACTCGGGCTTTTTTATTTGGAAGCAGGGTGGAGAAGGCGAAGGAATGAATGCTTTTTGGACGAGTGGAGAAAAATAAGGAAGCGCATTGGTTGACAAATGTGTCCAGCTGGTTCATTATATAATATATGAATACATGCTCATATGTTATTTTATTTAAAAAAGCGAATTGTATCGCTTTTAATAGCAGCAGGAGGTAGAGAATATGGACACGAAGAATAAGCATCAACACAGTCATGGGCACAGCCATAGCGAAGGTGGTCACCATGATCACGACCACAATCACGACCACAATCACGACCATGATCACGATCATAATAATGATCATAATCATGACAACAGCCACGGTCATCATCACGGCCATGACCATTCCCATGTACCGGGCGGCCATCATCATTTTGATGTCAATGGCAATAAGGTCGGCTTGATTATTGCGCTGTCGATTACAGTCGGCATTATGTTTCTTGAATTTTTCGGCGGCTTGCTGACGAGCAGTCTCGCGCTGCTTGCCGATTCCGGCCATATGCTGAGCGATGTGAGCGCGCTTATTCTTAGCCTGGTTGCCGTCTGGTTTGCCAGCAAGCCCGCTTCCAAGACGAAAACCTACGGCTTTTACCGCTTCGAAATATTGGCCGCGCTGTTCAACGGCATTGCCTTGTTCGTCATAGCCGGGTTTATTGTATGGGAGGCTTACCATCGCTTGTTCGATCCTCCTGCTGTTGCCAGCGGCTCCATGATGCTCATTGCGCTTGTTGGCCTGCTGGCGAATTTGGCCAGTGCTTGGGCTTTAATGCGTAAAGGCGATGTGCATAACAACTTGAATGTCCGAAGCGCTTATCTGCATGTTTTGAGCGATGCGCTTGGCTCGGTCGGGGCTGTGCTCGCTGGGCTGCTCATCTACTTGTTTGATTGGAATATTGCCGATCCGCTTATATCGGTGCTCGTGTCGGTGCTTATTTTGCGGAGTGCCTGGAACATTATTAAGCAAACTCTCCATATCCTCATGGAAGGCACGCCACCGTCGATTGATCAGGAGAAGGTAAAGCGGGTGCTTGCGGAAATCGAAGGCGTTATAGATGTGCATGATTTGCATATATGGACGATTACATCGGGTCTTGATTCGCTGAGCTGCCATTTGCTAGTGGAGGATAGTCATGACAGCCAGCATATTTTGCAGCAGGCGCTTGCGAAAATCGAGCAGCAGTTTGGCATTTCGCATACGACGATTCAAATAGAAACGTCGCGGATTCAGCATTCTGAGATGAAGGTTTAGCAGGCTGAGCATGAGCTTTTTGGCAAATTGCGCCTCGAAAATAAAAGTCAAGTAAAAGTGCTTTCATAATTAAAATGGATTTTTAATGAAAATGATCGGTTCAAGGCGTATGTAGGGGTTGTCCTCTCATTGGTAATTGGTGGGGTAAATAGCTGTGGTATGGTATTAGCAGGCATTATACCGCATCTGTTTTTACCAAAGGAGGATACATCATGAATAGCACAAAGAAAACCCTTATGGGCAAAACCCTGCTAGGCAAAACGTTACTTAGTGTCACGTTAAGCCTATCCGTTGCTTTGACCGGCGCTTTGGCTGTACCAGCAGCTAAGGTAGAGGCTGCATCGTCATCCACTGCCAGCGGCGTCATTGCAACGGGACAGAAATTTCTGGGCGTTGATTATAAATTTGGGGCAACGACGGGCAGCACCAGCTCGTTTGACTGCTCATCCTTCACACAGTATGTTTACAAAAAGAACGGCATTACGCTCCCGCGCTCATCGCTGAGCCAATCGAAGGCCGGCAAATATGTATCCAGAAGCAATTTGAAGGCTGGCGATCTGATTTTCTCCGATACGAATAGAGACGGCGTCATTAACCATGTCTCCATTTATATGGGGAACGGCAAGCTGCTGCATACGTATCGGAAGGGAATCGGCGTAACGATTTCTGCTTTTTCCGGAAGCACATGGGACAAAACGTATGTAACCGCACGCCGGGTCATATAGATATTTAACGACAAAAGCCCCGCCCCTACTGATTAAAGGCTTAGCCTTATCAGAGGGAGCGGGGCTTTTTGGCTATGGACGGGCAGGCTGCTTGCCTGTGTCTGCTGCATTCTGTGCTGAGCCGCCGAGCGCGTGGGTTTTCAGGAACAGGGCAGCTGCGATCAGCATCAGCCCGTTGATGATGAATACCCAGCGAATCGGGATGATGCCTCCAAGCACGCCGCCAATGACGGGAGCCAGCATCGTTGCGAACATGGTCCCCGACTGATTGAGGCTGAAGGCTCGTCCTCTAAAGCTGCTGTCCGTCACCTTGACGATCAAGGCATTAATAGCCGGGTAGACGCTGGCGAAAAACAGCCCATAGATAAATCGCAGCGCGCCGAATTCTACGTAATCGCTGACGAAAAATTGCAAGCAATTGCCGATCCCGCCGCCGACAAGACCTATGAACAACACCTTGGAAAAACCGATCCTTGAACCGATTTTGCCCCACTGCGGGGCTGCAATGAGCGTGGCGATCCCGACGGCCGAGAAAACGATGCCTGACTGCAGGGCAGCTTCACTGCCGCTGACGCCAAGCTGCATAACATAGACGGTGAGCAGCGGCTCCAGAATCATCACCGAGAACGTTGCCAGAGCCGCCAAAATCAGCAGTGTGGTGAAGGAACGGTTGGATAGTGCAAGCTTCAAATCCTCTTTGATCGAGGAACGGGCGCCTGAACGGTTGAAGTTTTTTTCCTTCACGAAAAAGACGGCAATAAGCGCGGCAATCAGGACGATGCCTCCTGAGAACAGGAAAGCTTCGCGATTGCCGATGTAATGACTGACGACCCCGCCAATGACGGGGCCGATAATACCGCCTGTCGCGCCTGCTGTCGCCATTATGCCAAGAGCATAGCCTGTTTTGTGCTCCGGCGTGTTGGTGGCGACTAGTGCGATCGAGGCTGGAACAAAGCCGGCAAGCAGGCCTTGGAAAATTCGAAGCACAACGAACAAATAAGGATCATAAATAAAGTAGGTCATCATGTAAAGAACGGCTAGGCTAAACCCCGAGCGAATGAGCATCGGCCTGCGGCCATATTTGTCAGCGAGCGACCCCCAATAAGGGGCAATAAGCGCGCTTGCGAGAAAGGTAATACCGAAAGAAATGCCGGACCAAGCCTCCAGATGCTTCTCAACACCAAGCTCGGTTGAGAGAAACAGCGGAATAAATGGAATGGAGGTGGTGAAAGCCGTACTCGTAAAAAACACGCCAATCCACAATACATATAAGTTTCTTTTCCAAGAAAAATCCATGTGCAATCACATCCTGTAGGTTCCATCGTTATTTCCATTGTAAACCTATTTTCGATGGAACACTACTCTATTCCAGTTATTTCCTGAATGGAGCGGCGGCTATCCGCAGGTGCAATTTAGAATGGGCTTGCGGGCCGCTGTCGTCTCATCCAGACGATTGACAACTGTCGTATAAGGGGCATTGAGGACAAGCTCAGGCGTCTGCTCTGCCTCTTGCGCAATTTGAATCATCGTGTCGATAAAGCCATCCAGCGTTTCCTTGCTTTCCGTTTCGGTTGGCTCGATCATGATGCATTCCTCTACATTTAGCGGAAAATAAATCGTTGGCGGGTGATAGCCGAAGTCCAGCAGCCGCTTGGCGACGTCCAGCGTGCGCACGCCGTACGCTTTAAGCCTTTTTCCAGACAGCACGAATTCGTGCTTGCACAGCCCGGGATAAGCGACCTCGTAATACGGTGCGAGGCGGTGCATCATGTAGTTGGCATTCAATACCGCAAGCTCCGATACACGGCGCAGCCCCTCTGGCCCGTAAGTGCGAATATACGTATAGGCTCTCACCAGAATGCCGAAGTTGCCGTAAAAGGCTTTGATGCGGCCAATCGATTCCGGCCGGTCGGTATCCCAATAATAGGTGCCGTCGGTCCGCTTGCTGACGACGGGCTTTGGCAGAAACGGCACAAGCAGGCTTTTGACGCCGACTGGGCCAGCACCAGGACCGCCGCCCCCATGCGGAGTGCTCATCGTCTTGTGCAAATTCAAGTGGACGACATCGAAGCCCATGTCGCCCGGACGGGCAATGCCCATAATGGCGTTCGAATTGGCGCCATCATAATAGAGCAGTCCTCCTGCCGCATGGACGATGGCGGCAATTTCGACAATTTGCGCCTCGAACAAGCCAAGCGTGCTCGGGTTCGTCAGCATAAGCGCGGCTGTATCTGCGCCGACGGCAGCTCGAAGCGCGTCCAAATCAACCATGCCGCGCACATCCGATTTGATCGTCACCGTATTGAATCCGGCAACGGTCGCGCTCGCCGGGTTCGTGCCGTGCGAGGAATCCGGCACGATCACCTTGGTGCGGGCTTCGCCGCGGCTCTCATGATAGGCGCGGATGAGCATAAGGCCGGTCCATTCGCCATGCGCCCCCGCTGCCGGTTGAAGCGTTACTTGATCCATGCCGGTTAAAACGGCGAGGTCGTTTTGCAGCGTGTAAAGCAGCTCAAGAGCGCCTTGAATGCTTTGCTCCGGCTGGTAAGGGTGGATTTTGGCGAAGCCGGGGAAGCGGGCGGTATCCTCATTGATTTTTGGATTATATTTCATCGTGCAGGAGCCGAGCGGATAAAAACCGTTGTCGACGCCAAAGTTGCGGCGTGACAGCTCGGTGTAATGGCGAATGACATCAACCTCAAACACCTCAGGCAGCTCAGCAGGCTGCTGGCGCAGCAGCTCCGCAGGCAGCAGTTCACTGGCTGCAAGTGCAGGAACGTCGCACTCAGGCAGCGAATAGGCGATACGCCCCGGCTTGCTGAGCTCAAAAATCAACGCTTTCTCGGCTTTCATACACAGGCCTCCAATTCATGAATGAATGCATGGATTTCTTCCTTTGTGCGGCGTTCAGTTACGGCGATGAGCATATGATTTTTCAGCTCTGGGTAGGCGGTTCCTAGATCGTAGCCGCCTATATAGCCCGCTTGCAGCAGCTTGGCGCTTACGCCAGCAAGGTCGGCTGAATCCGGCAGCTTGACGACAAACTCATTGAAATAGGGAGACGAGAAAGCTAGCTCCAGCGGCCCATTCGCCGCCACGCTAGCAGCATAGTGGGCTTTACGCACATTGAGCAGCCCTACCTCCTGCATGCCTGCTTTGCCGAGCACTGACATATAGATGGAGGCGCATAATGCGAGCAGCGCCTGATTGGAGCAAATATTCGACGTCGCCTTCTCGCGGCGAATATGCTGCTCACGGGCTTGGAGCGTCAGGACGAAGCCGCGTTTGCCGTCCTTGTCGACGGTTTGCCCGACGATGCGCCCGGGAATGCGGCGCATAAGCGGCTCCGACACCGCGAAGAAGCCGCAGGTCGGACCGCCAAGCGATGCGGGAATGCCCAGCGGCTGCGCATCGCCGACGACGATGTCGGCGCCAAGCGCGCCCGGCGATTCCAGCAAGCCGAGCGAGATGGGATTGGCGCTGACGACGAGCAGCGCTTTACTGGCATGAACGAGCGGCTCGATCATGCGAATGTTTTCGATGCAGCCGAAGAAATTAGGAGATTGAATGAGAACGGCAGCTGTATTTTCGGTAAGGGCTGCTTGCAGCGCATCCACATCGGTGACGCCATTTTGATAGCCGATTTCTACTACTTCCAAATTTAGTCCGTGTGCGGAAGTCAGCAAAATTTCCCGAGCCTCCGGATGGACGGTGCGGGACACAATAACTTGCTTGCGCTTCGTCGCTCCGCTGGCCAGCGCCGCAGCTTCGGCGAGCGCCGTAGCCCCGTCATACATGCTGGCATTGGCGACCTTCATGCCGGTCAACTCGCAAATATACGATTGGAATTCAAAAATCGCCTGCAGCTCCCCTTGGCTGATTTCCGGCTGATACGGGGTATAGGCGGTATAAAATTCCGAGCGGGACAGCATATGGTTGATGACGACAGGAATGTGATGGTCGTACAACCCTGCACCGAGAAAGCTCGTATAGCGGTCGAAGTCGGCGTTTTTGTCCGATAGCTCGCGCAAATGGCGCAGCAAGGCAGGCTCATCGAGCTGCCCGGACATGGGCAAAACCCCGTCATAGCGCACAGCGGCAGGAATATCGGAGAATAGCTCCTCAATGGAGCTGGCGTGAGCGGCGGTGAGCATTTCGGCCTGATCCTGCTCGGTCATCGGCAAATATCGGTGCTTATACATGGCGATCGCTCCTTTTCTTTGCAAGCCCTGATGGGGGCGTAGTGGTTAGCGTACATGCAGCATGTTCAGGATTGGGCGGGAATGACTTTGGGCTGTTTATAAAATGGAGCTTTTACGACGACAGCTTTCAGCCGCTTGCCGCGGATATCGAGCCATAGCTCCGTGCCGATGGCTGCATAGGCGCTTTGTACAAGGGCCAGACCCAAATTGCGCTTCAGAGTCGGCGATTGCGTTCCCGTCGTGACTTCCCCAATCTGTTCTCCTTCGGCATTGTGGACGGTATAATGGGGACGCGGAATGCCCCTCTCCAGCAATTCCAAGCCAATGAGCTTGCGGGGAATGCCTTCCGACTTCTGGCGCTGGAGCTCCTCGCGGCCGATAAACGGGCCCTTATCCAGTTTAACGAAGTAGCCAAGTCCAGCCTCCAGCGGCGAAATATCCGCCGACAGCTCTTGCCCGTAAAGCGGCAGCTTGGCTTCGAAACGCAGTGTATCGCGGGCGCCAAGCCCGGCGGGCACAAGTCCATAAGCTTCTCCAGCTGCAAGCAGTCCTCGCCAGATCGAGGCGGCTATGCTGCTGCTGCAATAAATTTCAAACCCATCCTCGCCCGTATAGCCGGTACGGGAAACTAAGGCTGCATGTCCGTATACGGAAACCTGATTTAAAAAATGAAACGCCGGAAGTGCCGCGACAGGCGCATTCGTCACCTTCGACAAAATAGCCAAAGCCTTCGGGCCTTGCAGCGCCAGCAGCGCTGTGCCATCGGATTGATTGCGAAGCGAAACGTCACCATCGGCCTGTGTCTCCAGCCACTGCCAATCCTTATCTATATTCGAAGCGTTAACGACGAGCATGTACTGCTGCTCTCCCAGTTTATAAATGAGCAGATCGTCGACTACGCCGCCATCGGGGTAGCACATCATCGTATATTGCGCCTGTCCGTCCTGTAGCTGCGACACATCATTTGTCGTCATTTGCTGGAGAAAGGCTTCAGAGCCCGCGCCGCTAACGATAAACTCCCCCATATGGGAGACATCGAACAATCCAGCTTGCTCGCGGACGGCCGCATGCTCCTGCTGAATACCTGAAAATTGGACGGGAAGCTCCCAGCCTCCAAAATCAATGCAGCGGGCACCCTTGAAATCGGCATACAACGGAAAAAGCGGCGTACGTTTAAGGCTGCTCAACAAAATCACCCCTTCAGCTTGAATGCAGTTCTAAGCTTGAATTTAATTCTAATTTGGCTCGAATGAAGCGCGGAATTTTTCAATAGGCATAAGAAAAAGGACAGGCGAAAGGAAAAAAGGGGGGGCGCCGCGAAGCTTGCTTCGCCCATCCATCTTTCCTTTCGCTCTGTCCTTTGTACCTGAGAGTTGTCCCACGCCTTGAAAAACATGACAAAATACGTCATATATGCGTAAGTTTCCCCTTGGGTGATTCGCTCGTGGCGAATGCTCTCCAGAGGTGCGTCCGACAAAGGTCCTTTTGCCTGAGAGATTCACCTGAAAGGCTTACTCCTTCGGCGTTACCTGTCCATCAGTAATCTCTCCCGCTGCCATCATCCGCGTATTTAATTAGGTCGCTGCTTTTATGCCTTTGCCAACATTATACGCATCAGCTGGATATGGATGTCAATCTTTTTTTGCGGTTTTTTGACTTATTTGTTAGGAATGTTGACATGCTTTTGAGGAATAAGCTATGCTTGTGGGGAATCAAGGCAAATGAATATGCGGATGATGATGATCGGGAGAGACTGCCTGCGGCCAGATGGATAGCCGACCCGGCAGCACCGAAGGAGCAAGCCGTTATCCTTGCCGGATAACGAATAATCTCTCAGGTAAACGTACCGGCATTTGACGCAGCTCTGGAGAGTGCGAATAGCCGCCAAAGGGGTAAGGAGTGCCGTCTGGCTTTGCCTGCGGCTTGCTCTCAAGCTCTCAGGTACCGAGGACAGAGAATGGGCAATTACGCCTTTTCTCTGTCTTTTTTTAAAGATAAGAATATATAAATTTCACACTTATACATTCTTATATATCACCCTCGAAACGGCAGCTTTGCCGCCAGAGGACGGCGACAGCCGTTTACGCTTGACGCTGAATTAAAACGGTAAATAGAACTTGAATTTGAACTTGAGTGAGAAAGCGAGGCGCTGGCAATGAGCGAAATTAGGGAGCAGCTGCGGTATAGCGATGAGCATGAATGGGTGCTGCAGACGGAGGGAAGGAAGCTGCTGGTCGGCATTACCGATCATGCGCAAGGCCAATTGGGCGACATCGTATTCGTAGAGTATCCAGAGGTTGGTGCGGTGGTTTCGGCTGGCGACAGCATCGGCACCATTGAGTCGGTTAAGACGGTGTCGGAGCTGTATAGCCCGGTATCTGGCCGGATTACGAAGGTGAACAGCACGCTCATTGACCAGCCTGAGCTAATTAACAGCGAGCCTTATGATGGCGGCTGGATTGTGGAGGTTGAGCTCGAGGAAGGCTTGGAGGAGGCGCTCGGCAAGCTGCTGACCGCGGAAGCCTATGCCGAGCTAATTAAGTAATCCACCATTCTCGCTCATCCCAAAACCTAGAGCATATTATGCGAACAGAAGCGAGCCTAATCATGCTCTTCGTTATAGGGGATTTCTCGCCGCACAAAGATAGACTTGATGGACACAGCAGCCGCTATTTCAACAAGATCACGGGTTATGGCACAGGATGCGGACTCAGGGGCAGCTAATTCGCTGTAAATGGCCATTTTGGCAGGATAATGAGAGCCATAACGGCTTTACAGTCCGCTTATAGTCTAAAATCAAAGAAAAAACCAGAATAGCGGAATCTGTGTCCTCCAAAAATGGAGAGAATATCTCGAACCGCTTAGTCTCAGCAACGGGCTTTCAGTAACAGCAGTCGCAGCAGCAATCGCGCGCTGCGGCTCCTTAAGCCCTGAATCATCTGATGAGATTGGCAGCCTCAACTAAGCGCATTGCAAGCAGCAGCAGGCGAGCTCCGGTGTGCGCACACACTCTAGACAGGAAAGAAAAAACACCGCTGCCACGGCTGAGAAAGCCAAGTGGCAGCGGTGTATCATGCTGCAAACTGAAAATGCATCTAACTTATCTTAATTTCTGCTACTCCGAAATTTGACTATGCAAAATCGTTTGATTGCGGCCGCTATGCTTGGCGGCATACAGCGCATCATCCGCCTGCTTGAACAAATCTTCGGTATCTTTTAATCGAGCTGTATTGGAGGCGATGCCGAGCGACAGGGTGACCTGGCGGCCGATTGGCGTAATCGCCTGCTCCATCTGCATTCGCAGCTGCTCTGCTACGTCAAACGCCTCTTCCTCTGACGTGTGCGGCAGCACGATTGTAAACTCCTCGCCTCCGTAACGGAAGCAATAATCGCCCTCGCGCTTGAGCTCCAGCATCTTGGCAGCAAGCAGGCGCAGCACCTCATCGCCCTTCGGATGGCCAAACTCGTCATTGACCGATTTGAAATGGTCCAAATCCAGCATAATGACAGAGAACGGAATTTGCCTTAGCTCCAAATCCTCGGTAATCAGCTTAAGCGTTCGGCGGTTTGGCAGTCCCGTCAAGGCGTCCGTCTGCGACTCATGGAACAGCTCTTCATTTTTCCGCTTCATCTCATGAAAAGCTAGCGCAACGGTGGTGTTTAGCTGGTTCGCTTCATAATTCCAGTAAACGCGCGAAGGCAGCGTGTCCGGGATTTGATCCATCTTGGTCAGCTGCGCCGCATAATTAGCCAGCTGGTAGAGCGGTGAGGACAGCGTGCGCGACAGCCACATGGTCAGAAAAAGCAGCAGCAGCACGAACGGCGCTGATACCTTCAGCATGTCTGTAATGAGATCCCAGCTTTTATTTTCCACGTAGCTGACTGGCGTTTGGGAAACAATTCCCCAGTTGGTTTCGGGTACGACGGAATAACCGGCAAGAAACTCGATACCTTGGCTGTTGACCACCTGCTGTTGCCCGCTTTTCCCCTGCATCAGCTGCTGCACAACAGGATTCATGCTTACATTAGCAGGATGATCCTCCATATGCGGGTGATAGATCATATTGCCTTCCCCATCGACGACGTAAAAATAAGAGCCGCTGTTGTTCTCGTTTTGCACGCCAAGAATTTCTCGGAAAATATTTTCATACTGCAAATAAATCGTTCCGGCCACATATCCCCGATAGGTGCCCTCCCGGCTGAAAACCGGCTGGCTGACCAGCACGATCATCCGATTCGTCGAAGAAATATAAGGCTTGGAAATGTGCGGCTTCTGGACTTTAAGCGCCAGCTTTGATTCATCAGTTGACAGCTTGTGGCCGATTATGCCCAAATTGTTAGGAGAGCTGGAGACGATAACGCCTTCAGCATCGACGACAGCAATCGAATTAAAGTAATGGTTGGTTCCCATAAAAAAATCAAGCTGCGCCAGCACAGCGCTGCTTTCAAGGTCGGCATCGGATAAATAATTCGCTGCGATTTCAAGGCTGCGCTTCATAGACACAAGTAATGATTGCGTCGTTTTGCTAAGATCACCGGCCGTAATGCGGTTTAATTCCAGTGTATTATGATAAAGGGATTCCCTCTGGGATTTGAAAGCGATAATGATATTGATGACGATGGTAATGAGGACGGACAAAAGCACGATGCAGGAGATGATGGATGCCAGGGTAAAGCCTTTTTTGCGTTTTATTGCGCTGTACATGCTAAACCTCTTCTCGTTGAAATTCTATTAAATAGTTTATCATTTTTATAAGAGATTTTCGACATATAATGACAGACCAGCCGAATATTTTCTTTGCTTCAGCCCGGTCAGGCATTGCTCCAATTCGAGAGGGACATTATACTGAATGCAGCATTTTGATTAGAAGAAAGCCAGGTGTACGGATGCCTAAAGTAAATTTGTTTTCCAAAATCGTAGGGTTGCTCATTATTATGCTGCTGCCGATCATAGGACTGTACTCCTATTCCAATCATATTAGTACAGAAGTTCTAGATTCCGAGCTCAACCGCTCGAATACGAATCAGCTCGTTTTTTTTCAAAATCAGGTCAATTCCTCGATTAATCTGCTGGGGTTATGGCCAAATTTGCTCATTCAAGATCCGGACATTGCGAATTTGCGCGATTATTACGTCGACCTTGACAATCTTGATCTACCCGCGATTACGATGGTCAAGCGCATTCAGACCAAGCTGAGCATTCAGGAAAGCTCCTCCAATTGGAAAAGCAATTTGGCGATTTATTCGCCTACGCTGGCCCGCGTCATCACGGTGAACGATGCTGTTCCCTATAATAAAGAGACGCTGGCCGCCCGTCTGAAACGCGGCTGGCAGGTGAAGCCGCTCGGCGGTGATGGCTTCCGTTTCTCGCTGATGACGGCGCTGCCTTACAATAATTTGTCCCAGGCTACGGATACGGGACTGCTCATTGAGGTTAGCTTTGACAGCTCGAATATTCAGGGCATGCTCGATCAGTTCAAGCGAGATGGACGGCGCGACCCCTTCTACTACAACGAGGAATGGGGCACGATATACAATCGTACCGCCGACCAGCAGCTGGGAAATCGGCTCATTGCCCAATTGGACGAGAGCGGCTTGCTGGCCAGCGGCAGCCATACCGTCCAAGTGAACGGGGAGCGTTATTTGGTCAATATTGTCCGTTCAGAAACGATAGGCTGGGATTTGATTGATTATATCCCGTTATCGGATGTGCTCCAGCCCATCAACCAAACGAACCGTTTATTTTATTATTCGGTTGGTTTGCTGCTATTGATGAGCTGTTTAATCGCCTATATGCTTTATGCGCAGGTGCAGGTTCCCATTAAGCAGCTTGTAGTCAGCTTTCAGAAGCTGAAAAACGGCGATTACGGCGTCCGGCTTACACCGAAAGGGCGCGGCAACAATGAATTTAAGTTCGTATTTATCCGTTTCAACCGGATGGTTCAGCAAATTCAAGAGCTGTTTGAAAATGTTTATTTGGAAAAAATCCATGTGCGAGAAGCGAAGCTCAAGCAGCTGCAATCGCAAATCAACCCGCATTTTTTCTATAATTGTTTTTCCTTTATATCGAGCATGGCGAAGCTGGAAAACTATCAGTCAGTCATTGCGATGAGCCAGAACCTGTCAAACTACTACCGCTATACGACACGGCAGGAGCGGGATTTGGTCGATGCGCGGGAGGAAATTGATTTTGTCCGCAACTACTTGGATATTCAGCAAATGCGGATGAATCGGCTGTCTTATGAGCTGGACATCCCGGAGCATCTGCTGCGTTTTCAAATTCCGCCGCTCGTCATTCAGCCGTTGGTGGAAAATGCGGTCATCCATGGTATTGAGCAATCACCAGATGCAGGACGCATTCGCATATCGGGTGAATTTGACGGCGAGTTTGCAGCGATTACGGTGGAGGATGATGGCGTTGGGCTCGATCCAGAGCGGCTTTTTTCCTTGCAATACCAATTGACGCGTCCTATGGAGCAGGAGATGGGCTGCGGTCTTTGGAACGTCCATCAGCGCTTGCATTTGCGTTTCGGGGCAAGCTCAGGCATTGTGCTGTCGCCTTCGCCGCTAGGCGGCTTAAAGGTGCAAATTCGCTGGAATGTGACCCGCGAGAAACAAACTGAACAGACATTGACTTAGGGAGGGGCATCATAATGATTGAACTGCTGCTTGTAGATGATGAGGCCTATGTGACGCTGAGCTTAGAGAAGACCATTCCATGGGAAGAGCTTGGCGTCAGCAAAATATACCGGGCCGAGTCTGCTGCCGAGGCGCTTGCTATTATGGAGGCGGGTGACATTGATATTTTGGTCACGGATATTCGGATGCCGGGGATGGACGGCTTGCAGCTGATCGAACAGGCGAAGAAGCTCTGGCCGGATTTGCGCTGCATTTTAATGACTGGCTACTCCGATTTCCAATATGCGAAAAAAGCGCTGCAATTGCAGGCGTCCGATTATATTTTGAAGCCGGTGGACGATAAGGAATTTGTGCGCAGCCTGATGAATACGATCGAGGAGCTGAAGGTGGAGTGGGAGCAGGCGGAGCAATACCATCAGCTCGTTTACAATATGAAGTCGGAATACGGGCTGCTGCGGCGCAATCTGCTGCATGATCTGCTGCTCGGCCGCCAGCTGTCGGACACGACGATTGACGCCAAGCTGGCGCAATATGAAATCCCGCTGCGGCTTGATGCTCCTTCTGTCATTTTGCTGATTCAATACAGCAATCCTTATGATGAAAGCAACCGCAGCAGCATGGAGCTGATGGAATATGCGGTCGGCAATATTGGCGAGGAAGTGTTCGCCGAGCATATGAACGTATGGTATGGCAAAGCGCCGCATAATTGCCTCATATTCGTCGCGCAGCCAAATGAGGAGCAGCAGCGGCTGCTGGATTTTTCGCCGGATTACAAAGGACAGCGGCGGGTGATGCTGGAGCAGGCGGTGAACGTCTTTAGACGGCAAATCTCCCATTTTCTCCGTTCGGAGGTGTCGCTCATTATTTCCGACTGGTTCTCCTTCCCGAGCGGCATGGCGAATGCGTACCGGACGGGGATGAGCGTCTATTTATCGAGCGCGATTCATGAATCGGGCATTGCCGTCTATTTGGAAAGTCACCAGGCGGAGCCGGAGACGCGAGTGAATCTGATGGAGGCCTTGTATAAGCCGCCTACGCTTATTCATTTGCTGGAGTCCAAGCAGTGGGACACAGCGCTGCTCAAAATCGATGAGGTGTTCGGCAATTTGGAGCAGGTGAAGTTTTCGCGGGAGCATCTGTATGAAGTGTTTCTCTCGATTACGAATGCCTTTATGTATACGGCCCATAAACAGGGACAATTTATTTATGAAATTGATCATGCGGGCTTCGACATGCTGCTCGACCACACCGTTATTCATTCGCTGGACAAGCTGCGGAATTGGTCGACAGATATGCTGGAGCGCTTGCGCACAGAGCTGTCGAGCACGGAGGAATACGCCAAGAGCAGTCTGGTCAAGCAGGTGCAGGAGCTTGTGTCTGCAAGCCTTGGCCATGATACATCGGTGAAGACGATTGCGGACAAGGTGTTTTTGCATCCCGTCTATTTGTCCAAAATTTATAAAGCCCAGACCGGCGAGAGCATCAGTGACTATATTACCCGGATGCGAATGGAGCGGGCGCATTATTTGCTGAAGCAGACTAATAAGAAAATTTATGAAATTACTTCGGAGCTGGGCTATCAGAATCCGCAATATTTCAGCAAAATCTTCCGCAAGCATTATGGCATGACGCCGCAGGAGTTCCGCGACCAATAGCAAAAAGCGAACAGGTTGCCAAAGGTGCAGAAATGTTCGGTTATTGTCATATGACTTCCCCAGCAATGCTCCTATAATAAAGTCATAAACAATTGCAACACACAGTTGGAGGGGGAAAAACAAAAATGATTAGCGCTTACAAAAAGCAGCTGCTGCTCGTACTAAGCCTCATTCTCGTTGTCGGCCTGCTCGCAGCATGCGGCAAGGACAACAAAGGAACGGGCGAGAGCACGAACACAGGAGCTTCAACAGGAAATGAATATAAAGAGAAATATGATCCGCCTGTTACATTGACGACCGTATGGGGTGTAGCTCCTGAGGTGAAATATAAAAATGGTGAAACGATTGAGAACAACGTAGCGACAAAATGGGCCAAGGAGCAGCTCGGCATCGAGATCAAATCGCTGTGGTCTGTAACGGATACGAACAATGCTTTAGCTACAAAGTTACGCCTGGCCATGTCCTCGGGACAGGATATGCCTGACGTGCTGGTAGTGGGCAATAATGATCCGCAGCTGGTAGCTGATCTGGTCGATTCCGGCTATTTCCGCGAAGCTGGCGACCTGTTTGACCAATACGCAAATGATACTTGGAAAAAAGCGATGGAGCTTGATCCTAACGTATGGAATCCATATATTCGCGACGGCAAAAAAATGGGTATTCCCGTACTGGATTATGCTTATAACAACGACTACTTGCTGTGGATCCGCCAGGATTGGCTGGACAAGCTGAATATGAAGGCTCCGACAACGATTGCCGAGCTGGAAACTGTGATGGAAGCTTTCAAAAACAACAATCCGGACGGATTGGCTCCTGATAAAGTAACGCCGCTTAGCATTGGCTTCAAAACGAAGCTGAGCAGCTGGATGGGCGACCCATCATGGATTTTTGGCGCTTATGGCGCGATGCCAGAGCAATGGAATGTTGGAACTGACGGAAATCTGGAATATGGTTCCATTAACACAGGCATGAAGCAGGGCCTCTTGAAGCTTTCGGAATGGAGCAAAAAAGGCTTTATTCCTAAGGAAGCAGCTCTATGGGATGAGAACAAAACGGCTGAGCCAGCTGTTGCAGGAACAGCGGGCATTATTCCTGGACCGTACTGGATGAGCGGCTGGCCGCTTGTCGATACAGCGAAAAACGTGCCAACCGCAAAATGGACGCCGATCGCACTGCCAAAAGGTCCTGACGGCAAAGCGACAAGCCATGGCACGCCATTTTCCAGCGCTGTTATTTTGATCAACAAAGATATTAAGCATCCTGAGGCTTTGTTCACTTATGAGAACTGGATGTTTGACAACTTCGCAAACCCTGCGAAGGGCAGCCCGCTTGAGGTTGGCATGTTCAAAGGTTATGACTATGATGTTGATGCCAATGGCAACACGCTTTATCAAGATGATATCCCTGGAGGCTATATTAACATTGTTCGTTATTTCCTCGTTCGTGATGGCGCACGTATTCCAGACGCGCAAATGACAGCTCTGCTGGCGCTTGCAGATGGCAAGGAGCCGGAGACGAAGCTGGAGAAAGACATTGCCAACAGCTTTGGCAAGCAAACGCCAGAAGCGGCGAAGGTGCTCATGTCCCAGAAGGATGTTGCGCTTATGAACATGTTTACGGGTCCTACAACGCCGACGATGAAGTCGAAAATGGATTACTTGAAAAAAATCGAGCTTCAAACGTTTAACGAAATTATTTACGGCACAAAGCCGATTGATGCCTTCGATACATTCGTTGCCAGCTGGAATAAATCCGGCGGCGAGCAAATTACGAAGGAAGTAAATGAATGGTATGCATCTGTAAAATAGTGCAAGTCAGCAAAGCAGTCTGCCCTCGGCAGGCTGCTTTTGTTTTTTATGAGAGTTTCCTGTGAAAAGTAGTTGCAATAGTGCCATCAATGTTGGTTCCGTCATGTGTTCAGGCGGTTTGGGGCGTTGCTATAATTGAGGTAATTCATACAAATGCGTTCAGGAGGATACTACAATATGAGGCAGCTAAAGCGCCACTGGCCGTTCCATCTCATGATTTTGCCATCCCTTGTTTTTCTGATTTTGTTCAGCTATTTGCCAATGGCGGGCATTGTTATGGCCTTCCAAGACTTTAAGCCCCGGCTGGGCATTACAGGCTCGGAATGGATCGGTCTCGATAATTTTCGCTACATGTTTGAGCGGGAGGACAGTCTGGAGGTTATTTGGAACACGCTGGTCATTGCGGTTTTGAAAATTATTTTTAACCTCGCAGCTCCATTCATCTTTGCTCTTTTCTTAAATGAGGTGCGCAAAGAGCTTTTCAAGCGTTATGTGCAAACGATGGTCTATCTGCCCCACTTCCTGTCATGGGTCATTTTGGGCGGTATTTTGATCGACATATTGTCTAGCGATGGCGGTTTTGTAAACCGGATTCTGGGCATGGTCGGGATCGGACCGATCTTCTTCCTTGGAGAAGGCAATTGGTTCCGCTTTACGGTTATTATTTCCGAGGTGTGGAAGGAGTTCGGTTACGGAACGATTGTCTTTCTGGCAGCTCTCTCGAACATCAACCCCTCGCTGTACGAGGCGGCCGAAGTGGACGGCGCAAGCCGCTGGAAGCAGACGCTTCACATTACGATGCCTTCGATGGTGCCGATGGCGATTGTCGTAGGTACGCTGGCACTCGGCAACATTTTGAACGCGGGCTTTGACCAAATTTTCAACCTGTATAACCCGCTAGTCTACGATAAAGGCGACATTATTGATACGTTCGTTTATCGCACAGCGATTATAAGCGGGGAAATGGGCTTTGGAACAGCGGTCGGATTATTCAAATCCATTATCAGCATGATCTTGATTTTCGTCTCATACCGCATGGCCTATAAATGGGCAAACTATCGAATTTTCTAAGAATGGAGCGAGCCTAGAATGTACCACAAAACACTGTCATACCGCATATTTTCTATACTCAATAATACAGGGCTGCTGTTTATCTCGCTCCTGTGCATTATCCCGCTTGTTCATGTATTGGCCATTTCATTCAGCGCGAAGTCGGCGGCCGATGCCAATATCGTTAATTTGTGGCCGGTAGATTTCACTTTGGAGGCTTATCGCAAAACGATCGACAACCCGATCTTTCTAAACTCGATCTGGATATCTATCATGCGGACGTCCATTGGCACGGCCCTTACGCTGCTGCTGGCGTTTATGGCAGCCTACCCGCTTTCCAGAGAAAGCACGAGCTTCAAGGCACGTTCTTACTACTCCTGGATTTTCGTTTTCGCGATGGTCTTTAACGGCGGGCTTGTTCCCTTCTATATGATGATCCAGAATTTGAACCTGATGGGCTCCTTCTGGGCACTGGTGCTTCCCGGAGCGGTTAATATTTATTTAACGATTCTGATGATGAACTTCTTCCGGGGCATTCCGAAGGAGCTGGAGGAAGCAGCTATGATTGATGGAGCAGGCCACTTCCGGGTGCTGTTCACGATCTTTCTGCCGGTATCCAAGCCAGCCATTGCAACGCTCAGCCTGTTCAGCATCGTGTTCCATTGGAATTCGTGGTTTGACGGCCTGCTGTACACAGAAGGCGTTCACCAATATCCGCTGGCAACCTTTCTGCAAACGGTCATTATTTCACGCGACATGAGCTCCATGAGCCTTGATCCCGTATCGCTTGCCTTGATCTCGCAGAAGACGGTTAGTGCAGCGCAAATTTTTATCGGCGCTCTTCCTGTCCTCATAATTTATCCGTTTCTGCAAAAGTTTTTCGTTAAAGGCCTCGTCGTAGGCTCGGTTAAAGAATAGTGTGACAAAGGTAATCGTGTGGGTTTTAGAGGATGTACAGGAGGCTGTTTTCCGGAAACGGAGAGCAGCCTTGTTTTTGCGGCAGCGCGGTTATTCGTCGTTTTGGATTACGAACTTTCGTCAGGGCAAGCAGGCTGGGTTAGCGACTTAGTTCCTTTAATGACGCATTCCCGTCCGTTTGCCTCTATTTTTAATGGGCCGTTAAAATCAGCGGTCCGTCGGACGTGACTGCAATCGTATGCTCATATTGCGCCGACAGCTTGCCGTCGGCTGTTCTCGCCGTCCACCGATCGTCGTCGATCTTGATACGGAACGTACCTTCGTTGATCATCGGTTCAATCGTAAACACCATGCCTTCCTTTAACCGAATGCCTTTGCCAGCTACGCCGATATGCTCGTAGCTTGGCTCCTCGTGCAGGCTCCGCCCGATCCCGTGCGCCAGCAGATCGCGTACGACCGAAAATCCATTCGCTTCCGCATGCTCTTGAATCGCCGACGTGATGTCGCCAAGCCGGCCCCCAGGGATTGCCCTGGCGATCCCCAGATCCAAGCATTCCTTTGCCACCTTCATTAATTTTTGCGCCTCCGGCCGGATATTGCCCACCGCATAGCACCAGCACGAATCGCCGAACCATCCGCCGTATTCCACAACGATGTCGAGCTTCAGCAAGTCGCCGTCCATAATCACCTGATTCGAAGGAATGCCGTGGGCCACCACATCGTTGACCGAAATGCAGGTTTCGGCGGGGTAACCGTTGTACCCTTTCGTAAACTGCTTGCCGCCCAGCTTGGTGATGTGTCTGGCAACAAAGTCATTGATTTCCTGGGTGGTGATCCCAGGCTCGATCAGTTTGGACACCTCGCGATAGCAGTCCACAACGATTTGGCTCGCTGGTTTCATCTCTTCGATTTCCCTAGGTGATTTTAGTATGATCATCTGTCATTATTCGCTCCTTATCCATTCTATAATTTTAAAAAACGGGCGATATCGCCGGCCTCCTCTTGCAGTTTTCCGCGGCGAAGCGAAATTGAGGCGCAGCCGACCAAGGCGGCCAGCAGCATTTCCGCGCGCTGCAGCTGATACGGCGGCTCCGCCGCGTTTTCGCCGGAAGCGGCAGCCCCGTCCGGCTCACGCCCGGTTTCCAGCAGCGCGGCAAGCGGCGCCAGCACCTCACGACGAAAGGCGGCCGAAAGCGTGGCCGAGCGCGCTTCTGGCAGCGAGGCAAAGTCCTCTCCGGCCATCTTAAACAATAGGTAAAGGGCGCGGTCCTCCGCCCATAGCTGCAGCAGCCGGAAGCCTGCGGCGGCGACGGGGCCAAGCTCTGCGGCAGCGGCCGTTTCGCTGCTTCCGCTTCGGGAATCCGCGGTAGCCGAGTTCCCGGTGTCCGCCTCAGCAGCCAAGCTGAAATGCCTGCCCGTCGGTGCCTTCCCCGAGGCCGAAGCGCGGGAGACCTCCAGCGGAGCCTCTAGCGTTGCCTCTAGCGGGGCTACCAGCCAATCGCCGGCCCGCTCGAACGCATCCCATAGCAAATCTTGAAGCAAATCGCCCTTATTGCTGTAATAATGGTATACCGTGCCATAACCGAGTCCCGCTTGCGCGGCCACATCGCGGATTTCCAGTAAAGGCCCTTTATTCAAAAACACATCGGCAGCGGCTTTCCGGATTTGCGCCAGACGCCGCAGCCGGATCTCATCGTTTTGTTCCTTCGTGCGTGGAGTCATCTCGTCCGTTCACCTCTTTAATTTTTGACCTACTGTTATGTCAATATAAAACATCGGCTTGAGTATAACAAGTGATTAGCCGAAATTTTCGTTAATCCCCGGGCTGGGGCTTAAGCGCGTTAATTCAGGATTTTTCTAATCGATAGTATTTGAAGTGTCTGTTTGCGCAGGTTTCGCTTATGAAAACCCTATGAATGATAGCGCTACCAAAATTCGGAATGTGCGGCGTCAAACAGGTTGCATAAAATGCTAGAATGTTGCTTTTGGTATGTATATCGCTTTTCATAAAATCGCTTACAATTAGATGAAGCATGGAGAAACAATATAATCAAGGGAGAGGTTTACATGAAAAAGGGGAAAGGGTACATCAGCCTCGTGCTGGTCGTAGCGCTATTTATGACACAGATGGCCTGGCCGCAAGCGGCGGTAAAGGCAGCTGCAGCAAATTTGGCGCTTGGCAAAATCGTTACAGCAAGCCAAGAATATATAGATCCGCAGTGGGGCCAGCCGAAGGAATACGCGGTCGATGGCAATCCGGATACGGCATGGAGCGCAGCAAGCGCTGTAAGTCCGACACACTGGCTTAAAGTGGATTTGGGCAGCGAATATGATCTTTCTGGTGTGGAAATCACCTGGAAGGAAGATGAAATCGTCAAGTATATCGTAGAGGTATCGCCGGACGATGTGAACTGGACGGTCGCTGCCGATAAATCGGCTAATGCGGCAAAGCAGCAGACGGCAAGCCTTGCATTCGAGGCGGACAGCATGCGTTATGTGCGTGTCACGATTTCTTTTTATGCGGGAAGCGGCTGGTGGCCGGGCATTAAAGAATTAAAGGTAGCAGAGAAGGAAATGGTGAAAAGTCCAGCGGACATTACCGGCTATGACGCGGTAAATATCGAAACCTACAGCGGTACGGCTCCGAGCCTTCCGGCACAGGTGAATGCCGCATATGCGGACGGCAGCTTTGGGCTTGTCAATGTCGCATGGGACGCTGTTGACCCGCAGAAATATACAGGTGGGGGCAGCTTTGAAGTAGCAGGAACGGTAACGGGAGCGAGCGTGCAGCCGAAAGCGTCGGTCACGGTGCTGGGCTATCGTGACGATTTTATTCGCGGGGTGGATATTTCGACGCTGACCGCAATTGAGGACAACGGCGGAAAATATTACGACAGCAATGGCGTGGAACGCGATTTGCTGGACATTTTGAAGGACCGGGGCGTAAACTACGTCCGGCTGCGGGTGTGGAATGATCCGCAAAACTCGGGCGGCTACAATGATAAGGAAGATGTGCTTAGACTCGCTAAGCGAGTGAAGGCGAAGGGGCTTAAGCTGCTCGTCGATTTCCACTATTCGGATGACTGGGCGCATCCGGGCCAGCAGGTTCGACCTGCGGCGTGGAAAAACCTGACGATGCCTGAGCTGGGCCAAGCGGTATACGATTACACGTACGAGGTTATTTCAGAATTGCAGGCAGTAAATGCAATGCCTGACATGGTGCAAATCGGCAATGAAATCAACAGCGGCGTGCTCACGGGCAAAGGCGGCTCGGTTAATTTTGACGATCAAGCGCTGCTGCTGAACAGCGGTTCGTCGGCTGTTCGCGCCCTGCCTGGCGGCGATGATGTTCAAATTATGATTCATCTTGCTGAAGGCGGCAAAAATGCGACCTTCCGTTATTTCTTCGACGGCATCAATGGCAGAGTCGATTACGACATTATCGGCTTATCCTATTATCCGTTCTGGCACGGTACGCTGGAAGCGGTGAAAATCAATATGGATGATATGGCGCTGCGTTACGGCAAGGAAGTGGTCATTGCTGAGACGTCGTATCCTTTTTCGTATAAAAATGGCGATGCCCATGAAAATATTATTAACTCCGACCAAAAGCTGAAAACGGGCGGAGCGAAATGGGACGCGACCGTTCAAGGCCAATATGACGCGATTCAAACGATTATGGATTTGATCTCCAATGTGGAAAATAACAAGGGAGCCGGATTTTTCTATTGGGAGCCGGCATGGATTCCATCGAATGTAGGCTGGATTGCGTCTGAGGGCGACGCATGGGAAAATCATGCGATGTTTGATTATGATGAATATCCAGCAAACGGCGGATACGCCTATAAAGGCTATGCGCTGGATTCCTTGAACGTGTATAAGCATGGCTTGACGGCAGTTCCGGCAGATCGCCAGCATTTGGCGGCCGCAATTGCTGAAGCGAAGTCGCTCGCCCGGGCAGATTTTACGCCGCAGAGCTGGCCGCAGCTTGCACCTGCTATCGCTCAAGCGCAGCTCGTTCACGATCAGGCGTATACGCCTCAAGGGGTAACGCAAGCTGAAGTGGATGCGGCACAGGCGCAGCTGGCTTCCGTTGTCGCTGGGCTTGAAGTGGTGCCTGCGGACAAGGCGGCGCTGACGGGGCTCATTGCCGATGCAGAAGCAAAGCAAGAGGCGGACTGGTCGGCGAAAAGCTGGCAGGCGCTGCAAAGTGCGCTTGCTGTTGCACGGACGGCTTCTGGTGATGCAAGAGCTACGCAAACGGTCGTCAATCATGCAGTTGCCGAATTGCAGGCAGCGCTGAATGGTTTGTCGAACGTGGACAAAGGCATGCTTGTGACCACTATCGTATCAGCAGAGCAGCTCGACGGTGCGGAATATTATGCGGCCGGATGGGCTGTACTGCAAGCTGCATTAGCGAATGCGAAGACGGTCAACAATGATGGCCAGGCTGTTCAAACGGCGGTTGTGGCTGCGACGGAAGCACTTGCCTCCGCGATTCAAGCGCTTAAGCCTTTGCAGGATATTGCAGCGTTTAAAGCAGCAACTTCTTCCAGCAACGCCGGCAGCGGCGGCGGCAAGACCAACGCTCCAGAAGGGGCAGTCGATCAAAATGAAGGCACTTCGTGGGGAACAGATAAAGGGGCTGGCAGCTGGTGGATGGTCGATCTGGGCCAAGCTTCGCTAGTGAAAAAAGTGGTGCTCAACAAATGGGCGGGAGTCGTCCATTACAAGGTGGAAATTTCCGATGATGGCGTAACGTTCCGTACAGCAGCGGATACGCAAACGCTGGCCATGCCTTCGGACAGCCATAAGCTGACGGACAATAATACGGGCCGTTATCTCAAGGTGACGATTACCGAAGGCCAAGGCTGGGTCGGCATGATGGACTTCAAGGCATTCGGGCTGGCTCTGGCTGATAAGGCCGAGCTGAATGCCGCAATTGCTGAAGCAGCTGGCTTGACGCAAAGCCAGTACACGGCAGCAAGCTGGTCCGTGCTTGCCGAAGCGCTGGCTGCAGCGCAGCGGGCAAGCGCTGATCAGGAAGCTGATCAGGCGCTGGTAGCTGCGAGAGCAGCAGCAGTGACAGCTGCGCTTGCAGGGCTGGAGGTGGCGACTGAGGGGCCGACGCCAACGCCAACACCAACACCAGAGGAGCCGACACCAACAGTACCTCCGGTAACACCAACGCCAGAGGTACCGACACCGACAGTATCTCCGGTGACGCCATCACCAGCGACGCCGGCGCCAACGGCATCTCCGGTGACGCCAGCGCCGGGCACGTCATCGCCGGCTACTCCGACGGCGAGCCCGCAGCCAACAGCAGCGCCATCGGCTGCTGCTGTAATTACAATCGCGAACGGCGTGCCGGATGCATCCGGCAAGCTGGTCGCGACAGTCGCCGCCAGCGAGCTGAGCAAGGCGGCGACGCAGGCGAACGGGAACGACGTCACGATTCGCGTCGTTCCAGCAGCTGCACCGCAGCAGGCAGTCGTACAGCTGCCCGCGGCTGCTATTAAAGAGCTCACCGATCACAACGTTCCGGTGCTGCATGTATGGCTGGACGGCGTACGAATTAGCGTCGCCGTCGAAGCCCTTGCCAGCGCAGCGGCGCAAAACCCCGCCGCAATGCTGGCCTTCACAGCCGAGAAAGTAGACTCGGCTGCCCTTACAGCGGAGGAACGCGCGAAGGTTGGCGCGCATCAAGTTTACGATTTGTTGCTCGTCCATGATGGCAAGCAATTAACGTGGAACGAAGGGCAAGTGGAAGTTGCCTTGCCGTACACGCTGAAAGCAGGCGAGCAGCCGCATCAGGCAATCGTTTATTATTTGAATAGCAATGGCGGTTTGGAAGCTGTCCATAGCAGTGTTTATCGCGAAAAGGATCAAGTAATCGTATTCCAGGCGGCGCATTTCAGCCGTTATGCAGCGGCTTACGCAGACGTTTCGTTCGATGATATCGCACAGTATCCATGGGCAAAGATCGCAATTGAAGGCCTTGCTGCCAAAGGCATCGTTCAAGGCACGGCAGCAGGCAAATTCCAGCCAGCGGGCAGCGTTACCCGTGCACAGTTTGTGCATATGCTCGTTCAGGCGTTCGGTCTTGCGAGCAAAGACGGCGCTTCAACGAAGCTGAGCGACATCAAGGCTGGAAGCTGGTATGAACAGTCTGTCCTTGCCGCAGAGCAGAATGGCATTATTAAAGGCAGAGCGGACGGCTCCTTCGGCATCAACGCTTCCATTACAAGAGAAGAGATGGCGGTTATGCTGTACCGCGCTGCGAAGCAAAGCGGATTCGCAGCAGATGCAGGGGCGGCGCAACCTACGGGCGCAGCAGCCTCCTTCACGGATGCTGAGCAAATCTCGGATTATGCGCAGGAAGCAGTAGCTGCCATTAAGCAGCTGGGGCTGATTTCCGGCATGGGCAATGGCGCTTTCGCGCCGCAAGCAACGGCAACTCGGGCTCAATCCGCAGTCGTTATTGCTAAAGTGCTTTCAGTATTATACGAATAACATCAATGCCTGCAAGGCAGCAAAAATGAAGACGGTGTTCCAAGTCGATAGCGACTGGAACACCGTCTTTTTGCATCCGAACGCAAAAGAAATCCGTTCGAACACTCTTTTTCCCTCCCAAGGACAAGCCGGCCTTTAAAAAAGGGACAGCTTTATTGCAAATGAACCCTATTCAGCGGGAAGCGGTTAGAAAGGCACTTAGAAAGGCACTTAGAAAGGCATTTACTGCCGACAGGCATAGAAGGAAGCCTGACCCTTCGCACATACCAAAAAGACCGAGCCGCTTGCGAAAACAAGCGGCCCGGTCTTTAAGCTTTTACAAAAGAAAGCTATTTTGCAGCTACCATTCGATTAGTCAAGAACCGCTGTAATATGCTCGGACGTGATCGCCCAGTGCGTAGCGCTCCAAACCTTCTCTTGATTTTGGATAAAAATAATTTGCGGCGACTCGTGCTTAACCGACGTATCTTCAGCGATTTTGTTCGAAACCGGACGGGATTCGATAACCTTAACAAGGACATAATCCGTATCCTGACGCGGGTTAGCGTCCAGGTAGGCTGTGAACTCGCTGTGCGCGTTCGCACTCACCGGGCAAGTCGTACTATGCTTGAAAACAACAAGGGCACGGTCTTTCGAGCCTTCCAAAGCGGCATCCCATTGCTCAGTTGAATCTATTTCACGATATTGTGTCATTTGTAACACTCCTTTTGTCTGTTAATCAATAATAGATATTAGCTTACTTCCCTTTATTGTACCCTTCTCCGAGCAAAAAGTCATCTTGCCATTTAATTGGCAAGGCGCAAAGAGAAGGATTGACGAGGCTGAGGGGTTAAGCTATATTATAAGCATTAAATGATGTATACAACATTTATCATTAAAGGTTATAAAGGTTATCAAGCGCTAAACGGCAAAACCAATAATCAGAAAAAAGAAAAAAGAATGACCGAATGCAAATTCGTGCTAAATGGAGCCGCCATTTGCAGTGATTTTAGCGATAAGGCGATTTTTAGAGTCCTCCAGATGCTCACGAATGACCGCGCGCATTTGTTCAGCATCGCCAAGCTTTAGGACGGCAATGATGTTTTGATGCTGCTTAATGGCGGCAGCTACCATTTCTTTGCTGATGAGCGAGCTGCTTGCAGCGATGAAACGATAGTTCATCAGGCTTTTATAGATGGCTGCATTATGGCTGTTCCCGCCAAGCTGCATGAATTCCAAATGGAACAGCAGATTATAGTCTTTCTGTAAATACTGATCGAGCGGAAGTGCTTCTAGCTCGCTTAGTGACAGCTCGACAATGTGTTCCAGCCTGCTAATTTCTTCATGAAGCTGTTGCTTTGTGCAGGAGCTTAGCTTGTCCACCACCCAAAATTCCAGCATCATCCGCGTATCGGTAGCATTCATTACGTCTTGTATTTCAATGGCATTGACGAAGGTGCCGACCTTGGATACCGTCTTCACAAGGCCGTCCATTTCCAGACGGTTCAAGGCGTCGCGAATCGGCGTTCGGCTAACGCCAAGCTGGGCAGCCAGCTCAGGAATGAGCAGCTTCTGATTGCCGAGAAATTCACGGCGGATGATTTTTTCCTTTAATAGAGTGTAGGTTTTGTCCCACAGGTTAGAATTATCAATTTTCGGCAAATCCATTTTGGAGCACCACGCTTTCAACAGTTTCTTCTTAAATCTTATATACATTATATTTGAGGGGGTGTCCAGTTTGGCATCGTAGTGCAGGCGAGCAGGCGGCATATGGCGCGAAATAAAATGTAAGGGCTTACCTTAAAAAGGAGGACTAGCGATGGAATTGGCGAAAGGTATAATTCCGGCAATGGTAACACCGTTCGATGAGCAGGAGGAGCTGAACGAGCAGGCGCTTTGTCTAATGGTGGAGCGGTTCATCTCTGCTGGCGTCCATGGATTGTTTTGTCTGGGCACGAATGGCGAGTTTTTCTCGCTTTCTTTCGAGGAGAAGGTGCGAATAGCGGAAATCATTGTGCGGGAAGCGAAGGGCCGCGTGCCGGTTTATGCCGGAGCAGGCTGTGCGAGCACACTGGAAACGGTTCGGCTTGCTAAGCGGCTGCAGGAAGCAGGCGTCGATGCGCTCTCGGTCATTACTCCTTATTTCCTTGCGTTTACACAGCAGGAACTGATCTATCATTTTGAACAGGTAGCGGCAGCGGTTGCGATTCCCGTCGTGCTGTACAACATCCCCGCCCGCACAGGGAATGCGCTGCAGCCCAAAACGGTAGCCGAGCTTGCGCAAATCCCGAATATTGTCGGCATTAAGGACAGCAGCGGCAGCTTTGATACGATTTTGCAATATATCGACCAGACACCTGATTCCTTCTCGGTGATGGCGGGAACGGACTCGCTTATCTTGCCGACACTTATGGCGGGCGGAAGCGGTGCGATTGCGGCAACGGCTAATGTGTTCCCGGCGCAGGTGGCGGCAATCTATGAGCATTTTCAGGCAGAGCGCTATAGGGAGGCAGAGGAGGCGCAGCGGGTGCTGCGGGATTTGCGGAGTGCCTTTTCTTTGGGCACGCTACCTTCTGTGCTGAAGGCGGTGCTGAATGAGATCGGCGTGCCCGCCGGTCCATCGCGACGTCCGGTAGCGCCGCTGACACCGGCAGCGTATGGCGATTTGAAGCAAATGGTTGAGAAGTACCGGCAGCAGGGACTTTTATGAAAAAATAAGCCTTGTTCGGTTGCTCGGTTGCTCGGTTGCACGCTTGAAGGCCGCTTTACTTATGCTTACCGCGAAACGGGCCTTTGCCTTCGCTTCACCGCAAATAGCGCGTTTACGCCAGCCCAAGGGGGATGACGAGATGAGTCGATACATGAAGCCAGTGAAACCACAGCAGCTGCAGCATATTGAAATTTATCGCAAAGACAATGAGTTTTGCTCTTGGCCTTTTAATGGTGGTTTGTGGAAAATAAGTGAAGGAAATATTTTGCTCGCGTTTATGAACATTGACTGTGACTATCAGATTCCTGGAAACCTGAATCATGACCGAGTAGAAACCTTCGGGCGCATCGCTGCTGTCCGTACGCTTGATGGCGGCCGCAGCTGGCAGGAGGCCGCGCAAATCGCCGACAATTACAAGCTGCTGGATCAGCTCCCGTATGGCAAGCCGTATACGTTCGAGGAGGGCTTCGACTTCTCCGACCCCAATACGCTGCTCGAATGCTGGTGTACGCCGAACTCTGCGGTTGATCACGCCCAGGCTTGGGTGAAAATGTCGCGTGACGCAGGCGCGACCTGGAGCGAGCCAGTGATGCTACCGGATTGTGGCATTCCCCGCTATCAAGGCAGGCCATCGTATATTGTGAGGCCAGATGGTGTTGTGCTGCTCTTTCTGACGGCAAGGCCGCGAAATAATCCGCATGATCGCCCCGTCGTCTTCGCTTCGTTCGATGATGGCTGCAATTGGTCGCTTGTGTCGTTAATGCCGCATAGCGAGGAGTATCGGATGATTTGTCCTTCCCCCGTTCTAATGAAGGATGGCGTCATTATGGTTGCAGTCAGATGCAAGCCGGCGATGGTGGCGGCATGGTGCGAGCTTTACGCCTCGGACGATGGCGGGCTGACGTGGCGCTTCGTCTCGCGCATCAACGACCATGGCGATACGGTGCATTTGACGCTGATGGAGGATGGCAGGCTGTTTGCCGTCTATGGCTTCAGAAGGCCGCCATTTGGCATTCGGGCAAGGGTAAGCGAGGATAATGGGCTAAGCTGGGGCCCGGAGCTGATTTTACGTGACGATGGCGGCAGCAATGATCTTGGCTATCCGCGTGCTGTCGAGACGACCGCCGGAGAAATATTGGCGACTTATTATTTCAATGATGCGAAGGATACGATTCAGCAAAGAGGCGGCGTTCGCTATATTGGCGGCACAATACTCAGACCGTAACATGGGATGAATTCATTTATAAAGGAGCGGACTACGATGATCATTAGCGATTTGCGCAGCTGGGAGCAGGAGCCGGGCTGGCTGCCGCCATTTCGGCAGGCACTGGCTTGGCTGGAGCAGGAAGTGACGGAGGATACACCGGCTGGAAAATATGAAATCGATGGCGAGCGCTTATTTGTGCTCGTCCAGCATGTGGAGACCCGTCCGGCGGAAGAGCAGCTGGCGGAGTCTCACAAACAATATATCGACATTCAGCTGCTGCTGAAAGGTCGGGAGCTCATTCGCGTCGCCCGCGATAATGGGGAAGCAGTCGTTACAGCAGACGAGCTGGACAGCCGCGACCGATTGTCGTATAAGGAAGTAAGCGATGAATCGGACATCGTGCTTACGCCCGGCATGTTTGCCGTCTTTTTCCCGCATGATATCCACCGTCCATGCTGCAGCGTTGAAGCGGAAATGACGATACGCAAGGCGGTCGTGAAGCTGCATGTTTCGCTGTTCGAGAATTCGGCGGTTTCTTAACGAAGAAGAGAGTATGAAATAAGCGGTATTATAAGTAGCATCATCAGCAAAGGCATCTGCGATTTGAACGCTCAGATCGCAGGTGCCTTTTTGCATTTTGCATGTAAATAAATGAAGGCTGACTCCTGCAGCGTGCAGGAATCAGCCTTCATTTGTTTATTCATTTACTAAACAACAATGTCTCTTAAAATTAATGGCCCATCATCATCGCAGGGTCTGGTGCATCTTCCTCTTGCTCATGATCATCCTTGAGCTTCGGCTTGCGCAGAATCGTGCTCAATAATACACCTGCTATCGCGATGCCTGCTGCGAGTAAGAAAGTATCGCCAAATGCCAGAGAGGTGCTTTCCAGCATGTTGCCGCCTGCTCCCGCTTCCGTAATATGCGCAGTCGCTTGAGAGGAGAAATAGCCGGTCAGTCCAGCTATTGCAAAGGAAGTAACGACCTGCTGGCTAGCTGAAGTCAGAGGCGTTACGCGGCTGACGAGTCTGCGCGGCGCAGAATTCAGCACATGGGTGTTAAGCGGCATCATCGACAAGCCCATGCCCATACCCATCATGCCAAGTGGAATCATTACCATAACAATGGCTGTATCCACATGAATCCGGGACAACAAGAACAGTGCAATCGTAATCACCGACAAACCGGCCATAGCTAACGGGCGAGCTCCCCATTTATCGAACAGCCGTCCGCTGATTGGCATGAAAATCATCGAGCAGATCGCCATCGGCAGCGTCGTTAGACCACTCTCAAGCGGAGTGAAATCCCTCACGGTTTGCAAATACAGCGGAATCATCAGAATCGAACCGAACAAGGCAATTTGTGAAATCCATGATAAAATAATACTGCGAGTAAAATCGGACGAGCGGAAAACACGCAGCTCCAGCAGAGGCTGCTTCTGAAGCAGCTCAACGATAATAAATAGAATAAGTGCCGATCCGCCTACGATGAGTCCGGTCAACGTTCTGGCCGAGCTCCAGTCGGTACCACCTTCGCTAACGCCGAATGCCAGCATAGAAAAGGCGATAGGGGCCAAGATCATCCCGATAATATCGAGAGCAGGCGTTTTTTGACGTTCAAGCTTCGGCAAATATTTCATACCGACGAATAATGCGGCAATACCGATTGGCAGGTTGATTAGAAAAATCCAGTGCCATGAGGCAAAGCCGATCAGCCAGCCGGACAAAATCGGGCCAATCGCAGGAGCGAGCAGCATAGGAATGCCGAGCATGCCCATAACAGCTCCACGTTTGTTGGCAGGTGCCATTTTGAAAATCATCGCCATCCCGATCGGGGATACCATGCCGCCGCCAATGCCTTGAAGCACGCGGAACAAGATCAGCTGCTCCGGTGTTTGCGCTAATGCGCAGAGCACGGAGCCTAGTGTAAACAGGGCAATGGTAATTAGAAAAATCCGCTTGGCGCCAAATTTATCGGTCATCCATCCGGCAAGCGGAATAACGGCGGATAAAGCAAGGGTATAGCCCGTGATCGTCCATTGGATCGTCTTGAGCGAGCTGTCGAAATAATGCTGCAAATTAGGAACGGCAACATTGACGACGGTACTGTCCAAAATAACCATCATCATCCCAATAATGACGGCAAGAAGCGGCGCCAATATCGATTTGATGGAAAATTCCGGCTCTGAGGCTAACTGTGAAGCATTTGGTGTAGACATGTGTAGGCTCCTCGCCCTCTCTTGGGTTTTGTATGCCGATCTTAGCTCAAAGAAATAGACAGGCTAGCGAGCCGCTCCTTGACGAAGAAGGAGCAGATTTCGTAAGATTGACTAATGGTTTCTTTGTAAAACTGATCGGTCACGCTAGGCTTTATTTTATCGATTTTTTGCTGAAAGTCAAATGATTTTGAGAGAAGGGATTTTATTGAGCCTGATTAGAGACAGAATTATTGAGTCGGCCGTCCGCCATTTTATGGAGAAGGGCTATGTGGCGACATCGATTCAGGATATTTCCGATGATTGCGGAATCGCCAAAGGCTCCTTATATAAATATTTTCCGTCGAAGGAAGAACTATTCAAGGAAGTTCATAAAAGTCGGCAGCAGCTGCTGGATGATCAGCTTTCAGGGATTCTTAAGGAAGAGGGGCTCACGCCTCGTGAAGTTTTTGTGCGGGAAACGGAAGTGACGCTGGAGTTTTTTATGATCAATAAGTTTATTATGCAGGAAATTAAGGAATTAATTAAAACGAAAAAGGAGCTGGCGCCCTTTTTCATCCAAATGAGATCGATGATGTACGACCTTCATAAAAACAGTCTGATCCGCTTGCTTGGTGAACAAATAAAGCCTCATATTTGGGATATGGTGACGGTATATGGCGGGATCATCAAAGAGTTTAACTTCCTGATGATTTTTGAAAATAGACCGATCCGCATCCGGGATATCACCCTCTTTGTTTTAGAGCGGATGGAGGAAATGGCTGCAAATATTTTGGCCAAGCAGGAGAAACCGATTTTAACGGACGTGTTGATGTTCGATATGATAAGCCAAGAAATGAAGAGCAAACAGATATCGATGGAAGAGAAGCGCAGCCAATTGCTGGACGCCTTGCTCGCTGTCATTAAGGAGCTGGCCATTACAGGCTCCAGACGGATCCAACTCGTCGATGCGACCGAGGCGCTTGCTGAGGAATTTGCACGTGACCATCCAAAAGCGGTCATTATTCAGGCACTGCTTGGATTGCTTCAGCAGGAGCATGAGCTTAGGAGCCTCACCTTCCAGCTGGAGAAGTATGTGATGAAGCTTAAGAAGGAACATGAGGACCCTCAGCCATGCTAATTCCGATGTTGCCATACTGCTCGCCGCGGTTCATATGCTGAAAGGTTTGATGATGGGAGAAAGGGGGACAATTCATGCAGCTAAGAGAAATTGAGGAGTGGGACAATGCACAGGTGGAGTCATTGATTCGGACCTGCTTGATTGAGTTTGGAGCGAACAAGCCCAGTACAGCCTAGGCAGATCCCACGCTCGGCGACTTTTACCATCTGTATCAGCAGGAATTCGCGAAATATTGGGTTGTGGAGGAAAATAACAAGTTTACTGCCGGCTGCGGCATCGGCCCGGTTAAGGGTTGCCCAGCCATCTGCGAACTGCAAAAAATGTATGCTCTGCCAGAGTCGCGTAGCACAGGTGCCGCTCTTCAGCTGCTGGACGTATCCTTGGATTTTGCCAAACGCCATTATGAGCAGTGTTATTTGGAGACGCTTGAGAACATGGTCGCCGCCAATAAATTTTATAAAAAGCATGGTATTGTGCAGTTGGTGCAGCCTTTGGCGGGAACCGAGCAGTTTGCCTGCGATGTTTGGTATATGAAAATAACATTCAAGCCTAGTGTGTAGACGATTTTCACCTGAGACAGATGCACGAATAAGCCCCCCTCGTTTGAGTGGAGGCTTATTCGTGCGAAGTTTGTCAAGACAAAGAATAATCAATTATTTCCATTATTTTTATTAACTAGTGAGTCGTTATCGCTATACCCTATTTAGGAAAATACTACAAAAGAAGTATTTACAATATTATGTATTTGTCCTTATAATAGAAAATGTAAGTGTTTCAAGGTGCTTTTTAGCTCCGTTGATAAGCTGGCCGGCTATCATATAAAACAAACTTTTAGGGGGATTTTGACGTGAAAAAGTTACTTCTTTCGACTATGGTTGCTGTATGTGCTTTATCAGGATTTGCATCTAATGCATTTGCATTTGAGAAGGCTTTCGACAATGTTACTGCAGGAAAGACTTTTTCTCAGTCATGGCAATTGGGTGACCAGCAAGTCGGTGTGTGGGAAGTCAAATATGGTTTTAACACAAGCTGGATTAATGAAGATTATACACATGCTTATCATAACTCATTATCAGTAACAGCTATTGTAAGAAATGATACTAACACATTTCAAAATGAGACAAGCGCTCAAAAATGGGCTAAAATTGAAGTAGTTCATAATGGTGCTAAAGTATTCTACAAAATTAAATTCTAAATTTTAAAATTGATAGGGCTGCCGTTCAATTTCCTTGTTGGGGGCTGAACGGCGGCAATAACAGCACGGAGGTTAGTGGCTTGAAGACGATCAAGTATGTTATCAGCTTTTGTATTTTGTTTGTCGGAATGCTTATTATAGGAGAAAGCCACAACTTTCGACTCAATAACTTTTATACCCCTTTTATAAATACAACTTTATACATTCAAGAAAATACTACAGAAAATGAAATGATTCGTGATATTCTGGACTCTGCATCACGTAATGAGGTCGAAGTATTTGCTTTTACCAAATCGTTTAGTAGTATGCAGTTAACCGATATTGAAATCTACGGCACATCGGGTGTCGAACAATATATAAATGAACAATTGAATATTTTTGCACAGGAGTATCCAAGTCTATTTCTGGAGGACTTTCGATTTACATTTAAAGGGATAGAAAGTCTGCAAAATATTAAAGATATCAATGACTACTATGTCATTGGAAACAGCGATAAAGCCAAGGAGTTTAAAATAGGATTAATTGACAAATATGCTGGTAATCATCCTAAAGAGGGCTATAACAGTAGTGAATTAAAAAACAATATTATCATGATCTGGGCTTTGATGGTGTTTGTCATTTTGCTCTTCACTTATTACGATGCTATTTATCAAAAAAAGGAAAGCTTGATCCGAGTTTCGCTGGGAGAGCCAATAAGCAGAATTATTCTGAAAAATATAGCCATAGATACATTCGTATTTTCATTGTTATTCGTAATCATCATTTATATTTTAGCTCCATATACTTACGTTTATTTCGAATTTAAGCTTTCACTCATCTGCTTAATTGTTATGATTGCTTTAAACGCCTCTCTTTACTTCAGTCTGTTTTTTTATAATTTGAAGGAAGCCTTTTCAAATGCCAAGGGTAGCTCTATCAAATTGTTATCCATCAATTACAGTTTAAAACTGGTGACAGTAGTCATTACAATAGTTGTGATCTCAAGCAACATTATTCTTATTTCCGAATCGTATCAGCTATACAAGCAGAAGCCGTTTTTCGAGAAGCATAAGAAATATTCCTATGTGAAAATGGAGTATAACATTAAATTTTATAGTGATGGAACCTATGATGATCGTAGCAAGGAATCGGAGCTTGTTCAGTCCGCGTTTTATAAGCAATTTTTTGGAAAAACAAATGCTAGTATGCTTGTGACGACGCATGGACTTTTGTATGAAAAAGGCATATACACAAATCGGAATGTCCTTAATTATTTGACAGAACACATCAAGGAGTTGCAAGGACTGAAGCTTGATAAGGATATTTACTTTTTAATGCCGCAAACGATGAAAGGTAAGCCGGAAGTCATTGAAGACTTCAAGGATACGGTTAATCAATTTGAAGAGGAAGGTTTCCAATACACTTATGAAGTCATTTATTACGAGGGGCCAATTGAATTGCTGCGTATTGATGAGGATTCAGTGTATGGGAGTGAGCTGGTAAGTAACCCGTTAGTTATTTTCAATAGGATGGATGCTGGTCAATTTGAAATTAAGCCACGTAATACTGGTCATCCTGCTGAAGTAATGTATAACATTACAGATGAACAATTTAACTCTTTTATAAAAGATAACCAATTGATCGGTCATATTTCCTCAAAAACGAATGTTTTTGATAAATTTACACAAAGCTGGAATATTGCGAAGCGGATTTTAATCATGAATTTTATTTTTAGTATGCTGGTTTTGTTTTTGGAATTTATTATAATTAGTTCAATTATTAAATTGGAGTATGATGTGAATGCAGTTGAGCTTTCTGTTAAGAAGGTGCTGGGGCATAGTATCTGGGAGAAGAACAGGAAAATTATGCTTATGACCTTGATAACAACGGTAGTTAGCATAGCTTTGGCAGCAGCAACGGCGATTCTAATTGGTGTAGAGAAGGTTTATTATTTAACCTTCGGAGGGGTTGCCATTCTCCTCTTAGAATTGACTGTAATCTTTTTATTTATACGTCGCTTAGAAAACGCTAAAATTCAAAAAATACTAAAAGGCGGAAGCTTATGATCGAACTGAAAGGGTTGACCAAAAGGTTTGAAGAGAAGGTTTTGTTTTCTGATTTTAATTTAGTTATTCAAGATGGAGAATTTGTCATTTTCTCGGGGCCTAGCGGTTGTGGCAAAACGACACTGCTTAACATGATTGGAGCAATTGAAAAGATAGAACAGGGAAGCATTGTTGTTGATGGAATGGACATTAAGGTTAAAAAGAACCATCTGAACTATTTTAGGACAAAAATCGGATTTTTATTTCAAAACTTTGCTCTGGTAGATAATAAAACGGTCAAAGAAAATTTACAAATGATTCGTAAAGACTGTCAAACGAATCTTACTATGGAGCAAGCATTAGAAATAGTAGGTTTGCAGGATAAACTAAACAAGAAAGTTTATACGCTGTCTGGCGGGGAGCAGCAGAGGGTTGCTTTGGCAAGACTAATATTGAAGAAATGCGACATTATTTTGGCGGATGAGCCTACAGGCTCACTCGATAAACAGAATGCTGAAATGGTTCTACGTATCCTCAAGCAACTTAATAAAGAAGGGAAAACGATTGTGCTCGTTACTCATGATGAGGAAATTAAGAAACAAGGAAGCAAGGTGGTCAACTTATGCGAAAATTGTTGAAAAATAAACCCCTGGTGTTGGTTCTACTGGCACTCCTGCTATTTGGGATTTATAATTTGATATGGCTGCTGCTCATACAAATTCGTTACCATGATTTTATCGAGGCAACTCCTAAATCCATATCAGGCTCGTATATTACAACCAAGGACGGGGATGTATACAATCTGAAAATTCCGGATTATTTACATTTTACAGGGAATTTAGGGATTGTTAGTGAAGGTAGAGAAGAGTCTTTGATTGTTTGGCCTAAAATATTTGGCGGTTATGAATATGGAATTATTTTAAATAAAGATGGACAATCCTATGAAATTTATGTGAATGAGAAAATGGAGCCGATTGACAAAGAAGATGAAAATTCACAAAAACTTCTAAAGGATAACAAGGCCGCAGTTGATGAGTTAATATCCAAGGCAGATGATATGTGGAACATAAAATAATTCATTTTTTGCGGAAATATTATATTTGATATTTGTGATCCTAACCAGGATCAGGCGAGTCGTTGGTTAGTTTATAAGGTCAGCTCTGTTTCAAAATTAAAAAGCAAAAAGAAACCGTCTCTTAGTAAAATGGAGGTACCACCCAACCATTTAATAGGAGACGGTTTATTTGTACATTTAATTAAGTCATAGCATATTCAATGGGAATTTTTTCTGTATTAAGCCTAAGGCTGTGTTTCTAAGTGGCCTTTACTTCGGCGTTTATTCCATCGGGAAGTTGTCCCATGGCCATTTATTTTTGTGAGCGCCCCGTACCCAGTCCTCGGAGAAGCTGACATATTTAATATGCGTTCGGTTCCCGTATGCAAAGCAGGCATGGATCATTCCTTCCTTTGATTGAATGAGAGACGGGTATTCATAACGCCGGTTGTATTGGGTGTTCAGTTCCCCGCAATAATGATCGCCCGTTTCGATATGCCGCATATAGGGCCATGTAACGCCTTCATCCTCGGAAATCGCAATCGTGACAGGCACGCGCTCATAAGGCCAGACAACGACATCCGGATCTTCATTTGCGCGGCAATGGTTGAAAATAATTGCGATGCCGCCGCTTTGCAGCCGGATGGCACGAATGGATGCGTTATTGTTAGGCAGGATAGTACGATCTGGCACGGACCAGCTTTCTCCGCCATCCTCGGAGCGGCTCATATAGATATAATCGGCATTGCGGCTGCGGAAAAAAACGACAAGCCTGCCTGCATCCAATTCTACGATGGACGGATGAACGCGGCCCTTACTGCCCGGAATTTCGACCTCGCGCCAGCTCTCGCCCTGATCGTCGGAAACATGCACAGAACTGTAGTCATAGCCGAACTGCATCGTCTCATCCAGGCTGCTGTACCAGACAGGATACAGCCAGCGGCCGCTTGCGAGCACCGTAACAGGATGACGGCTGAATGTACCCGGCTTCTCGAATAAGGGAGCGCTCTTGCCCCAAGTGTAGCCATTATCAAAGGAAATTCGGCGCTGTACCGTAGACGTATGCTGCATGGCAAAAGGTCCAGTCACATCCCCGCTCCTCAGCTTGGTCTGCCACTCCTCAAGCGTACAGCCGCGCGTATCCATTGAAGTATGAATGGCCCATAGCCCTCCATTGGGCGCTTGGAACAGCGAAGGGTTCTGATCCGATTTATTGAAATCATCCGATAGCCGCAGCGGCATGCTCCACTTCGATTCCTTCGCATTCAAGCGCGAGAGGAACACCTTAATATCTCCAGCCCCTTCATCCGATCCTCCAAACCAAATGCACAGCAAATCGCCATTAGCCAGTTCAATTAAAGCGGGAGCATGATTGGAAGGCTGATCAGTGGGCAGCATCGCCTCAATCATGTCCGATTCATGATCCCAATAACATTGTCCCTCGGCCAGCATTTTTTTGAGGTTAACAATCTGTGTGTGGTCCATCCTAAAAACCTTCTTTCGTTCATATTGGCATTACTGTTGCTAAATGAAACGAAACAATGGAGAATCTATGCAGACTCAATATGTAAGCGCTTTAATTTCATGCTACAGCCTTTATTTTTTAAAGTCAATGCTCTAATTTCATTATAAAATGAGGCATCTGAAGCGATGATGCTTCAACTAAAGGAAAGGAAATCACTACTAATTGTTGCAAATGCCAAAAGGTGAACTTCACCAGAAGCGGGAGTTTAGAAAAAATGATTGCAATTTGCTCTATTTTGCGATAATTTAGATACAAGAAAGCGATTACATTTCACAGGAGGTCAATCAATTTACCAGAATGTGTTGTAATAAGCAACATTCAATGAAGCGGAGATGTTCAAATTGTTAGTGCTTACTTATGCAAGCCAAATGACAATTGGGGGAGAATGCTCAAATGAACAACAAATGGAATTGGAAATCCGTTACAACGATGTCGATGGTACTACTTCTTGCATTGACCGCTTGCTCCAATGGAGGAAATAAGGCGGCTCCGTCAGCTTCAACGGGTACAAATGAGGGATCGGCCGGAGGGACGACAACCTTTTCCTATATGATGGCGGGAAAATATACGAATTGGCTACAGGATTTGAATTGGTACCCTGTGCTTGAGGAAAAGACGAATACGAAGGTTGAACTGGTGAATGGCGGTGAAGATGATGATGCTTACAAGAAAAATTTGGAGCTCAAAATCGGCTCCGGCCAGTTCCCGGATTCCGGCATCGTCTCGCTGGCACAATCTGAGGTATATGGCGGACAAGGGCTGTTCATTGATCTAAAGCCTTATATTGATAAATTCGCGCCCAATATTAAAGCTTATCTGGATGCGAATCCGGATTATGCCAAGCTGATGACGACGAAGGATGGCGAAATTTTTGGCTTGGCGCAGGAATATCCGACGATATCGAATGTAACCTTTTACCGGGCGGATATGTTTGAGAAGGCGGGCATTACGGCGAACCCGACGACGGTTCAGGAGTTTACAGATGTACTGAAAAAGCTGAAGGAAGCGTACAAGGACACGGCCAATTTTTACCCATTCACAGGGCGAGACGGCTTTTTGAAGTTTCAGGAAGCTTTTGCGGCTAATGACAAAATCGTCGATGGCAAAGTGCAAGGCATTTATGAGAATGGCAAAGGATCGGATATTTATTCACCAGGCTTTAAATCGCTCATCGAGTGGTATGCGCAAATGTACCAAGATAAGCTCATTGATCCAGAATGGGTAGCTGGCACTGCGACCGAGGAATCGTGGCAGACGAAAATGCTGACGGGCCAAGGCGCAATCAGCAGCGACTTCTTCACACGTCCATCGTGGTTCATGAACAACGGCGGACCGGAAAATGATCCGAAATACAGCATTAAAGTAATGGAACCGTTCAAAGACGCTGACGGCAATCAGACGATGCTGCCCCCAACTGAGGAGAAATACAGAATGGACCGGGTTTTCGTCATTAATGAGAAGGCGGAGGACAAAGCGGAAGGCATTATCAAATTTATGGATTACATGTTCTCGGATGAGGGCAGAACGCTGATGGACTACGGTGTAGAAGGCAAGTCGTATAAGGAGGAAGGCGGCAAGAAGACATTTACCGTCAAATTCGAGGAGCAGGGCAATAAGCCGATTGGCACGCCGGTATGGAACTTCCTTCAGGATCGCCTGACGTTCCCGGTACCTGTCAACAATGAAGCGTATTACCAGTGGATGGATGATTTGACGAAGTCTTTTGCAACAACGTTTTTCGATAAATATACATCCAAGGAATTCAACTCGCTGAAATATTCAACGGATCAATTGAAAGAAAGAACGGTGCTTCTCGCGAATGTGAAGCAGGCACTTAATGCATCGCTTGTGAAATTCATCAGCGGCCAGCGCAGCCTGACGGAGTGGGATGCTTTCCTTGGCGAAATGGAGCAGGCAGGCTACAAAAAGCTGACCGAAATCGACCAGGCCGCATACGACGCTATGTCTAAATAAGCTTTAGGCGGCTCCTTTCGCTCCGGCGTAGGGGAAGAGAGGGGCTGCCCTTCAATTTGAATCCAGAGGTGGGCTGAGATGAGCTCAATCGTAAAACGGGCAACATCCAAAAACAGCGGACTGCTTAAGCGGATGTGGGACGCCAAAATTTTATATTTGATTTTGCTGCCGGGTCTGGTTCATTTAATTCTATTCAAGCTGCTGCCGCTGTTCGGGCTGGTCATTGCGTTTCAGGACTACAGCATATTCAAAGGCATAATGGGCAGCAAATGGATCGGCCTCGAGCATTTCAGCAAGTTCATGAGCGACCCTTATTTCTGGAAGCTGGTCAGAAATACATTGCTGCTCGCTTTTTTCAATCTGCTGTTTGTGTTTCCGCTTCCGATTATTTTCGCCTTGTTCGTTAACGAGGTGCGGTTGTCGGCGGTGAAGCGTTTCGTGCAGACGCTCAGCTTCTTCCCTTATTTTATATCATCAGCGGTTATCGTTTCGATTTTGTATAAAGTGCTGTCGCCGCAGGGTGGACTGGTGAACCAAATGCTGAATTTCGCAGGTTTTGAAAGCGTATTCTTCATGGCTGATCCCGGCTGGTTCCGCCCGCTGTACGTCATGCTTAACGTATGGCAGCTATTCGGCTACAGCGCCATTATTTATATGGCGGCGATGACGAGCATCGACCCGCATCTGTATGAAGCAGCGGACATTGATGGCGCGAACCGATTTAAGAAAATTATTCATGTGACGCTGCCGTCGATTTCCAGCACGATTGTCGTCATGTTCATTTTGGCTATCGGCCAAATTTTGACCGTCGATCTGGATAAAATTTTGCTTATGTACAATCCGAGCATTTACGATACGGCGGATGTCATTCAAAGCTACGTGTATCGCCAAGCGTTCGCAAGCGACGGCTTCCCGAATTACAGCTTTGGCGCGGCTGTTGGCCTGATGCAGTCTGTCATTGCTTTCGTGCTCGTGATGATGGCGAATAAAGTGTCGAAAAAATATTCCGAGTCCCGGTTGTTCTAGGAGGCGGCAAGATGAAGAAGTTTAGCTGGTTTGATCTGATCAACAACACTTTGCTTGTCCTTGTCGCCTTGCTGTGCGTCTACCCGTTCGTGCTCATTATGGCTACATCCTTAAGCGACGGCAAAGCGGTCGTGGCAGGCTCGGTATATTTGCTGCCGAAGGGCATCAATCTCGAAGCATACAAATATATACTCGGCAATGAACGGCTTGGGGTAACGGCAGGGCTGCTGAATTCTTTATTTTATACGGTCGTTGGCGGCTTTGTGGCGGTGCTGGTGACGTTCATGACGGCCTACCCGCTGTCGCGCAAAAGGCTGGTTGGGCGCTACACGATTATGCTCCTGTTTCTATTCACTTGGGTGTTCGAGGCGGGAATCATTCCGAACTATATCGTCTATAACGGGCTGGGGCTGGTCAATTCCTGGCTGGTCATGATTTTGCCGATGGCGGTCAACACCTTTCTGCTCATTATTACAAAATCCTTCCTCGACGAGCTGCCCTATGAGCTGGAGGAGGCGGCCGTTATCGATGGCGCGAACGATTGGCAAATCATGTGGCGGGTGTTTTTCCCGCTCAGCAAGCCGATTATTGCAACGATCAGCGTATTTAATGCGGTCTACATTTGGAATCAGTTCCTCATTCCGATGATTTATTTGCAGGACCGCAGCATGCAGCCGATTACGGTCATTCTCTACAATATGATTATTAATTCCAGCAAGGGCGGTACTTCGCTTGAAAATATTACGGTAAACGGCGTGCAGCTGCTGCCGCAAAACCTGCAAGCGGCCTCGATTTTTCTTGCGGTTGTGCCGATTTTGCTTATCTATCCGTTTACGCAAAGGTTTTTCACGAAAGGAATGCTGCTTGGTTCGGTCAAAGGCTGATCTTGGACGCGGGGTGATGACTTGAAAATTGCAATAATCGCAGATGATTTTACAGGCGCTAACGACTCGGGCGTTCAGTTCGCAAGAAGCGGTCTCAAAGCTTCGGTTCTGCTTAATTTTGATGAAAACACAGCCGCAGCCCTCGATGACGACGTTGTGATTATAGATACGGACAGCCGCTCGCTTGGTGCTCAAGAGGCTTATGATCGCGTGCGGACGGCGGCTGAATATGTGAAGACGAAGCCATTTGATGTGATTTTCAAAAAGGTGGACTCGACGCTCAGAGGCAACTTTGGCGCAGAATTCGATGCGCTGCAGGACGTGCTTCAGCCGGATTTTATCGTCTGTACGCCTGCCTATCCGGAATACAACCGTACGGTGAGGGACGGTTCTTTATATTTAAATGGACAATTGCTGCATGAGACGGAATTTGCGCTTGATCCGAAGACGCCGATTACCATCTCCGGCATTCCTGAGCTTATTCGCAGGCAATCCGAGCGTGCAGTGGCTCAGATTTCGAGCGCAGATATGGCGCTTGGTCACGCGCATTTGAAGCAAAGGCTTGCTGAACTGGCTGCTGAAGGATGCCGTTATCTCGTATTTGATGCGCAAAGCGAGCAGGAGCTGCGCGGGATCGTATCGCTGTTTGAGGGGCTTGAATATCGCATCATATGGGCAGGTTCGGCTGGATTGGCAGGGTGCCTGACAACAGCTGGCGGTACCGTTCATGAAGCGGTGCTTGAGCTGGCGACGAGTGATGCCCCAGTGCTTGCTGTTATCGGGAGCGTCAATTTTAAGACGCGCCAGCAGCTCGCCTTGCTGCTTGCTGAGCCGCAGGTTGCTGGTATTCGGCTGGCGGCGCATGTCATGGTTGCACCTGATGCGGCTTGCAACGCCGAGCTAAAGCGCGTATACGCTGCGGCGGCACTTGCCTTGCAGCAGGGGAGGCCAGTCGTGCTCTATTCCTCCGGCGAACAAGAAGAGATCAAGCTTGCAATGGAAGCTGGAAGCAAGCTGGGCATGGGACAGACGGAAGTCAGCGACAGGATTGCGGAAGCGCTTGGCCGTACGGCCGCACAGCTGGTTGAGGCGTATGGCTTGAATCGCCTCATCTTGACGGGAGGCGATACGGCGAAGCAGTTTTGCCGCTTCGCCGGTATGGAGAAGTTCCGCCTGCAGGGCGAAGTGGAGACGGGCGTGCCGATTGGGTTATTTTCAGGAGCAAAAGAAGTGTATGGGGTAACGAAGGCGGGCGGCTTCGGCTCGGGCGATGTATTCGTCCGCACGCTGCACCTGCTGCAAGGAGGAGGGGGTGGCAGCACGCCGCACCCTGCCGGGCACAATACTGTTCATTCGGATCGCGTTTAGCTATAATGAGTGTATTAAACTGCAACGGTGATGATGAGGATGAAAATAAAAATAGTAGTAGTTGCCCCTTACCCGGGGCTCGTGGAGCTGACAACAAGCTTGCGGGAAGAGCTGAAGGAATTCGAAATCAAGGTGCTGCAGGGCGATTTGTCCGAGGTGCTGCCGCTCATGAACCGCATCCATCTGGACGGTTACGATGTCATTATTAGCCGGGGCGGAACGGCTCGACTGCTGCGCAAGCATTCGTATTTGCCCGTCATTGACATTCAGGTGTCCGGTTTTGATATTATGCGGATTTTAATGGTTGTGAAGGGCTATCAGGCCAAGATCAAAATGATCGGCTTTCCTAATATTATAGAGGGCTTTATTTCGGTATCCGGTTTAATGGAGGTTGATATTCCTTATGCCTCGGTTCAACAGGAGAGCGAGGTGGACGAGGCGCTGCGGCTTGCGAAGGCTGAGGGCGTCAAAGTCATAGTAGGCGATAACATTACGGTGCGCAAAGCCAATGAACATGGCATGCAGGGCGTGCTCATTACGTCTGGGCGCGAGTCGGTGCTTGAAGCGTTCGCTCAGGCGAAGCAAATTTATAAAGTGTCGGAAAGCTACAAGCAGAAGAAGCTCGCTTTCGAGCGGCTGCTGGACACGATGGATACCGGCTATGCCATTGTGAATGACAAGGGCATTATCCAATTTTCTAATGAAGCTTTTAATGCGTGGTTCCACTTGCCTGAAAATCAAACCGGGCTGTACGCCGATTATCCCGTATTCAGCCGTTATATGGCTGATTTGGACAAGGGCGTTGCTTTGGAGCTGCTCGTGCAGCTGGATGGGCAGCGCCAGGTCGCCGTATCTGGCGGCAAAATGAATGATGATGCTGGTGGCGGCATGTTTTATTTGAAGGTTCGCCCTGTAGATCAGCCGGGCTCTGGCATAACGATGATGTACACAAGCAAGCAGGATAATGCCTTCCCGCCGCTCGTAATGACCGATCATGAATTTGCTGGGCAGTCGCCTTCCGAGCGTGCTTATCCGCTTGCTGTGTTTGGCGAGACGGGAGCAGGCAAGCGGCTGTTTGCGATTAAGCGCTGGAGCTCCATGCCGCAGAGCGGCAGTGAAATGATTGAACTGTCCGTCACAAAGCGTTATGATGCAGCAGCGCTCGCTGCGTTAAGGAAGCTGCTGTCAACGGACAATGAGGAGCTTATTATTTATATCCGCGGTGTTGACCAGCTGTCGCTGGCTGATCAGCGCGAGCTGGCGCCAGTGCTTGCCGCAGCGCCGGGCAAAATCATTTTATCGTTTGACCGCAGTCCACTGGAACTGAAAAGCAGCAATGCGCTAGACGGCAAGCTCTGTGATACGTTTGCCGGGCGAATTGTCAGCATGCCTCCGCTGCGGGAGCGGCTGGATGATCTGGACGAATACATCCGCACGTTCCTTATTATGTACAACGAGCGTTATGGCAAGCAAATTGTCGGCCTGCGCCCGGAAGTAATGGAGGCGCTGCGCACACATGAGTGGCACGGCAATTTGTTTGAGCTGCGCAACGTCATTGATCAATTTGTCAGAAGCTCCGACGGCGAATATGTGGAAGCGGAGCGAGTGGAGCTGCTGAAGCAGGCGGGCTCCGGCTTAGGTGCCGGGGGCCATGAAAGCTCCGAGCATTCTTCTGAAGCAGGCGGGCTTGATTTGAGCAAGACGCTTGATGAGATTGAATATGATATTATTCGCACAGTGCTGGAGCAGGAGGATATGAACCAATCTGCTGCTGCCAAGCGTCTGGGCATTAACCGCTCGACGCTGTGGCGCAAAATGAAGCCTTCCGGCTCATAAACGATTGAAGCCTCCGGCTCACCATGGGTGTATTGGATATAACATGTAAGTTGCATGCAAGCAAGAAGAAGCCTTTCCCTCCCGTATGGATAACGGTAGAGAAAGGCTTCTTCCCTATGCGAGCAGCAACGCTATGTATGATACAAATACGTCATTGCTTATTTATTTAATGCGTCAGACCACTTAGTGGTAGCCGTTAGCCTATTCGCTAGCTGTCTTTCTTATGAATAACTAAGCGATATAAGGCTGAACCACAGCCTTCACCCGCTCCAGCCCCTCCCACATATCTCCCGGCCCATCATAGACGAGCACGTATGCGCCATCAAAACCGGAAGCTTGTACCTGATCAAGGCAGCGGCGAAGCTCGTCCTGATCGGGATATCCATGCTCATTATTTATCGCTTTCACATGAATGGATACGCTGTGCACAGCTGTGCGGCCAATATCCTCATATTTGGCTGGTCCGCTGAAATTTCCGAAATCCGTAATGAGATCAAGCGAATCCCCTGCCTGTTCCAGCAGCTCCATACAGCTGTCGCCGACACTCGTAAGCAATTTAAAGTTTTCGGTTACGATCTTCACCCCGCGCGCGGCGCCGTAATCCACCAGCTTAATTAAAGCTTCGGCAGACTGGCGAATGGCCGCGTGATCGGTTGGCTCTGCTTCGCCGGCGATAATGCGGACCTGCTTGGCCCCACAAGCTGCCGCTACGTCGATCCATTGCTGCATGAGCTGATAGTCAGCTTCTCGGCGTGCCGCCTCGGGAGAAGTTAGATCGCCATAATCGACGAGCAGTGTGTCAAAGGATAGACATGCAGCCGAAAAAGAATCTCTTAGCTGCTGCAAATAAGCGGCTTCCGTAGATGGGAAATGGAAATGGCATACCTCGATGGCTTGATAGCCTTTGGCTGCTGCGACAGCTGGCAGCTCCAGCAGTGTCAGCTCCAAGGGCTGCTCATGATCAGTCGTTTGGTGGGTTTGCGTTTCAGCATCCCAGGACGTCCAATGAAGCGGGCCAAGCAGTCTATGCAGGCTCCAGCTGTTCAGCGATAAATATGACATACAACATCCCGCCTTATCTTTTCATGTGGATTAGGAGCTGCGAGGAAATTAGCGGTACTTTATTTCGTCGCAGTCTCTTACATTATAAGGTTATTGTACCATGCGCAAAATTTGCCGCAAGAGACTTTCCTTTTTTCGCAATGCCTTGCAGTGGGCTGAAAGGAGCTAGGACAATGGGGGCCAAATGCAATAGGTGGCGAGAATAATGTCGAATCCAATCGAATGAGGGCTGAATGCGGACTGAATGCGGACAAAACCCGATTTTGAATATAAGAGCCGAGTCCCTTGCTGCTGCTTCCCATTTAAGAGATGATTTTAGGAAAAGCACGGTTTCTATTTTGCTTGCTGCTGGCTAAGCCATCTGGGAGCAAGGGAGCCGGGCGAGGAATGGAGTGAACGACTACCCAATGAAAACATTTAAAATTAAATCTGTTATGCTTCTCGGCCTTATGCTTTGCATGCTGCTGCCTCATGCGGCCTCGGCGCAGGGCGATTCCAGTTCCAATAAAGCGATTGTTGCACAGCCGCTTCCCGTCAGCCTGGCCTTTGATGGACAGAAGCTGGAGTTGCCAAGCGGTCAATACGTATTTGAATATAAGAGCCGGACTTATGTTCCAGTTAGATTCGTCTCTTATGCGCTTCAAAAGACGGTGAAATGGAATAGCGAGACGGCGACGGTAACGGTAGCTGAACCAACGGCGGAAGAAGCGGCGGCATTGAAAAAGCAGCTTGCTGGCGCGATTGCGGATGATGAGGCTGCCGCTGCGGCGACTGCTTCACCAGTATCAATTAGACTGACAGAGGTGCAGGCTTCCTTCGTGTTTGAAGGAAAGGAGCAGGCTTTGCCTGCGAATCAGTCCGCTTTTTATTACAAAGGGTCGATTTATGTGCCGATCCGCTTTATGGCGGAAGCATCCGGCGCTGCAATTAAATGGGATAGCAAGACAGGCGCTGTAACTGGCGAAACGGCCGCTTATCAGCAGGAGCAGGCCGAAGCAGGCGGCAGTGGAGGGAGCGGCGAAGGCTCGGCGGGAGCCGGCAGCACGCAGCCAGGTACCGGGGAAGGCAGCCAGCCAGGCACCGGAGGAAGCAGCCAGCCTGGTACAGGCGGCGGCGGAGCAGTCGACAATACGCCGAAGGTGGCGTATGAGGTTATTACAAGCGAGGCAGAGGGCAAGCTTGATACGCTCAAAACCGAAGCGACCTCGACGCTGACGAATTTGTATATGTCGTTTGTGGCAGCGCGAGATGAAGCAACGAAGGAGCAGCTGAAGCTGCAGGCCCAGACGGAGGTTGCCCGGATCAAAAGCGATTTCGAAGCGATATTAGCGGATACGGCAGCCAAGCTGACGGCTAACGGCCACAGCACAGCTGTTATTGCGGAGTACCGCGCCGCATTTGAGAAGGATTTGGCGACTGTGCTTTCCTATGCTGAATCGTTGGCGTAATGCCCTGAATGCCATAAGAAGCTCCTTCTAAAGCGGGCAGGTCGCTTTGAGCGATGTATAGCCAGTCGATGAAAGGTCCCCGATCCAAAGTCGGGGGCTTTTCGTTTATTTTTAACAGGTTATGCGTGCGCAAGTTGTAGGTCGGAAAGAAAATTTGATACAATTAGGATCAATCATGAAACGTTTTGTTTCGAAAGAGCGGAATGAAGGGATAGGAGCTGATCAAGGTGGAAACTAGGAGCAATCGTTATATAATAGGAATATGGCTTGTTGTTTTGGCAGCTTGGATTTTGTTTGTTTTTCATCTCTCCTCGCAGTCCTTCGACCAGCAGACGATTAGGCCAAAGCTGCAAGCGTGGATCGGGAAGGAGCAGCTGATCCGGCTGTTGCCTGATTTGTCGATCACGTATTTAGGCAAGACGATTGAGGCCAAAACGAATCCGTATCATTTTGTCGAATTTGTTTTTCGCAAGAGCGCCCATCTGTTCGTTTATGCTATGCTAGGAGCAATCTGGTTTATGCTGCTGCGCGTCGTCATGAAGGGACGTATGCTTGCGCCAGCGATGCTGTCGCTTTTAGCGGCGGTGACCTTGGCAGCGCTCGATGAGCGAAACCAATTAACCAGCCTGAACCGAACGGGCAATCGTATGGATGTGGTCGTTGATTTTACAGGAGCGTGCATCGGAATTGTGGTGTGCCTGCTTCTGCTGGCAATGGTAAAGCTGTTATACAGAAAAGGAAGGTCGCGTTAAATTAAAATATAGGATTGGATATGATCTTCACTTCCTTTCCCTATATTTCTCGGACTGTAACGCGCTGCTCCGCCAAAGGATGACGACAGCCGTTTCACCTTGAAAGCGCCGCCGTTCATCAGGCATGGACACTCCTTCTTCGCAGCCCCTGTCAGACATCATTTAGAACGGAGTGACTTGTGTCTGTGAATAGCGCAAATTTAACGCTGCATACGGATAAATACCAAATCAACATGATGTATGCGCATTGGAAAAATGGAACGGCAGATACGCCAGCGGTATTCGAGGCGTATTTCCGCAAGCTGCCTTTTGGCAATGGATATGCTGTATTTGCGGGACTTGAACGCATTGTAAAATATATAGAAGAGCTATGCTTCGGGGAAGAGGAGCTTGCGTATTTGGCTGAGCAGGAGGAGCAGTACGAGCCCGCTTTTCTCGAACGGCTGCGGCAGTTCCGTTTCAAGGGCAGCATGTACGCGATGGAGGAAGGCACGGTCGTCTTTGCGGGTGTGCCGCTCATTCGCGTGGAGGGCACCATATTTGAATCGCAGCTTATTGAGACGGCGCTGCTGAACTTCATGAATTACCAGACGCTGATTGCGACGAAAGCGTCGCGTATTGTGCAGGTTGCGGACGGCGATACGCTGCTGGAGTTTGGGACAAGACGGGCGCAGGAGGCGGATGCTGCCGTGTGGGGCGCGCGTGCCGCTTATATTGCCGGCTTCCACGCTTCGTCCAATATGCGGGCGGGGATGCTGTTCGGCATCCCGGCTAAAGGAACGCATGCCCACTCCTGGGTGCAGGGACATGATACGGAGGAAGAGGCTTTCATGAAATATGCCGAGGCGCTGCCGGATCAAGTGACGCTGCTCGTCGATACGTACGACACGCTGGAAAGCGGCGTGCCGAATGCAATTAAGACGGCTCGCTGGCTGGAGAGCCAAGGCAAGCAGCTCAGCGCGATTCGCCTCGACAGCGGCGACCTCGCGCTACTATCCAAGGAGGCGCGCAAGCAGCTGGATGCTGCGGGGCTGCCGCATGTGAAGATCGTCGCATCGAATGATCTCGATGAGACGCTGATCTTTAACCTCAAGGCGCAAGGGGCGCGCATTGATATCTGGGGCGTGGGCACGCAGCTGATTACCGCTGCGGACCAGCCTTCGCTGGGCGGCGTGTACAAGCTGACCGCACGCTGGAAGGACGGGCGTTACGTGCCCGTCATCAAGCTGTCTGCGAATCCCGAGAAGGTGACGACGCCGGGCCGCAAGGATGTGTTCCGTATCCGCAACCTGAATACGGGACTGGCGCGGGCTGATTATATTGCGTTATGCGGCGAGGAAGAGAAGCCGGACGGCAGCAGGCTTAAGCTATTTGATCCGCTGCACCCGTATATATACAAATACGTGAGCAACTACGAAGCGGTCCCGCTGCTGAAATGTATTTTCGACAAGGGCAGTCTCGTTTATGAGCTGCCGTCCCTTTCGCAGGTTAGGCAGTTTCATCAGGAGCAGCTAAGCAGCTTCCTGCCGGAAGTGAAGCGCAAGCTGAATCCGGAATTTTATCCGATTCATCTAAGCGAGAAAACGTGGCAGATGAAGATGGACCTGATTCAGCAGCATCAAGAGTAGCTGTGCGATTAGCTGGGTAATGAGAATAGAACAGAGCAGCAGAAAGAAGGTTGTTACGATGCTGATGAATGAGAAAATCAAAGCTTCTGAGGTGGAGCTGACGGGCTTGAACGGCGAGCCGCTTGGTGTCGTTTCCCGCGCAGAAGCGCTCGCGCTGGCGAAGCAGCACAAGGCAGATCTCGTATGCCTGTCCATTATGAGCAGTCCGCCTCCCTGCAAGCTGATGGGGCGCGGTACAGCGAAGCAGGAGGCCAGCCAGGCCAAGCGGCAGGAGAAGGCACAAGGCCAGCCAGCGAAGGTAAAGGAGCTGCGTCTCGGCATTGATATTGAGCAGCATGATTACGACACTAAGCAGCGCCAGGCTGTGAAGCTGCTGGAGTCGGGCCATGCGGTGCAGCTCGTCGTGCGCGTTCAAGGAGGCAAGCAGGGGGCTGCTGGCAAGACGCTGCTGGAGCGCCTGCTCGCTGATCTTACAGAGCAAGGCAAGCCGCAGACAGGCATTCAAGTAAGCGGCAAGCAAGTAATGGTACAGGTCAATCCGTCGTGAATAGGCGCTTCATTGCCGATTTAGCATATTTTGGGATGCCCGAAGCATAAAAATCAGTTATAGTAATTATACAGAGGTAAATACTAACGCTGAGGTGATTCTAATGCCATTAAAAACACGCATTCAAGAGCTTAAAGCTCAACTTCCGAAGGAACATCAGGAATTATCCCATTATGTAGAGCATGCCTTGCAGGCGTTGGAAAACTTTGAGTCAGAGCATCGCCGTTTCGCTGCTGCACAGGCAGTAGCCGGAGTGAGAATTTCGGGCGCGGAGGAAATTGTCTTTTACGACACAATTGCCAAGATCAAGGAAGAGCTTGTGAACACCTTGCATAAGACAGTGGAGGACTACGTTCACAAAGGCGATAAAAATTGGAACAAAAACTTTAAAGACGGCATCGACTAGGACGTCAAGCTAAAACGCCAAGCTAAATAACCCAACTATAAAAAAGCAAGCCTGCCTTGACCCGCGAAAATAACACTTCGTCGGTTGGGGCAGGCTTGTTAAATTTTTAGGCTGCAAAGGCAGACCCGTCGTTTAATTGGAAACGTCCGGCTCTTTGATGGGTTCTTTGTCTTTAGCCTTCTTGCGGTCAAAGTGGAATACTTTGTTCATGCCGTTGTAGATGAGCTTGGATTCCTTGGTGAGCAATGGCCCCAAAATCGCAAGCAGCAGAACATACAAGGCAGCAAATGGCTGAAGCAGTTCCATTAATCCTCCGGCTTTGCCGAGATTCGCCATAATAATCGAAAACTCGCCGCGCGAGACGATCGTCAGACCGATATTCGCGGACGCTTTAGGCGAAAGTCCTGCGCTTTTCCCCGCCAGCATGCCTGCAAGCACGTTGCCGAACAGCGTAATGGCAACAGCACCTAGCGATAGCCATACTGCGCCTCCAAGCGCCGTCGGATCAATCGTCAGACCGAAGCTGAAGAAGAAAATCGCACCGAAGAAATCGCGGAAAGGTAAAATCAGATGCTCGATCCGCTTCATATGAGCGGTTTCAGCTAGCACTAGTCCAACTAGAAGGGCGCCGATTGCCTCAGCGACGTGAATCGTTTCGGAGAAGCCTGCGACGAGGAATAAAGCCCCGAAGATCAGCAGAAGAAACAATTCGTTCGAGCGGATGTTTAATATTTTATTCAACAGAGGAACAGCCTTGCGTCCAACTACGAGTACAAGGAGCATAAATCCAAGCGCATAGGATGCGGAGAGGAGTACGCCGCCAAGCGAGCTGGAGCCGCTGAGTACAAGACCGGAGAGGATGGAAATATACACAGCGAGGAAAACATCCTCGAACATAATAATGCCGAGTATCATCTCGGTTTCCCGATTCGCGGTTCGTTTCAAGTCCACGAGCACCTTCGCAACGATGGCGCTTGAAGAAATCGTTGTAATACCGGCCATAATGAGCGTTTCCTCAAGCGGGAAGCCTAGGGAGAAGCCATAGACAAGTCCAAGCGTGAAATTGATAATAATATAAATCGTACCGCCGACGGCGATGTTTTTTCCCGATTTCATCAGGCGTCCGACCGAAAATTCCAGACCGAGATAAAAGAGCAGGAACAGCACGCCTAAGCGGCCGAGAAATTCAATGAAGGGGGCGCTTTCGATAAAGCGGAAGTCGAAAACGCCGAATTTAGGAGCATGCGGCCCCACAGCCATCCCGATCAAAATATAAAACGGAATGACTGAAAATTTTACTTTATTTGCTATTAAGCCGACTAGGGCAATCAAAGTGACGGCGAGACCAATCTCCAGCACCAGATGATCCATAATTAACGGCTCCCATTCACGAGCAGCTGCTTAAGCGTCTTAAGATGCGGGCGTTCACCTGCAACTATCAGTGTAGAATCGGCTTTGAAAATATAATCCGGACCCGGATTAATATGCTTGCCGTCCTTGTCGATCGCGGCAATAATCGTCGTCCCCGTCCGCTTGCGGATATCAGAGTCTCCGATCGTTTTGCCTACGCAGCTTGCTCCGGCTTCGACTTTATACCACTCAATAGTCAAATCGTCGAGCGCGACTTCAATCGTCTCAAGCGCCTTCGGCGTATAGGTCATTCCTCCAATAATGGCAGCAACCTGACGGGCCTCCTCGTCATCCATGGAAACCATGGAAATGCTGTCATCTGGATCATCGTATTCAAAATGGTACATTTCTCTTCTTCCGTCATCATGGATGACGACAACGAGCTTGTCGCCGCCTCTCGTCTCCATTTGATACTTACGTCCAATGCCTGGTAAATCCGATTCTCTAATATTCATATTCGCCAGCTCCTATATCGTGAGTTTGTGTGGGTATCATGATAGGACGGATACGTATAATGCTGGCAATAGATTATATAAAGCTTCCGGTGAATTTAACAGGCATCAAAAATAAATCCTTTATTTGCTGCGGTATAAAGGCACGGCGAATGGATAGTGGAATCAGCCGCTGCTTTCGGCATGCGAGTATTCCTAAAATAATGGTGATGCCTATAAGCGTCATCTGGAAAAGCTGCTTCAAAATACCGGATTGATATCGGATCGCGACACCATGATGGTCCCCTGCTGCAATCGTCAGTTGGTCGGAGGGAGATTTCAGCTCGGGCAAGTCCTCCGCCTGATAAGCAAATAGTATGGCTGTACACAGCAATGCTAGTATGATCAGGCCTTTCACTAACCGGCTTTGCCTTGCCGGCTGCTGCAAAACGTTGTTGTTCATCTATTCACCCCCTGTCTCTTATTACTATTATAAATGATTGTAGGCCGAATGTCACAAGGCTGCTGCGAAAGGTATTGACGTTGTCCCAAGTGTTGGATACACTGGGGGAATTAAATGAAATAAGCATTTTTTCCAGCTGGAAGGAGATTGAATGATGAGTGAAGCGAACAAGGCGATTTCGCCGTTAGTTGAAGCATTGGGCTTACAACCGCATGTAGAGGGCGGTTGGTATAAAGAATTGTGGAAGGCTTCCTTCCAAATTCCGCAGGAGCTGCTGGGTGAGGCTTATTCCGGACCACGTGCCGCAGCGTCCTCGATTTATTTTTTATTGCATCCGCATGAGATGTCGGATTGGCATAAAGTACTATCTGATGAGCTGTGGATTTGGCATTCAGGCGGCCCAATTACCCTTTCCCTGGGCGGCACTTCAGACGACCCAACGCTTAGAAAGGAAATTATTGTAGGCGGCGATGTGCTGAATGGCCAGCAGCCGCAAGCGGTAGTGCCAGCAGGCGAGTGGCAAATGTCGCAGCCGATTGGCGATGAGCCATCGCTGTTCTCCTGTATTGTTTCCCCGGGCTTCCATTATGATGATTTCCAATTAATTAAACGTTAATCCAAATATTCAAACGATTTTATAAAAAGATCCGCCTCATGCAGGCGGATTTTTTTGGTCTTTATGCTGCTGTGCATCGAGCGTCAGAGCTCGCTTACGCCTCTGCACGCGTATCTTCTGAAGCTTGCTGCTCCTGCTCCCTATGCCAGCGGATGAATAGCTCTGCAAGGCCAGGGTCCCACTGGGTTCCCTTGCCTTCTTCCAAAATGGTGAGCGCCTTGCATACAGTCATGCCCTTGCGGTAGGGGCGATCGGAGGTCATCGCATCGAAGGCATCAGCGATGGCAATGACTTTGCCGAGCAGCGGAATATTTTCGCCTGCGAGCCCGTCGGGATAGCCTTTGCCATCAAAACGTTCATGATGGGAGCGCACGCCCGGCAGCAGATGCTCCATCGCATCAGCCGGCTCAATGCGCCGTAAAATATTTTCACCCAAAATCGGATGCTGCTTGATTTGATCGAACTCCTCGTCAGTCAGCTTGCCGTCCTTCAGCAGCACGGCGTCACGGACACCGATTTTGCCAATATCATGGAGCAGCGCCGACTTGCGAATCGTATCCAATACGGAATCGTCCCAGCCAGCGAGCTTCCCGATGAGCACAGCGTATTCAGCTACGCGCTCGGAATGCCCGGCGGTGTAGAGGTCGCGAGCCTCAAGCGCCGCAGCTAGGGTAATGAAATAGCTTTGCAGCAGTTGGGCGTTGCGCTTCTCGCGCTCCTTCAGCCCATCGACCATATGGTTGAATCCGGCCACAAGCTTGGAAAACTCATCCGAATAAATATCCTCGGCCTTATGGTCGAGATTGCCTTCCTGAACGCTGACCAACGCCTGCTGAAGCGTCTCGATCGGCGACTGAATATCCTTGGAGAGCAGCGATGCGCTAAGCCAGGAAAATAAAATGCCAATAATAAGAATGAGGACGGCCCATTGCCAGTAGGCGGCAGAAGCGGAGCTGGTACTGGCGTACCCCTCTATGCGAATTTGAGTCGCCAGGCTGAACATAAGCATCGGCAGCGTTCCGATAATAAAAGCGCTGAGCAGAAACTTGCGCCTGATTGTCACCAGAACTTGCCCCTCCAGCGTCAAATCAGCGTTAAACCGTTTAATATGCATCGCGCGTATATGCGTAATGAGCGGCGGTATCGCCCTGGTTGTCAGAAAAAACTCAAGCATGGCATGCATCGCCGCAATCAGCACCGCACATGCCGCGCCTATCGCAATATAGTAATAAGGAAATACGATCCATTGCAGCTTTATACTTATATAAGTGAGACTGCCAACGGGAATCGCCAAACCTAGAAAATGGGGACCGGCGATCCGTTTAACCGATAAAAGCGGAAAGTTATGTACTTGTAAATATGCCTCTCGGAGCTGGGCAGAAGTAGCTTCTATGTAAAAAATATCGCGTATAGGCTTAATATGCCGTTTGAAAGCCAACCATTCGCAGCTGAACATGATGATCAGCGAAACGACGAGCAGCAGCGCCAGCCGAAAAATTTCAATGCTGGATAGCTGCAAGGTTGAAAAGATGAGGATGCTTCCTACCCCAAGGACAGCGACAGCCCCGCCAAACAGATAATTACGGATAAGCTGAACAATAAATTTTTTGAAAATAATCCCATCGAGCCGTTCATCGCTTATCATTTGTTTCATAGACAGGCTCCTCACTTCGCATGGAAAATGAGATTTCTGAAGACAACCTCTCCTACAGGTTATCACACTTGCCGAAGACCGCAATAGAAAATTGAAGACAGTCGTTTTCATCGTAGACAGGGTATTCAAACTGCTATATGATGAACGAATCGTAAGGGGATCGGAACTTCTCATACTTAGATTGAAATCATAAAGGAGATAGAAAAATGCGCGAGGCGCTATGGTCAAAAAATTTCATTTTATTAATGGGCTCTAATCTGCTGCTGTTTATGGCGCTTGAGATGCTGCTGCCGACACTTCCCGTGTTTGCCGCGGAGCAGGGAGGCAGCCAAACACAAATTGGCCTAATTATGGGCTTATTTACGTTTACGGCCGTCATTTCCCGGCTTGGAACAGGCTATGGCATAAAGCGGCTGGGCCAGAAGAAGCTGCTGCTTCTTGGAGTAGCCATCAGTCTTATCGCGCTTACCGGCTATTATTTAGCTGCGACCCTTGCCGTACTGCTTGTGCTGCGCGTCGTGCACGGCGTCGGCTTCGGCATTGCAACGACGCTGTTCGGCACAGCGGCATCCGATTTAGTGCCAGCCTCTCGAAGAGGGGAAGGCATGGGCTTTTTTGCGACAGGGAATTCGATCTCATTCGCTTTAGGACCCTTTTTTGGCATTTGGATTATGACGGAATATGGCTTTAAGGCACTGTTTTTAATCGGGGCAGTTGTTATGCTGCTTAGCTTGATCAGTACCTGCTTTGTCCGTTTTCCGCGTGTGGAGAAGAAGGCGCCAGCCGCAGCCGCTCCTGTGGCGGAAACGGGAAGCTGGATGGACAACGTCGTGGAGCGCAAGGCGTTTATGCCTTCGCTGCTTGGCCTGATTATCGGCATCCCCTTCGGCACGGTGCTCAGCTTTATCGCTTTGTTTGGCAAAGAGCAGGGCCTGGGCAGTGTCGGCATTTTCTTCCTTGTCGTGGCCATCAGCGAGTTTCTGATCCGCTTTATTAGCGGCCCGTTGTTTGATCGCAAAGGGCGCATGTGGGTGCTGCTGCCTGCTGCTATTCTATGCATTATTGCTAGCGTCATGCTTTATTTTACGCATTCTACGGCGATGCTGCTGCTGTCGGGGCTGTTTTATGGCTTTGGCTTTGGGGCCCTGTTCCCAGCGCTGCAGGCTTGGGTTATCGATCTCGTAGAGCCAGAGCGCAGAGGCGTAGCGACGGCGACCTATTACAATGCTTTTGACATCGGCATCGGAAGCGGTTCAATATTGCTGGGAGCTGTAGCGGCTGTGACCAATTATTCGACGATGTATTTGCTGTCTGGCGGTTTTTTCATCTTGTACATTGTGCTGTATGTAGGCTTTGAACGCAGGCTGCGCCGCAATTCCAGCAGCAAGTCCAGCAGCAAGTCAATGCAAGCCTAGCCGGGACATGTCAGAGATATAATAGAAACAGCCCTTCACCATTTAAAAATGGCGGAGGGCTGTTTTGCTGCTATGCCGGAATTTTGAGCTGCTGTCCGATGTAAATGCGATCGGGATTTTTAATTTGGTTTACGTCGCGAATCGCCTGCCACGTCGTATTATAGCGCTTCGCAATCGACCAGAGCGTATCGCCTTTTTTCACCGTGTAGTTGGCATAGTCGGCAGCCTTCGCAGGCTCCTCCTGAGTGGTGCCTGCCGGAGACGACGGGCCGGGCTGGATAACTTCCGGCTTAGGCTTCGTGCTGGTAGAAGGGGAAGCGGAGCTAGACGTTGTTCCCTCCGTAATACGTCCTTCAACAGCTGGATTTGCTGCTGTCCCAAGCTCCCGCAAATAGCTCGTGAGCGCTTCGTCCAGTGCGCCAAACATGCCGGCCTGCGGATAGCTGGCGAACATCGTATATTCATCGCCGCCGGCTGCTATAAAATCATTCGTCGCGAGCGAATATTGTTTTTTCGCATCGAGCGGAGCGCCGCCTACCGTAACGGAATGGACACGCGAGCCTTTTGCCTTGGCGGTATCGATCTTGAAGGCGATGCCGGATACTTGCGGAAAAGCGCCCTTCGGATTCGGATAATCCGAAACGCCATTTTCCAAAGCGGCTTTAATATCGGCGCCTGTGACGTTAAGCGTCACGATTTGATTGCCGAAAGGCAGCACCGTAATGATCTCGCCCTGCGTAATGATTCCTTCATCAATTGAAGCGCGGATACCGCCGCCATTCGTTAGGGCGATGTCGGCCTTCGTGATTGAGCGCAGGCTGTCGGCAATCAAATTGCCTAAATTCGTTTCTCCCGCGCGAACCTGCTCGCGCTCGCCATCAAGCTTCACAGCGGTTTCGCCAACCTCGGTTGAGAGGATTTCCTGTTGCTCAGCGACGATGGAATCGACCAGCTCAGCAATTTTTTGATCAGGGGCAATTGCTGCAGCAGCTTTGTAATCAATCAGCCTGGCTTCTTTGCTGATTACTTTGCCTTGATCGATCCATAAATCGACGACGCCAATGTATTTGGTATATTCACCGGCGCTTGCAATAAGGGTGCCATGGCCAGCTTCAAGCCCTTTTTCCAGCACCGTATGGCTGTGCCCATCAATAAAAACATCAATGCCGGCAACTTCCTTGGCAATGCCAATGCTCGTATCGACGCTCGACTCATCCTGTCCGATATGGCCGAGTGCCACGATGACGTCGACCTGGTCCTTCAGCTCGGCGACGATCGTTTTCGCCTCCTCGGCTGGGTCGGTGAACACAAGTCCATCGACATTTTTCGGATGCGTCTTGTAGGCGGTTTCGGGTGTGGTCAGGCCAAAGATACCGATTTTCACGCCGTCCACCTCTTTAATGACATAAGGATGAAACAGCGGCGAATCGTCTTTCTTTACTCTAATGTTGGCGCTCAGAAGCGGATATTCCATTTGGGGTTCTAGCTCGACGAGGCGGTTGTAGCCATAATTAAATTCATGATTTCCGGGGACTGCCGCATCGTAGCCCATTGCGTTCATGACGCGTACGACGCTTTCGCCTTCTACGAGCGTGGCAAAGGTAGTGCCGTGAATGGCATCGCCGCCATCAAGCAGGAGCGTGTTCGGATTGCTGGCCCTGTAGCTGTCGATAATTCCGGCCAGCCGTGCAAAGCCGAGCTCACCGTTGCTTTCGGATTCTACCGCCCGGGCATGCATATCGTTCGTATGCAGCAGCGTAATATGCTTGCCGGCCTTCTCTGGGGTGGATGCAGCCGCCGAGACGCTTGCAGCGCCTAGAAGCAGGGCTGCGGTCAAAAGAATGGATGTGAACCACTTAAACTTGTTCAACATAGCAGGTGATACCTCCCATCAGAATGTCGTTTATGGTCGCGCCTTATACGTATTCCACATGTTGACATGAAAATCCTGTCCAAAAGCTGTAGTTGTTGTTTTGCTTTTTTCCTTATATAATGAAACTGAAATATTGCTTACAATTCTTTGAACATATTCTCAAGATAGATAAATGTGGAAGAGCGACTCACCAAAGGAGATGCCCGATGGAGGAACTCAGCGACAAAAAGATGAAAATGATTGAAGCAGCGCGCATGTACTATGAGCTTGACTACAATCAGCAGGAAATAGCCAAGAAGCTCGGCGTGTCACGTCCAACGGTTTCGCGTTTTTTGCAGCAGGCGAAGGTTGACGGTATCGTACAGATCAAGATTATGGACCCGGCAGCAGACAATGCGGACCGCGAGCGGCAATTGCAGGAGCGCTTCGGCTTGAAGCGCGCAATTGTAGCCACGGTACCTAAGTATGAGGATGCGATGGCCAAGCGGGTAATTGGAGAAGCTGCCGCTGCGTTTCTGAATGAAACGGTGCAGGATGGCGATACGATAGCCGTTACCTGGGGCACGACGTTATATGAAGTAGCGACCCGTCTGCCGAACAAGCATGCGAAGAAGGTCAAGGTGGTGCAGCTCAACGGAGGTGTCAGCCATTCCGAGACCGATACGTATGCCCACGAGATCGCGCAGCTGTTCGCTAAAGCTTATCAAACGTCGCCTTATTTGATTCCGCTTCCAGCTATTGTTGACCATGCGGTTGTGAAGCATGCGATTGAAGCGGATCGTCATATACGCAAAATTCTTGATATGGGCAAAAAAGCGAATATCGCTGTTGTTACCGTAGGAGCGCCAACCGAGGATTCGGTGCTGATGCGGGCGAATTATTTTTCCGATGAGGATTTGGGCATTATTTTCTCGCGCGGCGTAGGGGATATTTGCTCAAGATTCATAGATATTAACGGGCAGTTGGTCAGCGAGGAGCTGGACTTGCGCACGATTGGCATTGATTTGGGCGAGCTGAAGCGCAAGGAATGGTCCGTGCTGGTAGCTGGCGGCCCAAGCAAGGTCGAAGCGGTGTATGGTGCGCTTGCTGGTCAATATGCGAATACGTTGATTACTGATCACATTACGGCGAAGCATCTGCTGGATTACAAGCCGGAGGCGTGAACGGGACGGGCTAGAGAGACGATAGGTGGAGGGATTTATTAATGAGCAGTACGAATGCAGCGAATGTAGCTGGAGTTATTGATCACACAATGCTAAAGGCCGACGCGACAAAAGAGGAAATCATTCAGCTTTGTGCCGAAGCGAAAACGTATCATTTTGCCACCGTTTGCGTGAATGCAGGCTGGGTCGCGCTTGCGGCTGCTCAGCTGGCTGGCTCTGGCGTAGGCATTACGACGGTAGCGGGCTTCCCGCTTGGCGCAACGACTTCAAAGGCGAAGGCGGCGGAAGCGGAAGATGCGATTGCCTGCGGGGCTACCGAGGTGGACATGGTGCTGAACATTGGGCTGCTGAAGTCAGGTGACGAAGCAGGCGTGAAGCGCGATGTTGAGGCGGTTGTGGCTGCTTGCAAGGGCAGGGCGATCGTAAAGGTCATTTTGGAAACAGGCTTGCTGACGGATGCGGAAAAGGTGCGGGCTTGCGAAATTTGCAAGGAGGCTGGCGCCGATTTTGTCAAAACGTCGACCGGCTTCGGCAAAGGCGGCGCAACAGAGGAAGATATTGCGCTAATGCGCCGTACAGTTGGGCCAGACATGGGTGTTAAAGCTTCCGGAGGCGTACGAGATTTGGAAACCGCGCTCAAAATGCTTGCTGCTGGCGCCACCCGCATTGGTGCAAGCGCAAGCGTCGCCATCGCGAACGGCGGCAAAGGCGAAGGATATTAGGTGAAAAGGGTATGAGCAGTTTATCTTGGAAACGACAGTGGATGACCGATGTGCGGGTGAATGTGCTGGCGGGCATGACGGCGACGCTCGCACTGGTGCCGGATTCGCTGGCTTTTTCGTTTATGGCGGGAGTACCGCCTGTTGTCGGAATTTATGCTTCAATCTGTATCCTGCTCGTTACGACGTTTCTTGGCGGTCGTCCCGGCATGATTTCCGCAGCCGCAGGCTCGATGGCGGTGCTGATGCTGACGCTTGTAAAGGAGCATGGCATCGAATATTTGTTTGCAGCTACGATTTTGACCGGAATTTTGCAATATTTAATGGGTGTATTTAAGCTGGGCAAGCTGATGAGATATGTGCCGCAGGGCGTGCTGACCGGATTTATTAATGCGCTGGCGATTCTCATCCTCCTGTCGCAGCTGCGTTATTTTCAGGGCGAGTCGTGGCTGATGTATGCGTTAGTCGCGGCGACGCTGGCGATTATTTATTTTCTCCCGCGTTATTTCAAGGCGATTCCTTCGCCGCTTGTGGCAGTCGTCGTGCTAACGTTTGCCGTTTGGGTGTTTGGCATGGACGGTGTAACCCGGGTCGGTGCAATTGACGCTTCGCTGCCATCGTTTCTGCTGCCGAATATTCCGCTTAGCTGGGAGACGTTAGCTATCATTTTTCCTTATTCCTTGTCGCTGGCTGTCGTTGGATATACGGAGACGATGCTGACGCATAATTTGCTCGATGAAATGACCGGGGAGCGTACGGACAAAAATAAGGAAATGCGCGGACAAGGCGTTGCGAATGTTGTCGCGGGTTTCTTCGGCGGTATGGCAGGCTGCGCGCTCGTTGCGGAATCGGTGCTTAATGTGAAAATGGGCGGGAAGCATAGGCTGTCTACACTCGTTTCCGCCTTGTTCCTCTTGCTGCTCGCCGTTCTGTTCGGCGATCTGCTGGCGCAGGTGCCGATGGCGGCGCTAGTCGGCATTATGATTATGGTCTGTGTCGCCATCTTCGATTGGCGCTCTGTGTTCAAGCCGCGCAGCGTGCCGCTTGCCGAAACGGTCGTGATGGTAGCGACAGTAGCTGCCGTATTATTCACGCATGATTTGGCTGCTGGCGTGCTGGTCGGCGTGCTGATCAGCTTCGTATGGTTCGTTGTGTCGGTGTCACGCAAGCTGCACATTCATAGCGAATGGGAAGGCAGCAAGCGGACTTATCGGGTGTATGGACAGCTGTTTTTCGCTTCGTCCTCTGGACTTGAAGAACTAATCGAGCTGGACTGCAAAGCTGACGAAATTCATATCGACCTTAGCCAGTCGCGCATTTGGGATCATACGGCGCAGCTGGCACTCAATAAAGTGGTAGAGCGGCTGAAGGCCAGCGGCAAGGAAGTGACCGTGAGCAAAGGGGCTGCCTTGCAAAGCTAAAAAATCGCTGTCCCAAAGGCATTAAGCCTGGCGGACAGCGATTTTTTTTGCTTCATAAGCACGTTCATAAGCATGTGAACCTTATTCGGTTGGGCTTATTGTGCCGCGCTTGCTTCTGGAGAAACAGCTGCGTCTGGATTTGCGCTTGCGTCTGTTTCTTCTTCTGTTTTCTCTTCGAGCGTATTCGTAATCGTTGCTTTGTCGCGAATCTCTTGAATCCAAGTAGCTGATTTCTCTTGAATTTGTTGATTCAGCAGCTGCTTGCGGATTTCTTCCTTCTTCTCTTCAAAAGTCGGGGAAGTTGCCGCTTTAAAGCCGGTTTTCTTAATAATATGGAAACCGAAGCTCGATTTAACGACGTCGCTGATTTGATCAACTTCCAGTGCGAAGGCTGCTTCCTCGAAAGCAGGGTCCATGACGCCTTTGCCGAAGAAGCCAAGATCGCCGCCGTTGTCTTTCGTGCCTGTATCGGTTGATTTTTCTTTCGCCAACGTTGCGAAGTCAGCGCCATCTTTCAATTGTTTCAAAATAGCGTCTGCTTCCTCTTGCGTAGCTACCAGAATGTGCGAAGCTTTAATTTCTTCGCCTGTGCCGTAGGAAGCTTTGTTTTGCTCATAAGCTTCTTTAATTTGATCATCGGTAATGGTAATGGATGGCTCAAGCAGCTTGCGGATTTTCACTTGCGTCTCAGCATCTTTACGCAGGCTCTCCAGCGTTACGCCGTATTGTGCCAGCGCGGCGTTGAACTGCTCGTCCGTGCCGAAGCTTGCTTTCAGCGTATTAATTTCTTCATCGATATCTGCTTCTGTAACCGTAACATTGGAAGCTTTAGCTTCTTGCGTAATCAACTGCTGTGTAATCAGATTGTCGAGCGTTGTTTTACCGCCTGATTTCAGCATTTCCTCATAAAGGTCTTCTTTCGTAATGTCGACTTTGTTAACCGTTGCAACGGCTGCATTGTTGCCACCGCCGAATACCGGTTTAATAGCGACGATTACTAGCAAAATAGCTAAAACTGCTGAAAGTGCAATCCATGCTCCGTTGCCGCTTTTACGGGGTGGCGGGGGAGTTGAACCACCCAAAGGCGCCCCTCCTGCCGCATTCGGTGAAGCTATTGTTGATTCAGTCGTATGTTGATTGTCCTCGTGTGTGTTGGTTTCTTGCTCCGCAGCATTTTTTAACTCTTCTTCTTTACGCTGCGATTCTTGGTTATCCATTCTTCAAACTCCCTTCATCATCTTACACGCTTTTTATAATGGTTTCGCGAAACGTTGCGGTGATCAAGGCCAGCTCACCGTAACCGTTTACGCTTGTCTAACCTACTATAACAAAACTCAGGTTAAAAAACCTTAATCTTAAATAAAAATAAAGGGATTTCAGCAGGAGCTGCTTTTTTGCGCCATGCGTCTTAGCGGTGTACAATGAAGGAGGCAAGCGCTTTATATTTGGTTTGAAGTATAAAATGAAAGTTTCCAACTTTTAATTTTAATAGTAGAGAGGATGTTAATCGATGACGTATTTGCCTGCAAATTCCCGCTATGACGGGATGAAATACAATCGTACCGGCCGCAGCGGACTTCTGCTTCCGGCAGTATCACTGGGCCTCTGGCACAATTTTGGCGGTACGGATCGTCTGGAAAATGGACGGGCGATGGTTCGCCGCGCTTTCGATTTGGGCATTACCCATTTTGACCTTGCTAACAATTACGGGCCGCCTGCTGGCTCTGCTGAAGAGACATTCGGCCAACTGCTCAAGCAGGATTTGGCTGCTTACCGCGATGAGCTTATTATTTCCACAAAAGCCGGATATTATATGTGGAAAGGCCCTTACGGCGAGTGGGGCTCGCGCAAATATTTGGTGGCGAGCCTTGATCAGAGTCTTAAGCGTATGGGGCTGGAATACGTAGATATTTTTTATCATCATCGTCCAGATCCGAACACGCCGCTTGAAGAAACGATGGCTGCGCTTGACCATATCGTTCGCCAAGGCAAGGCGCTCTATGTTGGCTTGTCCAACTACAGTGCGGAGCAGACGGCTGAAGCTTCCCTTATTTTGCAGCGGCTTGGCACGCCTTGCCTCATTCACCAGCCTTCTTATTCGATGTTCAATCGCTGGATTGAAGATGGCTTGCAGGATGTTCTTGATACGGAAGGCATCGGCTCCATCGTGTTCTCGCCGCTCGCTGGCGGCCTCTTGACGAACCGTTATTTGAACGGCATCCCGCAGGATTCCCGCGCGGCAGGACCAAGCTTATTTCTGCAATCCGATCAAATTACGGAAGGCAAGCTTGAGAAAATCAAGCTGCTTAACGCTCATGCTGCCGAGCGCGGGCAGACGCTTGCACAGATGGCGCTCGCATGGGTATTGCGCGGCGGCCGGGTAACATCGGCATTGATCGGCGCAAGCCGTGTGGAGCAAATTGATGATAACGTTGCGGCACTCAGCTCGCTTGACTTCTCTAGCGATGAGCTGGCTCGTATTGAATCGATTTTAAAAGATTAAGGCAAGCGAATTTAGCAATGAGGCACGATCTAAAATAACCATTGTCTTTTTTGAACGCCAGGGCCCTCCGCCTTGGCGTTTTTGCTTCTCCCGCTTTCGTAAAGGCTGTATAATAAACGGGACAACTGACAAACTTTGTCGGATAGGAAGTGAGCCGCTTGAACAACACGTCTCTTAGGGTCAAGGGACTTCTGGTTATAGTATTAATTACCTTTATTCCGCTGCTGTTTGCCGGCATTATTAACTATATGGGCTTAAGACAGGGAATGATTGATTCCGCAACAGAGAAAACATTAAGCCAACTAAACAGCAGTGCGAATAACCTGTCTGCTTGGCTTGCAATCAGGCGGGCGGAAGTATTGGTCATTAGCCGAACCGATGTCGTACGTTATGGAAAAGACGAAGAGAAGCTCAGCTATTTTAACCGTGAGCTTGTGCGGGCAGGCTTTGCCTTCCGCTCCCTTGGCTTTGTGGGCAAGGACGGCATGGCCATACGTACGGATGGCACGCCGTTTGATTTGAGCAACCATTCCTTCTTCCAGACGTCGATTAAAGGGAAGGTGCTGATCAGCGATCCTTTCAAAACAAGCCTTTCGCCAAAAGAACAATTTGTCATAGCCGTTCCGGTCTACAATGAAGAAAATCAAATTGCCGGAATCGTCTATGCAGCTATTGATATGGATATGATTATCCCTTATTTGCAATTGGACAAGCCGGATGCAGCCACCTTCTGGCTGTATAACGAGGAAGGCGTAGTATTGTTCTGTTCGGATGATGGGGTATTGCCGCAGACTGCCATGATGAACGGGAATTTACAGGAAATTCAGGTGAATGAAAAGCTGCTGTCCAATAAGGATGGCATGGAGATCATTTCCTCAAATATGAATGAATACGCAGTATTTCACTCCAAGGTGGATGGTGTGGCCGCTTGGCATTTTATGCTTGAAATGCCGATGTCGGATTTGGAGATCGGGACGCTGCCCGTTCTGCTGAGCATTCTGCTGACGCTCGTTGGCTCAGAGCTTGTCATTGTGCTGCTGTGCTATCTCTTTTTTGCCAATATGGTAAATCGGTTGAAAAATATATTGATCGTCACCGAACAGGCAGCCGCTGGCCAGTTTGATGCCGAGCATCTGTCAGAAATGCCAGGGGACGAGGTAGGCAAGCTGTCGCGTTCGGTGAACGTCATGGTTGTGCGTCTAAGAAGAATGTTTGAACGGCTGGAAGCGATTATTAATCAAAATCAATATTCCTTTGTCGTCCTCGACGAGCATTACCGTATTTCCTATCTCAATAAGAAGGCTGAGGAAATGATCGGCTATAAGACAGAAGAAGTGTCGGGGCATGCGACGCCGCTGCTGTTCATGGACATGGAGGAAATCCGGATAACGGCCGAGGAGCTTAGGGAGAAATTGGGCCGCGAGGTGATACCGGGACTGGATGTGCTCAAGGAGCTGCGCAATGCCGAGTTTTCCTACGAGCGGGAATGGACCTTTATTGCGAAAAATGGCAAACGCATTCCCGTCCTGCTCAGCACGAATGGCCTGCGGGATGCAAATGGGAAATTTACAGGAGCCGTTGGTATGTTTCTGGATATAACCGACAAGCTGCAGGTGGAAAAATCGCGCAATCGGCTGCTTGATATCGTTGGCTCTGCCAAAGATTTGATCGCTTCGGTCGATTCCCAGGGCGAAATGATCTACATTAATCAGGCGGGCAAGGAGATGCTCGGCATCCATGAGGAGGAAATGGATCTTTCTTCGCTGAGTGGGCATCTAAGCAGTGAAATGTTCTTTTATCTCATGAATGGCTCAGAGCTGGCCAAGCAGTACGGGTATTGGGAAGGCAATGTCGAAATTTTGACGAAGAAAAAGCAATTGAAGCATGTATCGCTCGTGCTCGTATCCCATCATAATCGCAGAACAGGAGAGGATTATTTCTCCTGTATTGCGCGGGATATATCGGAGCAAAAAATCATTCAGGAGGAGCTGCTTCAGGCGTCGCAGGATGCGGCGGAGGCAAATGCGGCCAAAGGCAGATTCCTTGCCCTCATGAGCCATGAAATTCGAACGCCGCTGAACGGCATCATCGGACTGACCCAGCTGCTCAAGCGCACGGGATTATCCTATTCGCAGAAAGATTATGTGGACAAAATCAGTACGTCATCCGAGTCACTGCTGCGCATCATTAATGATATTCTCGATTTCTCCAAAGTAGAGGCGGAGAAAATCGAGGTTGAACTGCTAGCTTTCCATCCGGAGGAGCTGCTTGGCCGGGTAGCGGATCAGCTCAGCGTCTTTATGGGCGGCAAGGAGCAGTTCGAATTTTTGATCCATACGGCTTACAATCTGCCCAGCACGCTGCTTGGGGATTTGCTGCGGCTGGAGCAGGTGCTGTTGAATCTATGCATCAATGCGATTAAATTTACGAAAAAAGGCCATGTCAGCCTTCGATTAGAAGTGGTAGAGCTTCGTGAAGCGGAAGTGCAGCTGCGTTTTGTCGTTGAAGATACAGGCATCGGCATGAGCGAGGAGCAGTTGGATAGGCTGTTCCAGCCATTCAGCCAAGCGGATGGATCTACGACGAGGAAATATGGGGGCACAGGGCTTGGCCTTGTTATTTCCCAAAAGCTCGTCACGTTGATGGGCGGAAATCTCATCGCGGAGAGCAAGGCTGACCGCGGCAGTAAATTCAGCTTCGTCATTACATTCCCTATGCTTGAAGAAGCGCCGTCCTACAGCATGGAGCTAGGCGAGGAGATGATTGGACAGCCGGTGTGGATCGTGGAGGACAGCCAAATGATGCGCCACCATTGGTGCGAAAGGCTGGAATCGTTCGAAATGGCCCCGGTTCCCTTCGCTTCCTGGAAGACAGCGCGGGAGCGGCTGCGCCGAATCGGTGCCGGAGCGATGCCGAAGCTGATTTTGCTCGATATGGAAATGCCTGATATGTACGGGGCGGAAACTTGGCTTGAGTTCCATCAGGAGGCTGTGGCGGCAGGCGTGAAGACGGCTGTGCTGACGACTTCATTCGGGCGGGACGAAATGCTGCAAATGCCAGAAAAGGATCGTCCGCTTGCCCTGCTTACAAAGCCGGTTACCCGGTTAGCTATGCTTAACGGCCTGAGAGGAGTTTTGACGGAGCGTTCCTTTATTCCCCCTTGGAACCGAGCGATGAGCGAAGTGGCCGTTGAACAGCGGGAAGGGCGCAATGCGAAAATTTTGCTTGCCGAAGATAATAAAATCAATCAAATCGTCGCTCTGGAAATGTTAAAAGAACGGGGCTACGAAGTAGGTCTGGCCGAAAATGGTCATGAGGTGCTGGAAATGCTGGAGCGGGAGGAATGGCATCTCATTCTCATGGATATTCATATGCCGGAAATGGATGGCATGGAGGCGACGCGATTTATTCGGGCCAATCCCAAATATGATGGGCTGCCGATTATTGCGGTTACCGCCAATGTGCTGCGCGCCGATCATGAGCAGTACAGGCAGCTTGGCATGGATGATATTATAACGAAGCCGATCAGTGCCGGTTTTCTCCATTCCGTACTCTCGCACTGGTTGAATCAGACGGGGATATTGCCGGTATCGACGTTATGGGAGGATGAGCCCCATGTGCAGCCGCAATATGAACAGACGGCTTATTCCTCGCTGCCGGTCATTCCGGGAGTAGATTTGCCGGAGGCGCTCGCCAGAGTGAATGGCAAGCTTCCGATTTTGATGCATATGTTAGAACAATTTCAAGCCGATTACCCTTCATTTATCGACAGATTAATCGCTTCAATGACAGAGAGGGATCTCGTGACCGCCAAGCGTCTCGTGCATACCCTTAGGGGAGCGGCTAGCCATTTATCCGCTTATCAAGTGGCGAATGCGGCGACAGAGCTGGAGCTGCTGTTCAATCAGGAGGAAATAGATGAGCAGGAATGGAGCCAGCGGCTGACAAATCTGGAAGAAGAATTGACACATTTGCTCAAATGTTTGCAACAAGACAAGTGACAAAAGTTCGACAAAAAACCCTAACAATTCTCTAACAAATTATTGTAGTCTGTCACAGCTATATTGTATAGTAAGAAGACAGACTAAATTCGACAGAAATCTTCAATCCCAATAAGGGGTGACGCCAGTGTATAAAGTTATAGTTATAGAAGATGACGTCATGATGAGTGATATGCTGTCTATGTATTTGTCAGAGGAAGGCTATTCTGTCAAACAAGCGGGATTGGCAAATGACGGCTTGCGTATTATTTCGGAATTCGAACCTGATTTGGTTTTGCTGGATCTTATGCTCCCGGATATGGATGGGATGGAGATATGTGCATTGATTCGCGAGCGTTCGAATGTGCCTATTATGATTTTATCCATGAAAAATGAAGTGTCAGAACGAGTGCTGGCGTTGAAGTCTGGTGCAGACGATTATATGTGCAAGCCATTCAGCATGCACGAGATGACGGCGAGAGTCGAGGCCTTGATTCGCAGAGCTAATATTAAGCCGGCCGGAGCAGAGGTTGAGCAAGAGCAAGGCGAAGAGGAGCGGGATCCGATCCAGCTTGATTTTGAACGGAGATTGCTGCTTGTCAGAGGCATGCTGGTAGAAACAACATTTTCGGAATATGAAATTATGAAGCTATTTTTGGCGTATCCAGGCAAGGTATTCAGCAGGGAAGAGTTAATCAATGCCATTCGCGGCTTTGATTCCTTTGTCACCGACCGTGCTATTGATGTACACATTGTGAATCTGCGGAAAAAAATCGAGCAAAATCCAAAGGAGCCTCGTCTGATTCGAACGGTTTGGGGCTTTGGCTACAAGTACACAGCCCAGAATTCCTCAGTCAGCCAGGAGAAATAATAGCATGCATTTTTTAGGGACCGTCTGGCTTATGCAGACGGTTTTTTGTATGGAAAATGACATTCTAACAACTATCTAAAGGTAATTGCTGAAATTTCCTAATTATTGTATGAGAACATAGATTTAACTTACTATTGGATCGAAGGATGGGAAATATGAAGGAACAAGTCATTGCATTATGGCCTGCAAAGCTGAATGCCTGCCGCGAGCTGGGCCACATGCTGCTGCGAGTGCAAAATGCAAGCCATAAGCTTGCCGCGGTGCTGGTGCAGCTTGACCATTTTTACCGCATCATCGGAGCTCGAGGATTGGACTATGGTAGCGAGGTGATACAGCAGATTGAAGAGCGGCTGGTGGCGGCTGGAGCGGACCGGGCTGCAATTTGGCAAATGAGCGACAGTACTTTTTTGGTTGCTGTGGTGCTGGATGCTAATCAAGCGGATGGATATAGCCTGCTAGAACGTTTCAAACGAATGGTGCAGCAGCCCGTAGGCTCTGGCTCCGATCGTTATCATTTAACTGCCAGCATTGGCGTGAGCCTGTTCCCGCAGGATGGTACGACAAGCGAGCAGCTCATTTGCCATGCGGAAACAGCACTGTATAGCGGTGTTTTAAAGGGAGAAGGCCAGATTTCCTATTATTCGCGGGCGGAAACAGAGCAAATTAATCGGCATTTTGAGCTGGAGGCTGCCATTCGAACGGCGCTGTACAAAGGGCAGTTTCACTTGAACTACCAGCCCATCTATCAAGTGAAAACGGGTAAGCTGCGGGGCTTCGAAGTGCTGCTGCGCTGGAATCATCCAGAGCTTGGCAACATTCAACCAGCTGAATTTATACCCTTTGCAGAAAAAAACGGCATGATATTGCCAATTGGCGCCTGGGTGATCAAGCAGGCCTGCCGCATGCTGGCCAGCCTGCCGGACCAAGCTGCACTGGTCATGTCCGTCAATATTTCGCCGACAGAGCTGGCAGACTGCGCCTATGCTGACATGGTGCTAAATACGCTGGAGGAGACCGGAATACCGCCGCATCGTTTGCAGCTGGAAATCAAAGAGGGCTATAATTATGCGAAATGCGAGCGATCCATTAAAGCCTTGACTAGGTTGCATGCAAGCGGTGTGCTGATCGCGCTGGATGATTTCGGTTCCATGCACTCGTCGCTGGCCAATTTGCAGCTGCTGCCGATTCATGCTTTGAAGCTGGATCGCTCCTTTGTTAGAGAAATCGATAAGGAAGGCGCTGAGCATCATATCGTGGAGGCAATGATTGGGCTGTTGCATAAGCTGGGCATTAGCGTCATTGCTGAAGGAGTCGAATATGTGAAGCAGTATGAGCTGCTGCGAGACTGGGGCTGCGATTACATGCAGGGATATTTGCTGGGCCAGCCCGCACAGCCAGATATGCTGGATTTATCGATGATTCGCAAGCCTGAACGAACAGGCGCATAGTCTTCTGAGATAGAGCTTGCCCAAGCGAAAGCGATAGGGCAGGCTCTTTTTTTTATTAGAATAAAGATCATGGTTCTAAACGCAACAAAGCCTCCAAATCCACTATCGCAGCGGTAGGAGGCTTTTCTAAACGATTGGAATAAATGAGTGATGCGATCCGTATATGCTTCGGTTCCATCGCGTACCGGTTTCGTCGATAAAAAGCGAAAAAATCGTTTACGCTTGTTTAGGTTGGGGATGATGTTCCTTTTAGTCCAGTGGGGGCTAGAGGGTGTTTAGCTAACTTCCAGATAAAGTTTAGTACCATCGCTGTATTGAAAAATAGCAACCTCACGTACGACTTCAACTTTAGAGATTCGTTTCCATTTTTTTCGAAAGTCGAAATTGAGTTCCATTTCACGCAGTTTATGATGAAGCTGCTCAACTGACGCGGCTTGTTCGTTAGTATAATAAACAGGTACAGAACGACTTTTGAAGGTAATGATTTTCATCATGACCTTGTCCACCTCCGATCGTTTTTTCCTATTCTATCCTAAACGTTTTAGCCGCTTATGAAACAGCCGTAAGAATATTGTTTAATTTGCTTATATATTTCTAACATATTGTGTCAGCTGGAAAACACTACTTTCCAGCTAGGATTACATACTGCAGTGCTGCAATAATGGCAAGATGCAACGGGTAAAAACTGCGCCATAGGCTGCGAGGAATTTTGATGGTATCGGCTGCTAGCAGCATGCTTGGCGAGTAGACAAGCAGCAAGGTTGCGACAACGCTGAACATCTGAATGCTCCAGCCCATGTAGAATAAATAAAAGAGGTTGAGCAGCAGGTGGGCCGGAGCCATACCGTGTTTCGGGACATAACGGTAGATGAGGACGAGCACTAGCAAATAAGCGCCGTAGCTGCATGGAATGACTTCGAGCAGCAGCAGCAGGAAGGCAGCCAGTGACACTTGAAGGGCAGGACTCGATCTCAACTGGTCCAGAAGCTTCAGGGACACGAGACAAACGAGCAGAGTGCCCACGGTGTTAATTTCCCAAGTGGCGAAGGCTAGAGAATATGGGATTTGCGACAAAGCCGCAATGGCCGTCATCCGCCATAAGTATTGGTTTATGTTTTTGGTGCGGAAATATCCAATGACAAGCGCATAAGCATAAAGCGGCATAGCAAGCCTGCCAATAATTCGCCATGTATCATCTTCGGGAAACCAGATCAATCCAATATGATCAAGCAGCATCGTAACCATTGCGATAATTTGCATATTCATCCCCCTAAGCTGTGACTATTATAGCATGGGGGTATGAACGGGAGAAGAACAGCGTTTTAGGTGTAAAGCAGGGTAATGACAAGCAGCTCGTAGAGAACGAGTGGTAGAATGGCGTTTTGTGGAGGAATGAAGGCGCGCGGGTCTTGCACGGTACAGTGCAAATACAGCAGGCAGCGGTCCACATGTGCAATATAGCCCTCGTATACATGGCCATCCATCGTATGCACGCGCACAGGCCTATGCATATGTCCGTGGCACAGACGATGAATCTGCTCTTGCACCTGTTGCACCATAGCTGTATGTTCAGGCTCTGCCTGGTACAACACAGCTGCCGCTTGCTCCGCTGCCTTTGATTGCTCTGACATATGAACATCGCTCCTTTGCCCCGCAGCATGCCAGCAGGGAGTCTCATCCTAAATTAAGCTATATGCGGGAGGGGCGGGGATGATGCTGGTTTTTAAGAAGGACGCGGGTCTGCCTTCCAATTATGAATGGAGAGAAGGACGTGATGGAACAGTTTATTCATCGTTATGGAAATGAAAAAAGCGCGGTGCTCTGAAAACCCAGAGCCCGCGCTTTTTTCATACGGTTGGAGTATCGTGTAATGATTTGTTTCATCGTAACGTATTAACCCGTTTTTCATCCAGCATCCTATTATCGCTATTTAATCACACCGCATGCGATGCGAGCGCCGGAATTGCCGGAAGGATCAGTGACGTAATCATCCGCTTTCTCGTGAATAACCAGAGCAGCGCCGCCTGATTTTATTAGCGAGTTAGGTTCGCCCTTGGCGAGCGTCACATTTTTCGAAATGATTTCGGCCTCTACTTTTCCAGACGCGTCAACTTGAATATTCGGCAAATCGCCAGAATGGAAGCCTTTGGGGTTGCTGAATCCGTGCTGCTTGCTTAGCGGATTGAAATGCGCCCCAGCGGTCGTAAATTCGGGAGCCTCGCACTTCCCCGTTTCGTGAAAATGAATGCCGTGCATGCCCGGTGCGAGCTGGTCCACCGCAAGGCGGATATGTACACCGTCAGCTTGCTCCTGCAGGGTTGCTTTGCCGATGACGGCTCCTTTGCTATTAATGAGGTCGAGCTTGATTTCCTCAGAGGGTACCGTTTTTCCAGCGGCATGGGCTAAGGGAAGGGAAGCGCCTCCTAGCGCTAAGCAGAGCGTTGTGATGCAGATTGTTTTTTGGATAAACACAAATTTTCCTCCATTTCCAGTGATGCCATTTAATATGTCCCGCTAATCGCCGGCCTATACGGAAATTAAGGAATAGCAGATATGTGTTTGTCGGGGAATACATGTCCATACCTCTTTACTCTATTTGAATATGATATAGCAGAAACCATGAGAGAGGTGGCATTTAATATGTCAGTAAAATCGAAGTTTCAAGTGAAAAACATTAAATCAGCATCGCGCCAATCGAAACGGGCTCGCACTTCTTCTTGTTCCTGTCAACGCCAAGAGTCAGCAAATGATAACAGAAGTAATGGTTGTCATCGCAGAGATCCAGCAGTTGAAGGAATTCAGGATGCAGGAAAAGAATTAAGCAAAATTTTCAAAAGACTGGAGCATGAAGAGGTTGCTGAGAGGCTGGTCAGAGCGATCCGCTGTCACGATGCTCGGGCGGTTCAGAACATTATCGGCTGCGATTGCCGAGTCGTTCACTTCTTCTGCACAGATCGTTCCGATTGCGTTAGAATCTGCTGTTCGTTTGGTAGAGACCACGCGGTTACAATCTCGTTTGACATTTGTATCAGAAGAGAAAACCGCAACCGTTTCTAGTCGCACGCAGAAGCCAAAATAAGCAAGAACCGCCAAGCCCCTCCGAGGGCTTGGCGGTTCTTGCTATGCTCTATGGCTCAAACGTGTTTCCATAGCTTGATAATCTGTCACCGCGCTTCGCGAATCAGCATACGATAGGACAGCAAGGTTAGGCCGACATAACGAGTATGGACAACAACTATAAATGGAGGGGACGAACGATGCCGCTAATCCCGAATTTCCCCGCGCCGCTGCTCCAGGAGCATGCCGTATGGCACCATACGCATCATGTAATACCCGGCACCATTCCGCCTCGCGGGTTCGGTGATCAATTTATGCGTTTTCACCGCGACTTCATTAACCGTGTGTACAGCTGGTATAACAGCCAAGGCTATGACACTAGGCTGATTGCGGCGTGGCCGGAAATCCCGGAAGCTATACGCCGCGCTCCTTGCTATAATCCGGCTGCGGAAAATCGCATTCGAAATAATCCGCGCTCCTTTGCTACGCTGGATGAGCTGGGCAGCTATATCGAATCCAGCGGCATTCATGGCTGTATGCATATGATTTCTGCCCAGCTGATGAACGAGCCGGAAATCAATGACTTTGACTTGGCGCCGCGCCATACGACGTTTTATCAAATTCACGGGTTAATTGACCAGTGGTATCGCAACTGGGAAAATGCTTGGGGCCAACGCGCTGACGCGAAAGGCCAAAGGCAAAGCCAGAGCCAAAGCCAAAGCCAGAACAGCCAGATTCAAAGTCAAAATCAAAGCCGCTCTGTGCGGCAGCAGCGTTCCACTGGCGTCGCTGCTTTAGCGGCTACGTGCAATCGCGCAAGGCGCGCATTACGCTTGCGTAATATTCCGCTTGGCGCGGCACGAACTGCTCCACCCGCACGCTCCTTACGGAAGGCGTCTGCCCGCCGTCCTGGCTTACAGCTACCCCTGATACCACGAGCTCCGACCGCTCGTTCTCGAACAGCTGGAGCAGCTCTTCCAGGTCGGCCTCGTACACGCCGGCCACCTCTTCGGCTTGCAGCTGTAATTCCATCAGCGGCAAGGAGCAGACGAAGCCGAACACATCGCTGACCTCACGGTCGATGAAACTGGCGCCGCCAGCCGTACCTACGGTATCCTCACGCAGCTGCCCAAGCGGGATCAGGTCGTCGAAGCTGGCGGTTACGCCAATCTCCTCCTGCAGCTCGCGTGCGGCGTCGCGCATCGTTTCGCCTGCCGAGAGATGTCCAGCGACGGTAATGTCATAGCAGTCCGGACAAGTATCCTTGATGGACTGCCGCAGCTGAAACCGGACGTAGCGGCGATCTTCTTCCTTGCGTGTGAGCCAGCAGTGAAAGGAGCGGTGCCAGTAACCCTTGGCATGCGTCTCCGAGCGTGTGGCTGTACCGATGTGATTCATCTGCTCATCATAAATATCGAAATATTCCTCTGTCATTGCACGAACTCCTTTGTATAAAAGATAGGGCAGTTTGCGCGTTTAGAGACTGCGACGAAATAAAGTACCGCTAATTTGTCGACAAAAGCGGGTACTCATTTCCTCGCAGCTCCTTAGTGAGAGCGTCCTGTATCGACAGCTTCAAGCTGGGACGTGCAGTGCTTGCAGCGAGTCGCTTTCAGCGGAATGCTGGACAAGCAGTAAGGGCAGTCTTTTTCCGTAGGAGCAGCTTCGGCGGGAGCCTCCTCGGTTTTGCTGCGGCGCAGCATATTAATGCCTTTAACGAGGAAGAAAATACAGACGGCTACAATAAAGAAATCCAGCATCACATTAATAAACTGACCATAGGCGATAACGGCAATGCCGTTTTTGGATGCATCGTCGAGCGATCGGATAACGGTACCGGCAGCCTCCAATTGCTCCGTATGCTTCGGATCGAGATTAATGAATAAGTCCTTGAAATTAACACCGCCCAAAACCCGTCCAATCGGCGGCATAATAATGTCGTTCACGAGCGAGGTGACAATTTTGCCGAAGGCTCCACCAATAATGACACCGACGGCCAGGTCAATAACGTTGCCCTTAATCGCAAATTCCTTAAATTCCTGTACAATTTTCATCATAAATCTCTCCTTTATAAAATAAGCTTGCCCGGAAAAATCGCATTAGCGAGCGCAGCAAAACGCAGCCATGCAAAAGCTCTGATTGCTCTTTATTGTATATAAAACAAGCCAGAAACACCATTCCTAAAGCAGCGGCATAAAAAGATAATACTAAAATTACATAAAATAACAATTTTCTTTGCCATTCCGAATACAGGTATTGACAGAGGCACGATGTGTTTTTTTGAAAAAAGGCCATGACTTCCCAGTCTGGGAGCGACTCTTGTTCGTCATTTTGCATCATTTTCTGCTTTTTTTGTGAAAAAAGATATGTAAAAAGAGAGGATTTTATTGGATATTGTCGAATTTCAGTATTGTGAGTAAATTACTGGATATTTGAGGAGTTTTATGAATCACCAATTCGTTATAGGGAATCCCTTTTTTACACTGTTTTCATTTATGATTGTTTGCTTTGCCTGTTTTACACTGTTCAGCATGATTGGCTACCCGCCGTCAGGCAAAAAAATAGTAGCGTTTAGCCGCAAGTTTGGCAGCTCTTTCGTATTTGGGCTAGGGGTTTGGGCGATGCATGTGCTAGCCATATTCGGTTCGACTTATCCATTAGTTCTGGATTGGACTATGCTTTACACTTTATTGTGCTGCATGGCTCTTACCTATGTTTCGATATCGGTATACGAATCTGTCTGGCCTGGGCCGGTTAGAAGGGCGTTAAGCAGCCTGCTGCTTGCTGTTGGCTCAACGATGCTGCATTATTTCAACCTGCTGGGGAGTCAGGTGAAAAGCTATGAGCTGGATCGCTATTTGTTCATGGTGTCGATCATGGTTGCTTTTTTCGGAGCGCTGGTCGCCTTTAATTTGTATGAAAGCAGGGGCAAGGATGGCAAGCTGATCAGCAGCCTCATTCTGGGGCTGTCGATGATTGTTATGCACACGATTGGCATGCAGGCGATGAAGGTGGAGTATTGGAACATCTACACGACCGATAGCATGAACGACTCGATGATGCTTATGTCGTTTTTGCTCGGCATTGCAACGATGCTCATATTGAGCTTCTGCTTGTCCACCTGGATGATCAGCCGCAAATACAGCATGGTCGATGCGAATTACAAGCTGCTGGTCGAAAACTCCCTGGATACGATTGCGATTATCAAAGCGGGGAAGTGGCAATATTTCAATCCTTCCGGACTGCGGATGTTTGAGGCAGACAGCGAGCATGAAATCATCGGCGAGTCGATCTACAATTTTCTTCATGAGAAGCATCATGAGGAAATTCGTCAATTGCTAGGCGAGGAGGAAAATGAGGATTTGCTGCGCCAAAAGCCAGTCGAGCTGGAGTGGAGAACGGTGCATGGCAAGCTGCTGCATACGGAATTGGTTCGAACGAGCACAAGCCACACGGGCAGCCTTGCTTATCAAGTCATTATCCGCGATATTTCGGAGCGCAAAAAGAATGAGGAGCTGCTGATTAATTCTGAGAAGCTGTATATTGCAGGCCAGCTGGCTGCGGGAATTGCCCATGAAATTCGCAATCCGCTCACCTCGCTGAAAGGTTTTCTGCAGCTCATTGCCTCTGGGCGCAGCAACAATAATTATTATGACATTATGAAATCCGAGCTGATACGGATCGAATCCATTGTGAGCGAGCTGCTGATGCTGTCCAAGCCTCAGGCTTATCAGCTGTGCTACCGGGATGTGCGCCAGATTATGGCGGAATCGGTGACGCTGCTGGAGACGCAGGCCATAATGCACAATATTGAAATCCGGGTGAATATGGCTGCGGAGCCGCTTTACGTCTTCGGCGTGGAAAATCAAATCAAGCAGGTATTTATCAATGTCATCAAAAATGCAATCGAGGCGATGGCAAGCGGCGGCCTCATTCGCATTACGCTTGAGCTTGCGCAGAAGGCGCGAATCATCATCCGCATTCAGGATGAGGGTCCTGGCATTGCGAAGGAGCAGCTGTCCAAGATTGGCCAGCCATTTTATACAACGAAGGATAGAGGGACGGGGCTTGGCCTAATGGTCACCTACAAAATCGTCGACAACCATCTCGGCAGCATCAAGGCGGACAGTATTATGGGGCAAGGTACGACCTTTATTATTCAGTTTCCCTACCGCAAGGACCCGGAAGAAAAGGCATGAATAATAAACAGCACAATTTTTGAAACGCGAGGATACGGCTCGACGTACAACCGAATAGCGAGAAAAAAATTATTCGGTGAGGTGTTCTTATGTTTAATCGGTTATTAGCAAGCATTGGCATTGGCTCGGCAAAAATTGATACTTTGCTGGAAAAGTCCCGTTATGCGCCAGGTGAAGAAGTGCGCGGCGTCGTGCAAATTCGCGGCGGCAGCGTGGAGCAGCGCATTGAGAAGATTGAGCTGTCCGTAATGACCGAATACATCCGCGAGAGCAATGACCAGAAGCACAGACATAACTGCGTCATTGGAAAATATCCGGTCAGCCAGCCGTTTGAGCTGAAAGCCGGTGAAAATCGCGAAGTGCCTTTTTCCTTTCAATTGCCTTTCCAAACTCCGCTCACATTAGGGAAAACGCCAATATGGGTGAAAACCGAGCTCGACATTCGCGGCGCCATCGATCCCGGCGATAACGATCGCATTGAGGTCGTGCCTAATGCAGCGATGGGCATGGTGCTGGGAGCGGTGGAGCAGCTAGGCTTCCGTCTGCGTGAAGCAGATTGCGAATACGCTTCGCGTTTGGGACGCTCGCTGCCTTTCGTACAAGAGCTGGAATTTGTACCGGCTGGAGGGCCGTTCCGCGGCAAGCTTGATGAGCTGGAGGTTATTTTCTATCCAGATGCCCATCAGGTGGAGCTGCTGCTGCAAATCGACCGCAAAGCGCGCGGTCTGGGCGGCTTCTTCGCTGAAGCGATGAATACAGACGAAACATTCGTCCGCGTCGCTTTTACGCAGGAGCATCTGCAAGCTGGTACGCAAGCGATTGCGAGCCAGCTCGAAAAAATAATCGCGCGCCACGCTTAACCGACAAGCGAAAAAGTCAGCTTCTTATTCATCGTTTCAGGGGGTTACTCCCAGCGCAAAGATAGACTTGGCGGACAGAGCAGCCGCTATTTCAACTGAATCACCAGGAAAGACACAGGTGGCGGACTCAGGAGCCGCTAATGCGCTGCCTTTAGCCAATTTCAAGGGATGATGAGCACGATAACGGATTTCCTGTCCGCTTATAGCCTGAAATCGGGTCAAAAGCTAGAATAACGGAACCTCAGTCCTCCAAAAAAGGAGCGAGCGTCCCGAATTGCGCGGTCGCAGTCAAAGCGGCTCCGTCACAGTGTTCTCAGTAACAATCGCACGCTTCGTTTCTCAAGCCTTGAAGCGTCAGATGAGCTTGGCCTCGATTAGGCTCTGGGCAAGGAGTAGCAGGGCTACTCCGGTTTGCATACACACCCTAATGGCGCCGAAGTAAAGGTGCCGAGCCCAGAAGCGCCATAGCAAAAGGCAGCAGCCTGCCCGCCGCGAGTTTATGACGCGGCGGGCAGGCTTTTTTTTCAATAGAAAGACAGGGCTAGGCGGTTTGATTAGTTGCTATTACTTCCGGTTGCGGGTTATGGCATAATAGATGGAGCATGAATGATTATACTGGAGGAGCTTACGATGGCAGAACCGCTAAAAGCCTTATACGATGGCTTATTTATAGAAAATTTCGGAGCGATGGTGCGCTCGGCTTTGCCGACTTTCGACTTGGCAGGCTTTGCGGCGGCAGTGCGGGCTGGAGAATGGGAGGAGCTGGCGCTCAAGGCGCGCTCACGCCGAATTACCGAAGCACTGGGCGATTTCCTTCCAAGTGATTACGAGGCCGCGCTTGATGTGCTGATTCAGATCGACTCGCAGTGCCGCGGCCTGCCTTATATTTTCTTCCCGGATTTTGTGGAGGTGTACGGAATGGCACCGGAGCACTTTGACCGGTCGATGCAGGCGCTGGCACGGTTCACCCGTTATTCGACGGGGGAGTTTGCCGTGCGCCCCTTTCTGCTTGCTGAGCCAGAGCGCATGATGCAGCAAATGCTGATATGGGCGGACGATGAGGATGAGCATGTACGCCGGCTGGCGAGCGAAGGGACGCGCCCGCGTCTGCCTTGGGCGCAGGCGCTGCCGATGTTCAAGCGCGATCCACAGCCGATCCTTCCGCTGTTGGACAAGCTGAAGGCCGATCCTTCGCTGTACGTCCGCAAAAGCGTGGCGAACAATCTCAATGACATCGCCAAAGACCATCCCGATGTGGTCGTTGCGCTGGCCCAGCGGTGGTCGGGCGACAATCCGCTGACAGACTGGATTATTCGGCGTGGCTGCCGCACGCTAGTCAAGCAGGCTAATCCGGCGCTGATGGAGCTGTTCGGCTATGCAGCTGGAGAAGGCGAAGAGGGCGAGGAGCGCGTACCATTGACGGTGCATGCCGAGCTTCGGGCAGTGCCTGCGGTCGTCCATATTGGCGAAGAGGCGAGGTTTAGCTGCGAGATGAAGCTGCGGGATGGAGACGCACTCAAGCTGCGCATCGAATACGGCATTGATTTTATTAAAGCTTCAGGCAAGCCTTCCCAGAAGCGTTTCCTGCTGTCTGACCGCGAGTATGGGGGAGGAGCGGAAGTCGCGCTGTCGCGTGTGCACCGCTTCGCCGATTTGACGACGCGCAAGCATTATCCAGGACTTCACCGCATTACGCTATGGGTAAATGGCGTGCAGGCAGCGGAGACGGAGCTGCAGCTGGAGGAGGCGGACAGCAAATGAATATTGGAGCTCGCGTGCTGAAGACCGGCTTGTCCGTTACGCTGGCGATTTTTCTGAGCCAGTTTTTCGGCTTTCCGTCCAGCCTCATTACGGCAGTAGCTGCTATTTTAACCATTCAGCCTTCCATCTACCGTTCCTGGCAGCAAATTCTCGATCAGGTTCAGACCAACCTGCTTGGCGCAGGAATCGCGCTTGCTGCGATGAAGGTATTCGGCCATACGCCGATTGCGGTGGGGCTCGTCTGTATCGCTGTTATCCTTATTTGTATCCGGCTGAAGATGGAAGCGACCATCGGAGTGACCCTCGTCATGGTTATCGCTATTATGGAAGCGCATGGACAAGGATTAGATGTGGCGCTGCAGCGATTTTTAATGGTGCTTACCGGCATGGGGGCCGCTTTTACGATTAATGTGCTCGTATTTCCCCCACGCCCGCGCAAGCAATTTACCGAGCAGGTGCATCTCGCTTATGGGCAAATGTCTTTGCTGCTGCGAACGGCGGTTTCGAACGAGATGAAGGAAAGCGTGTTCCGGCAGGAGAAGGAAACGCTGCATGTATCTGTGCGCAAGCTGGAGGATCGCTACACCTTGTTTGAGGAAGAGCGCAAGGTGCTCGCCCATGCCAAAAAAAGCCATGCCAGACAGCTGCTCGTCTCCAAGCAGACGATTAAGGCGCTGCAAAAGGGCGTTGATCTGCTTGAGGTTGTAGAGGAGCATTATTTTGCCGCCGCCGGTGCGGGGAAATGGGCGCAGCGCTTCGATAACCAGATCGAGGAGCTGACGAAATACCACGAATCGATATTGCTGAAAATCGAAGGCAAGATGAAGCCGAACCTGAGCTTCGAGCCGGAGGAGGAACGTGAAGCGCGCCTGATTACCGACCTGACGGATTATTTCCGCGAGGGGCGGGACGAGCATAAGCGGCTCGTGTTCGTCGCGTCGGCTATATTCGAATATGCCTACCATCTGCGGAGGCTGGAGAAGCTCGTGGATCAGGTTCAGCAGCGCGGCATGTCGACCGAGGAATGGAAAGCGGAAACGAACGCGAGCGGCAGAGAGGCTAAGGTCAGCGCCCAGGAGTAACAAAAAAACCGTCTCTTTTTCAAATGATTGATCATTTGACGAAGAGGCGGTTTCTTTTGCATGGCTATTTTTCACAGAGCTGCTGTAAGTCAATCTCAATCCATACGCTATTCGGTCTTATTGCTGCCTTTATGGCGTCTTGGATGCTGCATATGGGCTTCGGGATCATTGTCATCGTCTTTGGGAATGAGCCGCGGATCGGTCCGCCCTTCATGATGGTTGTCGAAGTCCAGCTCCACCAGCCGCCAAGTTGCCGTCCCCATCTGGGGATCGGCTGGAAACACCTCGCCGCGCTCCAGTTTCTCTTCACGATTCCACTCATTGCGGTATACACCCGCCACTTCTACAGGCTCGCCCGACATCGGCTCCATCTCATTGTGTTGATGCTGCTGCTCCTGGTCCAACTGCTGTTCGTTCATCGTATCTCCCTTTCCTGGCATGCATAGTCCGTCCAACATGACGGCGGGTCATTCTGCTATAGCATGCCTCGAAAGGGAATATATATGAGTGCTAATGAATATATCGTTTTTCCAGCCGCTTGCCACCGAACCACATCAGCACAATGACGATGCAGGCGACGACGATGCGCCAAGGCTCATGCGCGAAATTTCCAATATCAAAGCTGAGCAGCGACACGCATAAAATCATGACCGCCTTTCCGAGCAAGGTGGCGATGATGAACGTGCGGAATGGGACAGCGCTTAAGCCCGACACAATGTTAATGAGCGAGGACGGTGAAAAAGGAAAGCAGGCGAGCAGGAACAGCGGCGTAAAGCCGCGATGCTCAATCCATTCGAAGAAGCGGCCCGATTTCGGGAAGCGCCGCTCGACTTTGGCTTTGACATTTTTTCCAAGCTTGCGCACGACCCAGAAGACGCCGATGGCCCCAGCGGAAACGCCAATCCACGAAAAGAGAAAGCCGAACCATAGGCCGAAAATATTCGCATTCGCCGCCACAATCGCCAGCAGAGGCAGAAAAGGCAGAAAGGCTTCCAGCAGAGGCAAAAGGATGCCAAGCAGCGGGCCGAATTCCCGATAGCTTTCCAGCGTTCGCTGCAAATGCTCCAAATCCATATGCTTTATTTGTTCGATCCAATTTTGCAGCAACGCCATACGTTAACACCCTCACTCACTTGATCAAAATATCAGCCGTTCAAAGCGACATCGTATGGCTTAAACAATACCAGAAAATAGCGGTGGATGCCAAGCTCTCGCATGAGGAACAAGCCCGGACTCCTGACCGATCAGCCAGCTTGTTATCCTTCCTCCAAAATAGACGCCTCGCGGTTGCGGATAAACTGCCGCAGCTTATTGGCAATGTCCCGATTGATTTCCCCGCGCTCATACAAGCTTTGCACCTCGACTCGCTCCGCCTGAATCGCAACCCAATGCAAATCGCGCTGCACGTCGGCGTCGCCTCCATCCTTTTTCGGCGATCTCGGCTTTTGCAGCTTTTCCTTTATAAAATGGTAATGGCTGATCAGCTCGCTTCGTTCCTCCGAACCATGCTCGTCCAGCTGCTTGTCGAAAGTGCCGATAACCGCATCACAGGCTCGCAGCTTCAGCCTTCTCAGCGCCTCGCGATCGGATTGCCCCAGCTTGGCATGCGATTTGGTTTTTCTGAGGGATAACATCTCCAGCAGGGAATTCAACAGCTTCTTCATAATAATCGGCCAAAAGCTTCGGCGCCCTGCCAGCATTTGCTCAAGCTGCTCCAGGCTTTGCTCGAACAGCTCAAACTGCGGCTTGCTGATTTCATCCCGTGCCAGCATGCGGCGGGCAGCTTCCCGTTCGATACGGAACGCTTCAAATCGCATATCAATGATTCCCTCATCCGCTCGTTTCTTTGTCTGGGGCTTCTGAAGCTCCAGCATGCGGAACCAGCGCTCATATTCGGCAAGGACGGCAGAGGTTTCTGCTTCATTTTCCTTGCTCGCCGCCTGATGGATGGCTTCAATGGCCGCATTCATCATTTTGAGCTGCCCTTGGCGCTCTTTCTCCGTCCGTTTTGCTTCATTGCCCGTATCGCTGCTGCTTGCCAGAAGCGGGAGCACGGTGCTCGCCATGAGCAGCGATAACAATATAACCGCTGTCGCAATAAAAATGATGACATTCCGCTCAGGAAACGGATTTCCATCGATAAGAAACAGCGGAATAGAAAAGGCGCCGGCAAGCGTAATGGCGCCGCGTACGCCAGAAAGCGAGGTCATGGCCAAAATTTTAAACGACAGCTTCTCAGTCTGCTGCTCAGAGCCGAATAAACGGCCCCCTCTTGAGAAGGCGTACGTCCATAAAAACCGCAGTAGCAGCAGCATAACGAAAATCAAGCATGCATAACCCGTCACTCGAAGTGAGTTAATCGCGGGATTATCGAAAACGGTGCTGAAGACAACAGGGATTTGCAGTCCTAAAATAACAAAAACAAGCCCGTTCAATATGTACAAAATAACCGGCCATGTATGATCAGGCATCTCATCGTTCCGGGCCCGCGCCTTATCGTATTCATCGCGTTCGACGGCATGGACGACGCCCCCGGCTACAGCTGCCAAAATGCCGGATACGCCAAGATGCTCGCCGGTCAAATAAAGGACAAATGGCGTTAGCATATGAATAAGCATATGCAGCGTTGGATCTTCCAGACCTGACCTGCGCAAAACAGCGCGAAGTCCTGTAATCAGGAAGGCCAGCACGCAGCCGACCGCAAGGCCGCCAGTCGCAATAACGACAAAGCTGATGCTTGCTTTCGTTAAGGAAAAAGTGCCGTTTAGCGCAGCTGCCATCGCAAATTTAAAGGCGACGAGCCCGGAGGCGTCGTTCATCAGCGCTTCTCCCTCCAGCAAATGCCGCAGGCTCTTGGGCAGATTAACCCGCCCCGCTAAAGCATTGACTGCTACGGCATCGGTAGGGGAAAGCAGAGCAGCAAGCCCGAACGCTGCCGGCAGCGGAATGGACGGAATCATAAAGTGGATCGCATAGCCGATAAGAAACACGGTGACGAACACAAGGCCGACGGCGAGCAGAAAAATCGGAGCGCGAAGCCTCCATAATTCATTGCGCGGCGTATGCTTGCCATCGTTGTACAGCAGCGGTGCTACGAATAATATGAAAAATAGCTCGGGCTCCAGCGTCATATGGACGCCGGACGGAATAAGGGTAATCGCAATGCCAAGCGCAATTTGGATCAGCGGAACCGGCACAACCGGAAGATGGCGATTGATAATATTGGACAGCCCGATCAAAGCAAGCAAAATTATTATGGAAGAAAATATAGCCATGCCATCACCCTCTCTTGTAAACGACATTCAACTGCCGTTGTCGCTCATAACGGGCTTATTTTCGCCTGTGTATCAAAATTTTACCCATAATCCATCTAAATGCTTTCATTGGGGGATGAGCTGGTTTTGCATGCGCTTGCAGGTTGGTGGCGGAATTTTGATCATGTATAATAGGAAGGGTATGGCAATCATAAAAAAATTGAAGGAGTGACTTTCTTTTATGCAATACACTTATTTGGGTCAGTCGGGTTTGCGCGTTAGCCGCTTATGCCTTGGTACCATGAATTTTGGTGTGGATACAGATGAGAAGGAAGCGTTCCGGATTTTGGATGCTGCGCTAGATGCGGGCATTAATTTTATTGATACGGCAAACATTTATGGCTGGGGTGAAAACGCCGGACGTACTGAGGAAATTATCGGAAAATGGTTTAGTCAAGGCGGCGGGCGCCGTGAGCGCACCGTGCTGGCAACCAAAGTATATGGCGATATGAGTGATATTCATGATGGCCCGAACCGGGAAGCCGGCTTGTCCGCTTATAAAATTCGCCGCCATCTGGAAGGCTCGCTGCGACGTCTGCAGACGGATCATATTGAGCTTTATCAGATGCACCATGTGGATCGGAACGTACATTGGAATGAATTGTGGAGCGCTTTTGAAACGGCAGTCTCGCAAGGCAAAATCGGGTATGTCGGCTCCAGCAACTTTGCTGGCTGGGATATTGCGGTAGCACAGGGCGAGGCAAAGGCTAGAGGGATTTTGGGGCTCGTATCCGAGCAGCACAAATATAATTTGCTGTGCCGTCTGCCGGAGCTGGAAGTGCTTCCTGCATCGAAGGCGCTCGGTCTTGGCGTTATACCGTGGAGTCCACTGGATGGCGGGCTGCTTGCGGGAAATCACCGCCGGGATAATGGCGGACGCCGCAGTGGCGACACCAAACGTCTGGACAAGCATCGTGCGCAGCTGGATGAATATGCGAAGCTTTGTGATGAACTGGGTGAGCCTGAGGATCTCGTATCGCTCGCATGGCTGCTGGCGAATCCGGCGGTTACGGCTCCGATTATTGGGGTGCGTACGCTGGAGCAATTCGAGCGCTCGCTTCGTGCGGTTGAACTGGAGCTTGATAGCGCGACGCTCGCCCGCATTGATGAGATTTTCCCAGGGCCGGGCGGCGACGCACCTAAAGCTTACGCTTGGTAATCGGTGAATGAAAAGCCGTTCATCAAATTAATAAATTGAACAGCACAGGGTCTTTGTTCAGCTCGATGAAGGAGTAGCCTTTCATATGCATGCGGCTGATCAAAGGCTCATAGTCCTCGCGGTGCTTCAGCTCAATGCCGACGAGTGACGGGCCATTGTCCTTATTGTGCTTTTTCGTATACTCGAAGCGGGTGATGTCATCGGTCGGACCGAGCACATCATCGAGAAATTCTCGCAGCGCACCCGCGCGCTGCGGGAAATTTAGCATGAAATAATGCTTGTATCCCTCATAAATGAGCGAACGCTCTTTAATTTCCTGCATGCGGTCAATATCGTTATTTCCTCCGCTAATGACGCATACGACTGTTTTTCCGGCGATTTGATCCCTGAACATATCAAGCGCGGCAATGGGCAGCGCGCCAGCTGGCTCCGCTACAATCGCATTTTCATTATAGAGATCGAGCATGGTCGTACAAATTTTGCCTTCGGGAACAGGCACGGTATCATCTAGCAATTCGCGGCAGATCGCGAACGTCAGCTTGCCGATCCGCTTCACGGCAGCGCCATCGACGAATTTGTCGATATGCTCAAGCGTAACGACTTCCCCGGCATCGAGCGATTCTCGCAGCGACTGTGCGCCTTCCGGCTCAACGCCAATGACTTTCGTTTCCGGCGAAATGGCTTTTACATACGAAGCTACGCCAGCTGCCAGGCCGCCGCCTCCAACGGTTACAAACACAAAATCCGGTACCGTATCCGACGCTTCCATCAGCTCTTGTCCAACGGTGCCATTGCCGGCAATGATTTTCAAATCATCAAAAGGATGAACAAAAGCCGTTCCGCTGCGTTCGCTCTCCTTAATGGCTTCTGCATAAGCATCATCAAACGTGTCGCCGGTCAAAATAACTTCAACACTATCCCCGCCGAAGAAGGACACTTGATTCACCTTCTGGCGCGGCGTTGTGCTAGGCATATAGATTTTGCCTGGGATGCCGAGCGCATGGCAGGAGTAGGCAACGCCCTGCGCATGATTGCCTGCACTTGCGCAGACGACGCCAGCGGCAAGCCGCTCTGGCGGCAGCGAGCGCATAAGATGGTAGGCTCCGCGAATTTTAAAGGAGCGCACAATTTGCAGGTCCTCGCGTTTCAGCAGGACGTTGCAGCCGTAGCGCTCGGAGAGCACGCGGTTATATTGCAACGGCGTGCGGAGAATGACGTCTTTCAAATGCATTTGAGCATGAACGATATCTTCAAGCCCAACTCTAGGCGAATGTGATGATAAATATTCCATGTGCAGCCACCTTCCGGGATTAACATTTTGCGAAAGCTTCCGAACGCGCTGCGCCGCCAGAGGACGGCGACAGCCGTTTCACCTTTCAGCTTGCTTGTTGTTGCTCATTATAGCATTATCGCAGGCAATGCATAACCATGGAATTAAAGGGGAAGGGCTAGGTAGTATGGCAAAAGAATGAACAAAGGGCGAATGCTGGCGACGGCCCGGGATATTTTCCAATTCCGATAGATAATGATTGACATTAGGTATGAGAATAGCTATCATAAACTACGAAAGTGATAATCATTATCAGTTTGTCTACCTATACAATGATGAAAAATAATATACGATAGTATATATTGATGGAGCTGGTTTAATCGTGGCAGAGTTTAATCGCAAGGAGCATCAAATGAATGATGCGCCAGCCGAAACGGGCAAGCCGTGGAATTGGCAGCTGTTCCCGTTCTCATCAGTGAAGGCGGGCGAGGATGCGCTGTATGTGGCATCTGTCGGTTATGGCGTCTATCAGATTAACAGTGAAGAGCAGTGGATGAAGCTTGGCGCAGGGATGCCGCAATCGGCAATGGTTAATCGACTGCAGCTGCAAAGCAGCGTGCTTCATGCCTGTACGAGCGAAGGGCTTTATCAATATACGAATGGCGAATGGGTAAATGATGGTCTCGCCATTCCTTGCTATCAATACCGGATGCTTGGCGGCACGGGCTATGCTGCAACGGATTATGGGCTGTGGTCAAATTCGGGAAGCCGCTGGGAAAAGACAGCCTGCGCCGACAAGCGGGTATATGATTTCATGAACCTGCCGCAATATCTCGTCGTTGGCCATGAAAGCGGAGTCGCGCTGTACGACCGTTTTATGGATGAATGGTCCGAGTTTGAGCTGGACCGTGCGGTTACAAGCCTTGCTGTATACCGGGGCCATCTCATTGGCGTCAGTGATCGCGGCGAGCTGATGATTGGCGACAAGAAGGGGCGGTTCGACCGCATCCGCTTTAGCAAGCAGTTTATTTTCTCCATTGTTGCGAAGGGGAAAGATATTTATGTATGTACGGATAAAGGCTTGTTCCAGCTCGCTTATATCCGCAATCAGGTGACGCTGCTGTCTGTGAAGCTGGGTATTCCGGTAACGGATGTGGATCTGCAGGGCGACAATTTGTATATGGCAACGTTGTTTCAAGGTATTCAAATGTTGGATGCCTAGTTCATATAAATTTAGCCATTGGCGCGCGGAGGATAGGTTGCTCTCCGCCAGCTGATGGGAAATGAAGCGGCCGATTGTCCAAAATGGCGACGGCTATTTACACTTGGGAGGAATGTAAAGGTGTCAAAGGTAATTGTGGTATACGCGAGCATGACGGGAAATACAGAGGAAATGGCTGAGGCGATTGTTGCTGGAGCACAGGAAGCGGGCGTTGAAGTGGTATCGAAGGAAGCTTTCGATGCAAATGCAGCTGATTTGCTGGAGTACGATGGCATCATTATCGGCGCGTATACTTGGGGAGACGGCGAGCTTCCAGACGAAATTCTTGATTTCTACGAAGAGCTTGAAGGACTTGACCTCAGCGGTCGCAAAGCCGCGGTATTCGGATCGGGCGATTCCTCCTATCCCGTATTTTGCGGAGCGGTCGATACCATCGAAGCGAAGCTGCGGGAGCTGGGGGCGGAAATTGTATCCGAGAGCTTGAAGGTGGAATACAACCCTTCTGATGATGAGAAAGAACAATGCAAAAACTTAGGCAAGCAAGTAGCTGGCCTTGTAACCGTAGCTGGATAATAAACAGGGCAGCTATTGCTGCTTCTTTTGTTAAGACCTGAAAGAGAGAAGGTGGCCGATTATGGAGCAATCCGCAGCAGTAAAGCTGATTGAGGATTACAAGTTGGAAGAGCTGCTGCGCTGCCCCTATCGGTTCATAAAAAGGCAGACGGCGAAGAAACGGGCAGGCGAAGTGAATGGTCGCCAGCTTATGCAATTCGCTGTCAGCCATATTGTGAATGATTTTTATGAGCTTCCGCCCCAAGCCCGTACAGCCGATGTAGTAAAGCAGCTGGCAGAGCGCTGGTGGACAGCGCGAGTAGCTAAATTCGATAATGCCGAGCATTATTGGGATTCGAAGCTGCAAGCGGTTGCACATTTGACGGCATTTTTAATGGAGGAGCAAGAGGCGGCGCCGATTATCCGATTCGAGCAGCATCGCACCTTTGTGGAGCCGCTCGATATGGAGCTGACGCAAATTTTTCAAATTGTCGCCGAAGATCCGTACGGGACGAATACCGACTATATTGTGCAAAAGTTTGTTGTGGACGAGGATGAGGATGTCATCCTGACGTTCCAGCACATGACCGCCGTATTTTGTAACAGCGCCTTCGGCAAGCTGCCGAGCCGGATCGACGTCTTGTCGGTGATGAGCGGCCAGCGGATTTCCTATTATCCAAGCGGCGCAGATATTCCGCAGTCCTTGGATTATATGAGGCTCGTGCAGACTATGCTGCCCGAAGCCGAGCGGCTGCGCAAAAGCAACAATGCGGCGGAATGCCGGAGCTGCCCGCTGCGCAGCGAATGCTTCACCAAGACGGCTGAAGCAGCGGCCGAGGCCGTCCTGCAAAAGTCAGCCAGCCTTACTATGTAAGCTAGAGCATCGTTCGATGGTTCATCGAATGATGCTCTTTTTTCATGCCTGCTATCAGGTAGCACTATGAGCTGAAATACGCATTATACCGCGAAAATACAGGGGAAATACGGCTGTGCAAAAAAGTGAAGTTGCAGGAAATTGCCGTATTGTATAAAGTACAAGACAGGTTGCGGGCGGGAATGTGCTGCATTAAAGCCGATTATACCCATGGGATAAATGAAAATTTTGAGGAAATGGAAGGGGACAGGTGGATATGGCAATACGTTCAGGAATAAGGAAAAAAAGATGGGCTCGCGGAGGGATGGCGGCGCTGCTCGTCATGACCTTGCTGCTATCTGCTTGCGGAAAAGCTTCTGAGTCTGCAGGTGCGAACCAAGGAGGGCAGAGCAGCAGTAGCTCGCCAAGCGCTTCATCGGGCAATGAAGGCGCAGAAGCGCCGCTTGAGCTAAGCATTATGACGATTACGCCAAGCGCAACGCCAGCTGCCGATGATAATGTCATTAAACGCGCAATTGAAAAGGCGACGAATTCGAAAATGAGCATTCAGTGGATTTCCAACAACATATATGGAGAGAAGCTGAATTTAACGCTCGCCTCGGGCGAAATTCCCGATCTGATTATGGTTAATGATCCATTCGCAAGCACGTTTATGAATATGGCGCTGCAAGGCGCTTTCTGGAATTTATCCGATTATATTAAGGATTACCCGAATCTCGCAAACCGCATTCCGGATATCGCTTGGGAGACGACGAAGCTGTCAGATGGCGGCAATTACGGCGTGCCGCGTCCACGCTCGGTCGATGGAGAATCGTTCTTTATTATTCGCAAAGACTGGCTGGATAAGGTCGGCCTTGAGGTGCCAACAACGACGGATGAGCTGAAAACCGTTATGAAGGCATTTGTTCAAGATGACCCGGACGGCAACGGTGTGGCAGATACGACGGCACTTGCTGCCTACATTGATCCGGCAGACCTTGGCTTTGGCGGCAATATCGGGCCTGTTCTGGGCGCGATCGAGAGCTCTTTTACAGGAGTGAACGGCAATTGGAAGTGGGATGAGGCGACCAAGCAAATGATCTTTACCGCGTTCCTGCCGGAAACGGAGCAGTCGCTTGCGTATTTGACAGAGGCCTATGCGAATAAAATGATGCCGGAGGACTTGCTGTCGCTTAAGCTGACGCAGGTGCGCGATTTGTTCAAGGCGAATAAAGCAGGCATTATCGTCGACAAGACGGGAACGATGAAAAATATTTATGCCGATGAGCTTAAGAAGGTGGCTCCTGATTTTAAATATACCGATTTTTACCCGCTGGCGAATTTGAACGGCTACAATCCGAAGGGCGGCGGCTACAACGGGATTCTTGCCATTCCGAAGAATGTGCCGGAAGAGAAGATGAAACGGATTTTGGAGCTGCTTGATACGTGGATGAATGAGGATGTATATGCCATTCAGCGCGATGGGCTGGAGGGTATCCATTATCGTGTGGAAAATGGCGAAAAAATCGTCGATGGCGAGAAGCTGAAGGCCGATAATGCGTCCGACTTCAACCATATTGTGAACGTGAGCGATGTCGTATGGGATACGAAAGCTGGAACGGAAGAAGAGACGGCAGCGAATGAACTGTTCCAGAAGGTCAATGAAGAGCGGGCGAAAACGTACGCTGCCAACATTGCCGCGGGGCTGCAATCGGAGACGGGCCAACTGATTTTGCCAGAGCTGAACAAAAAAATTCAGGATTTGAAGGCGAAAATCATCCTCGGACGCGAGCCGCTCAGCGCTTGGACGGCGTTCGTAGAAGCAACGCGCAAGGACCCTCAGGTGCTGAAAATGACCGAGGAAATTACGGAATCGTATTTGAATCGAAACGCGAAGTAGATGTACAAGATTTACAAAGCAAAACACCTATGCTATTATCTTAAAACCAATTAAGTGCATAGGAATAATATAAAATCAACCTGCTGCGCCCACCCATTTCATGGAGCGGTGCGGCAGGGTGAGGAGGGGCAGCGTTTAATGAGCCCAATACATTCATATGACACGACGACGGAGAACACAGCTAAAACGACAACTAAAACGACAGTTAAAATAGCAACCGATGCCGATGCAGCTATAACAGTGGCTGATGGCAACAAGCAGAACGCGGGAAGCAGCGGCAGTCAAAAATATTGGAAAAGCCTGCGTTCAAGCCTTCGGCGCGACCAATCGCTTTATTTGCTGGCTTTGCCAGGGCTGTTATTTTTCATTCTTTTCAAATATGTGCCGATGTGGGGCGTACTGATCGCTTTTCAAAACTATTTTCCGTTCAAAGGAATGTTAGGCAGCGAGTGGGTCGGGTTTGCCCACTTTGCCCGTTTTTTCGCTCATTCGGAATTTATTTTGCTGTTTCGCAATACGCTGGCGATCAGCCTGCTGAATTTGCTGCTCTTTTTTCCCGTGCCCATTATTGTGGCCCTTTGTTTGAATGAGCTGCGCAGCATGCTGTACAAACGGATCGTGCAGACGGTCATTTATATGCCGCATTTTCTATCATGGGTTATCATTGCCGGCCTGACCTTTTTGCTGCTGGGCAAGGGGGAGGGGCTTGTCAATGCGATGCTTGAAGCCGCTGGGCAACCGCGAATTGATTTTTTAACGAACCCGGATTCGTTCTGGATGCTCGTGACGCTGCAAGCGGTGTGGAAGGAAGGCGGCTGGGGCACGATTGTATTTTTGGCGGCGATTGCGGGCATTGATCCGCAAATTTATGAGGCGGCACGTGTCGATGGAGCGGGCAGGCTGCGCCAAATTTGGCATATTACACTGCCGGGCATCCGCGGCGTTATCGTAATTTTGCTCATTCTTCGGCTGGGCGACATTATGGATGTGGGCTTCGAGCAGATTTTCCTCATGTATAACGGGGCGGTATCCGAGGTAGCGGAAGTATTCGATACGTATGTGTACAGGGTCGGCATTCAGCAGGGCCAATTCAGCTACAGTACGGCCGTCGGGCTATTCAAATCTGTCATCGGCCTTATTCTGGTGCTGCTTGCCAACAAGCTGGCGAAGCGGCTGGGCGAGGATGGCGTCTACTAAAAGGAGCAATGCAATATGAAGCAACGTTTCGGCGACCGTGTGTTCCAAGCGGCTAATGGCCTGTTTCTCGGGCTGCTGGCGTTGGTGACGGTATTCCCGATTTATTATGTGTTTATCGTTTCGTTCACCGATCCGAGCGAATTTCTGCTTAAGAAGTTCGTTTTGTTTCCGCAAAAATGGTCCCTCGAGGCGTACGAATATTTACTTTCGACGAAGGCTTTCCCGCGCTCGCTCGGCAATAGCGCGTTTCTGGCCGTCATCGGCACGCTGTGCAGCCTTGCGATCAGCTCGTCCTTCGCCTATGCGCTGTCACAGCGTCGGATGCTGCTGCGCAGGCCGCTGATGCTTCTGGTGCTGCTGACGATATTGTTCAGCCCCGGCATCATTCCGCATTATTTGCTCGTTAGAGAGCTGGGGCTGATCAACAGCCTGTGGTCGCTCATTTTGCCATCGCTTGCGAACGGCTGGACGGTGCTGCTGATGAAGGGCTTCTTCGACAGCCTGCCCGCCGAGCTTGGCGAATCGGCAGCGATGGATGGCAGTGGCGCGGTGCGGACGTGGCTGACCATTATTTTGCCGCTGTCGCTGCCGGCGCTGGCGGCATTCGGGCTATTTTTCGCCGTCGGCTATTGGAACCAGTTTTTCTCGGCGCTGCTGTATTTGAATGATGCGGCGCAATGGCCGATTCAAGTGCTGCTGCAAAATATGCTGAAAAGCGCCTCAACCATCGACCTGACCATTCCAGGCCAGGCTGTGGAGGCTCCGCCGTCAGAAATGCTCAAGATGGCTTCCGTCATTATCGCGATAACGCCGATTTTGCTGGTGTACCCTTTTTTGCAAAAGCATTTTGCCAAGGGCGCGATGGTCGGTTCTGTGAAAGGATAGGCAACGGGCACATGGCCCATGCTGCATGCCATAAGCATTGAGGCATAAAAAACGAAGGAAGGCAGGCGATGGCGATGGGAATCAGACGTTTTGCAGAAGGCTTAGGAAAAGGCAGGCGCACGGAAGCGGCGGCTATGCTGCGCGGCTCTTATTTTCGCCGGAGTTTGGCGCTTGTGCTGCTCATCGCCTGCATTCCGGGCCTTGTGATGGGAATTGTCATGCATAAATCGATTACGGTGAAAATGGAAACGGTGCTCCAGCATTTGCACCATGCGCAGATCGAGCAGCGGGCGCGGACGATAGATGAGCAGCTGTCGGCGCTTGAGCTGTCCTTCTCGCAATGGGCTTTCGATCCCGTATTCGATAATCGGCTGCGGCAGCTGGACTTCGTCTATAAATACAAGCAGGTGCATGAGCTGTACCGCACGCTGCTCATTATGAACAATTCGCATACATTAGTAAAACAGGCGGAGCTGTTTCTGCTGTATCCGCAGCCGCTAGTCATGAAGCCGGACCGCTATGATTTTATCGATGATCTGGACAAACTCGAGCAATATAAAGCGCTGCTTCGTCAGTCTGTGGGCGCCTATTGGACCCGATCCGAAGGCGGCAAAGCGCCAATGCTGGTCAATCGCCTGCCGGGCGGAGAGGAGAAGCCGCTGGGCATTGTGACGACGACGCTCGACGAGAATAAGCTGAACCGGCTGCTGGATACGCTCACGCCTTATACAGAGGGAGAGACCTTTCTGCTCGATAGCGAGGGCAATTGGCTCATGAATGGCAGCGAGCCCGCATCGCCGCTTGCGGCAAAGCTGCGCGAAGTCTACTTGCAGCATCGCGGCTCAGGCGAGTCCTTGCGCATGGAATATGGCGATGAGGCATATTCCGTCTCTTACGGCAGCTTTCGCCGCCTCGGTACGGATTGGATTTATGTGTCCGCTGCGCCCATGACGGCGGTTATTGCGCCATCGCTGCTTATTTCGCGCTTTATATTAGCGGTTAGCGCAGGCGGGCTGCTGCTGGCACTTGCGCTGTCATGGATCGGCTCGCTGCGCATCTATTCTCCGGTGGCCGGCCTGCTGGCAAGGCTGATCGGGGACAAGCGCAGCGGCGGCGGTTTGAGGCAGCGGGAGGAGGGACGCGACGAGTTGGGCGCACTGGAGCGGCGCTGGCGGGGAATGGAAAGGGAGCGTGAGACGCTGCGCAGCAGGCTGGAGCATCATATTCCAGTCATCCGCGAGAGCTTCTTGCTGCAGCTGGCGCAGGGCCATCTGCCTGAGCTTGCCGAAGCGGAGCTGCGGGAGCGGCTGGAGCAGCTCGGGGGCGCGGCTGCGCAGGACGGCGGCAGCTGGGCGGCGCTGGTCGTGCAGTTTCGAGGTGGCTCCTTCGGTAGCGGCTTCGGAAGCAGCGAGTCGTCGCCGCGGCAAAGTGAAGGCGATATCGCTTCACTTGAAGTATCCGAGCTGCTGGCGGAGCTTGCAGTGCGGCAGGGTTATGCTGCTGAGCAGCTGCATTTTCACGATGGCTCGATTGGGGTGCTGCTGGCGCTGCCTAAGCTGGATGCGGCTAGCGATTTGGCTGCACTAGAGCAGGAAGCCGATCAGCCAGCTGATCAACAGAGCGAAGCTGGGCCATCCGGTAGTCAACGGCATGCCAGCGAGTCGAATGCCGATGAGCAGCATACGCAATTGCTCGGTTTAGCCAGCGAGTTGACTGCTCAGGTGGAGCAGACGCTTGGTCTACGCCTGACGGTTGTAGTTGCGGGTACCGTGCTTGAGCTGCGCCGAGTTCCCACGCTGTTCGAGAAAGCGAAGCAGACGCTGCGCCACCGTCTGCTTGCGAGCACGCAAACGGTTATCGATCTAGCGCAGCAGGAGCAGCAAGCCTCCGGTGCAGATAGCCCTTATCCTTTTGCGCTCGAAAATGACATCGTCTATGCGATACGCAGCGGCAGCGGGGATGAAGCGATGGAAGGCATTAGCCGCTTCATCGGCGAGTTGGCTTCCGGAGAGGCTTCTGCTGCAGAGGCATCTGGGGAAGGTGGCGAAGCGGCAGGCTCTCAGGCTCTCAGGTATCGTCTATTGCAGCTGCTTGGAACGATTCAGCATGCGATGATGCAGGCTGGCGCCAATCCTGTACAGCTGTTCGAAGGCAGGCTGCTCCTTGATGAGCTGCAGCAGTTGAACCATACCCACGATGTGCTATGGTGGTTCCGTCATCAAGTGGTCGACGTGTTTATTCACGAGGTTGCAGGCAAGCAGGAGAAGCAAATTCAGCAGGCCATCTATAAGATGAAGGAGCATGTGGACAATGAATATGCCTCTGTCCTGTCGCTTGAAGCGCTTGCTGACGCCTACGGCATGAATTCCTATACGCTTAGCCGATCCTTTAAGCAGGCGTTTGATTGCAATTTTATCGATTATTTAACGAAGGTTCGTTTAAACCATGCGAAGGAACTGCTGCTGCATTCCGACCTGAAAATGAATGAAATCGCGGAGCTGGTCGGCTACCAGCCGAGCTACTTCAATCGAACGTTCAAAAAAAGCGAGGGCATTACGCCAAGCCGCTACCGCGATGTCGTTCGGAGTGCGGGAGAGCCGACCCGCTTGCACAGCTTGGGGCAGGGGAAATAAGGCCCGAGCCTAACTTTAAAGCAATCATAAGGCAACCATATAGTAACCATAAAAGCAGGAAGAAGAGGTGAACGATGACCAATCAATCAGAAGAACAGCCAACGATTATATTTCTAATGACCGACCAGCAGAGATGGGATTGTATCGGCAAATACAATGCCCATATTCATACGCCAAACATTGACAAGCTGGCAGAAAAAGGGATTGCGTTCAATCAGGCGGTATGCCAGTCGCCGATGTGCGTCCCAAGCCGGAGCTCCATGATGCTGGGCTATTACCCTTCGCAGCTGGGCGTCCGCACGAATTACGGCGGCCTGTTCGACGAGAGCCGGCTGCCAGCGGAGCCGCTTCCGGCTATTATGCAGCGGGCCGGCTATCAGACGGCGGGCTTTGGCAAAACCCACTGGAACCACGGCCAGGGCGTGGAAGAGCCGGATACGCGAGGCTTTGAGGTGCGGGCAGTAGGGCTGTCCCGTACAAGCGGGCATTATGAGGCAGGCGCGATTATGATGGGCGATGTCAACCCGGAGGCGCTCGAAGCGTATCACCGGGAAACGGCCTCCTTCGGGGGCGGCGAGGAAAATTCGAACGGCTACATTGGCCTAACCAGTACGCTGCCGCTGAACCATCATCGCGACGGCTGGGTGGCGGAGCAGGCGCTTGCTTTTATCGATGAAGGGCTGGATGCTTCGCGGCCTTTGTTTTTCTACCTATCTTTTCTCAAACCGCATGCGGGCTTGAATGTGCCGAAGGAATTTGAGGATTTGTATGATCTGGAGCAAATTCCCGATATTCCGCAGCCGCCTTGGGAGGTGGAAGAGAACACGCATCTACAGGCAACCGATGATTTAAATGCGAACAGCAAAGAGGTTTATTTGGAGAAAAAGCGCATTTGGGAGCAGATGAGTCCACTTGAGCAGAGACGGACAACGCTGCGGTATTGGGCCAATTGCTCGTGGCTTGACCATTATTTTGGCCTTGCTTTGGACAAGCTGGAGCAGCAGGGCCGGCTCGGAAATGCACTCATTGTATTCGTCTCTGATCATGGCGAAATGCTGGGCGAACGGCGCTACCGCTTCAATAAATATAATTTGTATGACAGCAGCGTGCGGGTGCCGATGATTTTGTCGGGCTCCTATATTCAGCAGCATAAGTGGGGCACTGAGGATGAGCGGCCAGCCGAATTAATTGATCTGGTGCCTACATTGACTGCGGCTGCAGGGCTTGAGCGCAATCCGATGCTGCCGGGCTTCGATCTGCTCGGTGAGACGGTGCGGCGGGGAAGCTTCTGCGAATTTCACGGCAAGGGGGTAACCGCACCGCATTCGGCGCCCGTCTATATGTGGCGAACGAAGGAATGGAAGCTGATCCTCTACATCGATGGTTCGGTGCGGGATGCAGCGGCGCGCGTAGACGAAACGAAGGGCGAGCTGTATCATTTGGCGAGCGACGCAGGAGAATGGCATAATTTATATAGTGATGACCAACATGCGGCCACTCGGGAGCGTCTTAAGACGGAGCTGCTGATGCATTTGGCTTCAGCTTGGTCCAAAGGCCCTTTTTTTTACGATAAAGGCGGCCTTCAGGCGCTTCAATAACCGATGGAAAAATAAGGCGAGAGCCAGCTTGGCGGGACAACGATGTCCGTCAAGCTTTTTTGCCGTGCAAGCCACTTGCTCCCTTATGACGCATCCGGCGGCAAAGGTAGACAAACGATTGTTAGTTATGTAACATGGGGCAATACATAAATACTAACTTACATAGTTGCACAAGGAGAGATTGTCGTGTCAGAGGAACTGCTGCTAACGTTTCGTTCGCCGCCGCTGCCCTTTTTTATAGAATCAAACCGCAGGACGTATCAAGCGGGTGAGGAACATCCGAACCGGACCAATATTGGCGTATTCGATATGCTGTTTGTCCATGAAGGCGCTTTGCATCTTTCGGAAGGGGAGCGTAAATGGCTGCTGGGCCCTGGGGATGTGCTAATTTTGCGGCCGGACAGCTATCATTATTCGTATCAGCCCTGCCAGGAGACGACCGTGTTTGACTGGGTACATTTTCAAACGGTGGGTGCATGGGAAGAGACAGAGGGGAGTCAATCGGGCTCCTTACGGGGAGATTATTATACGTATGCTATTCGGCTGCCGAAAAAAATCCATCTGTCCTATCCAGACGAAGCGAAGCTCATTTTCGGACAGCTGCATGATGCCGCGCAAAGCTCGTCGCATGGTGCATTTTGGGAGCGCCAGCAGCGTTTTCTGCATTTGCTGCAAATGCTCGATGAAGGCTGGCGTTCGGATGCTGCCAGAGCAGGCGTATCGGTGGCGGAGCGTGCAGCTGCCTACTTGAAAATGAATTACCGCAGCCCGATCAGCAATGGCATGCTCAGCGAAGTGCTGCAGCTGCATACCAATTATATTACGCGCTGTATGACCGAGGTGTTCGGCTGTACGCCGCAGCAATATTTGCTCTACTATAGGCTGGATCAGGCGAAGCTGCTGCTTATTAAGACAGACTGGACGATCGCCCGCATCGCGGAGGAAACGGGCTTCCGGCAAACCCCGCATTTCTCGCGGCTGTTTGCCTCCCATACCGGAATGCCGCCGCTTAAATTCCGCAAGCGTTTTACGACAAATTAAGCCAAGAAGCGAATAAAAACCCTCCTCTTATGCAAATAATGGGCAAGACGATATTTTGAGCGTTGCGGAAAGCTTGCCCGCACAGCTTCGAGGGGGATATACAGATGATTGAACGTTATTCGGTAAAGGCAAGTGTCGATGATTTGGTTCGCTCGTTTCAGGTTGGGAATGTAATTGATTGCGATGTGACAAGGTTTAATATAGCGCCGACCCAGTCGGTATCGATTGTGATGAATGACCGTTTAGGCGAGCGGACGCTTCAGGATGCCAGATGGGGCTTGTTTCCGTTCTGGGCGAAGGATTCCGTAAATGCGGATTGCGAGCGTTTGTCTGAAAAGCCGTTTTTCGAGCGGATGCTGCGCAGGCAGCGTTGTGTTGTACCGTGCAGCGGCTTCTTTGGCTGGCAGCAATATGGCCAGGAGCGCGAGCCGCGGGCGATGCATATTGTGGTACCGAGCCAGCGATTGTTTGGAGTAGCGGGTTTCTTTGATGCCTGGAAAAATTATCAGGGACAGGAAGTACGCGCATTTACGATGATTACGGCTAATTCTTCAGGTGCGTTATCCGGCTGGCAGCCGCGCGTGCCCATCGTGCTCGACGAGGAAGGGCTGGAAGATTGGCTCAATCCGCGCATTCATGATTTCCGTTCGCTGCGCAAGCATCTCGACCCGCTGGAATCGTATCAGCTCAGAGCATATCCGGTAACGAATGCGGTAGGCAATGAAGCGTACGAGTCGCCGGATTGCATTCAGGAGATTATGCCGGACTTTGCATAGCTGCGGCAAACAGGCTCCGGCTGCTGCTTAAGACTTATAGGATGCTTGAGGCCGAGCCTTCGTTCCGAGGAAAGTGTGGAAGCGGAGGTTTTTTCGGCCAAATAAAAGAAAGGGCTTACATTATGGTTTGGCTAGGCAAGATCGTTCCTAGGACAGTTGAAGCTAGGCTGGATATTCGCTATAATGTAACCTATATTTGGAAATATCTGTAGCTTGAAAACAAGCGGCTTTTTGCCGATATGTAAGATTATAAGCATATATAAGTTTCACCTTAAAATATAGGAAAGGATATCCTAACGTGATCCTTTCTCTATATTTTTCGGACTGAAACGCGCTTCGCGGCCAAGGGCAAGCGACAGCCGTTTCACCTTAAAATATAGGAAAGGATATTCTAACGTGATCCTTTCTCTATATTTCTCGGACTGAAACGCGCTTCGCGGCCAAGGGCAAGCGACAGCCGTTTCACCTTAAAATATAGGAAAGGATATCCTAACGTGATCCTTTCTCTGTATTTCTCGGACTGAAACGCGCTTCGCGGCCAAGGGCAAGCGACAGCCGTTTCACCTTATCAGAGAGGAGTTGGGATAATGGTTCAGGGCTGGGTCACTGCGCTGGTGCTGTCATTCGGTATTGCGGTCGCTATTTTCGGAGTTGTCGCCTATTTACGAATGTTTCATAAAGACCGGAGCGCAGCTTCTGTCCGTTCATCCATAGAGCGTCATGCTAGTGCTGACGAGGCTTCCGCTGGTGAGGAGGAGCGTGATTCACGTCTGGACAGGACGCCTGACTAGCGCTGATTTCGCATAAATTATACGCTTGGTAGACGAGACCGTCAAATGCATGCTTTCCCAAGTGTAGCATAAATGTTATAATAGTAAGAAAAGTTCAAACATTTTGAATCATCAAACCATGGTGACGCTTGACCGATGGGAGTCCGGCGGTGTTTTAGCCGAATGTGTTCTCGGAATTTGTTGTTTAGGACGACCATCCAACGTTAAGGGAGGAGATTTCATGGCGAAGCACAGCCAGAATGAAGTCAAGGAAAGCCTGAAAGAACTAACGAGAATTTTCCAACCCAAGGATTCACGCAAATTTGTTAGGGATTACATTCGAAAGTACCGGATTACCGGCGGCTACGAGGAAGAATTAACATTGCTGGTGGAAGATGAAATGGGCAAGCTCAACTCCTCAGTCGGCTAATCGCATGGTTATACGGGCTCTATTCCCTTCAAGGGGAATAGGGCCCTTTTGTTTGAAGGGAATGAGAGAAAACACCGCAATCCATAATTTGTTCACATTCGTGAGAATGACCGCTTTGCTCCTCGAATATGGTGAATAGAGGAGGGAGGTTTGGATATGCTGACGAAGCTTGCGCTTGGCATGGAAGAGCAGTATGTACAGCATGCAGGGAGCATTATAGCTGCATGCCACAAGGAGCTGTCAAAGCGGATTACCTGTGGGGTGACGACGCTTGAGATTGAGCGGTTTACGGAGCGATTCATGCTGGAGAGAGGGGCATTTCCGGCCTATAAGGGGCGCAAAGGTTATCCGTTCGCCATTTATGCCTCGGTAAACGGGATGCTGCGGGGAGGATTTCCCGGAACGGCTCCTCTGTCCAGCGGTGATATGGTCAAAATCGAAATGATAGCCGGGGTGGATGGCGGAGCAGCTGAATTTGCCTGGACGTATGCAATAGGTGAGCCGTCCCCGTTGGCACGCAAGCTGCTGCGCACGGCGCAGCACACGCTGAATCGCGGCATTGCCGAAGCGAGAGTAGGCAAAAGCGCCGGAGATATCATCGTGGCTATCCATACTTCGGCGGCCAAGTCGGGCTGTCTGGTCATGAACAGCATGCCGGATATTGCGGTCCATGGCATTCTCCAGCGGCTTCAGCAGGGAGAGATGCGCCCGGTGGAGCAGCCGGAGGAGCTATTGGCAGAAGGCATGATTTTGACGATTGATTTGATTGTGGGATTAGGCGCACTGGCGGGTGACGCTGCTAGTGTCGAGCCGGGACTTGCGACAGCGCATGTCAAGCATACCGTCGCGGTTACCCGCTCAGGCCCTATAGTACTGACCAGATGAAGCGGATGACGCTGTACGCTTAAGCAGACAAAAAGAAGATCACACCTCACGGAAGGAGAGGGTGATCTTTTTTGCTTTTTATGCGCTTTTGTCTCAGCCCGTCAGGAGCTGATGGCCAGCCTGAACATTTGCCGTGAGCCGCCTTCTGGCCCAGCCGGTATGGCCAATGGCAAAGGCACAAATCCAAATTTCTCGTAGAGCCTTCTTGCGGGCAGACCCTCTAATACATCCTCGCCAAATGTCGTGACGGTCAGCTCTGATGATGTCGGGATTAACATCAAAATATGATTTAGCAGCAAAGTTGCGACCCCCTTGCTTCTGGCTTCTCTTGCTACAGACAACCAGCCAATTTTATAGAGAGGGGCCTGTGATGAAGAAAATAACAAGCCCCCTAGCAAGCGCGCACCTGGCGGACCATCCTTTTCTCTTACGCAAAATGCACGATTTTGCTGTATGTTCTTCTCCAAAGCTTGCAGGAATTTGGGGCTGTCTACCATTGGGCCAAAAAGATGCTCGACCTCGGAAGCCAGTGCCAGCCAGCTCTGTATATCTTCTTTTGTGGCGTTTACAGCTTTCATAAGGCATTTTCCTCCTAATAAACAGAGTGCTGATAGAAGCCATATTATAGTAACATGGGAAAGGCTGTACAACATACTTCAAGAGTTCACCAAAGTTAAAATAGTTCAGTCGTGAAAACGCCACATTGTTCACTAGGCTTGTATTGTTGCTCTTCCGGGTTGTACAAGCATTGGGCTAAGCTAAATACAGACCGGAAGGCGCCGGGTTGGGGGAAAGCCATTCTCTTCCTCCAACAATTGTAAGCGCTTACCATTTATCTGGGTTGAAGGTCAACGTGAAAAAAATTGGGGAGGGTCGCAATTGAAAAAATCCATAGCTGCACTATCCAAGCTTATGCTGGCACTGATGATCGTTTTGCCTGGGATCATGCCTGTCTATACGGCAACGGCATCGGCAGAATCTGCGCTGGCCTTAGAAGAAACGGTAACTACAGCAGAAGGAGTTCAACAATCGCAGCAGCAAAGTGAAACAGGGGAGTCGCAAGAGGGACAAGGAGGAGCGGTAGAGCAGCAGTTGCTCGTCGCTCAGGAGGCAGCAGCTGTTGCCAACGAACCGCTGTTTACGGATGATTTTCAGGATGGAGATTTGCAAGGGTGGACGGTTAATAACAGCAGCATTATTAAAGCAGCAGCTGATCCGGCTTCGGCTAGCAATCAGGTGCTGTACGTAAGCGCGGGGGACGAGGCCATTGCATCCGTCAATCAGGATATTGGCAGCGACTACGTGTACGAGGCCAAGGTGAAAAAAGTGGCTGCGGGAGCGTTTCCCGGCATTTTGGCACGATACAGCGATGTGAACAATTTTTATATGTTCCAGTTGGGGGATAATCGGTTCTCCCTATCCAAACGGGTAGGCGGTACTACAACAACGCTTGGAGAATATCCGATTACAATTAATGTGAACCAATGGTACACGATGCGCATAATCGTCGAAGGCAGCAAAATGAAAGCCTACGTGGATGATAAGCTTATTTTTAATGTAACAGATACTTCCCTTACGTCAGGGAAAGCGGGCTTCCGCTCCCGCTGGGAAAAAAGCGCGCTGGATGATGTAGGCATCTGGCAAATTCCGAGTCCGAAGCCGGAGGCTCCGAGCGATTTGCAGGCAACGGGCATCACATCGTCTGCGGCAACGATTAGCTGGGAAAGTACGGTAACGGGAGCTACCTATCGTGTGTACCGCTCGACCGATGCGGCCGCGGGCTTTACTCCAGTGTATGTCGGAACAGATAAGCACTATGAGGACAAGGGATTGGCTTCCGGCGTCACCTATTACTATCAGGTTGCAGCGGAGGTCAACAAATATGAGGTCGTTTCTTCAACCATCTCGTTGACGACGGTGCTGGTACTGCCGGAATCGCCAGATTTGCTGCCGGGCATAGTAGCGGCTTACCCGTTCAATGAAACGTCAGGGACGCAGGTATCGCCGCTTGGCGCCAGCAGCAATCAGGGTAAAGCAACGCTTACCGGCGGGGCATCGTGGACAACCGGCCGATCGGGCGGAGCCGTCGATCTCAATGGCTCGAATGGCTATGTATCACTTCCTGCGGGCATGCTGAAGGATTTGAACGAGGTCAGCTTTGCTTTCTGGGTGAAGCAGGACACGCTCAAGCAGTGGACTCGTGTGTTCGATATCGGGCTCGGCACGAACAATTATATATTCTTTACCCCAGCAACGGGCGCTAATGAGTCGCGATTCGTCTTGAAAAATGGCGGCAGCGAGCAAATTGTCGGCGTCAGCCCTGCACAGCAGGCAACTGATCGCTGGGTTCATTATGCGATGACGCTTTCGGGCTCTACAGGCGTGTTGTACGTGGACGGCGTAGAGGTGGGGCGCAATGCGAATATGACGCTGAAGCCTAAGGATTTGGGCCAAACGACGCTGAACTATATCGGCCGATCGATGTTTAGCTCTGATCCGTATTTTGACGGCAAAATCGATGATTTTTATGTGTTCAATCGGGCGTTGGGTCCGAAGGAGGTGGCCTTGTTCACGTATCCGGAGGATCAGGCTAAAGTAGCGGCAGATAAGGCGGCTGTGACGCTGCCCGGCGATTTGGCCAAGGTGATGGCCGATCTTGCGCTGCCAGCTAAAGGTGCTAACGGCACGACACTCGCATGGGAATCTGACCAGCCGGCAGTTGTTGATAGGGCTGGGAAGGTCACGCGTCCTGCCTTTGGACAGCCAGACGTGGACGTAACGTTGACTATGACGATTAAGCGAGGCAATGCGTCAGACACGAAGCTGTTCCAGCTCAAGGTGCTGGCAGATTTGTCAGACGAGGCAGCGGTCGAAAACGACAAGGACGCGCTTGCGGTCGCGCATGCCGATGGGGCGACAGCGAAGCTCAGCCTGCCGGATGCAGGGGCGAACCGCACGAGAATTTCGTGGCAGTCGGATCATCCGGTTAATCTGCGCCCAGACGGCATGGTTAGCCGTCCCGCTATTGGCGAAGGAGATTTGCTCGTTAAGCTGACGGCGACCATTACGCGCGGCAGCGTATCGAAAACGCGAGTGTTCGACGTTAAAATTTTGGAACAGGATGCAAATACCGCTTATTTATTTGCTTATAACAAGCTGGTCAGCGGCACGGAAACGCTGCATTATGCGGTGAGCCGCAACGGGAAAAGCTGGACGGAGCTGGGCACGAACGCGGCATTCGTTTCGCCTATCGCGGATGGAGCCGATACGTTCAAGCTGAATTCCGAAGATAAATGGCTGAAATATACGTATTCAGGCGGCGCGTGGACGCTAGCTTCCGCTACGGATGTGGCGGGCGTGTGGACGCAGGAGGCAGCTAGCTCCTATACGCTCCCGTCCGGTGCGCTGGCGGGCAGCTTCAAGCGCATCGATGAAGCGGCTTGGAGCCGACTAGTACATGGCCTATCTGTACCGAGGACGCTTGATCCGATCATGACGATCTATACGGAAAAGGGCAGCGCGCCAAGGCTCCCGGATCGGGTGAAAATCGATTATACGAACAATCAGTATACGACGCTTCCTGTACAGTGGGATACCCTCGCTCCTTCCGCTTATGCAGGTGTGGGCAGCTTCAAGGCTGAGGGAACCGTGACAGGCACGTCTACCCGCATCAAGGCAGATATTAAGGTGCAGGACAATACTGGCAAAGCAGACGTTATTCGCAACGGCGAATACTGGTTTGATGACGAGGGCGGCATGATTCAGGCTCACGGCGGCTATATCCTCAAAGTAGCGGACACGTATTATTGGTTCGGCGAGGATAAAGGGCATAATTCGGCGGTGCTGAAAGGCGTCTCGGTATATGCATCCAAGGATCTTAAGCATTGGGAGTTCCGCAACAATGTGCTGACGACCGCCTCCCATCCGGAGCTCGCATCAGCGAAAATCGAGCGGCCTAAAGTGCTGTACAACGAAAAAACAGGCAAATATGTGTTATGGGGACATTGGGAGGAAGCGGGCAACTACAATCAGGCGAATATGATCGTAGCCGTATCCGACACCGTAGACGGCGATTACAAGTACGTGAATCGTTTCCAGCCGGGGGCGATGCAGGCTCGTGACTTTACGCTGTTCCAGGATGACGATGGCAGCGCGTATTTATTCGCATCCTCGAACAATAACGCCGACCTGAATGTGTTCAGGCTGACGGACGATTATTTGTACACGGAGAAGTATATGTATACGCTGTTCCCGGGTGTCAGAAGGGAAGCGCCAGCCGTTGTGAAGAAGGACGGGTACTACTACTTGTTCACTTCGGGGCAGTCCGGCTGGTATCCGAATCAAGGCTACTATTCAAGCGCCAAGTCGATTAACAGCCTTAGCGATTGGTCCGAGCTTAAGCGATTCGGTGATCCGGCGACGTATTACACGCAGCCGTCTTTCATTCTCAGCGTCTACGGCAGCGAAACGACCTCCTACGTCTATGTAGGTGACCGCTGGAATCCGTCGGCATTGATGAACTCGCAATATATTTGGCTGCCGCTAGAAATGGATAAAGGCATCGCATCCATTACGAACAGCGGAGATTTGGATTTGAATGCGGCGACGGGACTTTTTGAGACGGCGACCGATTTGCTTGTGTCGCAGGGCAAGCCTGTAGTGGCGAGCTCGCAAGCGTCCAGCAACCCGGCGACGATGGCGAATGACGGGATGTATTTTCAGGATACGAACAATGATGGCGGCAATGATAACTTCTTCGATTCTGGCAGCACCTCGTTCCCGACAACGTGGCGGGTCGATCTGCAGCGGGAATATGATTTGAGCCGCATTGATCTGAGCTGGAAAGAGTGGAATGGCTCGGAGGTTTATTACACGTATAAGGTGGAAGGCAGCGTAGATGATCAGCAGTATGATCTGATTATTGACCAGAGCGGCAATAAGACGCCTTCCTTCAACAGCGACAAGCTTACAGGCAAATACAGATATGTGAAGCTGACGATTTTGGGGCAGTTTGGACATACGAACAACGCCGATAAGCCGGTTACCTGGTACCGAGGCCTGCATGAGGTGAAAATTTATTCGTCCGACATGCAGCTGGATGTGCCGCAAGGTTTGCTGGCGACTGCTGTAAAAACATCGGCTGCTGCCGAGGTTACGACCATCAGCCTGAACTGGCAAAGCGTGCCGGGTGCAACGGCCTACACGCTATATCGTTCGGAAAGTGAAAACGGCACGTATGAGCAGGTGTATAACGGAAGAGCGATGGCGTATGACGACAACGGGCTTGCGGTCAGCAAAACGTATTTTTATAAGGTGAAGGCGACCCATCCGGGCGGCGGCTCGGAGCTTTCGCAGTCCGCACATGCGAGGACATTTATTGCATCAGCTGATCTGGATACGTACGATAATACGAAGGAAAATGTGTGGCTTGATGATGCGGGCAATGTGACGCACACGCCAACGATAACGCATGACGGCTTTTTGAAGCTGGGAAATCTGTATTACTATTATGAATATGTATCAGATACAGACGGATTCAAGCAGGTGAATTTGCATCAATCGGCAGACGGAGTCAACTGGACGTTCGTGGATACGGTGCTGACCCGCGATTCTCATCCAGAGCTTGCGGCTAGCAAATTCGAGGCGTGGAATTTCACGTACAACGAAGCAACGGGCAAAATCGTCATTTGGCTGCATTATGAAAATAACAAGGACTACTCGCTCGGCAGAGCGGCGGTGCTGTCCGGCGATCCCGGCGGGGTGCTGACGTTCCATGGCAGTGTGCGTCCGGCAGGCAACGATTCCCGCGATATTACCTTCTTCAAGGATGATGACGGCAAAGGCTATATCGTTTCCTCGGGCAACACGAATGCGGACTTGTTTATTTATGAGCTGTCTGCGGACTATTTGTCGGTAGAGCGCGTCGTGCTCAAGGTATATGAGGGCAAGCATCGGGAGGCTCCTTCGCTCATTAAGAAAGACGGCTACTATTACCTGTTCACCTCTGAGGCGGCAGGCTGGTACCCGAGCAAGGGCATGTATTCTTCCGCCATTTCGCTTGCAGGGCCTTGGACGGACCTGCGCAGAATCGGCAATAATTCGAACTTCTCGGCGCAATCCGGCTTTATTTGGAAAATGGAAGACTCCGCGGGGATCAGCTTTGTGAATATGGCGAACCGCTGGGTAGCAGGGGCGGGCGAGGCGAAGCAGCACTGGCTGCCGATTACACTGGGCAATGGCTATGCGAAATATGATTATTATGAAAAAGTGTACTACAACCAGGCAACGGGCGAAGTCGTTCCCGAGCAAAACGGCGAGCTGCTGTCGCAGGGCAAGCCAGCCATAGCGAAGAGCGAGCTGGAAAACAGTCCAGCCACCTACGCCAACGATGGCGATTACACGACAAGCTGGATCGCAGCGAATAACAGCTGGCCATCATGGTGGCAGGTTGATCTTGGCGATGTGTACAGCCTGACGAACATTCAGCTTTCGTGGTATTTGCATAATGGCTCGGAGGGCTATCACAGATACAAAATCGAAACGAGCTTGGACGGCGTTACCTTTACGACGGCGCTAGATAAGACGGACAATAAAACCTATGGTTTTACCTCGGATAAGCTGAGCGGCAAAGCAAGGTACGTAAGGGTGCAGATGGTCGATGCCGTTCTGCGCAACAATCCAAGCAACTGGTATACGCCGCAGTTTGGCGAGGTGAAGGTGTATGGGACGACGGTTCAGGAGGAGCAGACGAAGGAGACGCCAGTTGGCCTGAAAGTGAACGCGGCGACGGGCAAAGCGATTGAGCTGGCATGGACAGCGCTCTCTGGCGTGAGCGGCTACAACGTTTATCGTGCGACGGATGAAAATGGGCCGTACGTGCTGGCAAACGCCCAGCCAATCAGCACAGCATCGTATGCGGATAGTGGCCTGAGCGCCAATACGGATTATTTTTATCAGGTGTCCGCCCTTTACGCTGCGGGCGAATCGGATAGATCAGCCGTATTGACGGCGAAGACGCTGACAGATCCGGGCACGCCGGGTGGCGGAACAGATCCGGGCACGCCGGGCGGTGGAACAGATCCGGGAACACCGGGCGGTGGAACAGATCCGGGAACACCAGGTGGTGGAACAGATCCGGGCACGCCGGGTGGTGGAACAGATCCGGGTACGCCGGGTGGTGGAACGGGTGGCGGTACGTCGAGCGGATCAGGTTCAGGCTCGACGGGCAGTGGAGCGAGCGTTGAAGCGGGAGCGAACGGGCTTACCGTGAAGGTGACAGCAGATGCGAGCGGCTTGCTGCAAGCGCAGCTGAGCGCAAGCGATATGGCGAAAGCGCTAGCTAGCCTGCAATCGGCTAATACGCTGCGCATTCAGCTTGAGCCAAGCAAGGCGGGAGCCGTAGCAGGAGCGAAAGTGGAGATTCCTATGGAATTGATGCTGGCAGGGGATCAGCCCAAAGTACGGTTCATCATCGTACAGGCGGGTGCTGTGCAGATTACAGTGGATATTACGAAGGCCGGGGGAATTGTGGCGGCAGGCGCCAAGAAATTAACGCTGGAAGCCGTCCAAGTGGCAGCTGCGGAGCTGCCGGCTAATGTGCAGACGAAATTAGGCGATCACCCCGTTTATGATTTCAAGCTGAGTGTAGACGGCAAGGAAATTCATGCCTTTGGGCAGAAGCATAATGCGCCAGTAACGGTGGAGCTTGCATATACGCTAAAAGCAGGCGAAAAAGCGCACAAAGTCGTCGTCTATTATGTAGGCGAGGACGGCGCACTGGAAGTCGTGCGCAACGTGAAGGTTGATGAGGCGGCTGGAGTCGTTCGCTTCCAGCCGGAGCATTTCAGCCGCTATGCGATCGCTTATGCGGATGTGGCTTTTGGAGATTTGGGCCAAGCGAAGTGGGCCCAAACGATGATTGAAGCGCTGGCAGCGCGCGAAATCGTGAGCGGAACGGGCGGCGGCAGGTTTGAGCCGGCGCGGGCTGTCACGCGAGCGGAGTTCGTCCAGCTGCTGCTGGGCGCGCTTGGGTTGATTGACGAGCAGGCGACTAGCAGCCTTCGGGATGTGTTGCAGGGCGCTTGGTATGAAGCGGCCGTTGCTTCGGCAGAGAAGCTGGGCCTCGTGAAAGGGCGCCCAGATGGGACGTTTGGCATTCATGACGCGATTACGCGCGAGGAAATGGCTGTTATTTTGGCCCGTGCAACGGAGCAGATCGCATGGGAAAGCACAGCAAGCACGAAGCCTTTCCCTTCCTTTGCAGATGAGCAGTCCATTAGCGGATTCGCTCAGGAGGCCGTCAGCGCAATGCAGCAGGCGGGCTTAGTGAACGGTTTCGAAGACGGCAGCTACCGTCCGCAAGGGCAGACGACTAGAGCGCAGGCAGCAGCTGTGATTTTCAAGCTGCTGAAGCTTTAGGAGCAGGAGAATGCGGGTGATAGGCCGCATTCTCGAAGCAGAAATAAGCAAGAATAGGGCAGTAGATCGCATACTTGAAGCAGAAATAAGCAAAAATGCGGCGATAGACTGCATGCTCGGAACAGAACTAAGCAAGCATGTGCCTATAGGCTCCATGCTTCAAGGATAATCGGCAAGACAGGTCAGCATCGCAGCTTGCAGGCTCTAAAATCCCGCTCGCTTCCTCGTATGATGGGGAACGCGCGGGATTTATTTTTCCCAGCAGAGGTCGTTGGTTAACTTCAATAGGTTCGCCATGATTCAAGGGCAATCACATCCGCCGATTCAAGGCTTGTGAACCGCAACTTGTGATTGTTGTTGTTACTGTTGCTGATTCCCGGCAGCTCGAGGCACTTGATGCTTTTGGCGGACTGAGGTTCCGCTATTCTGGCTTTTGAACCGATTTCAGGCCGTAAGCGGACAGGAGATCCGTTATTGCCCTCATTATCCCGGCAAAATGGGCATTTGCAGCGAAATAGCTGCTCCTGAGTCCGCGAACTGTGGTTTAACCCTGTTTCTGTTAAAATAGCTGCTGCTGTGTCCGCCAAATTTATATTTGTGCAAGCCGCAATATAAAACCCTTGAAACGAAGAAGATAATGCTGCCTCTTGGTACGTAAATCTACAAATATGAGGTGTGACATTCCCAGTAGAGGCATGGTAGTAGAGGCGATACGTTTGACGCCGGCTTCTATTAGATAGGATTTACTTACGTTTTCATGCACGCCCTAGTTTGAGCGGCTTTTTCCTGAAGCGGATAAAAAGATATAATAGGCTCAAAGAGAATGAAGCGGAGGTGAGCAGGCTGCAGTTGTTTGTGATGCAAGCGGATGTAGGCGGAATAAGCCGGAGCAAGGCGTTTTTGGAGGATAACTTCGTTTGCTTGTATGGCCCGGGGCTTGGAAATTTGGAGCCATTCGACGAGGAAGCGTGCAAGGCACGGTTGATTGAGGCCGATGCTCTGGAGGGTGCGGCGCTTGTTAGCCGTATCGTGGAGCTTCGTTTGTTCGTGGAAGTGATGGCTGATGGCGATTATGTGCTTCTAGTGGATGGGGACAAGGTGCATTTTGGCGATTTGGGCGACTATTATTATGTGTTGGACGCGGATAATAGGGAGGACGGCAGCTGCCATCGAAGAGGTGTGACCTGGCTCAAAAGCTTGCCGCAAGCCATGGCCGCCCCAGAGCTAAAGTCATTTATAGCCGAAGGGCAATTTCCCGCTATGTACGAGCATCCCGTAACCGATTGGCAGATGGAGCTCTGGTTGAGCGGTGCTGGGGAAAGCGGCGGACAGAGTGAGCAGACTTTTGCCATAGATCATGCGACAATAAGGGAAGCGGTGGACATTTTAAGACTGGCGATGCAGAGTGAAGATGTAGAGCGCCGGGAACGGGCAGCCGCCGCTATTTTGCAATATGCGTCCCGTTCGCGCTCTTTGTGAGCAATAAAGGTGCTGAATTAGGAACTCTTTTGCTTGCATAAAAGCTGCATGTCGTCTTTTCATAGAATGCCCAGAGACCATTAAAAGCCCATTTACCAAAAGCAAGGTACAGCTCTTCTCCATTTCTTGAGGAGTCTGTACCTTGCTTCTATATAAGGAAGGGTATTTTATTTCCCTAAATACTCATCCATAAAGAGATCTACTCTTTGAAAATATTCAGTAGGGTAATGGTTAATAGCATCGATGTGCTCCGTATTTTGCGGGTACCATACTTCTGCACTTGGATTATCTTTTATGGACTCGAAAATCACTTCCGTATTTTTATAACTAATTTGCTGATCTCCTGTACCATGAATGAGCATAACGGGCTTGTTTTGCATCTTTTTTACCGCATCCATCGGAGATATGGAATTTAGATCAACGTTAAAGGCCCAATTTGCCATCCATGTAGATGTATAACTGAATGGAAACGCAGGCAAGCCTGAAAAGAAAGGCAAACCTTCTCTCAAAAATAGACCAGCATTACGAAAAGGGCTATCGGCAATGACGGCTTTAATGTCATCACTTTCACTTGCGGCTAGCAAGGAAGTAGCAGCACCCATTGAAAAGCCGATAACGCCAATGCTATCACCCGTATGGTCTCTGGATTTTAAATAGCTTACAGCTCCTAGCAGATCGTATTTTTCATTGAGGCCCAGTGTAATCAAATCACCATTGGAATTTCCTTGCGAGCTGAGGTCAAATGCCAATACATTGTAGCCCTTCGGAACGAAATGCTCTACTAGCTTTGGGGTCCGCCCTTTAACTAAACGATTGCTCGTATAGCCATGGACGACAATAATGGTCTTATTGCTTGCTTCACCAGAAAGATTATTTGCAGGAAAAAAGGAGCCTCTAATCGTATTATCATTTTTCAAGCTTGGGAACTCGACCTCTTCGAAGGGAGTTTTCTCGATATTCAATTCGTAGCTGACATTAGTGTCTCTAGGATGGTGCAGCAAAGTGTCTACTACTTTATAAGAGATAAAAAATACAAGAGCCGCCACAAGCAAAAGCGCAATTCCTAGGCTCCATAAAATTTTCTTCCGTTTTTTCACACGCACATTAATTGTCTGGTCCGGTTGTAAGGATAGTTGGCTCATTCTGACTCCTCCAGTTATTCTCTAGGTTGTATGGGGGCGAACAAATAATAGGCATGCCCCTTCAGATTTTCCCACTCGGGATGATGGATAATATTTTCTCCAAGAGTTAAGCCCACTCCATTTAAAAAAGAGATGTAGCTGCGAGAGATCATTGCTGGAGAAAAGCTTTTGTCGAACTCTCCCATTAGCTGACCCTTGGCATAGACGGATTCGATCGCATCGGTCATGACCTTTATGCTTTCAAGAACCTTCTGTGTAAGTTCAGGAAATCTGGTTCGTTGTCCTAAAACAGATTGGGCAAGCCGCAATTCATTGGTATAGGAATAGATATCGTTGAATTGTTCTTTCACCATGTTCTTAATCAATGCGCCCGGTGTCCCCTCTTGTTGGAGACAAGCAAGCGACTTCAGCTGAATATCAGCAAGCGGCTCAAGGACGGCGGCGTAATATAAAGCTTCTTTGCTAGCGAAATATTGAAAAATGGTTCCAGGAGTCACGCCCACCCTCTCCGCAATGATGGCCGTTGTGGTATTAGAATAGCCGCCTTCTGCAAACAGGATAACCGCTTCTTTTAGGATGCGTTTGCGCCGCTCCAGTCTTTTTTCTTCATTGACGGGTCTAGCCAAATGGATTCCCCTCTCTTTAAACGAAGTTTTAATTAATTAAATAACTGATCAATTAATTAATAATGTATCTTAAATTGCGCCTTATAGCAAGACCGAATTTATTTTATTTAAGAGCAGGCTCATGCTAAAAACAGCGGTTGATATTTTTGTAAGCGCTTCGTTGCTAGCTGTTTAGCGCAGATTGCTATGCTTGACCCATCGTTTCGTAATGTTGTGCGTCAGGCGTTATAATAGAATTAAGAAGGCTGGGACGAACGAAAATGAGAATGAGAACGAGAATGAAAAGCCGCACATTTTAGTTATACATATGGAGCTTGGGAAGGGGACGTTTTCAAATGAGTTCATTCATTGAGCGTTTGCGCAAGGGCTATGGGAAAAAGCTGGTTTCGCTCCACGCATGGAATGGCTGGATCGTTGTCATTTTGGCATTGACGGGACTGATGCTGCTGGGCGGTTTTTGGCGCGGATTTCTGGGCGAAGGCCGCGTATGGCTAAAAGGACTCCATATCGTCGTTGGCATCGCTTCGCTTCTGCCCGTCGTTTATTACTTATTTCTTGCCGCTAAGCACTGGAAGCAAATAAAGGAAAAGCCGTGGCAAAAATTTAATGTAATCGTCGTGCTGGCGCTGCTCGCGGGATGGTTTTTGTCTGGTGTATTGCTGTGGCAGTTTAGACTAGTAGGGCCCGGAATATCGAACGCAGCGCTGCTCGTGCATGATTTGCTCACCTGGATCGGTCTGCCTTATATTATCTACCATTCCATTACGCGGACAAAATGGCTCAAGCAGCCTCATCGTCGTACGATAAAGCCGGTTCATGAGGAAGAGATTCACCCAGCGGCAGGGCCGCAGGCGGTATATTCACGGCGACAGGTAATAAAATGGACGCTGGGCGCGGGGATCGCGATTGCGATAGGGCCTTCTTTTCTCAAGTGGCTTGGCGGGGCGCTTGGGACAGGCTTTGGCGGAACGAAGTCGCTGGATGAAATCGTTGCGGAGGATGACAATCAGCTGCTGCCTGCGCCGCAGCCGCTTCCTGCATCTCTGCCGCCAACGGGCGGCGGGGCAAAGGGGAATTTTCGCGTATATACGGTAACGCCGATTCCGAAATTCGACAATAGCAATTGGTCTTTTATAATTGATGGCTTGGTTGACCAGCGCTTGCAGTGGAATTGGGAGCAATTTGTCGCTTTGAAACGGACGGTGCAGGTGAGCGATTTTCATTGTGTGACGGGCTGGTCCGTTTACAACAATACGTGGGAAGGCATTCCGCTTAAGGAGTTGCTAAAAGCCGCAGGCGTTCAGACGAAAGCGCGGACGGTGAAGTTTTATTCCGGCGACGGCGTGTACACCGATACGCTGACGCTGGAGCAGGCGGATATGGACGATGTGATGGTCGCGGTCATGCACGACGGCAAGCCGATTCCAAGCGATCTCGGAGGCCCGGTTAAGCTCATTGTGCCGAAAATGTACGCCTACAAGTCGGTCAAATGGCTGAACCGCATTGAGCTGATCGAAGGGGAGCATGTCGGTTATTGGGAACAACGCGGATACGCGAATGATGCGTGGGTTTGAGGGATGAGGAACGACTGAATAGATAGTGTGAGTGGTCGCTTTCTACCTGTCGTTGCAGTCCAAAGCTTGCAGCTCCGCCATTTCTCATACCGGAAGGGGAAAACGATGAAAATCAAAGAGAAACACAAGCTCAGAAAACCTAGCGGGGCTTATGACGTAGGCTGCTCTAGCTTATATTATGAGTATGAACGGGATGAACAACAGGATGAAAAACGATTGATTCCTTGTCTATGCTTTTATCCAGCAGGAGAGACTCAGGAAGGGCGCTTGAAAAAATATATAAGCGAAGAGATTCTGCCCGGCACGAGCGGCATTGAAACGAATTCCTATATGAATGCGCCCGTTGCTGACGGCAAGCATCCGCTGCTGCTTTTTAGCCATGGCTACTGCCTTTCTTGTGAAGCTAACACCGTTCAGTTCGAGGAGCTTGCGTCCCACGGTTATATCGTGCTCAGCATCGGGCATTTGGGGGATGGGTCTTATGAGCTGCCTGATGGCAGCATTTCGAAGTTTGATGTGAGCGGGCTGCCGGAGGCTGTGGTCGCGGACGCGACAAAAGGCGTGGAGATATTCCGGACATACGCAGCATGGCTTGGCGGAAAAGGGAAAGAAGCGAGCTTCGAGGAGCATCATGACTACTATGAGCGAATCATTGATAGCCAGCCCAATATGATCAATCGCAATGAACTGTGGGTGACGGATAGCCTTACTGCTCTTGAGCATTTTTTGGCGGATGCCGAGCAGGAGAATGCTGCGTTTTACAGCCATATTGATGCTGAAAAGATTGGTGCCTTCGGCATGTCCTTCGGAGGAAGCGCGGCTTTAAATATGGCGTTCGTATCTGAGCGGGTCAAAGCCATTGCCAATTTGGATGGTTTTTGCTATAGCTCAATGTGGCATAGGCCGATGAATAAGCCCGTGCTTTTGCTGCAAAATGACAGCCCGCTAGCCGGACATTATCTCAGCTTTCCTTTTCAAAATGCGGCCAGCGAAGCTTATTTAGCAACGATTTTAAACAGCACTCACAGCAATTTTACCGATTACAGCGAGATTATGGCGGAGAATCTGATTTCGAAAAGCAAAATTGGCGATGTAGAGGTCGAGATTGCACTGCTGGGTACCATTGATCCGGAGCGGATGGAGAGCGTGATGAATGCGCTGCTGGTCGATTTTTTCGATAAATATCTTAAAGGCAAGGCTGCCAGGGTAATAGACAAAGAGGGCTCGCTGGAAGATGTGATTTTGCAAAGGAAATAGTGGGCAAATGGTTGCTCCTCAAGGGATTTATCGGGTACGATGGCGGTATATAGCTGGGTTAAGCCAGAAAATATGTTGGAGGAGCTGAGCGGGATGACTTATTTTAAAAAGGCGGATTGGGTGCTTGAGCGTTTGGGTGCTGAAAATACAGTAATTGTCGATACGCGTTATTTGCTGACTGAGCCTGAAACAGGCCGAGAATCGTATGAAGAGGCCCATATTCCGGGAGCCTATTATGCCGATCTAAGCCATGATTTGTCGGGACCGAAGCGCCCGAACGGAGAAGGTGGACGCCATCCTCTGCCAGAGACGGAAGTATTGGCCGCTTTTTTGGGACGGATTGGAATTGGCAATCATACGACAGTAGTGGCTTACGATAACCAAGGTGGGGCTATGGCCTCACGCCTGCGCTGGCTGCTTGAGTGGATGGGGCATGAGGGGCAAGTGTATGTGCTGGAGGGCGGATTCACCGCTTGGCAGGCAGCAGATTATCCCGTTAGCTCAGAAGAGCCGGAGGCGGTGGCAGGGGTTATTTTTGAACCAGCTTTGCGGGACGAGATACTGGTAAGCCGCTCTTATGTGAAGGAGAGCATTGGCAAGGACGGGATCGTCATTATTGATTCGCGTGAAGCGCCTCGCTATCGGGGGGAAGTCGAGCCGATGGACCCGGCGGCCGGGCATATTCCGGGGGCGATTAATCATTTTTGGGTGGAAAGCCGCCATGTGGATGGCATGTGGAAGTCGCCGGAGGAGCAGGCGGAACGCTTTGCCGCGCTGTCGAAGGACGATGAAATTATCGTGTACTGCGGATCAGGTGTGACCGCTACGCCTAACTTTTTTGCGCTGCAGGAGGCAGGGTTTAAGAATGTGAAGCTTTATGCGGGGAGTTGGAGTGATTGGAGTTCTGATAGCGGGAATCCGGTGGCTACGGGGGAGGAGTAAGGGCCGAGAAGCATTTATAGTATGTGTCTGGAAGTACATCGTCACGTGGGCTGAATGCTCGGGGCGATGTATTTTTTTACGCTCGAAGTCAACATGGAGTCAACGCTCGCTTCTTGTAAATACTTTCAGAAAGCCCAGAACCGAGCGCTTGTTTGTGTGTTTCTTCATGTATCGTACAGGCCACCAGACATGAGCATTTTTGCCGTTGTACGCACACAAAGAAGGCCGGTCTGCCAACCTCCTCGTAGGAAAATGCTGTATGGGCCCCTTATTCACGATACAGGCGTTGTTTCATGCATTGTAACTAAATTATAAACTCAGAAGCGATTCAATAGCCCTCACATTTTCAAAACCAATCAACAAGAAATCAACAACCGTGTGAGCTTGAATAAGCTAAAACTCCATTTTGTGTCCCGCATGCGGTCTTTCGGAAATACAAATATACTTTGTTGAAATTTATGGATAAGTATGGGAAAATTGAGCTAACATTCTAATTTATCCACGATGAGGGGATGTTGATTTATTTGTGGAACTGAATGCAAAAAATGAAGAGATGAGGAATAAAATATGAGAAGAGCAATTGCATTTATTTTAACGTTATCTTTGATATTTGCGCTGTCTCCCATGCAGACTTTTGCAGCGAAAAGTCAAGAATTAGTGCTACTGGAACAACAGAAGGAGATTTTTAAAGATGGAGAAATTATTGGAACAACATATAGAACTATAACTAGAACTATTATTGATAATAAGATCCTATTAAATACTAAAGAAATTAATAACTTTAATGATGGTAGTGTTACAGAAAATTCAGATGTAACAACAATCGAAGTAATTAATGAGAATGAGGCAGAAATAAATGGTGAAAAGTACGATCTAAATGAGGTGATTTACAGTGATTCAAGCTATGAGAACACACCAATGAATCAAAGATTTTCATATACAGTTCTCGGGAGCGGAGGACGCTACTCTTACATTACTTGGGAGGATCGTTATACTCATATACTTCTCCCTACTCCATATACTACAACTATGACAACTGCTTCTGGAATTAAAAATAGGCTATCAATCGACGGCGCAATGTTTTTAGATACTGGTGGAGCAAAAGATGATGCAGTCACCAAGTCAGTACTTACAGATGGTCCGAATAAATTAGCAGTAATAAATTTCAAGCATTATGCTGGCGATGTTGTCGCAGCTAGAAATACCATTAATATAAATGCTCCCTTACTTATGGCCGCATTAGGGTTAACAGTTTTGACAGCAGCTAGTGTCGTTGGTGCTATTGGAGGAGCAATAGGTGTTGCTGGATTCGCTACTGCTATTTGGTCTGCGGGTAGCGATGCAAATAGTTCGATGGGTAGCGCTTATGCAATTCTACAAAGCATCTAATGAATAGAAAACGGTAATTTCAAGCACATAAGTAAAACTGATTAGCTAATCATTTTTACTTATGTGCAATTTTCATGTTAAACTACACATATTGGAATCAGGTAAATCAAGTGTTATGAAATGGAAAAATACTTAAATAAGTTGGAGGTGAATGGATATTACTTCGGAAATATTAATGATTATTTTGGTTAGTATATGGCCTTTGTTTATTTTATATACACTTATATATAAGAAATATAAAACAAAAAAAGAGAAGGTAGGAATAATAATAAGTGGTTTATTGTGGATAATATTCCTGATCGCTAATTTTATTATATAAGAGTTTTACAAGAGCCTCTGATTTCGTAACTAATCAGCCGACTAGATCCTCCTTTCCACCTTAATTCAATACGTACTGTAGTTTCTTAGTTATTTTACCTGCCAGTCAGTATTTTGCTTAACTCATTTGCAGCCTTATAGTCCACTCCATATGTATGGCTGTACCTATCCAAAGTGATGCCCACACTTGAATGGCTCAATCGCTCACTAACTAGCTTAGGGTGTACGTTCTGCTGGAGCAGAAGGCTCGCGTGCGTATGGCGAAGATCGTGGTATCGGATTCTAGGTAGTCTAGATTTTTGAAGCATATCACGCCAGCGGGATTCAAAATAGTACGGATTTACTGGACAGCCAAACTTGGTTTGTGTAATCAGCAGCGTCCATCTGGTGAGGTGTTGCATCACTCCGATCGAGGCAGTCAGTATACTTCTCATGACTACCAAGCCCGTCTAAAAATAAACAAAATGAAGGCTAGTATGAGTCGCAAAGGCAACTGCTATGACAATGCTTGCATCGAGGCGTTCCATAGCGTTCTTAAAAAGGAACTCATTTATTTGGAGCGGTTCAAGACACTCGAACAAGCATGCAGACGCATCATTGAATACATTCTCTGCTTCTACAATGCCAAACGTATTCATTCGACCATCGGGTATCTCACACCTAATGAATGCGAACGCAGGTACCGAATGGCTGCTTAACTCTCTCGGTTTCTTGTGTCTACTCTATTGACAGAGGTACATCCTGCTTGTTACGTTTTTGGTATTCGCTTTTTTAATAGGCTTAATGAGGGGTTATACGATACTGGGTATAACTTGGTCATAGTTAAATACAATTAGGTATTGTATTGTTGCATCACACGAATGATAATCAACAGTGCAGGAAGCCGGGTTTAAGAATGTGAAGCTTTATGCGGGGAGCTAGAGTGATTGGAGTAGCGACCCGCGGAACTCTGTCGCCACAGGCGACTATAGTATGCGGATTTTGAATACATCGCTATGTGGGCCGAGTGCCTGGGGCGATGTATTTTTATGCTTGAAATCAACAAAGAGACCGCGTGCAGTCTAGACGGCACGCGGTCCTTCTCATGTAAGCATGTTGATCGGACTTGCTTGCTCTAATAATAAGAGATGGAAAACCGCGCCGGACGCGGTTTGAAGGGCTGCAGCGGCCCAAATTTGCTAATTCGTTTAAAGCATCATTCCGATATCATGCTGGCCGACGATAAGCTTCACCGGCTCGAGGTAAACTCGCGTGAGCGGCGGTCGCGCGATGAGATCGATTTCGATATCCGTGATTTTATAACGAGCGATTTTACCATCCCTTTTATCGTAAACGACATTGAATTCCTTCAATCCTACTTGTTGAATCAGAACGGAGGACCCGATCGACAAGGCAGCCGTTTCGAACTTCCCATGATCGAACAACACTTCCGAAATAATTTCATCGTTCATATCCACAATCGTGACCTGTTGGCAAAACTGGTATTGCATGCGCAGACATCTCCTTTAGGTGGTATTGATGCAGAATGAGTGGATTGGATGCCCCATGCCGCTCTTCTTACTTTATCGGATAAATCGGGCTGTCAGTATAGCGTGATTTTTACCAATTCTTTTTATTCTCCTAAGCGTGTTAGTATACTTTCAAAGTAATATGCCACTTGGACCACCAAGGGATAGGATATAAACCGATTGAAGTTGGTTGTGAACAGTGTTACTCTAACAACGGTAAACTAAAGATCTATAGCTTGCCATACACCTAGTAATAGTCACTATTTTAGTTATAGAGAAAGGAAATACTATGATAAAAGTTGATAACTTATCCTTCTCATTTCCGCAAAAAGAACTATATAAAAACATATCATTTACGCTTGAGGAGGCACAACATTGCGCTTTTATAGGAACAAGCGGGAATGGTAAAAGTACATTAATAGATATTTTAATGGATCCAGAAAGATACTTGTTCGAAGGCAAGTTAGTAATAGACCCGACTTGCAAGATTGGACACGTAAGTCAATTTCCACAAATCGACACAACGAAAGAAACAACCGTTTATGAATATATAGGGGAAGAATTTATTAAGATACAAAATGAAATAACAGCTATTTGTACGGAGATGGAAACATCATCGGATATTGATTCCTTATTAGAAAAATATCAATTAGCTTTAGACGCATTGGATTTAATTGGCGGGGAGGATTTTGAAAGCAACCTTAATAAAAAACTTAATCTAGCCAACCTTATGAAGCTTAAAAATCTTAGCGTATCTGACCTGAGCGGTGGGGAATTCAAGCTCATTCAAGTGATGAAGGAAATGCTTAGTAGTCCAGACTTAATGATTATGGACGAACCAGATGTATTTCTAGACTTTGAAAACCTAAATGCGCTTAAGAATCTTATTAATTCTCACAAGGGAATGCTGCTAGTTGTTACGCACAACCGATATCTTTTGAATCATTGCTTCAACAAAGTTATACACCTTGAAAATACAGAAATCCAAGAGTTTGATGGGCGATATATGGATTATACCTTCTCATTACTTCAGACTAAAGTTGAGTTGCAAGAGCTCAAAGTTGCTGAGGATGAAGAAATAGAGAGAAACGAGCAAATCATTGATAATCTTAGAGCTATCGCAACTTATAATTCAGAAGCTTCTAGAGGCAAAGCATTAAAAGCTAGAGTCAAGTTTCAAGAAAGATTGGAAGCACGTAGAATTAAAGCGCCATTTGTTGATATTAAGCAACCGAATATTAGCTTTGGTATCGATAATGAAATTGAAGACGCCATTGTTGTAAATGTAAAAAATTATTGTGTTGCCTTTGATGAATTGCTTTTAGACAATGTTAACTTCGAGATAAAATCTACGGATAAAGTAGCCATTATTGGTTCGAACGGTACCGGGAAAACGACTTTACTCCGAGATATCTTTAAAAATAATCATGAATCAATTGAAATAAATGCTGATGTTAAAGAGGCTTATTTATCTCAAAATCAAGGCGAAGTGCTAAAGGTATCTAATACAATACTAGAAGAATTCATCGACGCTGGATTTAAGAGTTATGATGAAGTTAGAACGTATATTGCAAACTATGGTTTTGAAGGAGAAATCGTTAATCAAAAGATAAAATCTCTATCTGGTGGAGAAAAAAATATGCTTCAATTGGCTAAAGCTGCTGCCAGTAAAGCAAACGTATTGCTTCTTGATGAACCGACAAGTCACTTAGACATCTATTCCCAAATAGCACTGGAGAAAGCTATTGAAGGCTATAAAGGTGCGATTCTGATGATTTCTCATGATTTTTATTCTGTTGTAAATGGTATGGATTATGTTTTAATCATTGAGAATAAGACGATTAGGAAAATGACGATTAAAAAATTTAGACAGATGATTTATGCTAGTCATTTCGATAGGGACTATCTTGAATCGGAACAAAATAAAAGATTAGTTGAAATGAAAATAGAGTTGGCTTTAAAAGATACTGATTTTGAACTTGCAAAAGTATTGGTTGATGAGTTGGAAGAGCTGATTAAGACGCTTTAAATGATAACCTTCTGATTACATTGAAGATTCCACAAGAATTAGAAGAACATATTAGGCATCTAGGACGTTCACTATCAAGAACAAGAGCAGGTTATCGAAAAGATAGCCCGTTCTTTTTTTTGTGTGAAAAATGAGAAAAAGAATTTGACAAGTAGGTGGGAATGTAAAAAGGAAATTAAACTCGAAAGAAAAAGTTGCACTGTGGAACGGTTATGCAACTCCTGATATTAATGAGCGGCAACAGCATGATCAATAAGCTGAATAGGGACAGTCAATAGCTGCCGATCCTGATGGCAATGTTCACTCTCTTTTTGCGATCAACCCAATTACGGAGCAATTCTAGCAAATGATAATATGCAATAAAGTTTCATAAATTTCAATGTAACTTGATAATGCTATCGGTTTACGGAAATAACGGGGAAAAAGATAAGAATATGGTACAATTTATTAAGATTAATTATAGCTTGTATATTTGAGAGGGGAAATTAACTTGCTGAAAAAGAAATGGTTAAGTACTGTAGGAATCGCATTATTAGCTTTAATGATGATCTCTGTGCAATATGTGCAGGCAGCTGGAATATCGTTGATCGTGAATGGAAGTTCAATAGAACAGAAGGTTCCTCCTGTCGTAAAGGATGGGAAGGTTCTTATTTCCGTTAAAAATGCTGCGGATATGTTTGAATCTAAGTATCGCTGGGACAATCAAACCAAGACATTGACGCTGTCTGATGACAAGTTTACCGTGTTATTCGTTCTTGAACGCGCATCGGCAATCGTTACTATCGGTACGGAGACTACGGAGGTAGCATTAGAGCAGTCGGCACAAATAGTGAATGGCAGCTTGATGGTTCCAGCTCGTTTCCTAGTGGAGTTATACGGAGGCAAGGTGGTGTGGGATCAGACGCTTCAAACATTACATATTACAATGGATGAAGCAATGGAGCCTGCTCTGCCTGGAGCTAAAGGCGACCAAGGCGATAAAGGTGACAAAGGCGAAACGGGGTCAACGGGAGCAACTGGGGCAGCAGGCGCCAAGGGTGATAAGGGAGACAAAGGCGATCCGGGAGCAACGGGTGCAACAGGAGCGGCAGGTGCCAAAGGTGATAAGGGAGATAAAGGCGATCCAGGTGCAGCAGGTCCAGTAGGCCCAGCGGGTCCGATAGGCGAGACGGGTTCTGCTGGTGCAACTGGACCAGCAGGGACTTCTTATACATCTGAAGGGTTTTCGGCTGCTGGTGCAACCACTGCAAATAGTAGTATGCAATTTATAAGTTGGAGTGTGGCTTCCCCACATTATTCGAGTCCTACGTTTAATGCTGCTACTGGGATATTTACGGCGCCGGAGACCGGCAAGTATGCCATAAATGCAACTGTTAACTATAATACAACTGCTTCACTCAGCGTAAGCCTAGGCAGCGGTGTCAACCCAATTTTCACCGTAAAGAAAAATGCCAACTCTGATTTAATAAAAGGTAACTTGCCTATTTTAAATGTTAATATGCCTTTAGTCTTAACTATGAGAGCCCTACTTGAGAGCGCAACGGTGACACTATCTGGTGATGTTCAGTTGCAAGCAGGCGATCAAGTTGGATTATATTATGAAGCTAACGGTCTTACCATTAATCTCAATATGGATGCGGTATGGTCGATTCATCGGTTGTCCTAAGACGAGGCTGTATGAGGAGAGGGCATACCTCTCAAAATAGAAATGCATATTACTAGAAATAAATCTGGGCCGTTCTCTTTGTGATATGCTCCCATCATAGTAGACAGAAGAAAAACAAAACCCCTACTTCTATCGTTATGGGAATTTTTTTAATTAAAAGAAATAAATAGATAAATACAGTGTCTCTTACCAGGTATGTGCATGGATTCGTAAATATTAAGCAAGTGGCGCAGAGGCTGTACAGGACCTCCGGGGCCGAAAGAAGCCGCTAGAGGAGCTCAATGAACAGGACCGCTTAAAGCTTCAGATCAAGGGATTTTGAAGCGCGCAATGAGTATCTGAATATGGAGAATGCACTCACAAAAAAGTTGGCAGAGATCCGGAGAAGAAATGAATCCCATAGCTGGAGTGTTTGGAGCTCGGATAGCGGGAATCTGGTGGCTCCGGGGGAACAATAAGAACTGAGAAGCATAAAATAGTATGTAAAAGTATAATACATCACCATGTGGACTTCGTGCCTTAGGCGATATATTCTTTATGTTTTGAGTTAACATGGAATCAACATGTAACCGTTGAAAATATTTTCATAGAGGCCGAAACTGAGCGTATGCTCTTATGTTCTCTGCTATAGTTCACTGTACAGATTCTGGTCAGTACTGATGGTACAAATTGGACTACAGTAGTGAACGTAACTAATAATACGAGCGGCATTACCGTAGACAAAATTACTGTAGTACCAGCTCGATATATTAAGTTGGTCGTTACGACGCCTACCCAAACCCAAAACGCTGCGGCAAGAATTTATGATTTTGAGGTATACGAAGCCATATCTTCAACATAGTGAAGGCAGCATGGATGCCCGAGGAAGAATCTTTAGCTGGAGCGATTGGAGTGCGGACTCATCTAACCCAATCGCTACCGGAGACGAGCAAACTCCGAAAAGCGTAAAATAGTATTTAAGATTTGAATACATCGTAATGTGGGCTGAATGCTCACGGCGATGTGTGTTTTTTTCTTAAAGTCAACAAAAAGTCAACGCTCGCTCTCTAAACACGCTTTCATGAATCTTTGGACCGGTCGCTTGTTTGTATGCTCTCTTATACATCGTACAGACTCTCGCATGTCGCTGCTCTCCCCCTTGTACGACAAGGCTTCGTGCTTGTGCGACAGCGTTTGACTTGAATGCCGATCATCTAATGCACGTGGATGCGATCTTCGCACAAGGCAGGGGCTGCTTTGATACAAGTTGTAAACTTGGCAAACCTCTGATCGAAAGGTTTCCTCAGTCATGATGTTGGGATGGAGCCAGTATCGGCTCAACTGCTGTTTTAAGTCCCTTTCTTTTTTGAAAGCGCCCTTCCATCATAATGGTGTTGCTTTCCTCGTAGGCATTGAGCAAGTGATGGAGGCTTTGCTTCCAGATTAGCCGAAAGGCTTGACCTTCATTCGGACTTATTAAGTTTGGCTCGTTAAGCACGAGGAGCTTGATGCGATAATAACAAACCCGAAAAAAGCGCTAAGTCGTTCTTCACAGACGACTTAGCGCTTTTTTTCTCTTTAGTTTAGGGCTACGGGTACGGGGAAGTTGCAAGCCGGAAGAGTTTGCTTAAGGTAAGGGGCGTTGTTCAAATGGCTTGCTTCCGACCCAAAAAGATTATGTGCTAATAGCAGACGGTGGTTGCTTGCCCAGTTCCGTTGGCTCCGCTTGGAGTAACGATTGGACAGAGGCTTGGGGCGGCTTAGCGGTCAGCAGATCAACCAAATAACGTATAGGCGAAGCCAAATGCTTGTTTTTGTGAAGGATGATTTGCGTGTAGAAGGAGGACAGTGCGTCCTCGTGTATCGTGAATCCTGCCAACTGCTCCTTACGAAGCATGTCTGCCGCCGCGATTTTCGGAATCATGGCAATGCCCATCCCATATTGCACGCATTGCTTGATTCCCTCCAGGCTGCCCATCTCAGAGACGACCTTGTAGGATACCCCATTGTTGTCCATCGACCTCTCCAAGGCGCTGCGGTAGCAGCATCCCTTTTCCGTCAAAATGAAAGAGCTGTTCTCAAGCTCATGAATGCCTATGTTATTTCTGCCATGCAGCGGGTGATCCTTGGAGCAGATGAAGATAAGCTCCTCATTGCGCACGGTGATAGACTTAAGCTCCGGGTCTATTACAGGCATATCAAGTAAAATGCCGATATCCAACTCATTGTTCTTGATCTTGCGAATAACTTCATGATCGGATGTAGGGAAGAAGACGACGTTCGCTTGGGGATAGCGGCTGCGAAACGCCTGGAAATAAGGGGGCAAAAAGAAGGCGGCAAGAGTTTCGGTCGTGCCGATTGCCAGACTAATATTAGCCCCTGAACTAAAGTGTTCCTGCGCTTGGTTATAGCCTTCCACGATCTGATCGGCGTAGACAAGCATTTGCATGCCGCTTGCTGTCAGTTTCAGCTTTCTGCTGCTGCGTTCAAATAGCTTTATGCCAAAATGATGCTCAAGCCGCTGTACCTGTACACTGACAGTCGGTTGCGCGTAACCGAGCCGCGCGGCAGCTTTCGTCAGATTCTGGCAGCGCGCGACCTCGCGAAAAGTAATGAAATATTGAATGTCCATAAGCTCCGCCTCAATCATTAAAATTGGCAATGAATAATATTGCAAACCATAGAGATTACATATGAATCTATTTACGTTATAGTATGACATGAACGCTCGGGAAGAGCAATCCATAGCGAACTATAGCGAACTAGAGAGGGATTTCATTATGCGTGATTCAGTTGCAACTACAGCTCTTTTTCGTGAAAAGGCCGCCGTCCCGCTTCTTGCGCTGGCCGTGCTGCTGGCTATTATGAACACCACTATGTTTAATGTGGCGCTGCCGGAAATTTCGAAAGCCTTTAACATGGGGGGATCATCCTTATCCTGGATTGTCAGCGGGTATTCCATCATGTACGCAATTGCTTCCATTACATATAGCAGGCTGGCCGATTTCCGCTCGCTGCGAGCGCTGCTTGTTGCTTGCCTGTTATGCTTCGGCATTGGCTCGATAATTGGTTATGGCAGCACGAATGCCGGTTTATTACTGGCAGGCAGGCTAATTCAGGCTATCGGCGCCGGAGGCGTCAAAGGACTTGCGCTTGTGCTAATCGGCCGGCATGTCCCGGCAGCCCGGCGAGGGCAGGCAGTAGCGTTAATTGTCTCCGCGACTTCGCTGGCTTTCGGTCTTGGTCCGCTCGCTGGCGGCATCCTGGCCCAGATCGGCGGATGGCGGAGTCTCTTTATCGTGACGGCAGTTGTGCTTCTACTCATCGTGCCCTTATACCGAAGTCTCCCAAGCGAAGCGGGTCGTCCCGGACAATTCGACTGGGGCGGCGCATGGCTTGTTGCCTGCTGCAGTTCAATGTTAATGCTGGCTATCTCGCATGGCTCGCTTGCTGCAACGTTGGCATTCATATTGGCTGTGGCATGGTTAGGCCGCCATATCAAGGGCAGTGCCCATCCCTTCATCGATCCTTCGCTTCTGGCAGACCGTCCCTTAATGCTATTGAATGGCATTGGCATGGCTGCCCATATGAATAATTTCACTCTGCTTTTTCTGCTGCCGCAAATGCTGGCGGATATCCATGGTCTGTCGCCGCTCCAGACCGGGCTAATGATATTTCCGGGAGCGTTACTCTCGGTCATTCTTGCCCGTTCTATAAGCTTGGCGCTCATACGCTATGGCGAGCGCAGGGTGATGATGCTTGCTCCATGGGGGATCGTCTTGGGGGATGCCCTGCTGGCCCTGCTCAGTACCCGCTATGCATGGGTAGCGGGCGCGGCTTATTTGTTGACCATCGTCTGCTGTACGGCATTGAATGCTGGCGTAGCATCCGAGCTGCCCAAGCTCGTCTCCACGGCTCGCCTGGGCGGGGCGGTTGGCCTGCAGCAACTTTTCCAGTTCATAGGAGGAGCGGGGAGTGCCGCTGTGTGCGGCAGCTTGATGGCAGCAATGTTTGCCGGTTCGGCAGGGGCTGCTTTCGTATGGCTGTTCTGGGGACTGGCTATGCTCGGCGTACTGATCGCAATAGGCGGTATGGTTTATCGCAATCATTAAAATATTTAATGATAGATATTACATAACATAGACTATTATAATGAAAAAAATCTGATATACTATAAATATTCGCAGCGGATAACTTGGTATTAATTTTGGACGTACTCCTCGAAGGAGAGGTTCGCACCTTAACCTTACTCACACAAACCATCATCTTTTAAGGGGAGAACTATGTTGAAAAAACCAGTCTTTGCCGCTATTTTTCTTACTATCGTCATCCTTGCCCTGGCAGCATGCGGAACAAAAGCGCCAAACAATGGAAGTTCAGCCTCGCCTCCTGTCCAGACGGATGCTCCTGCAAGCGTGGCTGCAACGGAGGAGACCAACCCAGAGGATCGTATCATTAAACTGCTGGCCAATACGCCTAATCACAATGACGAGGTGGCGCCGATTTTGGCCAAGGAAGTGGAGAAGCTCGGCTTTAAGCTAGAATTCGAGGTGCCGACCGACAGTATTATTGCAAACAAGGAAGTGCTTGAAGGCTTCTACGATGTTGCAATAGGAAACCATACGGCTGCGCTTAATTCGTTTAATGAAGCTAATAATGGCAATCTTGTTCCGGCTTTTCTAACGACGTTTGCGCCAAACGGCATTTATTCCAAAAAATACGCTTCATTCGACGAACTGCCGGACGGAGCGACGATCAGCATTCCTGGCGACCAGGCCAACGGAGGTCGCCCGCTCCTTATTATGCAGGATGCCGGTCTGATCAAGATTAAGGAAGGCGTCGATGTAACGAAAATTACCCCTTCGGATATTATAGAAAACAATCACAAGTTCAAATTTAAAACGCTGGATACCGGGGTGCTATTGCGCGCTCTCGATGATGTGGAAGCGGGCTTCCTCTACCAAAGCCAGCGCGTCAGTGGCGGACTTAAGCTGGAGGATGCGCTGGGACTTGAAACGGATGAGGTTAAGGATTTCTATATTATTGCCGCTACTCGGCCCGAGCTTGTCGGCACGCCCAAGATTGAGGCTTTGAAGCAAGCTTACTACTCTGATGCCGTTAAGGAGTTTTATAAGACCAGATATGATGAAGGAAGCATCTACTATGCCTGGTAGAGAGGGAGGGATTGAGCATGAATCGCACTAGACGTTTGGCTCTAGCTTGCTCATTAAGCGTCGGAGGCAACCACTCCGGGCTGTGGCGGCATCCTAGCTACTGGTCTGATGCTTCCAGTAACATTGACTACTTTGTTTCCTCTGCACAGAAGGCGGAGCAGGGGAAGTTGGACTTTGTCTTTGTCGGAGATACCCTGTTTGTGAATGATCTCTCCGCGCCGCAGCTTATTAACCGGCTGGAGCCGCTCACATTGCTCTCGGTAATCGCTGGTGCGACCTCGCACATCGGGCTTGTCGGCACGCTGTCGACAACTTACCATGAACCATATCATACTGCCCGGATGTTTGGCTCATTGGACCACATTAGCAAGGGGAGGGCTGGCTGGAATGTCGTCACCTCCGCGCTTCCGGGGACGGCAGCCAACTTTAGCCGTGACAGTCATATGGAGCATGATCAACGCTATCAGCTTGCTGATGAATTCCTTGATGTGGTCAAGGGTCTGTGGGACTCATGGGAGGAAGGGGCCTTCGTTAGAGATAAGGATAGCGGCAGATATTATGATCCAAGCAAGCTGCACACTCTAAACTACAAGGGCAAATACTTTTCGGTTCGCGGTCCTCTGAGCCTGGAGCGTACCCCGCAAGGCAGACCGGTCATCGTTCAGGCGGGTTCATCGGAGGCAGGCAAGGATTTCGCGGCTAAGCATGCGGAAATCGTCTTCACACATCAGCATGGAATTGAAGATGCCAAGCGCTTCTATCAGGACATTAAGGAGAGGGTTGCGCGATTCGGGCGCAACCCGGAAGAGGTGCTTGTCCTCCCGGGCATAAGCGCCATCGTAGCGGACAATGAAGCAGACTTGCAACGCAAGCATGCGGAAATCGACGGCTTAGCTAATATTGAGGAGGCACTGAAGGACCTTGGAAAGTACTTCAAGGATACGGCGCTCAGCCGCATTCCGCTTGATGCACCGCTGCTGCCCCATCTGGATGCGTTAATTACGGATGGGTTTCAGTCTGAGGTGCTGCGTATTGAGAAGCTGATTCGCGCGGAGAATCTGACACTTCGCGAGCTGGCTCTGCGTCTTGCTGCACGGTCAGGACGCAATCCTTTTGCCGGGACGGCTGAGCATGTAGCAAATACGATTCAGCAATGGTACGAAGAAGAGGCGGCGGATGGCTTCATTGTCAGTTCAGGGCCGATAGTCCCTGAAGGCATCCATGAGTTCGTTGATCTGGTAGTCCCCCTATTGCAGAATCGTGGACTATTTCGCTCGGAGTACAGCGCAGGAACGCTGCGGGGGCATTTGGGGCTGACTGTTCCTCCGAATCGTTACTCGATGGTCCCCATTAAGTAGAAGCTGCGCTAGCCATACATGTATAGATTGGAGGATAGCGGCAGATGATTACACTTCGCAATATTAATAAGAGCTTTGACACGCCTTCCGGGTCTCTTGCTGCAGTGAAGGATGTATCTCTGAATATTGAGAAAGGGGATATATACGGAATCATAGGTTTTAGCGGGGCGGGCAAATCAACCCTCCTGCGCACGATTAACTTGCTTGAGCGTCCGGATAGCGGCACGGTCATCGTCGATGGCAAGCCGCTCGCAGAGCTTAGCAAGGGGCAATTGCGGCAGGAACGGCAGGGAATCGGCATGATCTTTCAACATTTTCACTTGTTGAACAACCTTACCGTATTTGATAATGTCGCCTTTCCGCTGAAGGTTGCCGGCATGCCTAAGGCAGAGCGCAGGAGGCGCGTCGAGGAGTGCTTAGGAATCCTGGATATAGCCGACAAAATCAATACCTATCCATCCAAGCTGAGCGGAGGGCAGAAGCAGCGTGTGGCAATCGCCCGTTCAATTGCTAATCGCCCTGGGGTATTGCTATGCGATGAGCCTACCTCTTCTGTGGATCCGCAGACAACGGGAGATATTCTAAAGTACCTTGCGCAAATTAATCGCCAGCTTGGCATTACGATTGTACTTGTGACGCATGAGATGGATGTGGTCAGGGCGATATGCAATAAGGTAGCCGTTATGGAGCAAGGCATCATAGTAGAGAATTTTTCCATGAATGATCAGAACTATCTGCCAAAGTCCAAAATTGCCAGCTTTCTGTTTAAACGGGATAATTTTTATGCGGACGAAGTGGGGGTAAGCTTGCATGGATGAGGCCATTAAAGAGATTTCAAAGGCAATGCCTGACTTTTGGGTTGCATTTGGCGAGTCATGGTACATGCTTTTAATTTCGATTCCAATTACGGTCGCAATAGGAGTGCCGCTGGGCACAATCCTCTATTTTATTCGTCCTGGCTCAAGGATTAAAGCGCCTAGAACTTACGTCATTCTGAACGGGATCGTCAACATAATTCGTTCCTTCCCGTTTATCGTGCTGCTGGTGGCCATTATTCCTTTAACGCGATTAATTGTCGGTACGGCGCTTGGGACTACGGCTGTCATTGTACCGCTCGTTATTGCCTCCACGCCTTATTTTGCCAGATTCGTTGAACAAAGCTTGCTGGACGTCAATCGCGGGCTCATCGAAGCGGCCGAGTCGATGGGCGCAAGCTGGCCGCGGATCATCTGGAGCGTGCTGTATGTCGAAGCGAGGGCAGGTATCGCCAACTCCATTATCATTATTTTGGTTAGCTTCCTTAACTACTCGTCTGTGGCGGGTCTTGTTGGAGGAGGAGGGCTAGGGGACTTTGCCTTGCGTTACGGCTACCAACGTTATGAGACGTATACGATGGCCTTCACAATCATCGTTATTGTGGTGTGCGTACAGCTATTCCAGTTTACGGGAAACTATCTCGTCAGCAGGCTGGACAAGCGCTTATAACACGGCGCATGCCTATATAGAAAGTTAATTACAAGAAGACAACTTCAAGGAGGGCTATTGTTATGGCTATAAAAACACAACTGCAACAATTAATTGCCAATTATCGTTCGGGAGGAGAAGCGCTGGCAGAGGCGGTACGGGGCCTGAACGAAGGGGAACTGCTTCACCATCGATTGCCGGAGAAATGGTCGATTAAGCAAATCGCGATTCATTTGGCGGATGCGGAGCTGGCAGTATCCTTCCGCGTACGCAACATTCTCTCGGAGAACTCTCCTCCTCTGCAAGTCTTTGAACAGGATAATTGGACCAATACGCTTGATTATGAGGCGCTTGACCTTGAGGCTGCACTGCAGCGCTTCCAGTTGCTGAGGGCGGCCAACAGCGAACTGCTGGAGCGATTAAATGAAGAAGCATGGACTCGTACCGGAGAACATCCTGAGAATGGTTTGATAACGCTGGAAGGGTTGATTGCTGGCCAAATCGCTCACCTGCAGGGCCATATTGAACAAATAGACGTTAGTCTGCAAGACTACCGCAGCAGGTAATTGGAAATGTATCAGAGGATTGAGGTAGAGGATTTTGTTCAAAAGGAGAGGGAAGCGAAGCTGGTGGCCTTGGCTGACCGCCTCGCTGTACGATTCGCCGAGCGGGCGTCCAAGCATGACCGGGAAGGCTCCTTCCCAATCGAGAACTTCGAGGAATTGAGGCAAGAGGGCTGCATGAAGCTGACTGTCCCTCGTGAATTCGGCGGTGATGAATTATCGCTCTATGAGCTGGTGCTGTTCTTGGAGCGAATCGCCAAGGGCGATGGCTCTACGGCAATCGCTCTCGGCTGGCATTTGGGCTCCATTCTTCATTTTCGTACGACACGCCACTGGCCGGCGCATCTGTTTGAACGCTTGTGCAGAAGGGCAGTGACGGCTGGCGAGCTGTACAACGGATACGCTAGCGAGTCCGGGGTCGGCAGTCCTAGCCGTGGAATGAAGCCAAGAACAGTCGCCTCGCGCACAGAAGGGGGATGGCTGCTTAGCGGCAGGAAAACGTACAGCACGCTTCTCCCGATTATTAATCATTTTAGTGTCAGTGCCAGTCTGGAAGGCGAGGGGGCTACAGGGGATTTCTACGTGGACCGCTCGGAGGGAGTGGGCATGGAGGAGACGTGGGATACGCTTGGCATGCGTTCGACAGGCAGCCATGACCTGCTGCTGGATCGGGTGTTCGTCCCCGAGTCATCGCTCATTTCGCTAACCCCTGACGGGCAGAGTCGCCAGCGTCCGAATGACGGGTTGGGCTATCTATTGTTCATAGCTGCTTGTTACACAGGGCTAGCCTCTGCCGCAAGGGATTATACAGTAACATTCGCTCGCACGTATAAGCCTGACAGTCTGGGCACTGCGATTGGAGAGCTGCCGCTCATCCAGCAGCAGATTGGCTTAATAGAGGCGGATTTGATCACCGTACGAACGATGTTGTACACGATGGCGAGAAGGTGGGATCAGGAACCGGAGCAACGCGCACAGTTGAAGGCCGATCTTGGGCTTGCCAAGTATATGGCGACGAATCGCGCCCTGCAGATTGCTGATCGTGCCATGCGGGTGGTTGGCGGCTCCAGCATGTTCCGCTCCAATCCACTGGAACGAATATACAGGGACATCCGGGCAGGTGTGCACAACCCGCCGCTCGATGACCTTGTGCTGAGGGAGCTCGCCCGAAGAGCGCTTGAAGAGCCTGGTGTCTAGCGTTACGATCCTGGTGAAGGAGGAGTCACAATGAATGACATAGTCAAGCACTTGCAATCCCATCGTTCCATTCGCAAATTCAAGCCGGATACAATCTCGGAGGAGCAGTTAGGGCAGATTATGGCTAGTGCTCAGGCTGCTTCAACTTCTTCAAATATACAAGCCTATAGTGTTATAGGCGTTCGCGATACCAGCAAGAAGCGCGATCTGGCGAAACTGGCCGGAGGGCAGCGGCATGTTGAGGAATGCCCACTGTTTCTGGTCTGGTGCGCTGACCTACATCGCGCACAAGTTGCTGTGCGAATGCATACATCCGATTTCGAGCTTGAACTGCATCAGAACGTCGAGACATTTCTTGTCGCGACAGTGGATGCCGCTTTGGCTGCGCAAAATGCAGCCGTAGCGGCAGAAGCGCTAGGGCTTGGCACTGTTTTCATCGGAGGTATTCGCAACGATATGCAGCAGGTTGTCGATTTGCTTCACTTGCCGCGGCTTGTCTACCCGGTATTCGGCATGTGCATTGGCATCTCGGACCAGATGCCAACGAAGCGCCCGCGCCTTCCTGTACAGTCAGTCTATCATGACGAGCGCTATAGCGACTCTGGATTTGCCGGCGATATTCATGCGTATGATGAGACACTGGGGCAGTATTATTCCAGTCGAACTGGTGAAGGCAAGCAGGCCAGTTGGTCAGGCGAGATGGAGGCGAGGCTTCGTCAGAACCGTTTGCGTCCCGAGCTTTACGCCGTTATTAAGAGCCAGGGATTCTGTTTTCAATAATCAGCCAGCAGCTACAATAATGGCATATAATGTGAACCTATTGGCATGGGATTGACCAATCGATGTTCTAGTAAGTGCTGCAGCACACAAATAAGGCCGGTAGCCTCTATACTTGGGGGAGCTATACCGGCTTTATTTGGTTGCTTTAATTATCTCTTATTCCTCGAAAAAGCTACGCTGCATCAAAATTTTGACCACCCGAATACCTGCCTCAAAATCTTGCGCATCCAGTAAGCAATTATTGTCTCCGGGGTCCATGTACCGGGATTCTGCAAGTATTGCTTGTATTGATCGGTGATGATATAAGTCCAAGTGGAAGCAGGGCTTTTCAGTCCGAATTTTTCCCACATCGCCGGATCATTCGAACTTCCGAGCTTTGCGAGCATATTCGCCGACTCTCTATTTATTTTAGCCGGAATTTGCTCGTAGGCTTGGATGATTTGCGCATGAAATTCGTCGAGCGGATTATGGTTAACAAGGCTCGTTAAATGGATGCCTTCGCGAATGTAAGAAACATATGCCAGATGGTCAGCCCAGAGCTTGTCGATAAAATAAAGCCGTACCCGCTGCTCCGAAGGGCTCATCGGTGTCTCGCCTTTCAAAATTCCGAGCCGCTCCTCGTATAGCATACGCCTCTGATCCTCCACCATATCCGAATAACCGTTCAGCTCCTGACGGATATGGAAGTTTTGACCCATAATTACACGCTGAATATGGTCAATTTTGCTATGGAGCACCGACTCTTCGAGAGTCTCATCCTGCCTAAGACCCCGTATCGCTTTATCGATGCCGAACCTAAGCAGCAACTCGTCTTCCAAGCTTACGAAAAATACAGAAGCTCCCGGATCCCCTTGGCGTCCGGATCGCCCGCGCAGCTGGTTGTCGATCCGGACGCTTTGGTGCATATGCGTACCAATCACGTACAACCCGCCCAGCTTGGCGACAGCTTCTGCTTGCGTGGGGCTGCCGCCGCCGAGCCGAATGTCGACGCCGCGTCCCGCCATATTCGTGGACACCGTCACGGCGCCGATCTCTCCCGCTTTGGCGATGAGCTCGGCTTCTTTTGCGTCGTTTTTCGCATTCAGAACATGGCAAGGTACGCCGGCAACTGCTAGCGCTTCCGCCAGCATTTCAGACTCCCCGACGCTTGACGTACCAATGAGAATCGGACGCCCTGCCCTATGGACGGACGAGATTTCTTGTACAAGCGCCTTAAATTTAGCTTCTTTATGGGTATAAATCCGGTGTGGATGATCGATCCGTATGTTTGGCCGGTTCGGCGGAATATGCACGACCTGAAGCTCATAAATAACTTCGAATTCCACCGCGGAAGCTTGCGCGGTAGCCGTCATTCCGCAAATTTTTGGATATAGGCTAAGGAAATGTTGAAGGGTGATCGTACCGAGAATGATCCCGCCGGCTTTCGCCTGCAGCCCTTCTTTGGCCGAAAGCGCGGCTTGCAGCCCGTCCGGCAAATGCCTGTTCTCCGCCACGCGGCCGGTATATTCGTCGATCAGCTCGATTTTACCGTCCCGGACGATGTAATCGACGTCTTTTTTCAATAACAATTCCGCATGCAGCGCATTATTTAACGACATTAACAAATGACTATTATGGCTATCGTACAAATTACCGCATCCGAGCAGCGACTCTGCTTTCGCAGAGCCTGCTTCATTCAAGTAAACGTTCCGCTGGAACTCGTCGAAATCGTAATCCTCATCTTGCGCGAGCTGCCTAGCTACTTCTGCAAAAAGAATGCCGTTGTTGTCGGAAGAGCCCGGCTCGCCAGCGATGACTAGCGGCACCCGCGCCTCGTCAAGAAGCAGTGAATCCGCTTCGTCGACGATGACGTAGTGGAAGGGACGATGCACGGTATCGGCTTCGTCTAAAGCAATCGTGTCGCGCAAATAATCGAATCCCGCCTCTTTGGCCGTAACATAGGTTATATCGGCGGCGTACGCTTCCCGTTTCTCGGGCAAGCTCATGCCCGCTTGAACCGCGCTTACCGTTAACCCGAGGAAACGATAGATCGGCCCCATCCAATCCGCATCCCGATTTGCCAAATAATTGTTGAAAGTCAGCACATGAACGCCTTCACCGGTTAGAGCATGTAGATAAGCAGGCATAACAGCAGAGAGCGTTTTTCCTTCACCGGTATGCTGCTCGATCAAAAATCCCTCGTGCAGAGCGATGGCAGCCATGATCTGGACATCGTAGGGCTGCAATCCGAGCGTTCTCTTCGCTGCCTCGCAGACTAGCGCATAGGCATCGACAAGCAGCCCGTCCAAAGGCGTACCCGATGCAGCTTCCTTTTTCAGCCGGAGAGACTCCGCTTGCAGCCGCTGATCGTCCCAAGCTCCCAAATTCCGTTTCCTGATGAGCTCCGCTTTGTCCCGATAGCCTTTCAGCTTATGCCGGGTATCGCGGTCTTTGAATTCTCGCATCAACTTGACGGCTAAATTCATCGGAATTTGATCCCTCCTCGGTAGAAATACACGATTATAGTGGCTAACGGCATCGACGAATCCATAAGACCGTGTGGCCGTTCTTTTGTCATTTTTCCCTACTCATCCTTTAACCGTCGTTGATACAAAACAACCGATACAATCGTTAATACAACCGTCCATGCCAAAATAATAAGGAGGGGTTTTAATAACTCTCCCGTCGTAAAGTCTGTAGGGGGTAAACCTAGCAAATGAACAAGCTGGCTACTGGGCATGTAATCCAGCACTTTGAAGACTGGATACTCATCCACAATAAATGCTCCCCATGGTGCTCCAGAGAATACGATCGTCACAGGAATTATAGATAATGACGCATCAAGCAACGTCTTGGAGAATAGACCACATATCGTCCCGACTGCTGTGTATAAAATAATCGAAAGAAGGATTGCTGCCACAAACGCCCATATACTAGCTGGTTCATAGCCAAATAGGTACGTAGCAATAACCAGAACAACAACAGACATGACCAAGACTAAAGTGCTTTTACCGATTAAAACATCCATGGTCGTGGCCGGAGTCATCATTAATGATCGTAAAGTGTTACGCTCCTTTTCTTCCGCAATCAAGCATGCTTGTACGAAACATGTTAGGAACACAAACGAAAGATTAAGAACTGTAGCGAAAGATCCAGGCAAAGACGAGGCGGCGCCAGCAGCTCGAAGAAGAAGTGCGAGGATAATTGGGAAAATCAACATAATGGAGAGGGCATAATTGCGTGAAAACTCTTTGTAATCCTTCACAAATATCGCTTGCGCACGTTTCAATGAGATACTCATAGCAGCTCACTTCCTGTCATTTTAATAAAAATGTCCCCTAGACTAGGCTCTTTCGTTTCTAATCGATCAATTAACCCTCGTTTCATCCAGTCGGATATTTGATCAGCCGTTCCATTATTAATCGGGAGCTCATAGGCTTGCCTATTGATTAACTCCACACAAACGACGTTTTCACGATGCTGTTTTTTAAGCTCCTTGGGCGAGCCGATGGTTTGGATTTGTCCTTTATACAAAATCGCTACACGGTTGCATAGCAATTCTGCCTCGGCCATATTATGCGTCGTTAAAAAAATCGTTGTCCCATTCTCATTTAAGCGGCGCAACCCTTTATAAATATGTGCGGAGTTTACCGGATCTAAAGCCGAAGTAGGTTCATCCAAAAATAATAATTCCGGCTCATGGATAATCGCGATTGCCAACAGGACACGCTGACGCATCCCTTTCGATAAGAGATTGACTTTCTTTTTGCGCTCTCCGCTTAAGTTTACAAATTGCAGCACCTTATCGATCGAAGATCTAGGAAGATCATATAACTTACGATACAGCTCCAGATTTTCCTCAATTGATAATCTCTCATATAGACCGCTATTATCCGTCAAAATGCCAAAGCGCATCTTCTGTGCAGACTGATTCATCATCTCTGCTGGCTTGTTAAATACACTTGCCTGTCCACTTGTCGAATTTAATTGCGCAGTTAAAATTTTTATTAATGTCGTTTTTCCTGAACCACTCGGACCTAGAAACCCAAAAATTTCTCCTGACGCAATTGAAAAAGACACATCTGCTAATGCATCCTTATTTCCAAAGCTCTTTCGAATATGTTCGACTTGGATAACATCCATTAATACCACTTCCTTAGAGTTGATGGCTTAAATATATAAAGATTGCACGCTTCCAGCCATCAAAACCCGCCGAAATGTAGCTTTTATCGCCTGAATGGTACCAGCAAATGCTTGATTGGTTCCACATGTCCCTCGGAATTAAAGGTTAAGAAGTGCTTTTAATTCCTGCAATTTTGAACGGGATAATGGAACTACGGCATCTTTACCTGTATTTAATCGCAAGCTGTAGCTATTCTTCGTCCATGTAATAATCTCTCTTACTTTTTGCAGATTAACGATATAGGATCGATGACACCTGAAAAATCCGAAATTTAATAATCTCTGCTCAAGCTCGGTTAGCGTCAAAGCACAGTCATAGTTTTCTCCATCCACATGAACAAGAATCGAACCATCTACACTTTCTATAAAATCGATTTCAGGCGGATTAAATAAAATCACTTTGTCCTTTCTTTTCGTATAAATCTTCTGCAACGTTATATTGGCCCGATCTTGTTCCTGCACTTCCTGTTTATCCTCGTCTGAGTCCCGAATATCCAATGAATGAAAACCGAGCTCGTTCAATCGATAAATGACATCACAGGAAATGAGGGCATCCTCTAAATTCGAAGTTAAAATTAAAATTTGCTTTTCCTTCGAAAGGTCATCCAAAATCCGTTTAAACTGACGACGATCTTGTTCTTCCAAGTAAAAATAGGGCTCCTCCAGTACAAGTGTAGGCTGATGCGCAAAATAGACACGCAGCAATGTCACATACATCCTTTTCGATGAGCTTAGATCCTTGATTTTTACCTTCCGTTCTTCTTTTAAAGCAAAATAATCCATTAACGAAGCGACACGCTCATTCTTCTCGGTTATTTTGATTAGAAAAGTGATTAGCTCTTCCACCGTTAAACGCATATACTCGTTTTGCTGAGCTCGAAATAAATAATAGTGGGAATGATTCACTAATTGATTCATTAAAAGCTGCTTTCGCTTCAAGTCCGTTATAATGCCAATCGATTGGTTCGATGTCAAATTTAATTCAATCTTTGGTAGAAATAGTTCCCCATCATCATACACTGGTTCAAATTGCATGCCGTCCTCCTGGTCAGTTCCGCTATAGGATATATTGAACAATTATAAGGTGGGGATCCTTTTTTGTCAGTTTCTATTCATACCTAGCATAGGTCGGAAAAATACGATGAAAGGAGATTTTTCGCTGAAGCGATGGGAGTTCAGATAAGGGGAATCCGGTGGCTGCGGAATGGGGGATGAGGAGAAAACTTGAAAAAAAGCATAGTACGGTGCAAGGAGTACATTGATTATGAGGAGATGTACTTCTTAGCGTTGTGCTTTGGGGCGCGAAAGTCTACACCAGCGCAATAAGAAGGGGCGTTCCGAAGTCGCTGTTGACTTCTGGAACGCCCCTTATTCGTCTACTTCGATGAGATCAAGCTATCCGCGATATATTGCAGCTGGGATTGCATGGTGATGGGATCGTTGAACGTGTCCGCCTTGGAATCAAGCTGGAATACGTTACCCGCTTTGACGGCAGGAAGGCCCAGCCACACCGCGTTCTCATACACGAGCTTCGGATCGGCTGTATCGCCGGACCAGGGTGAAGTGAAGATGATATCGCCGGCGAATTGCGGGAGCGTCTCCAGCGAAATGGATGCCCAGCCCGTGCCGCTGTCGATGACTTCCTTCTTCCTGTACCTTAGGCTTCAACTCGTTAATTTGGGCTTCCCACTGCTCGATCCAAGCTTGGGCTTCGGCTTCCTTGTTCGTCAACTGGCCGAATTCGATCAGCTGATCCTTATACGTCTTGGCGCCGTAGTCGATGGCAACGACCGGAGCGATTTTTTGCAGCTCGTCGATGCCTTCCGTACCGCTGAACACGACGATCAGGTCGGGATGCAGAGCAAGCACGTTCTCGGGCATCGGCGTGTCGCCCAGGCTTTGCGCGCCAGCAAGCTCATCTTTCAAATAAGGGCTGGCTAGAACTTCTTACTGAACGCCGACCGGCGTGACACCGAGAGCGAGGAAGTAGCCTGTATAAAACGCAGTTCCGTCCACGATGCGTTACGGATTGCGCGAGACTTCGATATCCCCGTTGGCAGCTTTGAACGTAACGGTCTCGCCATCGCCTGCTGCTGCATCTGCTGTTTCCGTGGGAGCAACGGTCGCCGCTGGCTCGGAGGCTGTTGCGCTGCTGCCGTCGTTGACGCATGGGGGTTAAACGTTGACAACTGATTTTTTGGCGGCTCCGAGCAATTTGTCTGCATAGCTGCTTAATCATGCTTCCCGGGCTTCTAGCATTCTATCCTTTGTCAAATATGCATTCGGGTCGCACCAAAACTAGGTTGAAAAATGAGGGGGAATTTCAATATTCGTTCGAGCCATGCCGACCTTGTGCTTCGTGCTTTTCATAGTGAAAGACTCCTTGCCAAGGATGTAGACAAAAATTGCTTTCACGAGTTAATGTGAGATCAGAATGTTATCAGATAACTTGGTTGAACACGGCGTGGAAGGTTATCTCAATACAATAGCCCGAGAAAGGGGAAAAGATATGATTCATTGGTTTCGACATTTGCCGTATAAGTATATGGATGAAGCAGAATGGCCGCCATTCATACACAGTACTTGGTTTCGAGAGCATTATATGAAATTTGTTTATTTGTTGGATAAATTTTATTATATCTTCCTCGGATGTAATAAACTCAGTATTAATTTTAATCAAGCCTAATAGAACTGTGTTTTGTAAGGGGTATTACCGAGTAATTGAAATTTCATGCAAAGAATATGAAGGTTAAAATTATATAGAAGAGAACCGTGCCACAAGCAGCGGCATGTTACTACTATCTTATCAATAGAACCAAGTAACCTTTTGCAACGATACTGGCACTTTGTATATAGAAACTGAACACAGCGGAGGTGCAAGAGGTGCGGGAGTGGATCGAGGGAGCCCGGCTTGGCGACCAAATCGCCTGGGAGCGGATCGTGCAGCATTTTAGTGGCATGGCATTTTCTGTGGCATATGGAAAGCTAGGTGACTGGGGGCATGCGGAGGATGCGGTACAAGAAGCGTTCGCGGAGGCTTTCGCCAATCTCACTAAGTTGCAAGAGGCGGATGCATTCCCGGGATGGTTCAAGACTATAGTCGAACGGCAATGCCAGCGTATTCTCCGCCGAAAAATACATGCCACAATGCCAATGGATGAAACAATTATAATGGATGCAGAGGAATTGAATGTGGAGTCCATTATTGAAAGAAAGGAATGGCAGGAGAGGATTCACCATTCCATCGAGGGTTTGTCGGGCAATTTAAAACTGGTAGTCCAATTATTTTATTTTCATGGATATTCGATAAAAGAAATATCAGGTTACCTTAAAGTATCTCCCTCTGCATTAAAAAAACGGTTGTTCGACGCCCGTAATAAGCTAAGAACGTCGCTGCTTGTTACCGACTTTGTATCCATGTTCAATGATCTTTACGAAGGAGGAGTATCCATGCTCCATATAGTAAATGGAGATATCGTCAGCGATAAGTTAAGGAAGGGAAACGTTCGCGGAGATATCTTGGTTTGGAGAGAAGTATATCCGGTAGGTCCGGTATTCGTAGAAACGGGGGAGCTCCATCAGAGGTCGCCCAGAGTGGAATATTTAGAGAGAACTCTAGGCATTCCAGCAGATGACTATGTGACAAATTGTAAGTCGCAAGAACAGATTCTGCGGAACTTTCACAAATACGATGAGATCGTACTATGGTTCGAGCATGATTTGTTTGACCAACTCATGCTGAGCTATTTATTGCACTGGTTTTCAAATCAGGCCCTAGGTCATACCAAGCTGAATTTGCTGTGCATCGGCGACTACCCAGGTATTAATTTGTTTAGGGGATTGGGGCAACTTACATCAAAGCAGTTGGAAACATTGTCAGGTACTTGGCAAAGGGTGGGAGAGAAGGAGCTTGAGACGGGCAGCATAATCTGGGAGGCGTACACATCGCCAAATATTGAATCACATGTTGAAATTTTGAATAAAGACACATCGGTGCTGCCCTTTGCTCACGCGGCGCTTGAACTGCACTTATCACGCCTGCCTTCCCCAATAAATGGGCTGGGAATCGTAGAGCAAACCATTTTGGAGCTTATTCGGCAAGGTGTGGATACCCCATGCAAGTTATTGCAAGAGATCGGGAACCGCTTAAGTGTACTAGGCATGGGTGATTTGGAATTATGGTATCGGTTAAGGAGTATGTCAGAACAACCGCATGCACTGATAAAAATACTAGGATCATCCCATACGTTTCCTGATTATCGGAAGAAAACTACCCCCTCCTTTGAAAATGGCAAAATTGCATTAACTGAGATTGGGGTGGAGGTAGTCGCGGGATTGAAGGACTGGATAAAGGTGAAGGGAATAAATGAGTGGTATGGCGGTTTGCGACTAAATGGTGATTTAGTATGGCGCTGGGACTCTCAAAGAAAGCAATTAATTTATATGCAATAAAGCAATAACTTGCCGTTGCAAACAGCGGACTGAACCGTACCGCAAGCCGGGCGAAATTTTCAGCATCCCCCGCTTGTTTGGCGCGGAAAGCTGCTCTCAAAATACAGGGGCGGGCGCTTGATGTTAATACTGCCCGCGCCAAGGTGCAGGAGGAAATGTTTGTAAGTGCTTCGGGGAAGCTGGCGGTGCTTAATGAAACGATTAATCAGATGATTGGAGCTACCGAAAAAAATGTGGATTTTTTGGCTGATCAGCTGCCAGCCGGCAATATCGGTCCTGTTCAGGGAAATGAGGACCCATTCGTACGGGCGGTACTGGACGCCTACAAACAAAAACACGACGACGTGGAACTGGCTTCGGTGGGCACCGATCAAGGCGTATACGCCAACGTTCCGAAAAGTGCGGTAAATCCGGCAGATTATGATCCGCGCAAGAGGCCCTGGTACATAAGCGCTTAGGAAAATAAAGGAAAGCCTACGATTATCTCGCCGTACATTTCCAGCAATACGGGCAATGTGGTTGTGTCGGTCGCCCAGACTTCCAAGGACGGGCATGGTGTTGTTTCGGTCAGCCTCTCGCTCAAGGCGTTGAGCGATTTAGTGAATTCCACCAATATCGGGACGAAGGGCTATGTATATGTGCTGGATAAATCTAATGAATTTATTGTGCATCCCAATGAAAAAGCAGGCAGTGAAGCGACAGCTTCGCCGTATCCTGATATTTTCGAGCAAAAGCAAGGAAGTCTCGCCTATGGTCTACGGATGGAAGCAAGCAGCATGCATTTATTACGACAAATGAAAAAACAAGCTGGGTGCTGGTGGGGGTTATCGACGATAGCGAAGTGAGCGCGGCTGCCCAGCAAGCGACCGGGCTAGTACGTACGGGTACTGCTAAAATTCAGAGCGCTGTAACACAGCAGATGAAGCTTTCTTGAGCATCAACGCGGCTATTGATGACCTGACTTCCCAGGTAGAAGGGATTGCTGCCGCTTCGGAACAAATGTCCGCCAGCACCGTCGAGGTTGTTCAGGCCATTCAGTTCTTTAGTGAGGTGTCCGAGCGGAACGCTGCAGGAACAGAAAGTATTTCAGCTTCAATAGAGGAGCAGGTCGCTTCCATTGAAGAAATCGCTTCGTCGGCGGAAGAGCTGGCTCATTTGGCCCAAAATCTGCAAACATTGGTTGTTCGCTTTAAAATTTGAGTGTGATTCTGACAGCGATTTCGTTTGGCAGTGAGAGAGAGGCCCTAGATCACGATCGTAAGGTACGAGGGCGTTGGCGTCACTCCATACTTGCCTCTGGCTGCAGGCCGAATGACCCGCGATTGGAATGAGCAGACCCCGCGCTCAGAGAATGACCAGATAGCTAATGCGTTATTTGCTAAAACGGAAGAGGCTGATCGCAAAGTCGTGGAAAGAGTTGCGGAGGTAGCCGCTAATCGAGGAATTCACGCGCACAGGTGGGTCTTGCATGGCTGTTGCAAAAAGAAGATGCAGCCCCGATTATCGGGTCGACTAAAATCAGTCATTTCGAGGATGCGGTTTCGGCCTTATTGGTTAAATGGAACCCTGAAGAAATCACAAGTTTAGAAGAACGGTATGTTCCACATCCATTGGTATAAATTACGGAAATAAAGCATGAATCAAAAAGGGACTAAGTGGCTCCTATTGCTCCCTCTCACTTTGCATAAACACAAGCAGGGCCGGAAGTCCAACTCTAACGAGTGGCTGCCGGCCCTGTTTTATTTCATCTGCTCGTCCGCTCAGCGCTAACGCTGCTCGCTGTCGAAGCTTCCCCCTAGCCGAAGCTATTGCTGAACTTTTGCTTGCTGCTCCGATGCGTGCGTCGGTGGTACAATGGCAGATAAGGAAGCAAATGGGTAACCTGAAAAATCAACTCGGCAGGAGGCGCTATATATATGAATAAATTAGCTGCGAATACAGCCTTAAGCAATGGAGTTGGCTCAGATGTCATTGAGCTGGAGGCGGGGCAATGCGTAGTTATACAATGCCATCACGATATTGGTCGTACGTTCATTCGGTCGGTTAGAGGAGAGGGCGTATCCTCTGGCTGCAAAATCTCCTATCGCGGGAAGCTGCTTTCTTTGGGCAGCAACGAAGCAGCTGGACAGGTCGGATTCAGCTGTTTGGACGAAGGACTTTATGAACGCTTGAAGGTTAGGGAGTATTTGTTATTTTGGGTGGAGCTGCATGGCATACGAACGGGGATAGAAGAGCTGTTAAGCAAGATCGGATTGGCGGGAAAGGCCAGCGAACGGATTTCTAAACTAAGCTATTCCGAGAAGCGGCTGCTCGGTTTTGCAAGAAGCATTGTGCATAATCCGGAGCTTTTGATTTGGGAGGACCCTGAGCAAAATCTCGATCTGGAGAGCTGTATGATTGTAAGAAGGATGATAGCAGAGCTGCTTCGTCAAAATAAGGCGATTTTAGTTACGTGCTCGACATTGGAGCAAGCGCTCTCGATATCTAATCGTATTTACGGACTGACGGGAAGCTCGCTTGCCCCGATTACGATTCAGGACGCCTCGGAATTCAATGAGTCTGAGCCTGTTCCCGGCGGCGACGAGCCTGAGGCTGCAAGGCGCGAGCAACAGCATACCCCAAGGCTAGCAAAGTTTATGGTAAAAACCGAAGACAAATACGTGTTCCTAGATCCCGGCGAAGTCCACTTTATTGAAAGCATCGAGGGCGTTACGCATCTGTATACGCAGGCCGGCAGCTTTGCTTGCTCATGGACGCTTGCGGAATTGGAGGCGAAGCTCAAGGCGTTCCGGTTTTATCGCTGCCACCGTTCCTATATTGTCAATTTGGACCAAATTGCCGAATTGATCGTATGGAGCCGCAACAGCTACAGTCTCGTCCTAAATGACGATAAAAAATCCAGAATTCCATTATCCAAGGGGAAGTTTGAAGAGCTGAAGACGATTGTAGGGCTGTAATTCTGCTCCGTTCACCGCCAGAATGGCTGCTTTCAGCGCGCAAATGGATCTTTTCATGGGAAATTTGCTGTTTACAGCTCTGTTCACCGCTAAGCTGGGATGGAGCTTTCGGCTACTCATGTCAAGGGAAGGTGTAATCACGATGGAATCGATTATTGAGGTCCATGACCTCGAAAAACGGTACAAAAAGAAACAAGCGCTGAACAAGATTAGCTTTCAGGTCCGGCAGGGGGAAATATTCGGCTTCCTCGGTCCCAGCGGCTCGGGCAAAACGACAACGGTGAAAATTCTTACCTCGCAGCTGCTCTATAATTCCGGGCGAGTGAAGGTGCTGGGGAGCGATCCTGCACGAAGCCGACCCTCCGAGTTTCTGGGCAGAATAGGTGTGCTTACGGATAATAGCGGCACTTATGAGCGTCTTAGCGTGTATGACAATCTGGCTTTGTTTTGCTGCTTGTATGGGGTGCCGGAACGAAGAATTGAAACCGTTCTTGATGCGGTTAATTTAATCGGCGACAAGCATACGCTGGTCGGACGGCTCTCGAAAGGGATGAAGCAGCGGGTGACGCTGGCTAGAACGATTTTGCATGAGCCGGACATTCTTTTTCTTGATGAGCCCACATCCGCCTTAGACCCCGTGAATAGCGAGCGTATTCAGAAAACGCTGCGTGAAATGAACCGCCGGGGAACGACGATTTTTTTGACAACCCACAATATGCAGGAAGCGGAAATGCTTTGCGATCGCGTAGCCTTTCTGAATAATGGCGAAATCTCGGTTCTCGACACGCCGCAGGCTCTGCGCCTTCGCTATGGTGACCGTTCCATTACCGTGACTACGCCGCTCGGGAAGCAGATTGTTCAGCAGGATGAGGTCGGAGCGGGCTTCATACGGGACTTAATAAGAAGAGAAGAACTGTTAGCCATTCATTCCAATGAGCCTACGCTGGGGGATATTTTTGTGAAATTGACGGGGAGGGGACTGGAATGACGTTTTCCATACGCCGCTTCAGAGCCATGGTCAAAAAAGAATGGAAGGATGCGATTCGCAATCCGCAAATTTTATTAAATGCGGGAATGCCCATACTGCTAGCCCTTTTATTTAAACAAAAAGAAAATGATCCGAGCGACCTAACGTTTCTTTCCATTCCTATATTAGTTGCCATCTCCATAACAGGAGCCTTTGTTCAGGCGAATATGATTGCCGAAGAGAAGGAGAAGAACACCTTGCGCTCCCTCATGCTGTCGCCTGCTACAAAGCTGGAGGTGCTTGCGGGGAAAAGCGCGACAACGACGCTGTTTGCTCTAATTGTCATCGCGGCCTGCTTGGCGATTTCCGGTGTGCCCGATGTGAATCTGTTCTTTTTGACAGTATTGGCGGTATTGCTGCTGCTTATTTTTATGGCATTGGGTACGATTATAGGCCTCATCGCACGAACGGCATCGGAATCTTCGATTGTAGGCCTTCCACTGCTGCTGCTGTTTATTTTTGGACCGATATTTGTTCCGACTTTGGATATGCCTGCCCTAATGAATATCATTAATGTGCTTCCCTCGCAGCAATTTGTCGTGGCCATATTAGAGCTTCATCAAAATGGGGGACTTTCGGAAATAGGCGGAAATCTTCTTAGCCTGATGATGTGGACGGTTCTGTCAGGGGCGCTGTGCTTGCTGGTGTACGGAAAAAAACGGTTCGATAAATAAAAAGGAGGAACGGCCATGAATAAAGTAACCAAAAATATTATTTTAGGCGCTGCCGTGCTCATCGTATGCCTGATTGTGAGGAAGCTGTGGCTGCCTGATGGAATTTGGGGGCTTTTGGAGTAAGCGAGGCCTAAAGCAGTAGGATTTTGAGTTAGCACTAAGAGAGCTTGATCGTTCTTCACGGGACGAACAAGCTCTTTTAGTGCTGTTTCAAATAGACGGCTTGCAAAAATATTTGCGAATGGCACCCAAAATAATTCCATTCATCAAAAGGGCGCTCTTCGCTATAATCTAGTCTGACCGTTAATACCAGTTAGGCTAATAGGCAAGTTTGTAATAAGAAACCTTATGAGCTGTTCGATGAAAGCCGCAGTATTCTGTACATGCAAAGGTGGGCTTAATTTGCTCGATAACGAAATTATAATAGGGCTCGATATTGGTACAACAAGTACGAAGGCTGTCGCCTTCGGTCCCCAAGGACGCATACGCGGTATTCATTCAGTGGATTACCCGCTCATTTATCCCCGTTCTTTATGGGTAGAGCAAGATCCTGAAAGCTTGTTTCAAGCGACTATCACAGCGATTAGAGAAGTAATGCGCCGATCGGGAGCAGCAGCGAATGAGCTGATTGGCATTGGCATTAGCTCAGCTATGCATTCATTGATTGTTCTGGATCGCTCTAATAAACCGATAACTCGAAGCATGATATGGGCAGATAATCGCAGCACCGGGCAAGTCAAGCGATTGAAGGAAGAGCTGGAAGGGGAACAGATTTACCTGCGAACCGGAACCCCTATGCATCCCATGTCTCCCCTATCCAAGATTCTCTGGTTGAAGGAGGAGGACCCGAGCTGCTACGAACAAGCAGGAAAGTTTATCGGCATTAAGGAGTACATTCTGTTTCGATTATTTGATCGCTTCGTCATGGACTGCTCTCTTGCATCAGCTACCGGCTTGTTCAATTTGCAAAAGTTTGGTTGGGACGAAGATGTACTGGAGCTTCTGGGTATTCGAGAGGAGCAGTTGCCCGTTCTTGTGCCAACGACAGAAATATTGAACGGCTTGAACCCCATCTGGGCCGAGCGTATGGGCATAAGCATGGATACTCCTTTTGTTATCGGAGCCAGCGATGGTGTTTTGGCCAATCTTGGTGTAGGAGCTATTGGAGCCGGGGAGCTAGCCGTAACGATCGGAACGAGCGGCGCCATTCGCATGATGTCCGACACGGCGATAACAGATTCGTTCGGACGCACCTTCTGCTATGCATTGAACGAGCAGCGCTGGGTAATCGGCGGTGCAACCAGCAACGGCGGTATTGTTCTCAACTGGCTGCGGGATAAGCTGGCATCAGCGGAATGGGAGGAGGCAGCCCGTCTTGGCGCAGATATATATGAGCTGATGATTCAGAGCGCTGATCGTGTCTCCTCTGGTGCTGACGGTCTGCTTCTCCTACCCTTTCTCTCTGGCGAGCGAGCTCCGTACTGGAACGCTTCGGCGCGCGGTGTTTTCTTCGGCCTTAACCTGCAGCATAAGCGGGAGCATCTGATTCGAGCCGGATTAGAGGGTGTAATCTACAGCATTTTATCCGTTGGGGAGGCGCTGCAGGAGATTGCGGGGCCAGCTCGGGAAATCCGCGCTTCTGGAGGCTTTGCCAAATCACCGATATGGAGGCAAATGCTTTCGGACATGCTGGGACGAGAACTGCTTGTTCCAGAAAGTCACGAGGCTTCTGCATTGGGGGCAGCTATCGTAGCTATGCAAGCACTAGGACACATCTCATCCATGGATGAGGCTAGAGACTGGATTCATATTGCGGGTCGCCATGAACCATGCCTTGATCGCCACGCTATTTATAGTGAACTGTTCGCTATCTACACGCGGCTGTACGAGCGACTTGAACCAGAGTTTAACCATATTTCACGTTTTCAGGAGAGGAACAGAATTTAATGACTAAGCTTACTAAGCAGTTTCAATTGGGAGTATGTTACTATCCGGAGCATTGGGCGGAGGAATTGTGGGAGGACGACTACAGACGTATGCGTGAATGCGGCTTTACGATTATTCGCGTTGCCGAATTCGCGTGGTCGATCTTTGAGCCGTCGGAAGGAGAGTTTCACTTTGACCTGTTCGACCGGGCTATTGCGGCTGCGCATAAGCACGGGCTTAAGGTCATTTTGGGCACGCCTACCGCAACGCCTCCTGCTTGGCTGACTACCAAGTATCCTGAAACACTTAACGCTGCTCAAAATGGCATGGTATACCAGCATGGCCAACGAAGGCATTTCACATATAGCTCTCCTGTTTATAGAAAGCTGGCAGCTCGTATCGCTCGGCAAATGGCTGAGCATTACAAGGATCACCCTGCTGTAATCGGCTGGCAGATTGATAATGAGCTGAATTGTGAAATGAACGTGTTTTATTCGCAAGCCGATCATATTGCATTCCGAAGCTGGCTGCAGGAAAAGTACGGCACTTTGGAACAATTGAATCATGCTTGGGGAGCGGTCTTCTGGAATCAGACCTACAGCGATTGGGAGCAGGTGCACCTAACTCGTCCAACGGTGTCTAATGCCCCTAACCCGCATCAATCACTAGATGAAAAGCGTTTTTTCTCAGATAGCGCCATCTCCTATTGCCGTATGCAGGCGGATATCATTAGGGACATCGTGCCAAGCTACCAGTGGGTCACGCATAACGGAATATTTGGACATCTGGACAACCATAAGCTGACACGGACATCGCTTGATTTTATGTCCTATGATTCATATCCCAATATTAGCACCATTATGCCCGATTCCGGGGATCGTCCTCTGCTGGATCAAAAATGGAGCTGGAACCTCAGTGTCGTGCGCAGCATTTCGCCACACTTCTGCGTAATGGAGCAACAGTCGGGCGCATGCGGCTGGTTTACCCGGCTGGAAACGCCAGCCCCTCTGCCAGGGCAGATGCGGCTTTGGACGTATCAGTCCATAGCTCACGGAGCAGATATGGTGCTGTATTTCCGCTGGCGTACGGCGTCCATCGGCACCGAGATGTACTGGCATGGCATCAACGACTATTCTAATCACGACAACCGTAAAGTGCGGGAAGCCGCTCTCGTGGGCAAGGAATTGCAGTTGGTTGGCAGCCAAATCGTAGGACAGCGTTATCTGGCAGAAGTCGCCATAATCAAAAACTACGACAATGAATGGGATGGCGAGTTGGACAGCTGGCATGGGCCGCTGGAGAGGTACAGCTTGCTCGAATGGTACAAAGCCTGCGTTCGCGCTCATATTCCAACCGATGCGCTCTACCTTGATGAGGAAACGACGCTGGAGGATCTGTGCTCTTACAAGCTGCTGGTGTATCCGCATGCGACGCTCATCACCACAGCCCACGCCAAGCTTCTAGAAGCTTATGCAAAACAAGGCGGTACGGTTATATTCGGCTGCCGCAGCGGCTATAAAGATGAGAACGGCCACTGCCGCATGGAGCCATTGCCGGGCCCGCTTGTCGATCTGTGCGGTATTGAAGTCGAGGATTTCACCCGTATAGGCCCGTATCAAGCAACACCAGATATTACGTTCGAGGAAGATGGAGGCACCCAGCTATCCGTACAAGCACCGGAATTTAATGATATACTCCGCATCACATCAGATTCGGCGCAAAGCGTAGGCCATTATAGTGGTGGAAGCTATTATGAGGGAAGTGTCGCAGTTTCCCGAAATACGCTGGGCAAGGGAACCGTTTATTATTTTGGCGCGGCATTTACTGAGATTGCGGCGACGAAGCTGCTGACTTTATCAGGGCTGTCCTCTCCCGCGGCAGAGTTAATGGAGCTGCCGGAGCAGGTTGAGCTGCACCGCAGACAGCGGATTGACAGTGAGCAAGATACTTGGTTTCTACTCAACTATGCGCATACCAGCCAAACTGTCGTAATCCGTCAGACGATGCGCGATCTGCTGTCGGGCAAGGTGATGCAGGGCGCTGTGACCATGCGGCCGTTCGATGTACTTCTATTAGTATCAGGTGGAGAAATAAACGAATAGTAAGATACAAGAAATAACTTTGGGAATTTTACCGTGATTGCCAAATGGCTAATATATTTACGGGTGTGCCTAAAGGAATTCCATTAAGCAAACGACCATTTATCTCTATAATAAAATCTGTAAGCGACAACAAGAAGACATAAAGAGGGGGATTTAAAATGAATCGTAGAAAGCGCTTTATCACATCCTTGCTATCCATTGGCATAGGGGCTTCGCTTGTATTGTCCGGATGCGGTAGTACAAATGACAATTCAGTAGCGCCAGGTACGAATGGCAATTCGGCGAAGGACGGCGGCTCGTTAACGCTGTGGATGTTTAATACGGATGACTATCTAAAGCCCGTAGCTGAAGAAATCGCTGAAGAAATGAAGATTAAGCTGAATTATGAATTCATAAATCCGGAAACATACAAAACGAAAATAAAGGTTGCTATATCAGCTAACGAGCTGCCGGATGTTTTTGCTCAATATGCAGGCAAATCGGAGAGAGAAAGCATCCTTAATTCAAAGATGGCTGCTCCGCTCAACGATACATTGCAGAGTACAGGACTGGAAGGAAGCTTTAACGATGGCATGTTGATTAAGGAAGCGGATGGAAACATCTATTCCCTGCCTTATCGCCCTGATCAATCCTATCTGCTGGCTTACAACAAGAAGCTGATGAATGAACTAGGCTTAAAGGCCCCGACTACGTGGGATGAGCTGATGAATGTCATCAAAATAGCGAATGACAAGGGGATTACCCCGATCACGCTGGGAGGCAAAGATCGCTGGCCGGGTGATATCATCTACAATCTGCTCGTGCTGCGTGAGGATAAGGATGCCTATACGAAGGCTCAGAATGGTGAAATGAGCTTTTCAGACAAGCCGTTTGTAGACGCGGCGGACAAAATTATCGAGTTGGTCAATGCCAATGCATTCCAATCCGGGTTTCTCGGCAACAGTGACCTGGAGGCGCGTGAGTTGTTCTATGGCGGCAAAGCTTTGATGATTGTTAATGGTTCTTGGATCTTTACGAAGGCGATCCCGGCTCTTGGCGATGACCTCGGCTACGTGAAATTCCCTAAAACGGGCGCAGAAGCTGATCCATTCTCGTCCAATATGGGTGAGAAAAGCACCGCTCCATATGGTCTGTACGTTAATGCTAATTCCAAGCAGCTTGAGCTGTCCAAGGAATTTGCCGTCCGTTATTCGCTTAAGGTGAATGAATCGCTTGCCAAGCTGGGACAAGCAACCTATGCGGAAACCGCAGTGAAGCCGGAGGGCGAGGTTAATGAGGCTTACGCGCAATATTTGAAAGATTACAGCGAATATTCTTTTATCCAAACGTTCTGGGGCAATACGGTACCGGCAGCCGTCAATGAGGAGAACCGGGATCTGAATCAGAAGCTCTTTACTGGCTCCCTGCCATCAAGTGAATTTGTGCAGATGATGGACAAAATCATGAAACAACAATAATGAAGGGACGGGGCACTGTAATTAATAGGTGCCTCTTCTTTTTATCGTAAATCGCAGCTAGCGTTAGGAGGAATCCCGCATGGAGAAGGCTTTATCAAACCGCTGGGTATTGGCATTGTTTCTGCTGCCCGGCTTGACCTTATTTTCTGTTTTCTTTTTATATCCTATCTGCCGAACGGTCTTCTTTAGTTTGCATGAATGGGATGGCATACAACCGATGAAATTTATCGGGTTCGACAACTATGTCAAAATGTTTACCAGTGACCCCAATTTCTATCCAGCTGTGCAAAACGGCTTTGTCTTCGTGCTGTTCTCTCTGATCTTTCAGTTGCCTGCTGCTTTTATTCTGGCCATGCTCGTATCTCGTAAAATCAAGGGCAGCAAATGGTTTCGTAATGTGTACTTTTTCCCGGTCATTATGTCCACTACAATGGTTAGCTTGCTCTGGAGCAAAATATACGATCCTGCCATCGGGCTGCTTAATGCTTTCTTGCGCTCCATTGGGCTAGAATCAATGACCCAGCTATGGCTGGGAGATACGAAGACCTCCTTGCTGTCAGTGGTTTTCGTTCTTGTTTGGCAATTTATCGGTTATCACATGCTTATTATGTTCGCGGGTATTCAGAGCATACCTGATCATATTTATGAGGCTGCCCGGTTGGATGGAGCAACAGGCTGGAAGTCCGTTCGACACATTACGCTCCCCCTTCTGTCCGATGTGCTGAAGGTGGATGTCGTATTGGCGGTTGTCGGCTCATTGAAGGTATTCGAGCAAGTCTATGTCATGACCGGAGGCGGGCCGGACAACAGTTCGACTGTTGTTGCTGTACGGATGTTTCAGGAGGCCTTCCTGAAAATGAACTTTGGTTATGGCAGTACGCTGGCTGTTTATCTGGTCGTACAATGTCTGCTGATCTCCTGGGTGATTAACAAGTTGATGTCGAGAAATACAGTGTATTCGTAGAGGAGTGGCACCAATGCAAAAACAATTAGCAAGCAATCATCCCTTACACCTTCCTGAGCAGCCGTCAAAAATGATTCGTCCAAAAAGTTTGAAAAAAATAGGGCTATACGCTTTTATGTCTGTCATCGGCCTGCTGCAGCTCATTCCTCTGGTATGGCTGGTGCTTATCTCATTCAAGAACAATAAAGAAATTCAGAGCAATTCCGCCTTCAGTCTACCCGAGACCTGGCAATTTCAAAATTATGTGGACGCCTGGGTCCAAGGAGAGATTGGCGATTATTTCTTTAACAGCGTAATTGTCACAACTATCACTGTAATCGTTGTACTTATGCTCGGCTCCATGATGGCCTATGCCTTGACTCGAATGAGATTCAGGTGGAGCGGACTATTGTCCATCATCATTTTGTCAGGGGTTATGGTTCCAGTCCATGCGACACTAGTACCGTTATTTACGCTGCTTAGAGACCTTGGTTTGTTGAAATCTCAGCTTGCGATAATATTGCCGTATATAACGGTTAATATACCCATTGCGATTTTCATATTGTCGAGTTTTCTGCGTGGACTTCCCAAGGAGCTTGAGGAGGCGGCGTTCATCGATGGATATGGCGTTATCCGCGCCTTCTTCCATGTCGTTCTGCCATTGCTGAGACCGGCTTTAGCATCCGTAGGAATCTTTGTTTTTCTCAACGTATGGAATGAACTGCTGATGGCCGTAACGTTTATTCAGAAATCCTCACTTCGTACTCTGCCTCTAGGACTCATGAACTTCAGCGGCGAATACAGCGTAGAGTGGGGGCCGTTATGTGCGGCAATGTTTATTTCAACGATTCCGCTAGTCATTATCTATTTATTTTTCAGTGAACAATTAGAAAAGAGCTTCACCGCCGGGTCTATCCTGAAATAAGTTTTTCTCCTCTCTCTGATGCTGGCTGGTATAATGGGGACATTCTCTAGCATCTAAGGAGTCGACTGACGGAGGGATATTCATGAATGGGATCAGAAAACTACACAATATGGGAATTCGCAGCAAGATGCTGATCATCAATCTATTGGTTATTTTTCCTAGTGTCCTGCTGTTGACTATTACGCTGTATCATATGACCAAGCAGCAGGCGGTAGAAAGAGCGGCAAGCAGCTCTCAATACAAGGTTTCGCTTATATCGAATACGATTAGCACCTTATTTAACGATATTGAGAACTATTCCAAGCTCGCCATTGTGAACAAGACCTATCAGTCGGTTCTGAAAAGCAACAGAATGGCCCAGTGGCATGAGATTGAAAATATCCAGCTGCTGTACGCCAGTCTCAATTCGCTTGTGGAGTCCAATCCCTATATTAATTCCGTTATAATTCAATCCATTAAGAGTGATAAGCTCTACTATTCAGAGAACTTGACCAATGTAGGGGCTAATGCAGCCGACCTGTATCCGAAGGAGCAGATGATAGCGGCTGCGGGTTCGCCTGTCTGGATTGAAACCTTTGAAAGCCCCTTCCTCGTTAACGCTGAAAAAGTAAATGTAATGGCGGTAGGCAGACGCATCATTGATATAGACGACGGCATGACCACCGGGTTTATTTTCATCAATATCGACGAGCGAAAGCTGCCCCAATTGTATGGTCGGGACGAGGAGCATCTCGACAGTAAAATGATGATAACCAATGCTGCCGGAACGATTATTTCCGCTAATGATCCAGAGCTGCTTCACAAATCAGTATACGATGAGGTATACGCGAACGAAGGGCGATTGATCATCTCATCGATGGAGATGGAGCAGAATGACTGGAAGATTGTATACGCTGTTCCTACTCAAACCCTTATGAAGGATCAATGGAAAATCACCCTGTTCATTGTTGGTTTTGGCGTCGCGGGGCTGCTGATTGCGTTCGCTCTTTCGGCTGTATTTTCCCGTTGGATTACCAGACCCATTATCCAACTGAGCCGAACGATAAAAGCGGTAAGCGAAGGCAATCTGGATGCACGGGCTGTCGTTTCGAATAATGATGAGATTGGCAGGGTGGCTCACAAATTTAATGAAATGATTGGGCAAATTCAAGATCTGCTGCAGACGATCAATCAAGAGGGGCGCCAAAAAAGGCTGCTTGGATTGCGGCTGCTATATTCACAGATCAAGCCCCATTTTATGTACAATACACTCGAAATGGTCAGATCCATGGCACTCATGGTAAATGCGCGAGATGTCAGTCGGGTAGTGAAGGCAATGGGAGATTTCTATCGCACCTCGCTTAATAATGGGCAAGAGCTAATTCCTGTCTCTCAGGAGCGCAAGCATCTGGAGAGTTATCTTTATATTCAAAAGGTTCGTTACAGCTACATTGATTATCGCATTGAAATGGATGAAGCGATTGAGAGCTGCTGGATTGCCAATATGCTTCTGCAGCCGCTAGTTGAGAATGCGATTCAGCACGGTCTGAGGGATAAGCGTGAAGGAGCTTTATGCTCGATTACGGGGAGGAAAACGGAGGAAAATGGCAGGCAGCTGCTTATTTTCACCGTTAGAGATAACGGGAGCGGCATGAGCGCAGAGCAGCTGAACCGGATTTGGCTAGGCAAGGAAAAGGATGGGGAACATCATGACTTGGACAGCTTTGGCATCGGCAGTGTACAAGAGCGGATTCTCCTGCTTTATGGAGAGAATTATGGGCTCTCCATTACCTCGACCCTCGGAGAGGGTGTTCAAGCAGAATTGCGAGTTCCTCTTGCGGCCAGCAGGGGGGAGCTTGAGGAAAGGGGGGCGTCTCAGTTATGAAGAAGCAATTATATCAAGTTCTAATTGTAGATGATGAGTATTATTTCCGTCAGCTGCTTATACAATTAATCGATTGGGAAGCACTGGGCTTCCGCATTAAGCATGAGGCCGAGAACGGGACCCAAGCACTCAAGCTGGCGCGGCAGGAGAACTATGATCTCATTATCGCTGACATTAATATGCCCGGCATGTCTGGTCTGGACTTTGTCGAATCGCTGCGATCCGAGTATATAAATACCAAGATCATCTTTATTACAAGCTATGATGTTTTTGAGTACGCCCGTGCGGCAATCAGTTTTGGCGCTTCCTATTATCTGCTTAAACCTATTGACGAGGACGAGCTCACCAAGGCGCTGGCCGCTGTACATGATGAGCTGTGTGAGGAAAATGAGTTTTCACGATCGATGGGCGAATTAAAGCAGCAGCTTGATCAGACCAAGCCCATATTGAAGGACCACTTTATTAGGCAATTCCTGCTGCATGAGCCGACGGTTAGTTCAGAAACGCTAAGCGAGCAAGCTCGTTATTATGGACTTAATCTGGCGTTCTCTTCTTATGCGGTCATTATCGTGGAGCTCGACGAGCTCAATACCCGATTTGCCAAGGAACAGGAGCGGCAGCTTTGGCGGTTTGCCGTACAAAATATTGTGCAGGAAACGTTGGGATCTGCGGGCGTTGATTGCACATTTATTAATATAGAAAAAAATCAGATTGCCGTATTGGCAAGCCTGTCTGAACATAGTGATGCTGCGCTTTTCGACTTATGCGAGCAGTCACGTATTTTTATCGATCAGAAAATGCATCTATTCGTCACATTTGGGCTGGGACAAAGCTACGAGAGCATTAGCCAAGTTTACTTGTCCTATTCGGAAGCGCTGTACCTGCTCAAATATAAGTTCACACAAGGCGGCAATCAGGTCATTGCTTATGCTCAGGAGCATGCGGGGGCAGAGGACGCTGTTTTTTCGCTGCCGATCGCTCGCTCTGAGTGGTTGACCGCGCTCCGTCAGAAACAGCAGGATACCGTTACTGAGCTCATTCGGCGTGCTTGCGATCATCTAATGGAAAGCAGGGCAAGCAAGGAGATAGCCCAGTTCGTGCTGATGGAGTGTGTATCGCTAGGCAGCGCAGCTATTCTTGAACGGGGAGGTTCTCTCCCTCCGGACTGGCTAACGGAAAGGCATCCACTCTTCCGCCAAATGCATATTTTGGAGACGGTAGCTGCCTTGCAGCAATGGCTGGAGACATTTTTTCGAGAAATGGTGTTTGTGGAAATAGAGAAACAGCTTCCTCGCAGTAAAAATTCAGATATTGTGACCAAGGCGGTAGACTACGTAATTGCCAACTATTCCAACGAGAATGTCAATTTGCAGGAGGCTGCACGCAGCCTGGCGGTCAATCCGAGCTATTTGAGTCATATTTTCAAAAAAGAGAAGGGTCAATCCTTTACCGAATATTTGACCAATATTCGTCTGGATAAAGCCATTGAGCTGCTGAAGGGTGTATCCTCCGACGGATTGATGTCATTGAAGGTTGTTGATGTGTCCATGCAGGTTGGATATACCGACCCCTACTATTTCAGCAAATGCTTCAAGAAGAAGTTCGGTATTGTGCCTAGCAAAACGATAAGGGGTTAGAGCTTTATGTATTAGAGAGGTTGGATTTAATAATGTGAGGCTTAGATTTTGATTGCAAAATGATACAGTTTTTAAATGAGTATATATAGTCTGTAACTATAATGTATATAGATTTAATATATTTAACTTATAAATGGCTCTATGCCATACTATCCCTAACCTAAAAGTTGGGAGATGATTTCATGAGTTCCAATCAAGTTTGGCAATCTGATCATTATGACCGCAATCTTGGATTTGTATCTGAATTGGGCAAGGATGTTGTTCGGCTTTTGAATCCGATGAAGGATGAAAAAATCTTTGATTTGGGCTGCGGAACCGGTGATTTAGCACATGAAATTAGTCAAGCTGGCGCACATGTTACAGGGATGGATTTATCAGAGGCAATGATCGAGCAGGCGCAGCACAAATATCCCAAAATCCAATTTTTTGTTGGTGATGGCGAACATTTCACCGTAAATTCTACGTTCGATGCCGTCTTTTCCAACGCAGCGCTGCATTGGATGAAGAACCCGCGGTCGGTACTGACGGGTGTACGGAATAGTTTGAACCCTGGCGGAAGGTTTGTTGCAGAGTTTGGCGGGAAAGGAAATGTGGAAACGATCGTTCAGGCCATTGGCGAGGTGCTGCATGAGGAATTCGGCATGGATGCTGGCAAGCTGAATCCCTGGTATTTCCCAAGCATCGCCGAATACAGCGCATTGTTGGAACAGCAGGGCTTCCGCGTCACCTATGCGCTTCACTTTGATCGGCCAACAAAGATCAACGACAATGAGCAAGGCTTGGATCATTGGCTGAGGGGCTTCGCCGACAATTTCTTCAAGGCACTTTCTGAAGCGGAGCGGACTGCCGTTTGTTCGAAAATAGCTGCTAAAGCCCGCAACGAATTGTTTCATGATGGTTCATGGTACGCGGATTATAAACGATTAAGAGTGATGGCGATTAAACCGGAGTAGAGTGGTTTTTCCCCGAAGCATCAGTCTCGCCGATAAAGCTTGAGCTTGACGCAACGTCTGGTGATGCAATTAAAGTATCATGAGAAAACGATGCCGTAACTATGGCAGTAATGATTTCCAGTGCTATTGAATTTGCCAATTGTCCAAATTCAAAGGTGATACGAAGGATAAATTCAACCATTTGCAAAATGCGACTCGCGCCAAATCGGAAGTCGTCATCAAAGCGCTGCTGCTTCATTTGAAATTCATTAAATGAATAATTGCTAGGTTGTAAGCTGTATAGGGTGAACCCGGGTATCCGGGTTCACCCCTATTCGTTGTTTTTAGGCTGTGAACTTATGATTCGATCTGTGCTTGTAATGAATCACTTTCATGATGTTCAGGCAGCTTTTTTATAAACCAGCTTATTACCAAAACAAGGACGACGAGAATAAATTCGATCCAAAAAACCGTTTGCACACCGGCGACCATGCTCTGTGTCTTCTCCAGCATTGCAGTAGGATCGAGCGAATGGTGGAGATAACGATTGGCTCCAGACGACATGATGCCGACGAACAATGCGATGCCAATTCCCCCTGCAATCTGTTGGAGCGTGTTGTATATGGTTGTGCCATGGGGGACCAGGTGCCGCGGAAGTTGATTCAATCCTGCCGTCTGAGCCGGCATGACGACAAACGATATGCCTAAGAATAAGAGGACATGATTGAACAGAACGGAACCTCGCGTTGTATCACTGTCGATGCTGGCAAACAGCCACAACGCTATGGCGATCAAGAACAGTCCGGGCAAAATGACAAATCGCGGTCCGAATTTATCGAATAATTTCCCTGACACTGGCATCATCATGCCGTTCAAGATGCAACCTGGCATCAGAAGTAAACCTGTTGCGAAGGCTGTCAACTGCATCACATCCTGCAAATAGATTGGCAGCAATGTCGTTGTGGCAAATAGAACCATCATCAGGATTACAACCAATATTGCAACTAGAGAAAAAGTGGGATGCCGGAATACGGAAAGATCGAGCAACGGCTCTTTAATCCTGAGCTGCCGCCATACAAGCAAGAGCAAGAAGAGGCTTCCTATGGCAAGCAACCCGTAACCCTCAGGCTCGGCCCAGACACTGGTTTGGCTGAAGCCGTAGGTGACGCAACCGAAACCGACGGTTGACATCACAATGGATAAAAGATCGACCCTTGGCTTGGTCAGTTCTGTTACATTTTTCAAGTAAAAGCTTGCATAAATAATTGAAAACAGGGCGACAGGAATGACCATGTAGAACAGCCATCGCCAGTGAAAGGTATCGATGATCAACCCCGACAAAGCCGGCCCGATGACAGGGGCGACCATAATGACCAGCCCCATGAGACCCATGGCGGAACCCCGGCGTTCTGGAGGATAGAGGGCGAGAATCGTATTCATCATGAGTGGAACCAATAATCCTGTCCCGCAAGCCTGAACAACCCTGCCCATCAGCAACAATCCGAATCCCGGGGATACTGCACACAAGCAGGTGCCGGCTAAAAATAATGCCATCGCAGACATAAACATCTGACGTGTGGTGAACCATTGCTGCAATAATGCGGTCACTGGCACCAGTACGCCGATAACGAGCATATAGCCCGTCGATAACCACTGTATGGTCGCGGCAGCAACGTTGAATTCCCGCATCAATCCAGGAAGCGCGTTGGCAAGCAAATTTTCGTTAAGAAACGCAACAAATGCACCGATGAGCAGCGCGGTTAACATCGGTCCTCTCTTTATTCCACTTGCCTCTTGAACGCGTTTGTTCATCTTCTACCTCCCGAATATTCATTGTGTTATGTCCTTTCGTAATGCATGGACACCGATTCGCCAGTCTGGCGTGCAGATTATCCTACACCATCACTTTCTAACAAGGAATAGAAATTATCGCGGTCTTCATCATCGAATTTGCCCAGTGTCCCTACCCTGACAAATTCATGTCCACCATTCATGTCGATTTCCTCGCCATACTTATTGTAGAGCGCAATCATAGTGCCATCCCGATTCAACTCCATGTACCCGTAACAATCTGCTTCAGGCGCTTCATTGTAAAGGAGTGTAAATCTGATTTTTTCTACCCTGTTCATGTAACTCTTCCTTTCCTGTTCTTTGTGTGTAGATCCCTTATCTCCCTAATGACCTGAAGAAAATTTTACGTGAAAAAGGATGAAATGAAAAAAGCGATATCGCTCTTCATACTCGGAAATTCATTCCTATTTCAAAAGAATAAAGGGGGATTCCACGTTATGTCGCTCATTTGCAAATTATCTCTTGACGGGATGAGGTTTGGCGATTATGATAACGTGCCGATTAACTCAACAAAGTAAATCAATAAAAAGGCCGACTTTTCGAAGTGCCTCGGCACCGAATTGTCAGCCTGGATTAGCCCCAGCTATTGGATATTACTTGGTAACCATCTTCATCTGTAATAGGGACAACTTCTTTAGGCGGAACATTATCGGTAATACCTGAACAGTATATTGGGATCTTTTCGCCTGCGGAAAGCTCGTCCAACTTTGAAAATAACTTCATAAAATGTTTGAAGTTTATTCCATAATAGTTATCAACTGTACGATTGACCTTGCTGTCTGTAACTACAAGTAATAACGCAACCTCCCCGGAAGTCTTAGTATTGTCAACGGCTCCTACGGAAGCCGTTAAATTCTTAGCGAATGCTACAGACGGATTTCTTAATAAGGGTTTGTTGCCCTTGGCAAAACTATATTTTTGGAACTGATGTAAAAGCTTTATCAATAAGAATTAGCATGGTAGAATAAACGTTTCTAACCATGTTGTCACAAGATGATTGAACAGCTTTAATCAGCAGCATGTCATTGTTTTCATAAAAGTAATCCCGTAGAAATCACATGAAGTGAGCCTCTTCGAACGAAACTTATATCTAAGTTAAGTATAGTCTACAAATATAATTCCTAAGGAGTCATGTCCATTGGCTGTACCCTTGAGTAAATTGACAAAAATACCCCGGATTCTAATCAAAACACCAACCCATCAACAAAGAATATTGAGAATGAATGGACTGTCTGCCATTGAATCTTGCACACGTACTGAAGGCGCCACTGGCACGTTGTTTCTAGAAGACCATATGCTCTTATTCGTAATGGAAGGGATGTATACCGTACGGTTTGGAACCGAGGTGCATACGGTGAACAAGCATGAAATGGTGCTGATCCATAAATCCATTGCGTTCCAATATGAAAAAAGCGGGGAACCGAACTTCGATTATGTACTCAACTATATGATGTTCTTCTTAAAAGACGAATTAATTAACGAGTTTATGAAACTAGCGGATTATACTCCTACTTCAGCATCTAGGACACCGGCTCCGGTATCTGTACATACGATTGATGATAGACTCTTCAGCTATCTGGAATCATTGAGACCGTATTTCAATGAACCGGAACGGATTAGAGATGGGTTGGTTAAGGTGAAGTTATTAGAATTATTATTTGGCATAGCCGATAGAAATGATATTTTCCTGTCTGAGCTTGCTCAGATTAAGCGCCAAGAACGAAAAAGCATCAAGGACGTCGTTGATGCGAATATCACAAATCCCGTAACCTTGCATGATCTCGCCTACTTATCTGGCCGAAGCCTATCCTCCTTCAAACGTGATTTTAAAGCGATCTATAATACTTCTCCGCTCCAGTGGATACGAAATCGCCGATTGGATAAAGCACAAGAAATGCTAATCCATTCGTCCTTATCCGTAACTGAAATTTGCTTCTCAACGGGTTTTGAGAACGTCTCACACTTCTCCAAAGTGTTTAAGCTGAGATTTGGAATCCCACCTTCCGCACTCAAACAACCGCCAAAGTTCTGATGATCTTAACCTTGAGCTGAATGAACAACGGATTTGGACCTCCGAACAAAGTATAGTGTGTATTCATCTGGTACATTTATACATGTCAACCAGACGAAGTCTAGTCCTATAAAATCCAAGGAGGAAAAAACATGCATGACTCTAACCTTCGGCAGGATTCTGCTGCCACCCCTATCGCGTCACTGAAAGGTCATCATATCGCCATCCGTGTGCCAGACTACGAGGCTGCAAAGAGCTGGTACGTGGAGAAGCTGGGCTTCCGTGTCATTCAAGAATGGCCGTTTGGAGACCTGCACCTTGCTTATGTCGCTCCGCCCCATGACGACTCCTTTTACTTTGAGATCATTGGAGACGGAGAGGTAAATGACGCGCCCATTTACCATGATATTAACAGCAGTATGTATAAAGCTGGTCACCATCACCTCTGCATGACCGTGAACGACGTGGATGAAGCGATTGCGTATTTGGATTCAAAAGGGGTCACCATCATCGGGGTGCCCTTTAACTTGGAGGCCATCCATCGCCGCCTCGCATTTTTCACCGATCCGTGGGGGAATTTATTCGAATTGGCTCAGGTGATAGATTAATAAATCCAGATGATTCATCTCTTTTCAAGTATTATCCTCATACGAAAAGAAACGATTGTGCATGCTCGCAGAAAACCCACCCTGGCTATTTAGTCTAAAGGTGGGTTTTCTGCGAGCATAGAGGTGCTTTCACTGCTAGCGAATGGGTCTGCCTGCTGCGGCAGCCTCAGCAGTATCATGTCTAACCCCATCAATCAGCCCGCTGACCTGTTCAGCCGCATGCTGAGTCTGTTCGGCGAGCTTGCGCACCTCTGAGGCAACGACAGCGAAGCCTTTTCCTTGTTCACCGACCATAATGAATTTCCATAGGTGGACAAAAAAACTGCAAAAAGCGCAGGTTTCGGGCTAATTCCGCCTTAAAACCTGCGCTTTTTTTCGTAAAATGAATTCTGCCGAGCTCAATGGGGATGTTCACCGCAGATTAAAACCCTTTCGGGACAACCCCTTCACAATGAGCCTCTATTTTACTGGAGACTATTTAACTACTGCTTCAGCTGGAGCTATAGAAGGAACAGGAATGGGTTCCGCAACGGCTGGTTGATTATCACTAGCTGCCGCAGATGGAGCAGTGAAAGGAACAAGAGCGGGCTCTGTTACGGCTGCTTGACTTTCACTAGCCTCGTCAACTGAAGCGACAGAAGGAACAGGAATGGGTTCCGTAACGGCTGGTTGATTATCACTAGCTGTCTCAGATGGAGCGATAGAAGGCACCGGTTCCGCTGATGAGTTGGCCGTGTGGTTTTCGGCGTTGGCCATTTTATCCTCAGCTACCTTGGGCGTATTGCCTGATGCCCATACCGCAGCGGATGTGCTGATTACAGCTACCGCAAATACCGCTGTAATGGATAGAAAAATGTTTTTTTTGCTCAGGTTCTTAACATTTAGCATCAGAATTAATCTCCTTTTTAATTGTTTTCCGTCACCGGATAAAGAGGCGCCGAGCTGTACGGGAATATTTTTTGATTCTGCTATTACGTTTAAAAGGGTTTGCCCGTAACGTATGCGCTCGGCATGGGACATGCCTTTGACCACCTCTTCATCGCAGGACAGCTCGCTCCATGTATGAATGTCCTTACGAAGGATATGAACCAAAGGATTAAACCAATGTAAAGCGCTGGCTCCTAGCGTAAAAGCTTTAACCCATATATCCTTGCGTTTCAGATGAATCAGCTCATGACGGATAATCATGCTCATGTCTACGTTTGTGGTACTAACCATAGGGAGATAAATGACAGGCTTCCAAAGCCCAACAAGAATGGGACTCTGAATGGAGGAGCTAAAAGCAAGCCGGACCTTGCTTTTAAGTCCAAGAGCCTGCTTAATCAGGTAAAGCTGGTTAACCGCCTCGCTGTTTAATGGGACGGCAGTACTCGTATTTGCCAGTTGCTTTAAAAATCTGCGGTAACAATACGTTTGCCAAGCTGCAAAAGCTACAACTCCGATTGCCCATATGGCTATTACAAAAAAGGCTGCATTTGTTGAAATCGTCCATTCCGGAAAGAGCGGCTCAGGCTTGAAGCTCAATAATGCTCCGGGCTGGGCATGCTGTACGATCGAAGCAGATTCATTCATGCTGGAATCGTTTGGCGTACGGAATGGGATCATTCGCGAAATCCACTGAATAATAAGAACGACGGGGAATAAATACAATCCTACCGCCATTTTGTCAATCACGTACCGCCACTTCGTAGGCCAAATCTCGGTGGATAGGTGCTGTGACAACCAAATACAAGCGACAACGACATTTCCAGCTACGGTTAGGGTAAACATCAATGTAAAAATGGTATTCATATGCAGCACCTACTTTTCCGACAGCCATTTTTTCAGTTCCGCAATATCCTCGTCCGATAACTTGTCACCATCATACAAAGCAGAAACCATGTTCTTGACGGAGCCTTGATATAAGCCATCCAGAACTTGCTGCGTCCCTATTAGCTTGTAATCCTCGGCCGAAATAAGCGGCTCGTATTTATTGATCCGTCCATGCCTTGCAGTAGTTAGCGCCCCTTTATCGACTAGACGTGAGAGGAAGGTGGAAATGGTCTGTGCCTTCCATTCCTTCCCCTTTAGGGCGAACATACTCAGAAGCTCAGTAGATGTGACAGGGGGCGTGCACGCCCAAATGACCTCCATTAGCTCTAATTCAGTATCCGATAACTTTTGAATCTGGTTCACGGTGAACACCTCTTTACTTCGTTATGCGTCCATAACGAGCTTTGTTACTACATGATGTAGTAAATAAAACCTACTACATTTCGTAGTAGGTTGTCAAGTTAAACGGATTAACGGCCGTAGCTGTAGTGATAATTAAATTCAACATCGTATCCCATTTGAATCTGAAGCATTTTTCAAGTTAGCTTTAGGGAAATAGTAAATGTCGGGGTATGGTGCGCTGATATAATAAAAACCATTTGGGAGTTAAGCAGCATAGGGCTGGGTTAGGTGAAAGGAGGTTTAATGCGGGTTTTACAGAAAGATCCATCCGCCGAGTAATGATTGGTGCGGAAACCTTCCCCGTCCCACCAAGTCCGCTACAGAAATGCCTTCCGGAACAATAGGGGATTGCGGCAGCAGTCCTACCATTCGAGCCAATTGTTTAGGCGGGATTTTGCCGAGTGGCTTGCCATCAAGGGTGATTTTGCCCGATGCAGGTTTTATAAGCCTGGCCAGTGTTTTAAGAAGCGTAGACTTACCGCAGCCATTGGAGCCAATAATAACGCTTATTTTATTGCTAGGTATAACAAGATCTACTCCGTGAATAACCGTTTTATTCTCATAGCCCGCTACGATTTGTTCGGCTTGAAAAATATGTGTCGGTTTCATTATAATTCTCCCTTTCGATTCATTCGGATTAACAAGAAGATTAGATAAGGCGCTCCGAGCAATCCGGTAATGATGCCTACGGGGAATCTGTACTCAAAAGCAAATTGTCCGATTAGATCTGCCGCCAGGACCAAATTAACGCCAACCAGTCCCGCCGGGATGATGTTCGAGAAGCCGGCTCCGACCATTCTTTTTGCGATCGGTCCCGCAAGGAAGGAGACAAAGGCTATTGGATCCGTGGTAGCCGTAGCAATAGCAATCATGATGACGGAGCTCACAATTAGCGCAATTCTTGTCCTGTCCGTGTCCACGCCGAGAGAAGAAGCCGATTGTTCGCCAAGCTCCAATATGTTTAGATGTTTTCCTAGAACAATAATGATAGGAGTAAAGATAATAACCGTTATTATAAGAGGCGGAAGCTCACGCATTTGAGAGCCATTGAGGCTGCCTCCGAGCCATCTGAGCGCTGAAGGGATATCTTGTTGGGCGCTAACGAGCAGAAGATAGGATATGACGGCGTCAAGCATAGCCTATATGCCTATTCCGACAAGAATCAATCGCCCGATTGAAAATGTTTTGCCCCTGGATAATGCATAAATCAGAATGACAATAGCTAGACCGGCGATGACAGAAGCAATGGAAATCACTGCTCTGCTTGAATGAAGGATAGTGATGCAAAAAACAGCCGCCGCGCTGGAGCCGGAGGTAATACCGATGACATTCGGGTTCGCAAGAGGATTGCGCAGCATCGTTTGGAAGACATAACCAGCAATGCCGAAAGCAAATCCAGCGAAGAGACCAGCCAGCATTCTCGGTAAACGTATTGTACTAACCGCAAAAGATACGCCTTTAAGCTGCTCTCCCGAGAGCGCAGTAGCAGCTCCACACAAAATAACACCTGCAAAAGCTGCAATAAACCTTAGCAGCCCTGTCCGAACGCCTAGTCCAGTCGCAACATCGTCTCCCAGTGCCAGCGCATTTAGTGCCGGGGCAGCCATAAAAGCGATTAGTAAGCCAACGATTAGAAAAGGGATGAAGGTAGTAATAGCGCTCCAGGTTGCCGAACCGACGCTTCCTACTTGCCAAAATCTGAACTGATCCATAACATAGGAGCGCGGAATCATGATGGCGGTAACCAGAGAAGCAAGGGCGGCGCTGGTGGCCGCCCCCGCCAAAACAAGCTTAATGGGCGTGGCGCCGCCACGTCCCATAGAGCCGATTCCAAATACGAACACTGCCGTAATTCCAGCTCCGGCTAAAGCAAGCCATATATATTGATTGGCGCTGCTAATATTCAAGAACGCAATCCCACAGACGACAAACAAAGATGCGCCTGTGTTGACTCCCAGTATGCTTGGATCTGCAAGCGGGTTGCGAGTGACCGACTGCATAATCGCCCCGGAAACGCCCAGAGCGACACCGCACAATAAACAAAATACGGTTCGAGAAATTCGCTTGCGAACGACGTTAGCCCCGAAGGAATCAATGTCCTGGTGAAATAAACCGTCTATCAGTTCATTAAGCTTTACAATTCGAGCGCCTAAAACTAGAGATGCGACCACGCATACGCCGAGCAGGACAATGCAAATAATCAGGACCATCTTAAAGTTCCCCGGAATAGGCGAGGTGAGCTGTTTGTTTTTTGAAACGGAAGAACTATTCATTTATTTTGTCAATGGCTCCTCCAATTAATGCAAGGTATTCATCAATGGTATAAGCAATGGAAAGTGGGTTTGGAGTTCCAGCAGCTACTAAAGGCGTATCGCTATCAATAAAAGCAACAGAGCCTCTCGCGATCGCAGGAATTTTGCCAAGCAGCGTATCGGCTTTAAGCGTTTGATACAATTCGTCATTGCCATATCCAACGAGGAGATCCGCATCGTTCAGAGCTTCGACGTTCTCAGAGCTTAAAGTTAAAGAGTAGCTGGTAGGGTCAGTAATTTGCTTCGAAATACTTTCAGGATAAACCATTCCTAGCTCATGCAAGAAAGAAACACGAGATGCCCATACCAGTTGCATTTAATAGAACTTGCTCCCGCCATGCGGTTGCCCAAGGTGCAGTCGGATAGGCTACAACAGGAGCGATTTGGCTAAGCAGATCGTAGTCTTCCTGAGTAATACCAGAGTAAGCAGCAAGAATCACATCCGGGTTTGAATCCGAAATGGCCTCAAAATCTAGGCCGTCCGTATCTTGGTAAACATTAGGATCGCTTACGCCAAGCTCCTTAAGCTTTTCTGCTGTCCAAGGCAATAGTCCGCTGCCATCTTGGACGCCGAAGTTCGCTGCCGAGAAGCCTACAGGAACAACGCCAAGAGCTAGTACGACGTCGTGATTCGCCCATTGAACCGTAGCGACGCGTTCAGGCTTGCTTTCAATAACGGTCTCGCCAAAAGCATGCTTGATCACGATCGGATATTGGACCGTTTCGGTTGGGGAAGCGGAAGCTTCTGTCTGAGGAGCTTCGGTACTTGCCGATTCACTTGCAGCCGGAGATGGTGAAGCCGTCGAATTGGAATTTTGACTGCCGCAACCTGCTAGCGCGATTGCAAGCACTGCAATAATAATTAGCGTGGATAAAGAGAACTTTCTTTTTGTATTCATGTGTGAACCCTTCCTTATCTTGAAATATATTTTTGTTGGCGATGACTATCTTTGCAGAGTAAACTCGCATCAATCGTGATGTTGTAAAAATTATGAAAAAAATAGCTTCTCTGAATTTCGATAATGATTCTCATCATCGATGAAGAAGGGATGCAATAGCATAAAACAAGCAATGCAAACGTTAGAGTAAGTATTGGACGTATACATTTTATGCTAATTTTCGACCATCTAATTGATTCGTTCGACCTGTTTCTTGCAAGTTCTAAAAAAGGTAAAATTTATATATATTTACTATTGTGTACTTATTCCTTTTTAAAAGGAGTGTGAATTGTAAGAAACAATAGGTTGAGGAATTCAGATTACGGCAGTTTGTATAACAGCATACAATAGAGGTGGGGGGAGAAATGTTGAATAAAACAATTAAAATAACACTTTTCATTGTAGCTATATTTTTATTGTTAGATTCATTCGGAAATATTTTTGGCGAAATGATATTGATGAAGAAAATATTTGCAATATTAATTGCTGTCATTTCTTTGATAATAGGGTACTTTGCTTTGCGAGATAAAAATAAAAAGAAGGAGTGATTTTGTTGGGATTAAATGGAAAATGAAATTTGTAACAGTAATCTCTGCTTTTGCTCTGCTTTTTTCGACATCTGGTGTATCAGCAACCTATGCATCATCCTTACTCGGTGAAGATCAAATAAACAATCAATTAGTAATTGAGCTTCCAGAAATAACGGATGAAAATTTGGAAATTGCATTAGAAATTGCAAATTCGGATTTAGAAGAAACAGCTGTATTTATTAACGGTGGATTTAAAAATTTTTATGAAAATTATGAATCGGCAAACGTTTCTAAAGTAGCTTTTGACAAATTTAATGAAACCTTAATTGCACTTAATAAACAAGTTGAAGATGGAATATTTATAACAAATGGAAGCCTTCTAGATTTACAAATCAATAATGAAGCCGATGAGACTATTATCGATATGGTTCAACCTTCTTTCACAGTTGAAACAGAATGGTATGGACATGTTCTTTTTATAAACGCTAGTGAGGCTAGTAAGGTACAGAAAGTATTAGCTGCGGGCGGAGGAGCAGCAGGTATAGCATCGGCTTTAGGTGGAATTAGTGCGGTATGGGCTGCTGCTTTATACTTTTTATACGGCATAGGTGAGATATGCAATTGGAATAATAACGGGTATTATGTACACCAACCATGGGCAGGGCCAATTTGGTGTACTCCTAATTGAAAAGGTAAAAGCAAAAGGCTTTTACTTTGATTTTTTTGAATTTAAAGATGAGTCAATATAAGCGCTTAATCGTCCTTAAATGGAGGATTAAGCGCTGTTTGTGCGAGTTCAAACCAAGATATCTGGGTAGAGAGTCGTCACGTAGATGGTGTCTGAAAGTCGGCCCGGAGCGATCGCATCGTTCACGAGTTTGAGTGCTATGACAGTTTGTGAACAAGTGACCTGTCATAGCCTTTTGTACGTGTCTTAGGAGGTTGTAGATTATCGTGATTTTAGAAAGTTATACAGGTTTAATCGGCACGCATATTTCGCAAAAATCATTGATAAGCATTTCACCAATGTATCTTTCTAAAATTGGTTTATTGTCCATTTGGTATCCGTTGTTCTGCAAGTATGGAAAAATCTCATTCCATGCTCTTTCTATAGCTTTCGCTGTATGTTTGATTTTGCAAATAATATACGTTCCACCATCAAGCTGGCCTTCGCTAATGGAATCATCATCTGGATAATCCTTTGCAATGACAATACATGCATCATATCGACAGTTTTCCGGCTTTGTTGTTTCAGGGTTATCTTGTGGCACTCCGAGCAGGATAGTCGATTCGGTAAGCAGCTCTTTCCCCTTAGCCCATTGTTTCAGCTTCTCCATTGCTTGACTATTGGCAGGACCATATGGACCTACTTGTCGCACATAGGCAATACGGTATTTCGGCAAAGTTTCGATTTTAATATTCATTATTTTATTTCCTTTCTTCATTAGAATTGACTACATTTGGAATGCTATCATGCTATAAAATAATATTCATTATTTTTTTGGGAAAAGTAAGGGAGAGTGAGAGGGGAATCTAGCTTGTATCCGGCGCGAGCAAAGGATCAAGAGATGGATTCGTTAGAGGAGTTGCTGAACAAGGAGATAAAGTTTGGGTCGTTTCTCAAAGCAAGCCTGAAAGTTTGGACTTAAATAATGGTGTAGAGCGGATAACGCTGTTTAGTAATACACAAGAATTGTTCACAGTCGCACAATTCGTCGATAATGCAGCTGATCGAGCCATTCCACCCATTCCTGTTCATCTTCATGTTTGTCACGGTAATATACGGCTGTTGGCAAATAACTGAAAAAGACGCCCAAACCTCCATTGTGATTGGCCCCGCCTTCGCCACCTTTGCCGGTCGACTCTCCGTCTTCTGTCTTGGTCAGCTCCTTCTGGTATGGATCTCCCAGAAAACGCAGTCCGAAGACATTCGGTAGCTCAAGGTCATAGGAATGGCTGATTGCTCCTGTTGGGGTACTCATCTCTCTGTCATCCTTAAGACCCTCAAAATATTTTAGATTCATCGAGTAATCCATTCCGTCTCCCCATGGAAACAAGGTTCTACAGCCGGCACCATACATATACTCCCACTCGTCCTCGGTTGGAATGTCGAATCCCTGATTCAAGGTCGAATCGGCCCAATCCTCAAAATTCTCGCTATCATTAAACAGATAGATGCGAATATGTTCACCATCCCGATCTAGACGATAGGAAGGATAATATTCACGATTACTTTTAACGATCTTCTTGAACACTTCCAACCGCCCTAGCAGTTCAGCATCTTTTTCTGCATCTAGCTCTTCAGCAGTCACCTCGGTCCAGCCGATTGGCTGGGTATTCCGCTCTACCAGCATCGGCCCAATAGCGGCTTTTCTGACCGGAGTCATCATTCGACGCAGTCTATCCTCCGGCTTCTTAAACGATCTCCCAATTTTCATCAGGTTTTCTTCCGAATCCATGCGTGCCGTGCTATCCGGCTCCTCGAACCAGTTGTTCCAGCCCAAGGTTACCTCGTCGCCGGGAACAAAGACAAATTCTATCCCTTTATAGGCGGATATATTGTGAAATAAAAACAAGCCCCATTCGTTTTACATAACGAACGGAGCTTGTCTTTATTCTTATATTACTGATCCTTCATATTTTCTTGTACTTCATCCAATTGGTGCTCCAGAAGCTCTAACTGCTCTTTATTTTGCTGGACGGTGTCCATGTGACCGTAATGTTGCTCTGCATTATCTAGCGCATTTTCTGCATGTGATATTGAATCGCATGCTTGCTCAACGGTTTGTTCTTCTGGATGAGACATCGCTTGCTTAACCGCATGATTTGCCTTTTGGACAGAGTTACTGAGCAAAGTGCTCGGATGATCCTCTTTCCAACTTGTGTCTGTGTGCTTAGCCAAGTGTGCTTTTTCCCCTCTCGATTAGATCATGTTGTCCACACTATAGTTTTGTGAAATATCCAGTAAAATATGCATGGATTGCTGCTAACGAATAGACATATGAGCTATAAGCATGATGAAGCAGGAAGCTAAATCATCAGTTTTAGGAGGAAGAGTACTCTGAAAGTTCAGCAACCGTCCGCCGTTTTCATGCAAGTTGTTGCTTTTATTGCTGTGGGGCATGATAACAAGGCATTCTTGGGAACTATAATGGTTTAATCGGCACACAGATTTCACATAAATCATCGGTAATCATTTCTGCGATGTATCTTTCTAAAATCGGTTTATTGTCTAATGATGCAGGCTTGCTGCACTTGGACTTTTGTTCGACATCATCGCCAACTCCTTTATTGGAAAAAGCTCTGGAAATAGCCGAAAATGGTATAGGTGAGGATTAGAACGAAAAAGCATCCAATCGGGTGCTTTTTTATTTTGTCCTATAGATGCAGTACTCTACATGATTGAATAGCAAGGTTAAGGTAGGAGGGCAGCCATGTCATGCCAATGTCCTTATTCTATCTCTTTTAATGGAACGGATATTTTAGTGGAAATCATTAAATGCTAAAAAAATTAGACGCAATGAAAAATATTAGAACTCTCAGTTGTATTAAAAGTGAAAGGGGGTGCTGAGGTGTACAATTCATATGAGCTCAATGAATCTGTACGGCGGGCCTTGGATATATATTCACAAAGCATGATCAAAATTGCCTTTGCGTATTTGAAAAATATAGCTGATGCGGAAGAAGTGACCCAAGAGGTATTTCTCACCTATTTGCAAAAGCGCCCTGTATTTGAAAACAATGAACACGAAAAAGCATGGTTGATTCGAACAACCATAAATAAAAGTAAAAATATGCTGAAAACAGGATGGTTCAAAAGCAGAAATCCTGTTCCCGAAGATCTTAGCTATCTCCCACCGGAAGAAAATGGGGTCTTGCAGGCTGTACTAGCCTTGGACAAGAAGTATCGGATTCCGATTCATCTGCACTATTATGAGGGATATTCCATTAAGGAAATTGCCGATATTTTGCAGACCAAGTCGGCAACGGTAGGAACATGGCTCGCAAGAGGACGCCTTATCTTAAAAGAGAAGATTGGAGGCCTTGAGGATGAAGAAATCTGTTTATAAATCCGCGATGTCCCGTGTGAAAACAAGTGAGAATTTTCAAGAGGCAACCTATCAGAAGCTGATGTCGGAAATGGAAAAGACAGCACAACCAAATTTGATCAATCAAAAGGAGTCGTTTAAAATGGAAAAAGCTAAAAAAAGAACGTTAACAGGTTGGACAGTTGGTATTGCAGCATGTGCAGTATTATCGGTAGGCATCTTCGCGATGAATCAGGATACACCAAATACAACAAATGTGCCAAATACAACACCCGAGTCGGCTGCTGTTGCAACAAAACCTCCTACGAGCGGCAAAGCGGTCGTCAATATTGAGGGCGTGATTACGGAAGTAAGCGAAGATGGAGCAAGCTTCAAGGTTGGCGACTTATGGGTAACCGTAACCCCAGAAACCGAATTGGGTATCAGTGGGCCAACGGCTGCCGAGCCGTCTGAAGATCTGCTGCAAAAGGAATTTAAAGTTGGCAATATCGTATCCGGATTTACGACAGAGGATGTAAGCACAGGAAAAGTGAATGCAACGCGCATTTACAATAATATGGCTCCACAGAAATAAGATAACTATGCCGATGAAAGCTGAAAGAGAGAGTGAAAAACTGCAAGACCGCAGAGAGTTATCCCACTGCGTTCTTTGCAGTTTTTTTAGTGTATGGAGGAATTTCCTCAGTTACTTTCCATCGTGTTGCAGCCTACAGCGGTATGCTTTTATTTCCTTTAAATATTTTTGTTACCTCAAGGTTAATTCACGAATATCGCTACTGTGCTTAATCAAAGCTTCCTGCAGCAAGTCCAGTACCTGCACTACGGTATAGCCTTTTCCCTCGCCCAAGGGCTTAAGCCATACCATCCCTAGATGAATGAAGTCATCGTATTCTTTAAGCTGATTGTTAAATGTGAAGTGATGAGCAACAAATACTTGATTGAATCCTTGCTTAGGGACTATTTCTAACAATTGAGGTAAATGATTCTTCTGGATAAGCCGCGGCTCAATTAGAATATTTTTCTCGCTGAAAGCTAATTCCGCCGTTTGTCTCGCACGGTTGATCGGACTGGCGCTAACCGGCAGTTGTATGGGGATCTTTTTTTCAGAAAGCAGCTCGCCCAATTTCCTAGCTTGCTCTTGACCTGATTGACTCAACATAACCTCATCATTATCAGTACTTTCAGGCTGCGCATGTCTAAAATAGAGGTTGAATCCACCTTCGAGAAGCAGCGAAAAGGGATTGCTTACTGTTTGCAGCCATTTTTTTAGCGCCCATCCGGTTTTGGATAAACCAGGTTGCAGGACCAGCAGATTTTGCTGCTGAAGCAGATTTGCCATCAATTCGTGACTACTTTGCGCCGCCTCCATTCCTAGCGCCTCCGTTGTTATTTCCACAATTGAGCTTCCAGCAACCGTCCAGATTTCAATACTTTCTTTCACCCCATTCCGTTCTCCTTGATATTTTTGAGCAGGGATCGGGCCATACATATTTGATTTAGATAACATCTCCTTAAAAGTTATCTCGCCCCATTGCTGCAATCGCAATGGTTCCGGCGCATGCTTCATCAATGTTATTTTCCAATCACTGGTATCGTTCAGTTCAGAAGCACTTACTTTTACCTCATAGGAAAGGTTTAACGATTGATGCTCCCCGGTCCAATCCACTTCTTTGTTAAGGGAAGGATCGTTCAGATCAAAACCCAATTTCTCTGCTTCTTGAATAGCATTTTCAATCGTCATTGTCCCTTGAAGAGCAATTCTCTTTTTGAAGGTGATTTCCCAGCGATCCTTCCCTTGTTTGAGACGTCCACGCAAAATCCAGCCTTTACGGTACAAATCCAAAGCAGAAGTATCCAAAAATCGAATATCCAGTTGCTGATGCTCAGCTTGGTCCAGATGAACAAGGTCGGTGCGCAGTTCATGTTTATCCGTAAGTACCTGGTTGCCATCCAATAAAAATTTGATTTCATACGGCATATCGGTTTGACTCATTCTAATTCCTCCATTCGCAGAAATGAATGTAATAATAAAAAAAGTGGGGGAAGCCCCCACTTTTTGCTTAATGTGCTGGAACTGCCTCTTTGATCACCGGGTAGAAAGTTCGTGCGTCTTTCTTTTCATCTTGAGTTCGAAACACAGTGATATCAAGCTTCTCTCCATTAAGCTCAACCGGGATATGTTCCCTGCCATCGAGAAACGCGACTGTACCTAGAGCAAGTAGGCCTTCTGGGCTTGTACCGACAAAAAAACCTCCGATATTTTTAATCAGCTTTGTTTTTTTACCTTGATTATCTATTTCTTCCAAAGAGTATTCAATCGTTATCACTTCAGCGAGCTTACTAGCTTCTATTTTATTTACTTCTACATGTCTAATGAAAACAATTGAATCTTCTTTTTCCAATTTGACGAAGGGGCCATCGTTAATCAAATAATGGTACCAGAAATGATGGCCGCCCAATTTCCTCCTTTTACTGCCTTGCTCGCCTAGAAACACATGCTCAAAATAAGAGGTGCTGTTTCCTTTAATTAGTTTGAACCACAGTGCTTTCAGCATGTTCTTCCAATCATCATCTGAATTCCCAGCCGCAAGATGTCCGTTCGATTCAGCATATTCCCGAGCAATTTGCATGGGCTTAGTTCCAATAGCAAATTGTAAGAACTCATTGACCTCAGCTTGTTCCTCAGGAGAAGTTGATTCCTTGCTTCCTACTTTCCAATCATAATTATCATGCAATTTAATAAATAAGTCGTACGAGGGCTGTTTGCTGTCAGGAATTAGGGTTTCCTTAAATACTGTAATCTCATTCTTTTCACTTCCTGGCGTTGAAGCTTCATCGGGCTGCGGGTTCATATCGACGATAACGTAACCTTGTGCAGGGTCCTTTTGATTGTCACTCAATCCTTTAATCAAAGGGAGGATTCCGTTTTCCTTCATATCCGCTTCCCAAATTTTTTGAAATGTCATCAGTGTATCCCTCCAAAAATGTGTTTTTGAACCTGTAACATCTTGTGTGTTTAAGACCGCTTTTATGTATCAAATTACGACAGCCATAATAAGTTAATATAATTATTATGACCTTTATATGCCAAACAAATGAGTGATAATAACACTGAATTTAGGTAAATATAATATTCGTTGTCAGCTCATAAACAAGGAGGATACAATAATGTCGCAAATGTTAGATGCTAACGCACGAGAAAATGGAACGCGGTTTTTAATCTATCCGCAAAGCAAAACCATTCCTGGATTCGAACAACCCGAGGTGGTTTATCTTAATGCTCAGCCAGGCTCGATTCAGAGCGGACCGGAAGACAACAGAATATACGTGGTTGATGCTGTTAATAAGATTCCTTTTGGCTTTGAGGGTTCCCCTGCGTTCAAGTACAGATATGAAGGTGAACAGAATCCGCCCGTGAAGCCCGATGCAGACGGCCATTTTGATCATATTCGACCGGGAACGCATGAGTTTTCAGCAATGACCATGTTTGCCACGGTAAGGCGTGTAATGGAGATTTGGGAGGATTATTTTGGACATGCCATTAAATGGCCGTTTTCGCCGCCAAAACTTCTGCTAATTCCCAGAGTGGAATGGGACAATGCTCACTCAGGTTTGGAAGGTTTTTTGGAGTTCGGTTTTCCTAGAGGAAGAAATGGCAGAATAGATCATAATGATGCCTATTGTGAAAATTTTGATGTATTAGCGCATGAAACAGGCCACACCATTAATTTTTCGGTTTTAAAAGGGTTAGATGAAATTCAAAATTCTGATCAATTAACGCCTGAGTATGGCGGGCATCATGAGGCTTTTGGCGATCTAGTGGCAATAGTGGCAACCTTACATTTCGATTCTGTAATTAAACGGTTGCTGGATAACACGAAGGGGAACTTGTTCTCCCCTAACGAATTAACCCGACTCGGGGAATTAAGCGGTGGCCGATCCATACGTATAGCATTTAATGATTTCAAAATGAGTATGGTTGGGCGAGAACCACATGCTTTATCCCAACCATTTACGGGAGGTGCCTTTGATATATTAGTAGAGATGTTTCAACTTAATTTAATTGAACAAGGCTTAATTTCGCAATCGCTTGGAGATCGCTCGTTTCATGCAAAGGGAGATGAGATTTCTAAAGTGCAACGGGAATTTGAAGCCCTTTATCCAGGCAAGGAGGAGCAATTTACGAAAGCATTGCTGGATGCCAGAGACACATTTGGTAAGCTAATGGCCACTGCTTGGAGCAACACAGAGGTGCAAAAATTTAGCTACAACAAAATGCTGGGCCACATTTTGGATGCAGATCGCGAGCTTTATAATGGAAAATATGAAAAAACCATTCGTGGCTGTTTTGACTGGCGTGGAATTACGGCCTCAACCAGATTTCAATTTGATTCGATGAAAACACATCTTGTAGATGAGCTGCTGCCCGTTTAAATGAGGGGCTGAAATGGATTCAAACATTCGCTGCAGATCCGCGCGGTTTTGTAGGGAATGTTTGAATCAAAAATCCCTCCCAAAAAGATACTAAAATGATGTTAGCTCCCGCTCTGTAAAGAGTCAGGGGGCTAATTGTTTATGAATAAATGGCCAACCGAAAATATACGCATCTTAAGCAGTATTTAAAAGGGGCGCAAGAGGCGCTTCTGCATTGAACGTACATTATCCAGAAATCGTGACGATTGAACCGCCGCCATCTTTATATGTATGATGTACCATTTTCGATTTGGCGAATTATCCATTATAATAAGCTCAACAATAATATGGATATTGGGGGCGGTGTTTTCAACATGGCGATCCTTACTTTTCTCATTATCGGCTGGGTCCTGAATTGGTTTAAATTCGAGCGGGTGTTTAGTCAAGCCTTTAAAGAGCTATTTAACAAAGAGGTATCATCGGCAAGTTACTACTTCCTATTTTTTGTCATAGGGGTTTTCGGTGAAATTGTGTTACTGATTCAAGGTGCCTACTACGATTATTTCTTGCAAAAATAGCTGATAGAATAGGCTTTGCAGCATAATAACCGATATCGGTATTTGGGCTCACAATGAGCCGGGAGCTTCTGATATGGCTGGTGTTTCTTCGCATAATGTCCGTTTTCTTGATAAAAATAAAGCGCTTCTGCAGCAGAAGTTTGGAGAAAGCGCACAGCAGCAGGCTGACGCCGGTCATTGACTGGTGCCAGCTTTATTTAACTTTCCCAGCTAACATGGACGCTGCGGCACAGAAATTGTCCGCCAAAACCTTCTTGTGAGTCGATGACAACATGTATCGCTTCTTCCTGATAAGTAAATTCCAATTGAAAAATAGTATTGTGCTCCTCGACAGTAGAGAGATTCTCTTCCTGGACCCCATCAAAACGGAAGATGACATTTTTCGCTGCCTCTTCAACTAAGGAGGGCTTAATAGCAATGGTCAAGCTTTTCTCCTCGCTCGAACCTTCATTTTCCCCATCCCAGCTTGCATCCATTATTTCATCGTAGTGAAAGGGAGGAAAATAACCATAATGTGCAATGAGCTGCTCCGCACCTTGAATCGAATGGCGTGGGGAGAAAATCCGCTTGATCTTATGCGCTTCCTTTAACTGCTTATGATACATGGGGGCTGTGAAGAGCAGCAGCGATTCCGGGTTAATCTCCATCACGATCGCTGTGAAAGCGGCCCAAGATGAAGTGCCAGTTGTCCCCGTGGTCACTTGAATGTGATCATAGCGAAGCAGCTCTATTTTTGGCGAATGACTGAGCTTTAACCGATATCCTAATGTATCCTGATGCGCATGGGGGAAATGCAGCCATTCTGGCTCTACGGACAGCACACGGATGCTCCACTCTGCTGCCCTATTCATGCTTTTTCCTCAAGGGTATTTATGTAGGCCAGCGGATTATTTTTCATATCAACCTCACCTTTACGGAATAAAATATTAGCTGCTGCTCGAAATTTATAAATAGCCCGACATTGGGGAATTATTCTAAGGGCGGAAAAAGGCGACTGATCCGCTTTCTTATGAATAGCCAAACATAGTAGGAGGAGATTAAATGAAATTTGAACTTGGGCGCTGCTTGCTGCTTGAGCGATTAGCGGAAGCCGACATGACCATCGGTCAATTAACCGAAGCGCTGCATTATAAACACGAGCGGATGAATGATTTTATAGAAAATAAGAGAATGATGCCCTTGAAAACCGCTATTTCAATCGCTGATACGATTGGATGCTCGGTAAATGACCTATATGAATTAATCGCGCTAGAAGCCGAAGCCCCTCCCAGAGGCGAATAGGAGGCTCATCTAGGGCGTATGCCGCCAAGCCGAAATGCCGCCCTGCGAATCCAATTGTAGAAATAGCCGCCCCTCTTCATGGTACAAATCAGGACAGAAGGCTTCCTCTGCAGCTTCCTGTGCCCCGTCATGCCTATTCCATACGGTCATATTCAGCCCCCTCCCCCATAAGAACAAGCGATCACCATCTACTGCTAATTTTCCCTGTGGATGAGGATAAACATTCTCTATTGGTGAAGTGGTCTCATAGGCAGGGGCCTCTCTTAATATGATTGAACGTTCACCCGTCATCACATTGAACACCATAACGACAGGCAATGCGCCTTCATCCGGCAAATCCTCCTCATCGAATAGATCGCCATCCACTTGTCCCCAGATTGCAATGGTCTGCGAATCTACCCAAGCGGCGGGCAAGTCCCAGTCCACAAGTATTTCCCAAGGTGAGGATACGGAAGCACCGTCTTCCGACTCACGAGTGTTTTTAAGCCAAGCTCGGACATTCCAGGACCGAATAATACCAACAGGCTGCCATACCCAGCCCGTATCTACAACCCACTGCTGATCCGGCGATACATAAAGTTTGGCGTGAAAATAATTAAGATAGCCGTCGTCTTCATATTCGGCCTGTGGACGGCTGCTTAGAAGCTCCCCTGTCAACACATCGGTTAAGTCCACACGATTCCACAGTGTTCCATGAATGAGCAGAGATCGTCCGTCAATCTCGGCAAAGGCTAACGGAAAGGTACATACCTCTGAATGATAGTCGTCTCGAGACAGCTTCATCATTTGTTGACGGGCGAGCAAATCATAAACTGCGGCGTGACGGCCAAAACAGTTCGAAACCGCTGCATATTGCCCATCTTTACTGATTACGACTTGCACGGGATGATGAATATTGAACTCAGGGATATCCACTTGGAGCAGTTGTTCAGCAAGTCCTGTAGCAAGGTTCAGCTTCCACAATTCACATGCATGATTTAAGGCAAGCACCGACCTATTTTGCTCATTAGGCAAAGGATGCATAACAGCGATAGGACCTGGGGAGGCGCTAAGCGCTGGCAAAGAAATGTGATGCAATGGCATATTCCCACCCCTTTTCATTAATAGCTCTATTTTAATCTATTCCTATGTATCTTCCAAATACTAGGGCGTGCAAGCAAACCGGAGTCGGTCTACTGCGTCTTGCTTAGCGCTTATTCGAAGCGAATCTCAAAGCAAATTTCAAAGCAGATCTAAAAGCAAATCTCAAAGCAAATCTCAAAGCAGATCTAAAAGCAAATCTCAAAGCAAGTCTCATCTGACGATTCAAGACTTAAGGAGCCGCAGCGTGAGATTGTTGCTAAGACCATTGTCGCTAAGACCATTGTTGCTGAGGCCTTTGTTGCTAAGACCATGCGGCTCGGAAAGCTCGCTCCTTTTTTGGGGGGACTGAGGTTCCGCTATTCTGGCTTTTTCAACGATTTTAGGCTTTAAGCGGACAGGAGATCCGTTATCTACCCAATAATCCGAGCAAAATGGCTACTGGAAGTGCATTAGCGTCTCCTGAGTCCGCAGCCTGTCCCATAACCCGTGATCCTAATAAAATAGCGTCTGCTGTGTCCGCCAAAACTATCTTTGTGCAGGGAGTAAAACTATGAAACCAAGCGCATAGAGCTGCCTTAAGGTACGCTTGTTTATATTCATGAAGCGTGATATTTCCGGTAGAAGAGGCAATACGATTGACGCTAAATTCAATCAGGGTCTGGCTTGCTTACGTTTGTATACACGCCTTAGTTGGTCGGACGGCTGTTTTGGAGGACTGGCGTCTTTTTTTGCTGAAATAAATGCCAATTCACCACAATAGGCTCAAAAACTTTTAAAATCAAGTGAGAGAATTAGCGAGGATGGGGAGTCTTAGTAGTGAGATAAACAAAAGTCGCACCGTAAGAGGAGGGAAGCAAGTGGAGCTGAGAGACGATCATATGATAATCAAAGCCGTGCTGAACGGAAATAAACAAGCGTACGCGGATATCGTCCGGCGCTATCAAAATAAGCTTTATGGACTGTTTCGAAAAATGGGCTCTTCCGAGGCTGATGCTGAGGATTTGACGCAGGAGACGCTGCTCAAGGCGTACCGCAAGCTGGCATCGCATAATCCGGTGCAAAGCTTTGCTGGCTGGCTTTATACAATAGCTGTTAACTTGCAGAAGGACGGCTGGCGACGGAAAACAGCAGAATCCCCCGTGCAGGATGAAGGCTGCGAACGCGAGACACCCGAATCCAAGCTGCTGCAAAAAGAGCTGCGCTCTGAGCTGGACCATCTGCTGGAGAAGCTGCCTGAGCATTATCGGCTGGTGCTGGTTCTCCGCTACACGAACCAGCTGAGCCACGAGGAAATCGCCAGCATAACCGGCATGTCTGTACGGCAGGTCACCAACATCGTTCACCGCGCTAAAATCAGACTGCGGAAAATGGTAGAAGCCAAGGAGGGACAACGTTATGACATTTTGGAATCGTACAAAAGCTGAAACAGCCGGTCTTAAAGCGGGGGCTGAAGCAGCGACACCGACACCGACACCAACACCGACGATGGAAGATAAAAAAATAGAAAGCGTCTTGTTCGAGGACAAGCTTCAAGACGATTTTACCGATCGGGTGATGCTGGAGCTGGAGGGCATCGACATAGAGCCAGCGGGAAATCGTGATCCGCTTGATCTTGAGCCGGGCACCTCATCTATTGCCCATCAAGTCAAACGTCAATATGCGGTCAGAAAATCTTCAAGACGCAAAGCCTGGGGGCTTGCAGCCGCTGCCGTCGTGCTCGCGGGAAGCACGCTGCTATACGCACAACCGACACTTGCGGATATGGTGCGGTCGCTTTTTGCCCAGAACAGTTATGTGGATAACGGCATGAAGCAGGCGCAGGAAGCAGGACTTGTGCAGCATCCGGATGCCAGCGCCGAGGATCAGGGTTATACGCTGAAGGTTAACGAAGTGATAGCTGATTCGACCCGTCTCATTGTAGGAATCGACATTTATGATGCGAAAGGAAATCCGGTAGCTGGCGAAATTCAATCTACTAATGGGAATTTCAATCTTTTTGATGTAGATAGAGGGCATATTGGAGATATCCCTTATGGAATCATGACGGGAGGCAATACGACTACGAGCCGATTCGAATTTGTTTTTAGACGGCCAGTATTGAAAGACAAGCTGCAGCTCGACGCTTACATTAACCAGATCGCCTTGCATCAAGGAACACCGGGTTCGGATGACTTTTCGTCTAAGACGGTCAAGGGTCGATGGGCGCTGCGGTTCGATGTCGATTTGAGCAAGGCGAAAGCCCAGACGCTGCTCACCCCTATCGGCATTTCTTATGAGACGCCAAGCGGCATTCGGATTCAGATGCAAGGAGCAACCCGTACGCCGAGCGGAGGCTCGCTTGAATTTACGACGTCGCTGACGTCGGAGGCGGCGAGCAGGGCATTAAACGGTCAAAGCGGGTTTAATCTGTTAAACTACCATCTGGAGGATGAACAAGGCAATGTGCTTGAGAAGAGCCCGAGCATGACGGAAATGGAATTTTCAAGTCGTCGCTACGAGTTTGACCGATGGAGCGGGCTGACGAAATGGTTTTACCAATTCGATGATTTTGCCTATGACAAGCAGCAGATCCGGTTTGTGCTGGACAGCTATATGATTCGGGAAAAAAGCGAGGCCTCGGTCGTCTTTGATCCGTCTCAAGCTTCGGCCGAAAATCCTGTCCTATTTGAAGACGCTGGCGATTCATTGCAGCTCAAGGGATTAACGGTCAACTCAGATGGGGTAGGGAAAATTCCAATTGGGGGAACGTTCAGCAATCCCAACTTTGCGTCGGATACTTGGATCGCCGTTGATGAGAATGGCAAGGAATACCGGATGTCGGTTGGCGGGGGATATAGCCCTGAACATCCGAATTTGGACGATGGGGCTGATCTTGGATTCGTGATGTTTGGCATGAACAGCATGCCGAAAGAGCTGACGATTAAACGCACGGTCATCAATCGCCAGTACAAGGATGCCGACTTGTCTTTCATCATTCCGTCAGAGGGAACGACTGGTGTCATTCCGCAATAAGCCAGCGGGGCGACAGCGGATGGGCGTTGTCCCCTATGAAACTGTAATTTGGGGTATGATGGCTATTGCAGCTACATGGATTTACGGATTTCTCCTTTCAATCACGAGGATGGGGTGAAAAAATGAAAGAAACGATATTCGTGCTGGCACCAGATTCATTCAAGGAAAGCATGACAGCAAAAGAAGTCTGCATCGCAATGGAAAAAGGGCTAAGGAAAATCTATCCGGCAGCAGGTTATATTCATGTCCCGATGGCTGACGGAGGAGAAGGAACGGTGCAATCCCTTGTGGATGCTACAGGCGGGACTATACATTATAAAGAAGTAAGCGGACCGCTTGGCCAGACCGTAACGGCAGCATATGGCATTCTTGGCGACGGTACAACGGCGGTTATCGAGATGGCATCGGCCAGTGGCATTCATCTGGTGACGAAGCAAACGAAAAACCCGCTTTGCACCACTACTTACGGGACCGGCGAAGTGATTCGCGCTTGCTTGGATCAGGGAATCCGCAAAATCATTATTGGAATCGGCGGCAGCGCCACCAACGATGGGGGAGCGGGCATGGCTGAAGCGCTCGGTGCAAAATTCCTTGATGCACAAGGACAGGCACTTTCGCGTGGCGGAGGGGCTCTGGAACACTTGGCCCGCATCGATGTGTCGATGCTGGATGAGCGTTTGCAGGAAGTGCAGTTTATTGTCGCCTGCGATGTGACGAATCCGTTATGCGGGGAGCATGGCGCTTCGCAGGTATTTGGTCCGCAGAAGGGAGCGACGCCGGAAATGGTTCAGCGGCTGGATGCGAATCTTTCACATTATGCAGATGTCGTTAAGCAGCAATTGCGTAAGGATGTTCGAGACATACCGGGCGCAGGCGCAGCTGGCGGATTGGGGGCAGGCCTATTGATTTTCACGCAGGCGGTTTTGCGCAAGGGTATTGAAATTGTAATTGAATATACAGAACTTCGAGACAAGTTGGCTGAGGCCGATGTCGTGTTTACGGGTGAAGGCGGCATCGATTTTCAGACGAAATTTGGCAAAACCCCCTACGGTGTAGCACAAGCGGCCAAGGAAGCGGGCAAGCCGGTCATAGCTATCGCCGGATACATTGGGGAAGGAATCGAAACGTTATACGCCGAAGGCATTGATGCTGTGTTCGGAATTGTTCCAGGAGCCTCCGATTTGGAGAAGCTTCTGAAGGAAGGTCCAAGCAACGTAGAACGTACTGCCGAGAACATTGCGAGGGTGTTGAAATTAACGAAAGTTTAGGAGAGCTGCGGGCTAATTCAAGACAGTTCAATAGAGACGAGCATGCCCGCTTTATCCTTTGCCATACTTCTACCCTGTTCAGCAGCACCGTGCTCACACATAATTCAGTTATTGAATACCGACGGTGCTTTTGATGATATCGAAGGGGAGGAATGGATATGTTTGATAAAACGGTAGCGCTGCAGCCTTATGCGGATATGTCTGTGCATATGGAGGGCTTTGAGGTGGTTTCGGCCCAGCTCGGCGGTGATGAATGCGTGTATGTACTGCTGGTTAACCGCATCCCGAAACGGAAACGAGGCGTGCACGTCCCATCAGCGCTGAAGGAAACGTACACCTATAAGGTGCTCATCATAGAAGATAACTATATGGAAGCAGTGGTGATTGAGGGACAGCATTTCAATTATCATTATGTGCAGCCCCTTCGGAATAAACTGCTGTTAGTCGGTGCGCGCTGCTCTTATTATGGCTTAGAGAGATATGATTTGAACGCCAAAGTATGTGACTATAAGGGCGAGACCGTTCGGGAATTTATGCTGGGAGACGGCATTCAGAGCGTGCAGGTAACGGAGAAGGGCACCATTTGGACCAGTTATTTCGACGAAGGTGTTTTTGGAAATAACGGGTGGAATCATCCCATTGGGGCACAAGGTCTCCTGGCTTGGGATGAGCATGGCAACAAAATATACGAAGACCACACGTCGAATATCGCGGATTGTTATGCGCTGAATGTCGTGAATGAACAGGAGATCTGGTTCTATTTTTACACGGACTTTCTGTTAGGCCGTATTTCAGGCGGACCCGAGCAGGCTAAGGTTACCTATTTGAATCCGAATATTTCCGGCTCCGCCGGGTTTTGTACGGATGGGTACTACTTTTTATTCGACGGCGGCTACGGCAAGCATGAGACCTTTATTTTGAAGAAAAATGAAAAACGAGACAGCTTGAGTGCGGGGCACAAAATTCATTTTTTGAATGAGCAGGCGGAGCCGCTTAAACCGCTTACTCAAGATTTTCGAGAAAACCGTGTGCTGTTCAGTGAAGGCAACTATTTGTACAAAGTGGCGATTGAAGAATTAATTTAGTGCATATAGACTTAGGAGAAAGTTAGAACGAAGCGAGTAAGGGAGCTGCCAGGATGAAAGTGCAATTAGAAGGCATTACCGTATTATCGAATGATGTATCCCGGCTGGCCAGCTTTTATCGTGATGTGCTCGGATTTAAAATCGTAGTAGAAGAAGGTCATTATGCGGAGTTTGAAAATAATGGGGTTCGTTTGGCGATATGCTCCAAGCCGTTAATGGCGGATAATACGAACGACCATCCTTCGTTTACAGAAGAGCATAAGGGACAGGCGTTTGAGCTTAATTTTCAATGCTCTTCTCCAGAAGAGGTTTATGCTCTTTATGATGAATTTGTCTCAAAAGGAGCTACAGCGATTACAGCGCCTCAATTAAAGGCTTGGGGACATACAACAGGCTTTTTCGCTGATCCGGAAGGCAATATTCATTCGATATTTGCGATCAATCCCATTGAAGCGAGTCCACAGTAGGCATTAGACAAACAGACAGCCCGCATCTCATGTTATTAATGAGTGAAGGCTGTCTGTTCTTTTTGCCCAATCGTTATTTTATTCGAGTCCTGCCTGTGCTTTGGATAGCAGCTTTCCTTTGTTGAAAGAGAGGATAGCATTCGCTCCTGTATCTCCTGCGCCATAATAGGAGTAGACGACCATATCTGCAGTTTCGCTCAAGGCGCTACCGTCACCGCCAACAATATTTTTCACCTCATCATAGGTCATGCCAATCACAATCTGCTGATACTGATCAAAGGTAATTCGAACATCGTCCCCTTTGTCAGCCGGGCCATTATCGCTTGGCGCAGACGCATCGACACTGCCGCCAGCTTGATTAATGGCTACAACCGTTGATTTGAGCTCTTCCAGCTCTTGTTCCTTAGCGGCAAGCTGCTGTTCCAGCCCCGCAACCTTTTCCTGCAAACTGTCAAAATCTGATTGTGTAGGTCCCGAAGAACCACATGCTGAAAGGGTAAGCAGCGACAATATAAGGGCCACTCCGCTTAACCATCGTCTATTATTTTTTTTCATAGAGACAACCCCCATTTTAAGATGAACTCGCTTTTATACAGCAACCAACAGTTTCTGGAAAGAAAAACAATGCCGCCATCCAGTTTACCATAGCAAATACCTGATGTAACTGAGGCTTTGGCTCTGGTCCTAATTTCTTAGTCTTATGTTCTGCTTCCAGTTAACTGAATCGCTTCTCTATATTGGCTGGGCGTTTGTTTCATTTGCTGCTTGAATTGCCGCATAAAATGAATTTCATTATTATAGCCGCACATCTCCGAAACCTTCTTCACGGAAATATCCGTCGTTGAAAGCAAATATTTCGCATGCTCGATTCGGCTCAGAATCAAGTCTGTAATCGGGCTAACGCCAAAAAAGTCCTTATACAAGTGCTGAAAACAAGATTTGCTCATCGTCAGCTCATGAGAGAGACCGGCTATCGTCCACGGGAGAAAAGGCTGATTGTACATTTTGGTGCGGACAATCGACATTTTATTGTAATGGGTGCTGCTGATTTCTTTGTTGGAAACATGGATTTTGTTGCTTAGCTTAATAAAAAACAGCTTCAAATATAATTGAATCGTTTCTGATTTGAAACGGTTGGAGGAATAGTTTTCATAGCACAAATGGTTAATCATCAACGACAGCTCGTTCATGTCGCCAATGCGGACGATTTGATTTTGGGGGATTTCTAGCTCAGCGAGCAGAGCTTCATCGCCCTCCTGCAGCTTGAAGTGAAACCAGTCATTTGTAAACTGCGCTCCGCATGCGCGGTACATTTGCGGCTCGTCCTCGCTGTAAAGAATGAAGGAATTCGGTTCAGTCAGCATTTCGGAGCCATTTAAGGTGAAAAATGCAGGTGTTTTCAAAAGCAGCAGCATATAGTCGCCGGAGCCCTGCGGCCTATTTATAATAAAATCGCTATCGTGGCTATGATTAAAGCCGATATTTCCAATATTCATAAGCGCCTCCATGGATGCGGGGTATGCCCATTGTATAATCCGCTTGCTGCGTTGTAAATATAATTTGCACAATAGGTTAGTAGATGCGCATAATGTGTAATTGAATGCTCCTGCCCTTCTAAATTATGCTGAATATATCAAATTCAACGTTCAGCGTGACGTGGCAAAGAGGGGATATATATGCAAATCCATATAACAAATCAACGTGGCCCTGCTATCGAGAAGGGCATGATCGGACTGTTTTTCGAAGATATCAATTACGGGCTCGACGGTGGTCTTCATGCGGAAATGATCGAAAACCGTTCCTTTGAGTTTTTAGAGACAACAGGGGACAAAGGCAGTGTTCAGGAGACGTATGCCGGACTTTATGGCTGGAGTGCATATCCGCAAGCTGCAAGCGGCGCTATTTTGAATATCGAAACGGACAAGCCGCAAAACACGACAAATCCGCACTATCTGGCGTTCACCGCGACGGATAGCCAGAAGGCTTTTACGAATAAAGCGTATGATGGCGTTTGTTTGAAGAAGGATGTGGCCTATCACGTCTCTTTCTACGCACGGGCAGAAAATTATTCAGGTGGCATTGAAGTGTTTGTGGAGAAAAATGACAAGATCATGGCTTTTGCGGAGGTTACTTCATCCGTCAAAGGCGAATGGACTCAATACAAAGCGGAGCTGCGCGCTAGCGAGGCCGTTTCTTATGGCGCTTTTGTCATTCAACTGAACGAGCCGGGCACCGTCTGCTTTGATTTTATTTCCATGATTCCCGCAGATGCGGTGTTGGGACTGTTCCGCACAGATTTGGTAGAGCTGCTGAAGGATATGAAGCCGGGATTTTTGCGGTTTCCCGGAGGCTGCGTCGTAGAGGGCTACTCTCTGGATAACCGTTACCAATGGAAGCATGGCATAGGAAAAGCGGAAGAGCGGAAACCAAATACCAACCGCTGGGCGCTGCATGGAAATAATGAGGAAAACCAGTTTATGAGCCCATACAGCCACTATAATCAGACGCTCGGAATCGGGTATTATGAGTATTTTCTGCTATGCGAATATTTGGGGGCGAAGGCAATCCCCGTTTTGAATGTTGGACTCGCTTGTCAGTATCAGTCTGATGAGCTCGTATGCGTCGATACGCCAGCTTTTCAAGAATACATTGACGATGCGCTGGATCTGATCGAGTTCGCAAATGGACCAGCAGATTCGCCATGGGGACTTATTCGGGCGCAAATGGGGCATCCAGAGCCTTTCGGGCTAGAGATGATTGGTCTCGGTAATGAGCAGTGGGAAACGGAGCATGTCGATTTTTATAAGCGCTCCGATCTGTTCCAGCAAGCCATTCATCGTCAATATCCTGGGATGAAGCTTATCGGCTCAGCAGGCCCGGATATTTCCTCTGAAAACTATGAAAATGCGTGGAAATATTATAAAGACAGAACAGCGAAAAATCCGGATTTCGTGTACGCGGTAGACGAGCATTATTATGTAAAGCCGGAATGGCTGTGCGAGAACGTCCATTTCTATGATAAGTATCCAAGAAACATTAAAGTGTTTGCTGGCGAATATGCGGCTCACCATGGCAATGGCATGAACGCGCCCCATTTTAACAACTGGAGTGCCGCTTTGGGAGAGGCAGCCTTTATGACGGGGCTTGAGCGGAATGCCGATGTAGTCGTCCTTGCTTCTTATGCGCCGCTGTTCGCAAGATTGGGCTATTCTCAGTGGTCGCCAGATATGATATGGCTTGATGGCGAGCATTCCTATGGCAGCCCTAGCTACTATGTGCAAAAAATGTACAGCACGCTTATGGGAAGCGAACTGCTTAAGGTCGTCCATGACGACGAGGAAATTCCGTTCTCCGTCTCCTATGATGCAGAAGAGGGCGCGATCTTCGTGAAGCTGGTCAATACGCTCGATCGTACCGTTCGGATAGAGCTGAAGAACGAATTCCAGCTCGCCGAGGATGCGGAAGTTTATATTATGCAAGGCGGAGAAGAGGCGGTCAACTCTATCGAGCTTCCGCTTAACGTAGCTCCGCAAAAGCACGAAATCAAGGTGAGCAGCACGATGGAATATGAGGTCCATGCGAAGTCATTTCATGTCATTAAGATGTTTTGCAAGGATGGGAAATAGGGGAAGCTTGAATGGTGCAATAGGAGTTATGACGGTGAGTTGAATAGGAACAGGAATAGGATCAGGTGGGGCCCAGCAACGACCAGTCAAGCGGCGGAGATTAGTATCCGTTGCTGGGGCTGGTCTTTTTTTTGTGAGGGGAAATGGGCCTAATTTCTAGCATCGCTTCGAATCAGCTATACGTCGGTCCAGCAGCATGCTATAGTAAAATTTAAGCAGTAGCAGGGGGATTATCCCATTTTCAATAGCGGATTTAGCATTCTTGAACCGACCAAGGAGATGGTTTTTATGGAGCATGATGATATCAACATAAGAATGGATAGGCAAAGGGACATTTTAGCAGAGGAGCATAGAGATCCTTTCGTAATAACCTTTTTCACCTACGCCAATCAGGATATTTATGGTTTTGTAGCTAAGGGCAGCACGGGATTTTCCAAATATGGCTTAGACATTATTGCCGCAGCCGTATCCACGCTTACGATTAATGCCGTTAACTCTATCAATCAATTTACAGATGACAGTCCTGAGGTAGACATGGGCAGGAACTATATGAAATGCATCATTCATGAAAAAGTCAGTAGGGATTCGCAAATTTTATTGCGATCACTCCGGTTAGGCATGGAAGACATTCAGCGTTCATATGGCGAGCAATATTTGATTATTGAGGAAATAAGGGTGGAGAAGAATTGAATTGAATTGAAATAGACAGGGAGAGAACCGAGATGAAACAAGCATTAATCGTTATCGATGTGCAGGAGGTTTTTTTTAACTTGCCGGAAAATTACTTATATCAAAAAGAGGACTTGGTGCTCCGCATTAACCAATGGATTGCGGCTGCACGAAGGGCAGAGGTTCCGGTGATTTTTATCCAGCATACGGATTATAACAATAAAAATGGAGAATTTTATGTCGATTCACCAGATTGGCAGTTGCATCACGGACTGGATATTAGGCCAGGGGATGCAGTCATTCGAAAAACGACATGGGATTCGTTCCACAACACTGAATTGCCTGTTGTTTTGGAGGGGAAATCGATTGAACAGCTTATTTTTGCTGGAGCACAAACCGAATTTTGTTTGGATACAACGATTCGAGCCGCGTACAGCCGTGGCTATAAGTCTAATATTTTGGCGAAAAATAGCCATAGCACCCTTGCGAACGCTGTGCTGACCGCTCCTCAAATTATTGAGCATCACGAGCACATATGGAATGGAAGGTTTGTCAAGATTCGCGACTTAGACGAGCATGTATTTTAACCCTGTATGACCCTTTGCAGTTGAAAAATGCTGTCAACGTTTCTCAACGAGCCGCCGCCGCTTTTTTTGATTTAATTTCAGCAGCTCTGGAAGCTCGATCCTTTTTTGGAGGACTGAGGTTCCGCTATTCTGGCTTTTTCTACGATTTCAGGCCGTAAGCGGACAGGAAAGTCGTTATTGCGCTCCTAATCCCGTCAAAATGGACATTTACCGCGCATTAGCGGCTTCTGAGTCCGCAGCTAGTGCCTTAACCCGTGATTCGGTTAAATAGCGGCTTCTGAGTCCGCCAAGTCAGTCTTTGTGCAAGGGAGTATCGGGTTAACCCTAATGTTCTACTCATAAGGGGGACAATCCCGGTAGTAGAGGCCATACGTTTGATGCTAGATTCGATCTGAATCTGGCCCGTTTACGGTTGCACACGCACTAGATTGTATTCGCTCTATTTCATATCCCATTTCCTTCATAGCGGCAAGTCCGTCCTCGATGACAAGCATTTTCGTCCCAGTCCATCCGCAGCTTAATCCATATAAGAGCCACTCGCGAACCCGTTTGGGATGATTGAGATTGTAATTCTCTTCAGGCATGTTGTTACTATTATTAGCCAATATAAATCCCGAATTTAGTGGACACCCAGCGATAGGATCATCCCATGTGCGTATGCGGATGTGTAAAGGGTGGATTTTGGAATCCTTTAAATAAATTTTTAGTTCGTGCATACAGGTCTGACTTTCGACTCGCATAGACAGCGTATATTTATAGTCTACTCCGTCGATTGATATACTGCGCAGCTTGTTCTTCAACTTGATCACCTGTTCATATGAATTTGCTGGCGTTGTTGTACCGTATTTCTTGTACTTATTGATTAGATCGTCTTATGGGAGAACGGGAAATGGAAAGCAGAGATCATTCCTTCTACAAATTTCCATAAACCACAATTTCATCAGCCTGCTCCAGCACCTCGCGAACCCAAGCAGTGAATGAATGGATAAAGGCAAGCTGGCCCGGGTCTTCTAAAGATAGGGCATCAAGCTCCTGCACAACCTGTTCCCAGACCGCCTGCGGTATCGGATTATCCCAGCAAGGATCGAAAGCTGCATAAATCTCGCCTGTGCGTATATCGGCAAGCGGGTATTTTTGCTGAATATACGGCAGCATATCGCTGAAATCTTCCTCATAAATAAAAATCCGATTATTGGCTGGTTCTGCATCCTCATAACGAACGGGGCTAAAGGAATAGCCGATGCCATTTTTAGGCCCGTTGTAACGATATTTCATGGTGCGGATCGTTTCCGCCTGCTTTTTGCTCATGGCTCCTTCGGCCCCCATATCCTAGTTTTATAGATTTCCCGCTTATTTGCCACTCATTTCATTTAAAGCATCAGGATAAATAATGGTGTCAAAAATAGTTCCCGTACCCTCATCCTGAATGTTAATGGTGACCTTGAGCTCTTCGGGAGATACGCCAGCAATTGCTTGATAAGACATTGCCGCCGCTCCAATGCCAAAATTCGCAATTGCATCTAAGCTGTTTTTGTAAGCTTTTTGATCCACGATAAATGTAAACTCTGAGAAAGCTTTGTTATGCTTGACACCCTTAATAAATGCCAAATAGTTCCCGCTTTTTAGATCCTCTATCGCTTGCAGCATGCCTTTTCCTGCTTTTTTCATTCATTCCTTATGAGCAGCTTGCGGCATTCTAAAAGTGACGGAACCGTCCGTATTTGTAGTAATTTCGTCAATCCCAATCTTTTTCGCATCAGCCGTTATACTGTCCATATCCTGGTATTTGAGTATGGAAGCTGGCATCGTTAATTCGGTCTGTAGCAGCCTGTTATCGACCTCGATGGATTGTGATTGCTCGTTTGTGTCCGCAGCTTCACTTGTTGATGATTTGTAGATGCTTGGGAACATCCGGCAAGTGACAAGCACACGATTAGTGCAGCCGCTCCCCAAATATGTATTTTCTTCAAAAAGGTACCCCCAACTTTATTCGGTTAATGTAAATCATTGGTATTATACCATAAAGCTGAGGTAGAGAAGAGTTCTACTAGATTTATGCAGGCTGAGTGGAGCGCATGAAAAGCTAGAATGCAATGACCTCTCCATCCTCAGGAATAAACGCTTCATTTTCCAAGCCTCGCTCCTTCAGGAAGATTCTAAGCTGCTGGCGCTTGAGTGTACAATGGCTAATGGCATCCATGTGAACAGCGACGAGCTTCGTAGCTGGCGAAACCTTGCGAATACGCAGGATATCTTCCGCTGTCATCGTAATAGTCGTCCCCAATAGCAGCTGTGCGCGTGCGGTATGCAAAATCGCAATATCCGGCTGGTTCTCCCTAAATGTCTCTTCAATCGCAGGCGTATAGACGCAGTCACTGACTAAATAAATAGAACCATCCGCTGCTGTACTTAGGATGAATCCGGATACAGGGCCAAGCAGTCTGGTAAAAATACCTTGGGCATGCTGTCCTTTGATCCGTTTCAGCTGTATGCCGCCCCATTCCAACGAGTTGCCAATGACTTGTACGTTGAGGAAGCCGGCAGTTTGCAAGAAGGTCTGATCTTCCGGCTGGCAAAAGACGGGGGTTCGCTTGTTTAACACCGAGATCGCTTTTTTATCCATATGATCAAAATGTCGATGGGTTAACAATACAGCGTCCATGTCCTCAAAAAAAGGGAGGGGAACGGGCAGCGGGGTTAGCGGATTTCTGCGTAATGTTCGAGTGAAAGGAACAGGCGGAAGCTCGCGGGCGTCACTTAACATCGGATCCACAAGTATTTTTTTACCGTTTATCGTAACGACCAATGTGGCGTGGCGAATATGTTGGATTGAAATTGTAATAGGAAGCACCTCCAAATAATACCGATCGGTCTGTTTTTAAATTAACATACTTTTGGAGTGCCATCAAGCTGCTATTCCTCTTGCGTTACGGTGCGAATCTGCATCTAAGAAGTTGAACACGGCAGAAGAGTATGCTATTTTAAGACCAATCGGTATTTTTCTGAAAAGAGGGCTGGATATGCGCAAGGGACAAATGACGAAAGAACATATTATTCGCCAATCAGCAGGCCTGTTTAATACGAAGGGGTATGCGGGCACGTCGTTGTCGGAGATTATGGAGCGCTGCAATGTCCGCAAGGGCGGCATCTATAACCATTTTGAAAATAAGGATGAAATTGCGCTGGCTGCTTTTGATTATTCCTTTATGCAATTAAAGAGTTTGCTGATGGATGCCATCTCGAACAAAGCTTCCTCCACAGATCAACTGCTGGAAATATGCGATGTCTATGTAACGTTGATTGAACAGGATGCTTGTGAAGGCGGATGCCCCATTCTAAATACTGCGGTGGAAAATGACGACGGCCACCCGCTGCTCAAGCAAAAGGCGCAGCTTGCCATGAAAGAGCTGATGACCGAGCTTGGGAATATCGTTAGGGAAGGGATGGTTAGACAAGAGTTTCGCAGCGATCTGGATGTGGAAGCATCATGCAGTGTAGTCATCGGGCTAATTGAAGGCGGAGTCATGATGAGTAAATTATTTGATGATGCTAAATATATTCGGCATTGTGCGGAGCAAGCGAAGGCTTATATAAAGGAACGAATCGTTGCTTAAATGTCTTCGTGACCTGTCTTCTTAACTTTTCACCCTCCCACCCCGTGAAGGCGGATTGCCACAAATTGAATAGGAATAGGAATAGGAAGCTAATTTTCAAAAAAAAGAGCCAATGCCGCGTTTGACCGCGAGCATTGGCTTTAGTTCTATTATGCTTTTATCATACTTCTATCATCTCACATTTAATATTTAATATTTAATGAGGTTGATAAATCTGATAAGCAAAGTGGTAAAGCGTCGTTTCATTAGAGCTCAAAACCGCATTATTGGAGCTGAACTGGATCGGAATAATATCAAAGTAGTGGTAGGAAACCCAGTTGTCATAGCCATAAAGTCCAACACCAGGCTGGATGCTGGAGATAGAGGCAGTGAATCCTCCGCTGGAATTAGTAGTGGTAGTCGCCGTATAAAGCAGATTGTTCAGAACCGTTCTGATGCTCACGGTAATAGGCACATTAGCAGCTGCATTTCCGCTTGAATCTCTAGCTGAACCCGTCACGGTAATATAGTTTTGGATGCGATACTTATTCCCATACCCATAGGTCATATAACCTGAAACGTTAGGGTCGGAGGTAATGTTCGATACCGTGACTGCCGCAGCCGCATTGCTCACGCTGAAGGTGTAAGGCTGCGAAGCATTAAACGAAGATGTGCTTAATACTCTAAAATAATAAGTGCCGGCACTCATGTTGTAGGTTCCACTAGTATTTTGGTTAATGGTAGCCAGTTGATTTAGGTTCTGGTTGTAGATGTTAACCTGATAGTTTGTGCCAGCCGCTGGATTGTTAAAAGATATCGTGTACTGCTTAGCTGTGCTGACCGTGAATTTGATCCAGTCCTCGTCAAAAGCGTTGTCGATGGTCTGGCTGACGGTGAAGGCGCTTGTTTTTGCTTTGGCATACACATAGTTGTCATCAGGCTCGGCACTGTCATAAACAGAGGATTGAACGACTGTAAAATAGAACGGATTGCTTGCATCATAGCCTGCCACCGTATTGACGGCCAAATAATAGATGCCCGCTGGAGCGATCCGGCTTACTTGCTCGTCCATTTGCGGACCATAAACCGAATAATGCTCCTCTACCAATTGCAAGGTATCTAAATCTAAGCGGAATAAGTGCAAATCATAATCGACAGCTGCGGATTGCACCGTTTGTAAAAAAGCGGTCAGCTTGCTAGGCGCAGTCGTTTGAAAGTTAAACCACTTCTGCCCGCCAGCTTGGTCAATATAATCAAAATAGACTTGGCCCGTATTGATCGTATAGGCGTTGCCAGGATCGGTATTGTATACCGCCTGAGTGACGGAGTCGAGGGAGCGCTGTTGCAGGCTTTGTGTCGAACTAGAGATGTCTGAAGGTGCAGGCAACGCTTCTGTAAGGTCAAGCTTGCTGCTTTCCGGAATGTCGAAGGATGGCAATTGTGTGCTGCTGGTTGTCAGACTTACCTCGGGAATGGCCTGGGCATTCGCGCTAGGTGTGAAGGAAAACCCGCCAAATACCGCCGTGACTAGTAGAGAAACCGCCAATAAAAGCCGCTTGAACATGGTAAACTCTCCTTTTTCTTCTAGTAGACTACGAATATAATCATTACATATTTATCTATTTTTTACAATTGTATCTTTGTGAACTTTTTGTCAAAATTTATATAAAGGACGAATGAAAATAGTGAAAATAGCGAGAATAGGCATAAAAAATAGCCCCGACATCCACGTTGTTGTGGTCGTGAGGGCTATTTGTGTATGAAGTAAAAGTTTGGAGTTGGCTCGAAAACTACTCGTTTACGATGTCAGCGATCAGCTCGCTTGCAACCTCAATGAGCTTAGGAATGACCGCATCGTTCGTGCCGGAAACGTAAATATCGCCCTCATAATGCCGGAAGGGGATCGAAGCTTCTCCGCAGCTCCACATAAAGAAATCGCCTTCTATAGACATCGTGGTAGCGCCTTTTACAGTAAACAACGATGTATATGAAAAATCAGGCTTCGACGCAAAATATTGTTTGCATTCTTCCAAAGAAATCGTCAGCGCCGACGAGTTGTTATTTTGCAGGGCTCTTGTAATGCGATAGCGTTTGCTCATTGAAATACCTCCAATTTAAAATGTTGAATGTTTTTTTATTTGATTGTTTTGCGTTCCGACATATAAGTTGCAAGCCCCAGCACCAGCGCCAGTCCCACAAGTACAGCTCCAACCCATGGCAGTGCGTTTAAGGACAGATGAGTGATGACCCAGCCGCCAATAAAGGCGCCCACAGCATTGCCGAGATTGCCGGCGGAGTGGCTCGAGGTCGAGGCGAGAGCAGGAGCGGCTTTGGCAAGGCTCATAATTCGAACCTGCAGCCCCGGCATAACCGCGAAGGAACCGGCTCCCCAGAGAAAAATCGTCACGACGGCCGCCACTGGACTATGAATCGTAAAGGTTAGGAGAGCCAAAATGACGGATATGGCCACATAAAGCCCTAAAATGGCGGGCATCAGCTTCCAGTCGGCAAGCTTCCCGCCGACAATGTTGCCGAGCGTTACGCCGCAGCCGAAAAGAACTAAAATCCACGTTACGCTGTGCTCAGCAAAGCCCGTAACCTGCGTAAGCAGCGGCGTAATATAAGTGAAGACGGCGAATAGTCCGGAATTGCCGAGCGCGCATATTAGCAGGAATACAAGGAGCTTCGGTCTTGCAAGAGCGGCAAGCTGTTGAACGATGCTTGCTGTTTGTTCCTGCTTGATTTTTGGAATGAAAACCAATATGCCTGCCAAGGCGATGACGCCCATGATGGCAATGGCTCCGAATGAGGCTCGCCAGCCCATATTTTGTCCGATAAAGGTACCGAGGGGAACGCCAATAATATTGGCAATCGTCAGTCCGGCCATCATAATCGATACGGCCCCGGCCCGTTTGTTCGGCGGTACAAGATTAGAAGCGATCACAGCTCCGACCCCGAAAAAAGTACCGTGCGTCAACGCGGTAATGACCCGTGCGCCCATCAGGACGGCATAGCTTGGGGCAAAGACCGAAATGACATTGCCGACAATAAATAAAACCATCAGCAGACATAACAGCCGCTTTTGCGGAATCTGCTGGGTGAGCATAGTCAATATCGGGGCACCGATAGCTACCCCAAGGGCATACATCGTAATCAGCTGTCCGGCAGCCGAGATGCTGACATGCAAATCTGTTGCGACATTAGGCAGAAGCCCCATGATGACAAACTCCGTCATGCCGATGGCAAAAGCACCAACCGTAAGAGAGAGAATCGAGACCGGGAACGGTTCCTTGGCTGCCCGTTTCTGGCTTAAACGTTGAGATAACTCCATGATGTAAATGACAACCTTTCTGCTGTGCAAAATAAATCTCTAATCGTTACGGTATGTATCCAAGCAATTAGACCTATTTCCTCATTATTTAGGTTTTTGAGTGTAATATCAAGCTATTTATAAATGGTGTTAAATAAATTTATATTGTAGATGAGAATTATTATCGATAAAATAAAGAAGCATACAGATCAGGTTTTTATCGGAAGGTGAAACGATGGATATAGAGCAGCATGTTAGGCTGTGGAATCAGGCTTCTATTAAAATATTAGATATACGGCATCACGTTATGCGCACGGGGGAGCAAGTGAAGGGCTACCGGCTGCCAGCCAGCGGTTTTTTATATACAGCAAGAGGCAGTGCCCAAGTTGCACTGGACGGAAAATTCTATGAAGTGAACAAGCTGCAGGTGCTGCATGGCGGAAAGGGCATAGGTCTGGATATTTCCGAGGTCGAGGACTGCTTTGAATATTATATGATTTATTATCGGGCCAGCCTTCCGCTGCCCAGCAGCAGAGAGCTTCAAGCCTTACTGGAGCAGCAGCTCCCTTTTCACATTCAATATGCCTTCGTTCCTCATTATCCGATTGTTTTATACAACTATGTTACAAGCCTTAATCAAATGTGGAGACAGGCGGACGCCCTTTCAAAATTCCAAGTTAAAACCTTGTTTTATCAATTCGTCCACGAGCTGCTGCGGCAGCTGGATGCACAGGGCATTCCAACGATGAAGCCGAATATGGTGGCGCAGGCAATCCGTTATCTGAACGAGCGATATGCAGAGCCCATCATGGTGGATGGACTGGCAGAACTGCTGGATTGCAGTGCGGGGCATCTATCCAGAAGGTTTAAAAAAGAGACGGGAAGCAGTCTCATTGAATATTTGACCCGTATTCGAATCCATAAAGCGAGAGAACTCCTTTTGCATACCGATGCGTCGCTACAGGCGGTTGCGGAAAGCGTGGGTATTCCAGACGCGATGTATTTCAATCGTATTTTCAAAAAATATGTTGGCATTTCTCCGGGACGCTTTAAAACGAGCTATGTTCATTTGCCATCCGATCAGTATAATGCTACGGGCAGGTCAGAATCCTCCATTGTCAGGCGTACCTTTCGCCGTTATATTCATAATGGTGATAATCATTATCAATATAAACAAAAAGGGGACTCACGCATACCAATGAAACCGAAACAGTCGATTACGCTCCTTCTTATGCTTAGCCTTACCCTATTACTGTCAGCATGCTCCGGCACATCAAACACGACAGCTGCGAGTGGCAATGGAAACGGCAGCAATGCAGCGCAGCAAACGAACAGCGGGCAAGCAACCCAGCAGCCGTCCACGCAGGAGAAAGTCATTCAGCATGCATGGGGAGAAACGGTTATTAAAGGGGAGCCTCAAAATATTATTTCCTTATTTCCGGCCGCTACCGATTATTTGCTGGCGCTTGGCATCGTGCCGCAGGCGGCATCAAGCAATGAAGAAGGCAGCGATCAATTCCCGACCTATCTTGCCGATCGCCTGCAAGGGCAGAAAAATTTAGGCTGGCAGGTGGAGCCGAATTTTGAGAGCATTTTAGCCTTGGAGCCAGACCTGATTATTGGCCAAGACTTTATGGGCGAATCCTTTGCCAGCTTAAATAAAATTGCCCCTACCTTGTTTGCGGAGAAAGTGAAGGATGAGCAGGGCATCATTCGGATGAAGACGAGCCTGCTTAAGCTGGGCGACATGCTCGGAAGAACGGAGCAGGCGAAGCAGGTTATTGCGGATTACGAGAAGCTGGCTGCAGAGGGCAAAGAGAAAATCAAGCAAGCTATCGGCGATGACACGGTTATGTTTTTGCGCCTGTCTGATAAGGAAGTGCGCTATTATAGCAAACGGAACTATGAAGTTCTTTATGATGATCTAGGCTTGCAAGCGCCAGCTTCTATACCGGATCCAGCGGATTCCATGCAGGTGATCTCGCTGGAGAAGCTGCCGTCTATTGACCCGGACCACATCTTCTTATTGTCATCCGATCCTGCGGAAACGACGGAGATGCAGAAGACTGAAGTGTGGAAAAGCTTGAAGGCTGTTCAAAATAACCATGTCCATTTGGTGGACTATGGCCTATGGTTTCAAGGTCCTGGCGGCCCAATCGGCCAAACGAAAATTATTGAAGAAACGGTTCAATTTCTTACCCAATAAAGGGCGGTGAGCAGAGGAGGAAGATACGAGATGGCAATATCAGCAATAGAGCAGCTCATTCGCGAAAGAAGAACAATACGTCAATTTAACGAACGGACATTGGCGAAGGAAACGGTCATTGCTCTATTGGATGCGGCTGTATGGGCTCCGGTTCATTCGCGCAAGGAGCCTTGGCGATTCATTTTGTTCATGGGAGCCGGAAGGCAGCAGTTTTCAGATGCGGTGCTGCATACGTTCTCGGAGGACGAGCGGGAAAAATGGGGACAGAAGCTGCAGCTTGATTATTGCGAACGCATGCAAGCCCATTTGCTCATCGTCATAGAGGCTGACGCTAGGCAGCGGGAATGGGAGGATGCTGTTGGTGCAGGCTCCGCGCTTATTCAAAATATCCAGCTGCTGGCGTGGGAGCAGGGAATCGGTGTCGTATGGAAGACGAATGAATATAATTTCGACCCGGATTTTTGCAGGCTTACGGGCGTAAAGCCAGGCGAACGAATTATTGGCACGCTGCATCTTGGTTATTTTGATCCCGATAAGAAGCCTAAACCTCGGCCTCGTACACCTGTTGGGGAACTGCTAACCTGCATTACAGGGGAATAAAAGAAAATTCAGTTCAGCTTTCGAAAAAAAGGAAGGGATCCCGACTTCTTCCGGGATCCCTTCTATGCCGTGCGGAACGAGCCTGCCGCGGCCATGCTGTTCTGACAGCCCACATATGAATTCAGATGTCCATGATACACCAATTCCAGCTTGGGCGTATGCTGGAGATCGCCAGGCGTTACGAGCAGCGGCGACTTGTCGATCAGAATCATCCCGCTTTGCTGGAACATCGTCGCCACGAATTGTGAGCAGAAGTATGAATTTTTGCGCTCCCATTCGATATTGAACAGAATGCCTAACATGCCGACCAAATTGTAGCTATACAAATCTTGATTTTGCTCAAAATGCTGAACCTGATTTCTCAGATTAGCATAAACTACCGGGCTCACCGTGCATCGATAAAGGGCGCACATCGACTCGCCAAAAAACTCGCTGCTCACGTCTTCCCGGACGAATCCGCCGAAGAACGGATTGTTCGGATTTTTCCTGCCGAAGCTGTACACTTCGCGCAGGTCCGAATCAAAAGCGATCGAAGCGTGATTCAGCGGATCCTTCGTAAACGTTCGGATAATCCTTGTGAAGAGGGTTCCCGTATCTGTCAGAAGCACATAAATCTCTTTTTCTATACTCATCCCACATGACCCCCACATTAAAGATCTTTTGTCTGCTATTAACTTTAATACAGGAGAGCATGCTGCGGAACCTTCTGAGGTAATAGATGATCCCCGACCATTGTCTAGTTTCATTAGCGGCATGCGTGATTACACTCGCCTCCACACTTCATTGTATTCAGGCAAAGGAATATGGAAAAAGGCGAGTGACGGCAGTGGAAGCCCATTATTTTGCCCAGTTAGTCGCTGGGATTGTTAATGATACCAACTGACTTACCCCCACATAGATGCAGCCATTTTAATACTTCATGTTTTATTAAAGGTTATATCTTCGCGATATTCCTTGTTTTTCCTGCTATAGCCAATAAAGAGAATAGACTTTAGGGAGGATTAATGCGCAAAACGACAATAGCGGCTTGGTCTGAGAAATGGAATGAGGCATACTCTGCAGAAGGTAAGGAGCTAAGGAGAATTTTTAATGAAGGAGTAATGGACATCTACCATATTGGCAGCACATCGGTTCCTTCTATCGGTTATGCGAAACCTATTATTGATATATTAGTAGTCGTAAAGGATATAGCCATTGTTGAAGCCGGGGATGAAATGAATTCCCTTATTTTGGGTCTTAAAGACTATTTAAATATTTCCAAAATTTCCGATATTTATATAGGTTATAAATCTACTATCGGAAAGAGGAGTAAGAATGAAATTGGATTATTTTTTTAAGAGGAATGTGATTTTGGCTGTGTGTGCAGCGCTTGTGCTTTCGCTTTGCTATGTTTATCCGGCAAAGGCAGCTGCACTAATGGAAGACACTTTTGATGCAGGTGCTGGCAATTGGACACCTTCTAGCGGAAGCTGGTCTGTCGTTAATGAGAAAGGCAATAAAGCTTATTTCCAGTCTGGCACAAGCGAAGGGCGTGCGGTTGCTGGCAGTCAGTCATGGAGCGATTATTCGGTTGAGGCTGACGTACAGGCTGTCGATTTTAATGGATCGACGAGAACCTATGTGGCGGGCCGTTATATAGATGGCAATAACTTTTATGCAGCATCGCTGTACAACAGCAACGGTGGTGCGCTGGAAATTAGAAAGAAAGTGAATGGTTCGACAACGACGTTGGCTAGCAAAGCGGGTTATGCTTTAGAGACTGGCGTATGGTATAAGGTAAAGCTCGAAATGAGCGGAACGACAATCAACATGTATGTAGACGGCAAGCTGGAGCTGTCAGCTGCCGATACCAGCCTGGCGGCGGGTGCCGCGGGACTCGTTACGTTCAAGTCCATCGCCAAGTTCGATAATGTGAAGATTGCAGATAGCTCGCCAGATGCAACGCAGCCATCAACCGAGCCGACTGTGGCGCCAACACCAGTATCGACGCCTGCTCCGACAGCAGTGCCGTCAACCGAGCCATCGACTAAACCGTCAATTGAACCAACGGCGACACCGTCTTCAACCCCATCGGTTGAACCGACGCCTGTGCCAACGCTCGTTCCTTCACCGCCAGCTGGGAAGGCAGGCCAGTACAATTTGGCAGGCTTTGCGCAGGGCAGCACGGGTGGGGGCATGATTTCAGAAACAGATTCCCGTTATATGAAAGTGTATGATGCCAAGGATCTTGCTCTTGCGCTAAAGAAAGGGTCGGGATATAAGGTCATTGAAATTATGAACGATCTTGACTTAGGGTGGAATGAGATTCCGAAAGAGGCCCAAGTATCGCCTTTCGCTGCTCATAATAGCGCATTAACGCACCCGGTTTTAATGGAAACGGGAATCAGCAAGGTGACGGTCGATGATTTCAACGATTTGACGATCTTCTCGGCGAATGGGGCAACGATTAAGCATGCCGCTTTTACCTTCAAAAGAAGCACGAATGTCATCATTCGCAATCTTGCATTTGACGAGCTGTGGGAATGGGATGAAGCGACGAAAGGCAATTACGATAAAAATGACTGGGACTATATAACGGTGGAAAACAGCAGCAACGTATGGATTGACCACTGTACGTTCCACAAAGCTTATGACGGTCTTGTCGATGTGAAAAAAGGCAGCACGGGCGTCACGATTTCCTGGTCCTCCTTCCTAGCTGATGACCAAAGTGCTAACAGCTGGGTCACCAAGCAAATCAATGTAATGGAGGCGAATAAATCGGATTATCCGATGTACGCTTTTTTAAGAAGCAGCTCGGTTGGGTTAAGCAAGGATGATATTATTGCCGTTGCATCCAGCCAAAAGAAGGGCCATCTGATTGGGGCTACTGAATTCGCCAGCGATAACGCTGCGCTTGAAGTGACGTTGCATCACAACTATTATCAAGACGTGCAGGATCGGATGCCGCGCCTGCGTGGCGGTAATGTCCATGTCTATAACATCGTGATGGACAGCGCAGGAGCAAGAAGCTCCAAAAAACGGCTGACCTCGTCCATGGAGAAGGCGATTTCCGGCAAAGGCTATCATTTTGGAATTACAAGCAACGGTGCGATTTCGACCGAGGGTGGGGCTGTGCTCGTTGAGAAATCTGTAATCATTGATGTCACGTATCCGCTCCGCAATAATCAGGCAGATGCAGGCGATTCCACCTATACGGGAAAAATTGCGGCACTCGACACGATCTATTCTCTCGATGGAGCAACCTTCAGAGGGGACAGCAGTTCTGCCAAAAGCCCGCTTTCACCTGTGCCGGCAGCTATTAAGCCTTTTGCTTGGAACGGACTCAAGTCGCTTCCATATAGCTACACACCAGATGACCCAGCCACTTTAAAAGCAAGACTAGTCGCGGCTGACGGTTCGGGTGCAGGCAAGCTTTCGTGGTCTAAAGCGAATTGGCTTCAAACGAGCTATAAGTCTTAAGCTTAAGTTTTTGCATTCTGCATGAACCGTTATATATAAACAACAGGAATAAGGCTGTCGCCAACTGCGGATATTTAACCTGCGGCTTGGCGGCAGCTTTCTTTTTTTTACCCGCACAGGGGAGGGTTGTATTTCTTATCGCTGCTCGTTCCTATAAAATAATAAGCATAAAGCGGAAGAGAAAAAGGTGGCGAGCAGGATGTCCGATCATGAATACGCTTCGCAAGCGGGCGAATATGAGCGGCTGGACAACATGTGGTTCAAGCTTAGAGCGGTCGAAAAAAACGATAGCAGCTCGGGAAGCTGGTCGTTCCGGCTGCAATTCATCGAATCGCATATGCTGCTGCTTGCTGCATCCGGCAGAGGCTGGATTACTGTAGACGGGCGGTATTCGGAGCTAAGGGCAGGCAGTGCCTTTGTTTGTATGCCGGGTCAACTAATCGAGGCATTTCTAGACGTTTCGGGCGAGCGTGGACTTTATGCTGTGCGCTTTGATGTGTTTGAGCAGTCCGAATCGTCGGAGCGGCAAACGCAGAACGAGCGGCAGCCCCAAAATCTGCGGTTTCCCGTCGAAGGAGAAGTCATGGTAACCTCCATGATTGAATGGAGTGCACTTTGCGAGGCTATGGGCCATACGATAAAAAGCGACAATCGCTTGCAGCGATTGCGTGGTCAAATTCAGTTTTATGAGCTGCTGTACAGCCTGCTGCGAGATGGCAAGCGCGTATTGGACACGGAGTCCGAGGCTGCAATGAAGCGTGCCAAGTTATATATCGAGCAGCATTACCGCGAGGAGCTGACCATTGAGCTATTGGCGAGGGAGGCTGGCATCAGCTCACGGCATTTTATCCGGCTGTTTAAGCAAACCTATGGCTGGAGCGCTATTGAATATTTGACAAGATATCGCATTAGGCAAGCCCAGGAGCTGATGAAGCCCGACTCGGAATACCAGCTTAAAGATATCGCCAGCTATGTCGGCTATCAGGATGAGCTTTATTTTCGGCGCAAATTTAAAAAAATAACGGGCACGCCGCCTGCTGCATATATGAAAAATGCTAAAAAAAGAATCGTAGCCTATCATGCCAATATGATCGGACATTTGCTGGCGCTGCATATTACGCCTCATGCGGCTCCAGCCGATCATCCATGGACCGAATATTACCGTCGAAAATACGACACCCATTCGGTTCTGCCCTTAGCGCAGGATGATGATGTGAAAATAGAGCAGATACGCAGTACGAACCCGGACTACATCATCGGGCTTAAAGAATTTACGAGCGCGGCAGCAGAGAAGAAGCTGGAAGAGCTAGCGTCAACTTATTTGATGCCATGGCTGGAGCATGATTGGCGAATGCAGCTAAGATTGCTTGCCCAGTGGCTGGACAAGTCCTCAGAAGCGGAAGCCTGGCTCGATCAGTATGAACGAAAAACACGTGCTGTACGGGAACAAGTGAAGAAGGTATGGGGCAACGATCGTCTGCTCATTGCCCGAATATCGGGGCATGCGATTAATATTTTGAGCAGCAGAAGCTTGGGCGAGGTGTTTTATGACGATCTCCAAATTGCGCCAGCGGCAGGCATTATGCTAGATCAGCCCGAGCAGCAATGGACACGGGATGAGCTGATGCATACGGATGCGGATAGGCTTCTGCTCATTGTAGATGACGATGCAAAGGCGCAAGCAGCCTGGCAGGAGCTGCGGCAATCAGCGGCGTGGGGGCAGCTGAAGGCAGTCAGAAATAGGCGAATCGACCAGCTTCCTTCTTATCCATGGACCGAATATACAGCGTTTACGCAAGATTTGGTTTTGGACGAGGTGTTAAAGCTTTGGCGTAATCGTGCATAAAATGTTGGCGAGATCGTCGATAGGCGAGGAGGAAAGTATCCGTTATACTCCTAACAGTGATATTGATTCTCATTTTTAAAAATATAGGAAAGGATATGATTTTTCCATCCTTTCCTATATTTCAACGCGAAACGCTAGCTTTGCCGCCAGAGGACAGCGACAGCCGTTTACGCTTGATGAGAAATGAGATATATCGACCGCTCAGGAGGGTACAGAAAAATGAAACAATCGAAGACAGCATTATCGCTAATCATGATCGCGCTGGTGGCGCTTGTGATGGCTGCATGCTCGGGGAACAATGGACAAGGAAATACGACAGCAACAGCTTCACCATCAGTATCGCCAGAGGCGAGCAATTCGTCCAGCGAGCCAAGTGCCACGGCAGCGGATAGCGTCCGTACGGTAGCCAGCGAGAAGGGCGAAATTACGATTCCGGCAAATCCCAGCCGAGTGATTGGGCTTTCCGTTGTGTATCCGGAATTTCTGCAAGCTTTGGGCGTTACGCCAATTGCCGTGCAAAATTATCACCCGGAGTTTCCGTCTTATTTGGAGGATGCATTCAAAAATACAATAAAAATGGGTATCGCCACGACGCCTGATTTTGAAAAAATATTAGCCGCTGCGCCTGATCTGATTATCACGCCGGTATGGTGGTCGGACAAAGACTACGATCAGCTTACGAAGATTGCACCAACTGTATTGCTGCCGCAACGCGATGACTGGCGTGATGAGCTGAAGGATATTGCTGGCGTATTAGGCAAGCCCGAGGCTGCGGATAAGGTCATTCAAGATTTAGTTGATCATGAACAGGCAGCCAAAGAGAAGCTCGATACTCTCGTTGGGGACGAAACGGTCATGTATATGATGATTATGCCGGATGGCATTGTTCTTTATGGCGAAAATATTGACCGTGGCAGCTTTGTTCATAAAACGCTGGGGCTTAAAGCGGTTGAGAATTTCCCTCAGAGTGAGCTTTCCATTACCATATCGCTGGAGAAATTGCCGGAATACAATCCGGACCATATTATTTTGCAGATGAATGATGATAGCAATGAAACCATCCAGAATTATTACAAAGAAATCCAAAGCAGCTCATTGTGGAAAAACATGACGGCCGTGAAGAAAAATCAGGTGTACCTGGTAGGCGGAGAGGAATGGTTTAATCTGGGGATGTCCCCTCTGGCGAACCGTTTTGCGATTGATGCCGTTCTACAGATTTTTGAAAATAAAGGCCAATAGAGGTATGTCTTTATCTGAGAAGTTTTTTGTTACTTCGGTGGCAGCAGAAAACACGATATTGAGCTTTACGCTGGTGGAGCTGAGCGAGAAGCAAAATGCCGAGCTGCTGCTCCGAACATACGCCCCGATGATTGGGACAGAGGACATGCGCGTAGCAGCAGCTTTTTTTTGCAGCTGGTATGCAGGCGTTTGTGGAGCCATGCATAGCATGCTGGGCACCGCAGATCGTAGAGCCTCAGCCTTGCGAATGACGAATATGTCGGTGCAGCTCAGCCGAATAGATGGAATGCCGCTCTTTTCCTTTCACATTCATGAGGGCTGGCGTGAGACTATTCCCGCCGAGATTCCTGCCGAGGCGCCTGCTGAAAATGCTCAAGCCGCGCTTCCTATTTTCTACCGGGATGAAGTGAGGCCCATTATTGCTGCACTTTCGCAGGCATCACAAACCCCTGCTGCCTTGCTGTGGAAGCAGATTTATAATGCACTCTATGACTATATGGAAGATGAAGCTATGGAGGCAGCCGGTGAGGAAAGCCAGGCAGCAGTACGCGAGCGTTTCAGGCGCTGGGCCTGGGACATGGAGCCGGAAATTTTCGGGCTGCGCCGCAATCCTTTTCGCATGACGCCGAAATTCATGGCACATCCGACTGAACCCGATCAGATGATGTTTGTGAAGGCGACCTGCTGCCTGGCTTATCGGCTCGCAGCGTTTCGTGGCTATTGCGGCAATTGTCCGATTGTTCAAAGATAGAGAATAAGACTATTTTGCTTAAATAGCGTGGTATTAAACAGAGAAGAAGGTCTGCAACCCCCGCATGAATGGGAGGGCGCAGACCTTCTTTTATTAGGCGTCACAAGCAATGGGGGATGGATAGTGTTCCGATTATGCTTGCAATACCTTCAAATTTATTGAGCCAACAGCTTGGGAAGCTCGTCCAGCAGCATATCACTAGTCAGCATATCTTCGTAATTCCACTTTGTTTCGACAAAAGTGACTTTTCCGCTCTTGACGGCAGGGAGCGATTTCCAAAGGGATGTTTCCAGCAGTTCAGCAAAGGAGGCTTCCGCATCTTCATTGTGTGGATACAAGATGAATAGGCGGTCTCCGATGAGCATGTCGTGCATGAGTTCTTTTGAAACCTCAATATAGGGAGAGCCCGCGGTCGGTTCAAGCTCCTTTACCTGCTCGGACATTTGGTAGCCTGATTGCTGATACAATAAAGAGGCAAGACCGCCGGTTTTCATCAAATACATATCTTTGCTCCAATAATAAATTAACACGACCGCTGTTTCGCCTTCAGTAAGCTTTCCTGCCTTATGCAGCTCACTCCACATGTTCTCAGCTTTAGCATTATAATCGGCAAGCAGCTGCTTGGCCTCGGCTTGTTTACCGACGATTTCTCCAATGATGGGGAGGCGCTCGGCTAATGGCAGGCTTTGATCAAAAACGACGGTCGGCGATATTTTTGATACTTCTTCGTACTGTTTATCTAAAATATAACCGAGCATCGTCAGATCGGGAGCCAAGTCTACAAGAGCTTCAAAATTGGTTGGAAAACCAATATCCTGCGCCTTTGTCTGTTCTTTGTCCAAATAGACGGATTCATCAATAAATCGGCGATCAACGCCGATGGGCTGAATGCCTAGCGCCAGCAGATCGCCGATTGAATTGCCTTGGAGTACAACGCGCTCTGGACTTTCGGGAAGCTGTACCTCATGCCCCTGACTGTCTGTATATACGCTTGGAGCAGGTTCAGCATTCGTTTGGCTTGCAGCCGGACTATTGTTCTGCGTCTGAGTGGAAGCAGCAGGGCTGGTGCTGGAAGCTATGGAATTAGCAGCTCCACTGCCGCTGGCGCAGGCGCTGAGCATTAAGGCTAGACATAACAGCACGGTCGCTCCCATGGAGGCTTTGGTTCCTTTGTACATCGTGAAATCCCCTTCTTCGACATATTGATAATCCTTATCATGTTCCATATCAATATAACGTCGAAACCCCCGTGCTGCATCAGACAATCTAAGCATAAGGGTAGGACGATCTGCTTCTTGCTGGCTGCTGCCAGCCCGTGCTTTGAAGCTTCCGGGTGTTACACCGGTCGTTTTTTTGAAGATACGAATGAAATAAGATAAATCTGGATATCCCACACTGCTGGAAATTTCTTGGAGCGAAGCTTCCGAATGAAGCAGCAGCTCCTTCGCCTTATCCACACGAGTTAGAATTAGAAAATCAATTAAGCTGTAGCCAGTCTTATTTTTAAACTGCTTGGAGACATATGGGGCGCTATAATTCAACAATTGGGCGATGGATGCGAGTGTAATAGGCGTGCTATAGCATTCACGAATATGTCGGATGACCTGCTCCACAAGGTCAGGCTTGACGGTCTGCTTGCCTTGCATTTGCAACTGCTGTTCCACCTCGTAGATGAACTGATAAAACAAGGCTTTGACATGAATTCGCTGTAGGGAATGAGTTTCATGCCACTGCTGCTGCATCGTCTTCACCAAATGAAGCAGCGCAACCGGATCATGGGGAGCGAATTCATATTGTTTTTGAAAAGGACTGTCATTATCCGCAAGTTTTCGAATAAATGGAGCCGTTAGGAGCGGCAGCGAAGCTTTATAAAGAATGAGATAATATTCTAATGGTTCCTTAATTCCATCTATGTCCAAGAGGCTGCCCTTGCCGCTGTGCAGAATATGGAAACGGTCCGCCTGAAGCTCCTTCCCGTCAAGCCGAAATCGTGCCGTTCCGCGAACGATATATATAAAAGCGGGCGATGGAAGCCGGTAGGCATTTAACTGGCCTCCAACTCCTATAAGCTGATGGCGAATATCGTTCAGCCGGATGTGCGCATGATGCCACAGTAATAAATAGTCGTCATCCTTCAAAACAACGGCTCGCCTCCTTTCTATCAGGTATATAATTGATAACCGTTATCAATTATAACACTTCCATGAATAGTAGTGGTGATCTGTTTAGCTGTTTTTCTCCGATTTTATTAGGTCTTCGAGACTATTCAAATTTTACCATTAATTACTATAATTAGAATGTAATCCACTACAATATGGAAGGAGTATTTTGAGATGAATGATTTTATAAAGCGGAATTTGGTCTTCGTATTATGTTTAACGCTTGTCTTGTCAGCTGGGACAATCGGCTTTGTTTACCCGGCAAGCGCAGCGACGTTATTGGAGGACAGCTTTGATGGAGGAGCAGGCAATTGGACATCCACTAGTGGAAGCTGGTCCGTCGTTCAAGACAGCGGCAATGCGGTTTATTCCCAAACGGGTACAAGCGAAGGCCGCACTTCTGCTGGCAGCCAGACATGGACCGATTATGCGGTGGAGGCGGATGTAAAGATCGTTGATTTTAATGGATCGACTAGAACGTATGTTGCCGGCAGATACGTGGATGGCAATAATTTTTATGCAGCGTCCTTGTATAACAGCAGTGGAGGCACACTTGAAATTAGGAAAAAAGTAAGCGGTTCCACGACAACTATAGCGAGCAAAACGAATTTTGGCCTGGCAACGGGTGTGTGGTATAAGGTGAAGCTCGAATTGAGTGGAACGTCCATCAAGCTTTATGTAAACGGCCAGCTTGAGCTTTCGGCTACGGATTCCAGCTTGGCTGCGGGTGCAGCGGGTTTGGTAACTTTTAAATCTATTGCTAAGTTCGATAATGTAAGCGTTACCAACTCAGGCTCGGTGCCAACGACACCAACACCTTCGCCGACAGTGGCTCCAACCCCGACTCCGACGGTGCAGCCAACCCCGACTCCATCCACTAGCCCGACGACTGCTCCAACACCGACACCAACGCCTTCTCCAACATCTGGGCCGACCAGCGAATATCAACTAACTGGGTTTTCCGCAGGCAACACAGGGGGAGGCAGCATCGCCGAAACCGATTCCCAATATATAAAAGTTTATAATGCAACAGATCTAGCCGCTGCGCTAAAGAAAGGCTCAGGCTATAAGGTCGTCGAAATCATGAACGATCTCGATCTTGGCTGGAACGAAATTCCGGCGGCAGCGAAAGTCTCGCCGTTCGCCTCTCACAACAGCGCATTAACGCACCCGGTTCTACTTAATACGGGCGTTAGCAAAATTACAGTGGACGGTTTTACGGACCTGACGATTTTCTCCGCCAACGGCGCGAAGATCAAGCATGCTGCTTTTACCTTCAAGAGAAGCACGAATGTCATCATTCGCAATCTCGAATTTGATGAGCTGTGGGAATGGGATGAAGCAACCAAGGGAGATTACGACAAAAACGACTGGGATTACATCACAATCGAAGAAAGCAGCAAGTTTTGGATCGACCACTGTACGTTCCACAAAGCATATGACGGACTGGTCGATGTGAAAAAAGGAAGCAATGGCGTCACCATTTCATGGTCCTCCTTCTTAGGCGATGACGGCAGTACAGGCAGCTGGGTCACCCAGCAAATCAATGCGCTGGAAGCGAATCAGTCGGCTTATCCAATGTATGCTTTTTTAAGAAGCAGTGCAGTAGGACTGAGCAAGGATGACATTATCGCGGTTGCTGCCAGCCAGAAGAAAGGGCATCTGGTGGGCTCAACCGAATTTGCCAGCGATAATGCAGCGCTTGAAGTGACGCTGCATCACAACTATTATCAGGATCAGCAGGACCGGATGCCTCGCCTGCGGGCTGGAAACGTCCATGCCTACAACATCGTTATGGACAGCGCAGGCGCTTGGAGTGCCAGATCACGGATTACTTCGGCGATGGAGACAGCCATTTCCGGCAATGGTTATCATTTTGGCGTAACGAGCAATGGAGCGATTTCCACAGAAAATGGTGCTGTGCTGATTGAGAAATCAGTCATTATTGATGTTTATTACCCGCTTCGCAATAATCAGAAGGATGCCAGTCTTCCTGACTATACGGGGAAAATCGCGGCTATAGACACGATCTATTCGCTGGATGGAACAACCTTTAGAGGAAATAGCGATACAGCGGGAAGCCCGCTTTCTCCAGTTCCAGCAGCGATCAAGCCTTTTTCCTGGAACGGATTCACAACGCTTCCTTATAGCTATACAGCTGATGATCCAGCGACATTGAAAGCAAGGCTCGTGGCTGCAAATGGCGCGGGTGCGGGCAAGCTGTCGTGGGCTAAAGTGAACTGGCTGCAAACGAGCTAGGCATCCTGCTTTGGCAGCAGTTGCTGCAATAGGCTTGGAGGAAAGAGCAAAGGGGACTATAATCGCCTTTGCTCTTTCTTATGTTTATTTCAGTTTGCCAATCGTTCACTTAAATGTATAATGATTATTCGAGGTGATGACGATGGCAAGATCCAAGGAATTTGAAATCAATGAAGTATTAGATAAAGCCATACAGCTATTTTGGGCACAAGGGTACGAGAAAACTTCAATGAATGAACTGGTTAACTTTATGGGCATTCATCGTAGAAGTATTTATGATACATTTGGGGATAAGCATGCCTTGTTTATAAAAGCTCTCGAACGATATGAAGCTAAGCAAACGAATAGAATGAAATTTTTGGTTGAAAAGCGAACGCCGGTAAAGGAAATCATTCGGGAGTTGTTTGAAGCGACAATAAAAAATGAAGGGGAACCTCTTGGGTGTTTTCTCGTGAATTCAGGCGTGGAACTGGGCGTGTTGGATCCAGAAGTTGCATCCCTGGTGGATGAGAGTTATTCACGGACTGAGGAATTGTTGACTAACCTTGTTCTGGAGGGCCAGCAATCGGGTGAGATCAAGGCTGGCCTTGAACCTGAAATGATTTCTCATTATTTAATGAATGCGTGGTTGGGGCTGCGTACGCTGGTCAAGACAACATCGGATCAACAAAAATTCAACAATATTATTGCTATGACACTGTCCGTTTTAGATTAAAAGGGTCATGCCAACATGATGGGCAAAAGGAGTGACCTAAATGGAAGCTGGTTTGTTTCTGTGATACAAGTTCCCACTTGTCCCTCTAGTGCAAGAAAGAGCTTGTATCTTATGCCTTGAACAAGCCAAGGAATGCCGCTCCAAAAGCAATATTTTTAGCCATAAAAAAATTCGTTACTGTTCGTTCTAAAATGGCTATACGAATAGCAAGTTAGATCTAACTGTTTTTTACCCTAATAAGAATGATCATTCTAAAATTGTGCTTGAAACTCATTTACACTAATCTGCACGTTATGAAGGAGAGAATAGGATGAAGTATACCGTTATTACAGGAGCAAGCTCAGGGATTGGATAAATTAGAAGAGCTTAAAACGGCCATTCAGGAAATAGATCCTAGTGTAAATGTTATTGTTCAAACAAGTGACCTGTCTGTTACAGATCAGGCTTACACTTTGTATAGCAAGCTAAAGGAATACGAAATAGACACTTGGATTAACAATGCGGGGCTGGGAGAAGCCGCTTTTGTAGCAGATCAGAATTTAGATAAAGCCCAAACGATGCTGCGTGTTAATATCGAATCCTTGACGATCCTTTCTACTCTGTATGTGCGAGATTATGCAGATGTCGAAGGAACTCAGTTAATTAACGTCTCATCCGCGCTCGGTTATGCCATTGCTGTTGGGAATGTTGCTTATTCAGCATCTAAATATTATGTTAGTGCCTTCACAGAAGGGCTTGCAAAAGAGCTAGAACTGAAAGGTGCCAAACTAAAGGCAAAGGTTTTAGCACCGGCTATAACAGAAACGGAATTTCTAGAAAGCGGCACAAATACAGAATTATTCAAAAAAATTCAAGTGGAATTAAATGATGTTGATATACCACAGATCAATAGCCATGAGGTACTTGTCAAAGTAAAAGCTGCAGGCGTAAACCCACTGGACATTCTTAATCTGAATGGCAGTGTGCGGATGATTGCCGACTATAAGCTGCCATTCACTTTAGGGAATGAACTATCAGGCGTTATTGAAGCCGTTGGTGATAAGGTATTGAATTTTAAGGTAGGTGACCCTGTCTATACGAGGCTGCCGCTTAATAAAATCGGTGCTTTTGCTGAATATGCGGCCGTGAATGAAGATGCTTTATCCATCATGCCTGACCATTTGTCTTTTAATGAAGCGGCTGCGGTCCCCCTTACTGCCTTGACTGCTTATCAAGCCTTGCATAATGTACTCCATGCCCAGCCGAAGAAAAAGCTTTTCATTCCCGGAGGAACCGGAGGATTCGGCGCTATGGCAATTCCCATTGCCAAATCAATGGGATTATATGTGATTACAAGTGGCAGTGAAAGAAGCTGCATCGATTCAAATATAGCATGCGGAAAAAACTTGGTGCGGCAGTGGAGGGTATAGCTTTAGGTTAGGTGTGGGCTAGCATTCACCGAGGGTTATTCCACTAGTTCGTTGATATTGTGTAGACCCTGTGTAGACCCTGTGAAAAGCGCTTCAAAAAGGAAATACCGTAATGGGAGTCAGGGAAGGCATTATTATCGACAACATTCATGATATTAATATTTAAGAGCAATAAAGAGAAGGAGCAAGGGCAGTTAAAGCTGCCTTTACTTTTTTTGCTAGTACTGTTAATTGTACATCTCTAATTGTGCTCCCAATTGCACATCTCCCTTTCATTGCTTGCTTTGTCATAGCAAGGTAAAATTAAGAATAAAAGACGCAGCTTTTATCAGGTTGGTAACAGGGGAGGAGGAGTAGCGGTGTACAAGGTTCTCTTGGTTGATGATGAATGGCTCATTCTTGACGGCATTTCCTCCGTGATGGATTGGGCTCGGCTAGGTACACAATTAACAGGAACAGCGCAAAATGGTTTGGAAGCGCTAACAAAGTTGAGGGATAATCCGCCGGACATCGTTATTACCGACATTCGAATGCCGGGCATGGATGGCTTGCAGCTCGTAGCTGCTGTTGCGGAGCAGTATCCCGGTATCTCTTTTATCATGCTGACCGGCTTCTCGGAATTTGATTATGCCAAAACAGCTATGCAGTATGGGGTGAAGCATTATTTGCTGAAGCCGTGCAGCGAGGAAAGCTTGGTGGAGGCCATCACGGAGATCGTTCAGGAGAAGAAGGAACGGGCCAGCCAGGAGAGCTTCGTGCAATCAATCAAGTATGATTTAGAGCGCGTGTTGCCGCATGCCAAGGAGCATTTTCTAAAGGAGTTCGTAACGAATAAAACGTATGGCGTAAGAGAATGGCAGTATTTTGGCGACCTGTTCGGGCTGCATTTTCAAACGCAAAGCGTACGCCTGCTGCTGGTGGAAATCGAGGGCGAGCATGAGTATGAGCATCTGTTTGCCGTGAAAAATATATCCGAGGACATCTTTCCTAACCCCATACTCAGCTCTACCGTAGGCCAGCATGTTCTTCTGCTCATGGAAGACGAGCTGTCCGAGGCGCAATTTTTCGAGAAAATTGACAGCATCCGCGCCACCTTCACGAAATATTATCATTTTGACCTAACCGCCGCCCTCAGCGAGGCGGGAGAGCTGGCGCAGGCGCGGCGCTTATATACGCAGACGCTTGTCTGCTTGAACCATCGATTTTATCTCGGTGAAGGCAGTCTTATTATGGAGCGCGACATTTCCCCATCTGGGGAAGGGGATCGTTCTGAATGGGAGTATGACCAAGAACGTTTAATGACAGCAATTAAAGCAGGGCATTGGGCAGAAGCGGAAAAAGAGCTTCAGCAAATGTTTCAAATGCTTTCTGAGCTGCGCTATGACATATCCACAACGAAATCCTATTTGATCCAGATGTACATGGAAATGATTCGGCTGTGTGGATCTTCCGAGATGAAGGCGTATATGGATAAGCTCCCGGGTTTAATCGAAACGAGCACCTTGCAGTCTTTTCAACAATATGTGATGGGCATAGCCCAAGAGATTGCTCTCCACAACTATGAGCGGAATCGATGCAGGCAGTCGCAGATGGTGCTTCATATGAAAAATATTGTCCAAAGCCGCTTCAAGGATGAATCGCTGACTTTGCAATCTATTGCCGGGGAGATTTATATGAATCCGGATTACATAAGCAAAATGTTTAAGAAGGAGACAGGGGAAAAATTTACGAACTACATGATGAGCTTTCGGATTCAAAAGGCGCTGGAGATTATCGGCCAAAGCGAGGAATTTACAATAGCGGCGCTGGCTGAGGAAACGGGTTTCGGCGGCAATTCGTCTTATTTTAGCAAAATGTTTAAGAAGTATACCGGATTTTCTCCTTCGGAATATAAAAAAACGCCATAGGCTTATCGTTTACACCCTGAAGTCGTCGAGATACGGCCGCAGGGTGTTTTTTTGCAAATATAAGCATTTATATTTCTCGGATTGAAACGCGCCGTGCCGCCAAAGGACGGCGTTAGCCGTTTCACCACGGTTTTGAACATAAAACCATCGGAAATGAACATGTGAAAAGAGAAGCCGTACTTGTATATTTATAAACATAAATATTAATCGATTAACATTTAGGGTGGGGGCAGAAGAATGGAGTTGAAGCTGGAGGAAGAGCAGCAGCAGGCGCTCAAGGGCAGCAGAGCTAAAACAAGCAAACTCGTTTTCCTCAAAAAGGAATGGCTGCGGAATAAATATGTATACCTCATGTTAATTCCGGTCCTAGCGTATTATTTCATTTTCCACTATGGACCGATGTACGGCTTGTTGATGGCTTTTCAAAAATCTTATAGCCCAATCAAAGGCATTTTGGAAGGAAAATGGATCGGCTTTGACAATTTCACGATGTTTTTTAACAGCTATTATTTTTGGCGAATTATTAAAAATACGTTGATCCTCAGCTTTTACAGCATTTTGTTCGGCTTTCCGGCACCGATTATTTTGGCGCTGCTGCTTAATGAGGTCCGCAAAAAGTGGTTCAAGAGCACGGTACAGACGATCAGCTACATGCCCCACTTCATTTCGGTCGTCGTTGTTGTCGGAATGCTGAAAACGTTCTCGTCGCTCGATGGCGGCTTGTTTAATGTCATTCGCAGCTTCTTCGACCTGCAGCCGATTATGTTTCTAGCGGAGAAGGATATGTTTCGGCCGATGTACATTCTTTCGAACATTTGGCAGGGGGCGGGCTGGGCCTCGATTATTTTTCTGGCAGCGCTCAGCAATATTGATACCCAGCTCTATGAAGCGGCGAAGATGGATGGGGCTGGCAGGTGGAAGCAGCTGCTGCATATTACGCTCCCGGGCATTATGCCGACGGTTGTCATTATGCTGATTTTGCGTTTGGGTGCGGTTATGAACGCCGACTTTCAGAAAATTTTGCTCATGCAGACGGCACCGACCTATGAAACGTCAGACGTCATATCCACTTTTATTTACCGTTCCGGCATTTTAGAAGGCAACTATACGTATTCGACCGCTATTGGATTAATTAACGGCATTATTAATTTCTCGCTGCTGTTAATGGCCAATGCGATTAGTAAAAAAGTGAATTCGACCAGTCTCTGGTAAACGGGAGGTGACCTATGAAACGCTCGTCAGGGGAATATGTTTTTGACTTTTTCAATGTGATTATGCTGTGCTGCATTATAGCCGTATCCTTTTATCCGATGCTGTATGTGCTGAATTCTTCTATAAGCGATCCAGATCAATTGCTGCGCTCAAGGTCGCTCATGCTGCTGCCCGAAGGCTTCCAGCTTGAGGCTTATAAATATGTGTTTCAAAATCCGAAAATTTATAACGGCTACTTGAACACGCTCTTTTATGTCGTAGCAGGAACGCTGGTTAATTTGCTAATGACGGCTTTTGCCGCCTATGCGCTATCCAGAATGGATTTATTCGGCCGAAAAACGTTTATGCAGCTCATTACCTTTACGATGTTTTTTGGCGGCGGCATGATCCCAAGCTTTCTGCTCATTCAGAATTTGGGACTGGTGGATACTCGCCTGGCGATGATCATCCCTGGTGCAATCAGCACCTTCTACTTCCTGATTATGAAAACGAGCTTCGAGAGCATTCCGATAAGCTTGATCGAATCCGCCAAGCTGGATGGAGCTAATGATTTTCTAATCTTATTTCGCATCGTCCTGCCTTTATCCAAATCGATTTTGGCGGTCATGTCGCTGTATTATGCTGTAGACCATTGGAATGATTATGTGGGCCCGATGCTTTACTTGCGAAGCCAGGAGCTGTATCCGATCCAGATTGTAATGCGGGATATTTTAATTAGCAGCAGTACGGAGTCGATGGGTGCCGGCGTGGACACAGGCTTTGCAATCGGAGAAAACATTAAATACGCCACGATTATTATTTCTACGCTGCCGATTATGCTGGTGTATCCGTTTATTCAAAAGTTTTTTGTTCAAGGCGCTTTAATCGGTGCCGTGAAACAATAAAAATCAATTATTTTTTGGAGGCGATTTGGGTGAAAAGAAAAATGGGGTTGGTCATTTTGTCCTCGGCGCTGCTTGTCGGCCTGATGTCGGCGTGCTCGCAAAACAATGCGCCAAATGAAGGAGCGGCAGCAGGCAGTTCGGCCAATGCAGGGGCGTCCAGTCCAGCAGCCGGAGAAGAGAAGCTGACGGAAATACCGCTGCCCATTACGAATGAAGCGTTCACGATTAATTATTGGCGTGCGAATGATGCGAAGCTGACCGCCTCGATGGACAACTTTGGGGAAATGGCCTCGTATAAGAAAAAGGAAGAGCTGACGGGAATCAAGGTGAAATTTACCCACCCGCCGCTGGGACAGCAAAAGGATCAGTTCAACCTGCTCATTGCAACGAAGGAGCTTCCAGACGTCATCTACTACAACTGGGCGGATGCAGTAGGCGGTCCTGAGAAAATGATCGAGGACGGGCGGATTATTCGCTTGAACGAGCTGATCGACCAATACGCGCCAAACCTGAAAAGCATTATTGAATCCGATCCGGATGTGTTGAAGCAAATTGCTCTCGATGACGGCACGATCTATATGTTCCCGCTTCTGAAGCTGGATGCGCTCAAGCTGAATGCGACAACGGGCCCTATCGTGCGCAAGGACTGGCTTGATAAGCTCAATTTGAAAACGCCTACAACGATTGATGAGTGGCATACGGTGCTTAAGGCGTTCAAGGAACAGGACCCGAACGGCAACGGCAAGCAGGATGAGCTTCCGTTTACAGGCAACTGGGGACCGGGAAATTTGACGAAGCTGCATGATTTTTCTCCAGCCTTCGGAGTCATTGGCGGCTTCGAAATGAAGGGCGGAAAAGTGGCTTTCGGGCCAATCGAGCCTGAATACAAAAGTTTCCTCGAGACGATGGCAGCTTGGTATAAAGAAGGGCTGATTGATCCGGAAATTATGACGAATGACGGCAAAGCCTTTGACTATAAAATTACGAATAATTTAGCCGGCTCCTACTTGGGCGGTGTGTTCAGCGGCATGGGCAAATATTTCAACCTGATGAGGGATACCGATCCGGATTTTAATCTGACAGGCGCTCCATGGCCGGTATCGCCGGATGGCAATGCCTACGCGACCTTCAATATGAACAATAAGGTGCTGACCTATGGAGAAGCGATCACATCAAGCGCCGATGAAGACAAGCTGAAATATATCGTGCAATGGATGGATTTTAATTACAGCGCGCAGGGCAGCGACTTGTTCAACTTTGGCATCGAGGGCGAGAGCTACGAGAAGGACGGCGATGCTATCAAGTTTACGGGCCTCATCACCGACAATCCGAACGGCTTGACCTATGATCAGGCGCTGGCTTCTTATGCGCTATCGATTATGGATGGCCCGATCAATCAGGACAGCAAATATTTGGACGCCCTCTTGTTCGATCAAGGCCAGCGGGATGCCAACACGGAGTGGATGAAAGCGAGCTCCGAGCTGACGCTTCCTCCTATCCGCCTGACGTTGGACGAAGCAAGCACGGTCACTTCCATTATGAGCCAAGTCAATACGTACTTGAACGAGACGATGACAGCGATCATTAACGGGCAGAAGCCGATTGCCGAGTTCGACAAAATGGTAGAGACGATTAAGAGCATGGGCATTGATCAAGCTGTCGAAATGCACCAAGCGGCTTACGAAAGATACCAAACGAAATAAGCGGCAGCGTGAAAAATGCATAAACGGATGAAGGCTGCTGTATGGGGCGTAAAACGCCCCAAAGTAGCCTTTTCTTCGTGAAAATAGAGCTCCGGGTTCCGCTAGTGTATCTGGTTTTTGCCGAGTATGTTATATCTAGTGTATGACCTGTGCAAAGGAGGCTCTGTATATTGGCGGTTTATCGGAATCTGAGCATCAAGCGAAAAATGTTTCTCATGATCTTTCTGATCATGACCCTTATTATTACGATTGCTTACAGCTCCTTATATTATGCCTATTCGATTTATGACAGACAGCTATATGACAAATCCTATCGACTCTTGAATTTATCGTCCACCACGATAGATATGGAGCTGAAGAAGCTGGAGTCGATGTCGCTCACCATTATTTCAGATTCACAAATTCAGCGAGGATTAAAGGATTTGCTTCAGGACGATGCAGAATATGCCGGTTACATAACCCGCAAGAAGATAACCGATCAACTGTGGGCGCATATTAGCAATGCTGAACGTTATGTGCAATCTGTTCATCTTATCGACTCCAGACAGCGGGTCAGCAAATATGGGGACTCCCCATCCTTCTCAGAGGAAAAATACGCCCGCATGATAAAAGAAGCTGTAGCGGGAAAAGGCGAAGTCCGCTGGCTTTACCCGGATGATTCCGACCCTATGCTAATTATGGCCAGGGAGGTGCGGGCGTATGAGCCATTGACGCTGGAGCCCATCGGCATTTTATTTTTGCGGATTAATATTGAGAGACTAGTGGAGGACTATGCGGGTACGGCGAGTCAGAGTAGTGATATTTTGCTTAAATCAGGGCAGGATGTCATCTATCCGTACGGGCAAATGCCAGAAGGTGTGGCTGTTGCCTTTCAGCCGCTAAAGGCGGGAGACGGCTACGAGATCAAGAAGGTGAACAACGAGCCGACCTTTCTGTCGCAGAAAAAATCCTCTTATACCGGATGGATGTATTATAATATCGTCCCGTACAATCATATTTTTAAAACGGTCGTGTGGCTGAAAAATTCGCTCGTTATCGTCTATAGCCTGACCTTTATTGTCGTTGTTGCCATCGGGATGGCCTTTGCCCGCAGCTTGACGAGGCCCATTCGCCAGTTGATCAGCCAGATGAAGGAGGTGCAGTATGGCGACCTGGAGAGCATGGATGCCAGCATGTCCGCACCTGCTTTTCAGCAAATGGATGAAGTAGGGCTGCTGCAGCGAACGTATCGAATGATGATTACTCGCATTAATACGCTGATTAAAGAAAATTACGCCAACCAGCTTATCATTAAGGAAACGGAGTTCAAGGCGCTTCAGGCGCAAATTAATCCTCATTTTTTGTATAATGCGCTCGATTCTATCCATTGGCTGGCCAAAAAAAATGCGCAGCAGCAAATATCCAGCATGGTCGTCTCGCTTGGTTATTTGCTGCGCTCCTCAATCAGCTTAAAGCAAAATGTGATTACGGTTGCCGAGGAGCTTGAAACGGTGAAGCATTACATTACGATTCAAAAATACCGATTTCAAAATCGGCTGGATTTTCATATGGATGTGCCTGCTTCCTGTTATGCCGCTGCCATCCCTAAGCTTACTTTGCAGCCTCTATTGGAAAATGCCGTGCAATATGGTTTGGAGCCTATGATTGAGCCCTGTACGATCCGGCTTTATGCGGAGTGGGGGGAAGGGAAGCTTGCGCTCATTGTCGAGGACGGTGGGCCGGGCATGGAGGAAGCTTATGTGCAGCGTGTGCTGAGCGGAGAGGCGGAGACGCGGGGGAACGGGATTGGCATTTTGAATATTAAAAATCGGATCAAGCTCGCTTTCGGCGAAAGCTATGGGCTAGGAATTGACAGCCGGGCGGGGGGCGGAACAAAAGTCAGCGTCCTTATTCCGCTTGTGCAGGAGGATTAAGCAGATGATGCGAACGACCATCCGAATTGGCATAATGCTTGGCTTGCTAGCCGCTCTCTGGGGCTGCATCCCGGGGGATTCCGACCCATTGAACAAGCTCAAGGAGGAGCCGATTACGCTTCGCATCGCTTGGTGGGGCAATGAATTTCGCAACAATGCAACGATTGAGGTTATCCATATGTATGAAGAGCTAAATCCGCATATTAACATTGAATTTGAATACAGCGCTTTCAATGAGTATTGGAGAAAGCTCGCGCCGTACGCGGCGGGCAATGCGCTGCCGGACATCATTCAGATGGACATTTCGTATTTGTCCCAGTACAGCTCGCTTGATTTGCTGGAGAATTTGGAGCCGTATATTCGAAGCGGGGCCATAGATGCCTCCTCCATCAGCGAGAGCCATCTGTCCAGCGGGAAATGGGGAGACCACTTATATGGCATGAATTTGGGCGTCAATGCGCTATTTGCTGTATACGACCCAGAGGTTTTCAAGGCCAGCGGCATAGAGCCGCCTACAGCCTCGTGGACTTGGGAGGATTTTGACCAAATGGGAGAGCAGCTCAAGGGCACAGGCGTTTATTTAGGAACGGTGTTTACGCCGGAGCAGTTTTTTGCTTATTTTCTTAGACAGCATGGCTTTACCTTGTTTGCAGAAGATGGCACTAGTCTAGGTTATGAGGATGACAAGCTGTTTATCGAATATTTTGGACGAATGCAAAGGCTCGCGAAGGATAAACTGATATTTTTGCCCGATATATGGACGTCCGATATTAATAAATCGGACGCAGACCCTTTTTTTAAAGGGGAGGCTCTATTAGGCTGGGGCTATTCCAATCAGTTCATCAACATCGTGGAGCATTACGGCAAACAGCTGGCTATCGTGCCGCTGCCTGGGCCAAACAGCAAGCAAGGGTTATTTTTGAAGCCGGGCATGTTTTTTTCGATTTCCAAAAATTCAAAAAATAAAGAAGAGGCCGCGAAATTCATCAGCTTCTTCGTCAATAATTTAGAGGCAAACAAGCTGCTGCAGGGAGAGAGGGGCGTGCCCGTATCTTCCCAGTTAAAGGAGCAGCTGAAGCCGTTCGTTAAGCCGGAGCTTGCGCAAATCTTTGAATATCTCGATTGGGTGGAGAAAAATAGCAGTCCCATGGACCCGCCGGACCCGGTCGGAACGGCAGAAGTGACCGTGGTGCTGCGTGATTTGCATGACCTGCTGCTATTTGGCAAAATAACGCCCGAGGCGGCGGCCACCGAGTTTCGGGCGAAGGCAGGCGAAATATTGGCGCGCAACAAAAAATAAACAATATCTAATGTTATAATGACTAGTAGACTGACGGAGCTAGAAGGGTGATAGCATGAGTGTAATTCGGTTGGAAAATGTGACGAAGAAATATGAAGACGCCATGATTTTTCGCGATATTTATTTTCGCGTGAGCCAAGGGGAGCGAATTGGCCTTATTGGGCGGAATGGAGCCGGCAAGTCGACGGTATTCAAGCTCATTATGGGCAAAGAAGAGCCGACAAGCGGCAAAGTGGAAATAGATCCAAAGGTGAAAATCGGGTATTTCTCGCAATTTTCAGAAATGCGCGGTAGTCTGTCTGTCCAGCAAGAGCTGGAAATGTGCTTCGAGCAGGTTGCTCTGATTGAGCGCGAGCTGCAAGCGGTTGGGGAAAAGCTGGGCTTGGTATCGGATGATGGCGAAATGAATGAACTGCTGGCAAGGCAGGCGGAGCTTTTCGAGCAAATGGACCATTTGGACGGCTGGAACGTTTCCGTAGAGATCAACACCGTTCTGACGAAGCTGGGCTTCAACGATCGTTCACGCAATCAGCCGATTGATGAGTTGTCTGGCGGCTGGAGAAACCGTGCGGCTTTAGCAAAAATGCTAATTGAGCTGCCGGATGTTGTATTGCTTGACGAGCCGACAAACTACTTGGATATGGAAGGCATTGCGTGGCTGGAGCAGTGGCTTTACCGGTTTAATGGCGCCATGATCTTGATCTCTCATGATCGGCAGTTTATCGACAAGGTCGTCACGCAAATTATCGAGATTGAAAATTATCATTTTCAGCCATACGACGGCAATTATACGGACTATATTCGTAAGAAGAAGCTGCGCAAGAAGGAGCTGGACCGCCAGTTCGAGTGGGAGGAAGAGCTGCTGCTCATGGAGTCGGAAGCGATCGACAGCCGCGCCAGCAAAAAATCGTCCAAAGACCGGTTATCCCGCAAATTGGCTGATAATAAGAAGCGGGTCGAGCCGAATCCGGTGAACGTGCTGATTACGGATATTTATGAGTTGCTGCGTTTCCCGGACAAGCTGTGCGAGGTTAAGCAAATCGGGCAAAGCTATGAGGAACGCGCTATTTTTCAGAACGTCAGCTTTGACATTCAGAAGGAGGATCGCCTCGTCATCGTTGGCCCGAACGGAAGCGGGAAGTCCACGTTGATCAAGGTGCTGACGGGGCAGGAGAAGCCTGAATCCGGCGAGGTCACCTGGGAAAAAGGGGTCAGCTACGCGTATTTCAACCGGATGTGGGAGGAGCTTGATCCTAAGGATACAGTGAGCCACGCCGTCAATACGTATGGTCTAGGGCTCGATGCGCCGCGGAAAAAGGTGAACAAATTTCTGTCGATGCTGCAATTTTCCGAGATGGATTTAAGCAAAGTGATTGGCAGCCTGTCCGGCGGCCAAATGGCCCGGGTTGCATTGGCGAAATGCCTGCTTTCGGGTGCAGCCGTCATCATATTGGATGAACCGACGAATCATCTGGATTTAACGAGCATACAGGTGATGGAGCAGGCGCTGATACATTTTCCCGGCGCTGTTGTGACCGTAAGCCATGATCGGTTTTTCATTGATAAAATTGGCACGAAGATGCTGGTGTTCGATCCGGAATTGGGTATTACCCAGCAAAATTTATAGCAGCGAATGGGCTGGAAAAGCTCAAAAAAACGGTACTTCATCAAAGGATGGAGTGCCGTTTTTTTATTGAAATATAGAGAAAGGATATCTAACGCGATCCTTTCTCTATATTTCTCGGAATGAAACGCGCCGCGCCGCTACAGGAGGGCGACGGCCGTTTCACCTTGAAATATAGGAAAGGATATCTAACGCAATCCTTTCTCTATATTTCTCGGAATGAAACGCGCCGCGCCGCTACAGGAGGGCGACGGCCGTTTCACCTTGCGCCAGCGCTTCTTCTGTTATTTTACGAATATCGATGGGGGAAAGAGTGCCTTCATGGATAATATCTGGCAGGATGTGCTCGAGGAAATACTTCACGCAGTGGAGGTCGATATTTTTGATTTTAATTAACGCATAACGGTACATGACGATAAATTCCTTCTCGGTATTGCCGCGCTGGAGTTCAGCGAATGCCTCGTAGACCTGATCCATTTTATCAGCAACTTCCAAAATGAGCCCTTCTACCGAATGGTCTTTGCCCTCGCGCAGCTGTCTGCGGAAAATAGCCTGAAATTCCTCAGGAATATGGTCCTGAATAAAATGCTCGACCATGCCATCCTCAACCTGCTGCAGCATCGAACGCAGTTCAAGGGAATAATGCTTGACGGGCGTTTTAATGTCTCCAATAAAAATTTCCCCATAATCATGGCTGCTCGTAATTTCATAAAGCTTCTTCCAATCAATCGTGACGCCGTGCTGCTCCTCGATATCGGCAAGCGTCTTGGCGTACTGGACAACTTTCCAGGAGTGAGCCGACACGCTGTGCTCTTCGAATTTGAATTTGCCAGGGGTGCGGATAATGCGTTCCAAATCGTTTAGTGATCTAAAGTACGTATGAATGCCCATAAGTGCCATCATCCTTTATTTAGTTGAGTATGATTCGACTATACGCCAGTTATGTCAGCTCAGGATTAACGCCGTGTGACGCTCAGGTCAATTTTCAAATCCATTGATAGCGATTCTCAATGTTGCTATACTGAGAGGATAAGCTGGACAAGGCTCGAAAGCATGGAACGGAGGCATCATGTACGATAATCAACCCCCAAAGACGGATTTATTAAGCATTCGCCGCTTTATGGAGCAGCATTTCAATGAGCCGATATCTGTGGGACAGCTGGCAGAGATGGCCCATATAAGCCCTAAATATTTTGTGGATTTGTTCAGAAAAACATATGGGCAAAGCGCCATTGATTATTTGACCGACCTGCGCATCAACCGGGCAAAAAGATATTTAACGGAGACGGACTACCGTCTGCGGGAAATTGCCCACAAGGTAGGCTACAGTGATGAATTTTACTTCAGCCGCAAGTTTAAGAAAGAGGTTGGCGTATCCCCCTCCGCCTTTGTGACCCGTCCCAGACAACGCATTGCGGTATGTTCTCCTTCGCTTATAGGGCAGCTGCTTGCGCTGGGCATTATTCCGGTTGCTGCGCCGCTCGATTCAAAGTGGACGCCTTATTATTATAATGTGTACCAGATGAGCATTCAGGTGCATATGCGCTATGGGGATTTGCAGCGGCATGAGGAATGGGACAAGCTGACGAAGGTCCGTCCCGACGCAATCGTAGGCTTCGATCATTTGCGCGATGAAGAAAAGCAGAAGCTGGGCAGCATTGCCCCTGCCCTATTCGTTGATAAGGGGCAGAAGGATTGGCGAGAGCAGCTTCGTCAAATGGCCTCTTTTTTAAAAGGCGAGCAGCAGGCGGAGGAATGGATTGATGGATATGGGCAGAAGCTGGAATCGGCCCGGACGAACATCAAGCATGCCGTGCAGGAGGATACCTTTGTCGTATTGCGGATATATGGGAAAAAGGTGCATGCCTACTGCAACCAAGCTATTTTTGAGCTGCTGTATCAGGAGCTGCAATTGTCTCCGGCCTATGAGCAGGCTTCGTTGTACAATGTGGAGCTAACACTGGAGCAGCTCAGCCATCTTGACCCGGACCGCTTGCTGATAGTAGTATGCCCTGAGGCAGAGTCGCGCTCGTACTGGCTAGCGCTTCAACATAACAAGGAATGGCGGGCGCTCAAAGCGGTTCGCAATCATTTTGTCTATCTGGTGCCTTCGGACCCATGGTTCGAATACTCAGCCATAGCGATGAATCGGATGCTGGACGAGATGCTGCTGCTCCTAACCGGATATTGTCCAAAGGCAGGAACGGATAAAGTCCATGGAGACTGCATAGGGCATCCTTTATAATTCTCCTAAGTGAGAATTGTTATCATAGGAGGGTATTTCGAATGTTCCAGAAGTACAGTTTTTTGCGAAAAAGGTTAAAAGCAAGCGGGCTCTCGCTGCTCATTATAGGAATGGCGCTTAGCCTGCTGAGCGCTTGTGGCTCCACGAATGCCGAAAACCCAGCTGAGCCAAGCCAGACAGCTGCTGCTGCACAAGAAAGTCAGGCTCCTGAGGTTAGCGAAGCCCCTGAGGCTTCAGAGGAAGTGTCAGCGACGAAGACGGTAACGGATGAACAAGGGCATGAACTCGTTATACCAGCCAAGCCATTAAAGGTATTCGCCCCCTATATGGAGGATTCTCTGCTGAGCTTGGGCGTAACGCCTATTGCCCAATGGGGGAATAGCGGGAAAGGCCAAGCCTACTTGCAGGATCGGCTTAAGGGTGTGCCAACTGTCGAGTTTTCAGGAGGACGTCCGCCTTCCCCAGAGCAAATTATGGATTTTGAGCCTGATCTGATTATTTTGCATACGGCCCATTATGCCGACGACGGCATCTATGAGCAGTATTCCAAAATTGCGCCTACGTACGTTTTCGTCAATGCGGCTGGCGATTTAAACAGCTCGATAACGAAGCTGGGAGAGCTGCTTGGCAAACCTGACGAGGCGAAGCAGGCGCTGAGCGATTATGAACAGAAGAAGGAAGAAGCCAAAGCCAAGCTTGCTCCAGTTGCCGACGGGAAAAAGGCGGTTTTAATTAATTTTAATGCCAAAGGAATGTACCTGATTGGCGGCAACTATTTTGGAGGCTATGTACTTTCGCATGAGCTAGGCATAGGAAAGAGCAAGCTGGTTGAAGAGAAAAACAGCGTGGATGCCTCGCTCGAAATTCTCCCTGAGCTGGATGCCGATTTTATTTTTACAATCGACTACGCGGGCTCAGGCGCAGCCAACATTAAGGAGCTGACCGACAATGCGATTTGGAGAAGCATGCCTGCGGTCAAAGCGGGCCATGTTTACGCGGTTAGCGATGAGTATTGGACAGGCGGCGGTCTAATCGCATACAGCAAAATTATCGATGATATTGTTCGGTTTCTAGCGCCATAATGAAAAGCGAAGCTAAGGGACATTATACGGCTGAAAGCAGCGAGAGAGTGGTGCATGCAAGCCACAGGCAGCTGGAATACCGCATTAGGATAGCCGTGCCGAAGGAGCCGCCTCCGGAGAAGGGCTACCCGATCATTTATGCGACGGATGGGGATGCGGTGTTCGGCACATTCGCTGAGGCCGCCCTTTTGCAGACTCGCAAGCCGCATGGCTATGACCCCGTCATTATCGTAGGCATCGGCTATCCTTCCGGTGAACCGTTCGATATGACCCGGCGCTGCTATGATTTCACGACACCTGCAAAGCTCGAAAATTTGCCTGCCCGGCCGAATGGCCAGCCATGGCCGGAGCATGGCGGAGCTGATGGCTTTCTCGATTTTTTGGAGACGGAGCTGAAGCCGGTGCTGGAGAAGGAATTTCCCATAGACAAGGAGCGGCAGACGATTTTCGGACATTCGCTGGGGGGCCTGCTCGTCCTCCATGCCTTATTCAGCCGCCCTCAGTCCTTTCAGCGCTTTGCTGCGGGAAGCCCGTCCATATGGTGGAACAAGCATGCGGTGCTGGAGGAGCAAGCCGCATTCGAAGCAAGGCTCCCTCAGATCGATCACCCGCCGAAGCTGTTGATCACCATTGGCGCGGAGGAACTGCCGGATATGGTGAAGGACTCCGAGCAGCTGGCGGACAGTCTAAGGCCGCTCCAAGCCAGCGGATTCCATGCTGCAATCGCCAAATTTCCCGAGGAGAGCCACGTTAGCGTGCTGCCGGGAGCGATAAGCCGGGTCATTAAATTTGCCTTATCCGGCTAGTGGATTGTTACTGACACCCCACAGCTCGGGACGCTCCTTTTTTGAAGGACTGAGGTTCCGCTATTCTGGCTTTTGCTACGATTTCAGGCCGTAGGTGGACAGGAAATCCGCTATGGCTCTCATCATCCTGTCAAAATGGCCATTTGCAGCGCATTAGCTGCTCCTGAGTCCGCTGCCTATGCCATAACACGTGATTCTGTTGAAATAGCGGCTGCTGTGTCCGCCAAATCTAGCTTCAAAATTGAAAATAGATCATTGTATTTAGGCAGGCCCATGCGCATAAGCATGGGCCTGTTTGTTTTGCAGGCAATCCGAAAAAAGGACCCCCTAAAACGAAATTTGAAGCCTTACCGGAACGGAAGCTGCCGTCTACAATGGATAAAGAAGGCATTTCAGTCTATAGAGCAAGATTCCAACGTAGTATGGGGGATTTATAAGGTGAAAATACGGCACGAAGCACAATCGGCGGCAGCGCTTGCTGCAAGCACGAGAGCGGCCAAGCGCAGCAGATGGTTCAGGAAGCTGTACGGCCAGAGGCATGTGCAGGTGATGGCGCTGCTTGGCATTTTATGGATGATTATTTTTAATTATGTTCCGATGTACGGCATCATCATAGCGTTCAAAGAATTTAATATCGTCAAGCCGATCAGCGCGGCGCCTTGGGTAGGCTGGTCGCATTTTCAAGAATTTTTCCAAGATGAAAGCTTCGTCAATGTCATGCGCAATACGCTGGGCATTAGCTTGATCAAGCTGGCGATCGGCTTTCCACTGCCGATTATATTCGCCTTATTTTTAAACGAGGTGCGCTCGGTGCTGTTCAAAAGATCGGTACAGACGATATCCTATTTGCCGCATTTTCTATCGTGGGTTATTCTTGGCGGCATTCTGACGACTTGGCTGTCGGATGTCGGCATCGTCAATCATGTACTGATGGCGCTTAACGTCATTAAGGAACCGATCTCGTATCTTGCAGAGCCGGATTATTTCTGGGGCATTATTATTACCTCGGATATATGGAAGGAGCTTGGCTGGTCCGCCATTATTTATTTGGCCGCGATTTCGAGCGTATCGCCTGAAATGTACGAGGCGGCTACGATTGACGGTGCTGGCCGCTTTCAGAAAATGTGGTACGTCACGCTGCCAAGCATCAAAGCAACGATTTCGATTTTGTTCATTCTGGCGGTCAGCGGCGTGCTGAACTCCAACTTTGATCAGATTCTGGTGCTGAGAAACGCATTAAATGAAAGCGCAAGCAATGTGATTGATATGTTCGTCTATCAGACGGGCATGCAGCAGGGACGGTATTCCTATGCCACCGCAGTCGGCTTGTTCAAATCCGTTATCGCCCTTATCTTGCTGCTCATCGCCAATCGTGTAACGAAAAAAATCAATAACACATCGTTGTTTTAGGAAGGAGGCGACTGGCTTTGCTCAGCTTGAAACGAAAAACAAAGGGAGAAGCAGTATTCGACCTCTTCAACGGCTTCGGCATGCTGCTCGTGTGCTTTGCGACCTTGTATCCCATCTGGTACGTCCTCGTAAATGCATTCAATGAAGGGCAGGATGGCATGCGCGGCGGCATTTACTGGTGGCCGCGGGTGTTCAGCGCGGAAAGCTTCGAGGCGGTATTCCAGAGCGCGGGCATTATGACGGCAATGGGCATTACGGTAGCGAAAACGGTGCTTGGCGTGCTGCTGCATGTTTTTTTCACCGCGATGGTAGCCTATGCGTTTTCCCGCAGGGGACTTATTGGCGGCAAAATTTACATTTTAATTGGCACGGTTACCTTGTTTTTCGGCGGCGGCCTGATTCCTACCTATTTGCTAATTAGAGATTTGCATTTGCTGGACAATTTTCTCGTGTATATTATTCCAGCGATGTTCAGCTTCTTCGACCTCATTATATTCATGACCTTCTTCCGGGAAATTCCGGATGGGCTGGAGGAAGCGGCGAAAATCGACGGAGCGAATGACTGGGGCATTTTCCTCAAGGTGGTGCTGCCGGTATCGCTGCCGGTTATTGCGACGATTGCGCTGTTCCATGGGGTGTATCAGTGGAATGACTATTTTGCCGGCGTCATTTATATGAACAACATGGATTTGCAGCCGATCCAAACGTATTTGTACCGGGTAGTGGCACAGTCCAGCTCGAATCAAATGGTAGCCGCCATTCCGGGCGGCGTTGGCAAAACCGTTACCTCACAGTCGATCAAGCTGGCGACGATGGTCGTTACGACGCTGCCGATTGTGCTGGTTTATCCTTTCCTGCAAAAGTATTTTGTCAAAGGCATGATGATTGGCTCTATTAAGGGCTAGTCTACTCAAATAGAAAAGGGGAAAACAAACATGGTTAAACAACCTGCAATAAAACGTTTGCTGGTGCTGCCGCTTGCCGCTGCACTCGTATTTACGGCAGCCTGCTCATCAAACAGCAATACGAACGAGGGCACAACGAATGGAGGCACGTCTCCAACTGCTGCTGCTGAGGTGAAGCTGACGCAGGAGGATAAAGGCTGGGAAGTGGATAAAAGTCCGATTACGTTCGATTGGTATATTAATTTCGCGTGGTTTCCTAATAAGTGGGGCGTAGATGACACATCCAAGTATATTACGGAAAAAACAGGCGTAGATATTAACTTCATCGTCCCTGCCGGCAATGAGGCGGAAAAGATGAATACGATGATCGCCTCCGGCAGCCTGCCTGATTTCATTACGCTCGGCTGGTACGAGGATGCCGTCAAGAAAATGATAGAAGGCGAGATGGTGCTCCCGCTTAATGAGCTGGCTGACCAATATGACCCTTACTTCTACAAGGTGACCGATCCGGCGAAGCTCGCCTGGTACAAGCAAGAGGATGGCCATATCTATGGGTATCCGAACGCCTCCTCCTCGCCGAAGGATTACGAGAAGTTTGGCGACAGCATCACCTCTACGCAGACGTTCCTCGTGCGCAAGGACATGTATGAGGCTATCGGCAGCCCGGATATGCGGACAACAGAAGGTTTCCTTCAAGCCTTGGCTGATGCAAAAGCGAAATTTCCCGACATTAACGGCCAGCCGTTAATTCCGCTGGGGATGTATGATTTTAATGAAAAGGGCAACAGCTCGCTGCAAGCTTATATCCAAAATTTCTTGGCTATTCCTTATGAAAAGGATGGACAGCTGTATGATCGCGACACGGACCCTGAATATGTAAAATGGCTCAAGACGATGCGTCAAGCGAATGAAAACGGCCTGCTCTCGAAAGACGTGTTCATCGACAAGCGTCCGCAAATGGAGGAGAAAATTGCCCAAGGCCGATACTTTGCGATGCTGTATGCGAGGTCTGATCTGGCTAACCAGCAAAATGCGCTATTTGCAAACGATCCTAACTCCATTTATATTGCGGTGGATGGGCCAGCTAATGCTGCGCAGGATCAAGCAACGCTTGCAGGGCCATCCATTTCCGGCTGGACCGTTACCCTCATCTCCAAAAATGTGAAGGATAAAGCACGAGCGATCCGCTTCCTAGATTACCTGATTTCGGAAGAGGGCCAGCGGGATATGTTTTTCGGCAAGCAGGGCGTAACCTGGGATAAAATAGACGGGAAAGACCAGTTTTTACCTGAGGTATTGGAGCTGCTTAATTCCGACCGTGGTGCCTTCGATAAAAAATATGGCGCCTCCCATACGTTCTGGATGCTGATGGATACGAATTTGACGCCGGAATGGTCGCCGCCAGCTGTTGAGCCATTCAAGCAGATGGAAGACTGGACGCGCGGCAAAGCGCTCAGCCTGTCGCAATTTGACCAGCTTGACCCGACGGGGGCATCCGAGGAAGGCATTATGAAGACGAAGCTGGATCATGAATTTGGCAAGGCGCTTCCGAGGCTGCTGCTTGCGAAGTCAGATGCCGAATTCGACAGCTTGTGGCAGGAGTATTTGAGCAAGCGCGATGCTCTTGGCTTTGGCACCGTTCAGGCCTATAAGCAGAAAAAATATGAAGAGAACGTAGCGAAGCTGGCAGAATTCATTAACTAATACAGGTCAGGCCCGGGCATACATCCCGGCATTAGGTGCGCCAAATCCATCATGGACTGGCGCGCTTTTTGCCGCCTGCAAGCAAGTCAGGGGGCTGGGCCGCGAAGATGGAAGTGAGCCTAACGTGGGAAGGCAAATTCGGAACTATTTTCAATCGACGGCTTATTGGCTGGGCAGAAGATCGATGCAAAGTCGACTCGTCGCCGCGTATGTTTTTATATTGCTGTTTCCAAGCATTGTGGTGTCCAATTATTTGTTTGGGGAAATTAGAGACAGCCATATTAATGAGACGCTTCGGCAGGGGCAGTATTTAGTGGAGCTGGAGAAGGTAAATATTTTGAATCAAATTGAAGCGATGGAGCTGGCAGCCCAGCTTACGATATTAAGCGCGGATATTACCGAGTATATATCTACACACAAGGAATTTACGACGGAGGAGCTGCTTGATTTATATTGGGGGCCGCTGACCGATGTTATCCATATTCAAACGAACAATCCGAACATCGCCCATTTGCGCCTGTTTGCAGACAATGACTATATATCGGAAATGTGGCCGATTGTGTTTCATGAGCGGCGTATTCAGACGGAGCCTTGGTATTCAGAGCTTGCAGAGCTGGATGGCAAGGAGCTGTGGGTGTTTAAGGAGGAGGACGCCGATATTTTGCACCGGAATGTGACGGATGTGCATAATCAGATGCCCAAGGTTTCTCTTATGCGGGTCGTCCGGGCAGGGAGTGAACGGATTGGCGTCATTCAGGTGGAAATGCTGCTGAAGCATTTTGCGCCTAAAGCCTTTGCAAGCTTGCAGGATGAGGGCTCGCAGATGATGCTGGCCGACAGCAAGGGAAGCATCGTGCTCGATGAGCTCCAAGCCTTCGCGGGCAAGGGCAGCAATCCGAAGCTGCGCACAGCCATTAAGGAGCAGTTCGCCGCAATGAAGGAGCTTGGGCAGCAGGAAATACGTTTTACCGTTGATGATCATCCTTATTTGCTCATTCGTACGCCCGTAGAGCAAGCGGAAGCAGAGCTGCTTCATGTCATTTCCTTGGAGTCGGTGTATGAACGCGTATCGAAGGGGCAATTTCGAATTATGGCGGTTAATGTGGGGCTCATTGGCTTGCTGTCCATTATTACGTATATGATGAATGCTATTATTCTTAAAAATTTGCGGCGTTTAACCGACGCGATGAAGAAGGTCAGGCGAGGCGAGACGCCTGCGGGACTTCCTCTCAGCGGAGGCGGGGAAATTGGCGAGCTGGCATTCCATTTTAACAAAATGATGCAAACGATTAATGAACTGATTGCCCAAGGCGTAAGGAAGAAGGCGCTGACGAAGGAAGCCGAGCTGCGGACGCTGCACAGCCAGATTGATTCCCACTTCTTGTACAATACGCTGGAAAATATAAAAATGCTGGCCGAAATTGAAAACCAGCGCCTCATCTCTGACTCGCTTACGTCGCTGGGCGGCATGATGCGCTACAACTTTAAGTGGTCTGGCGAATATGTGCGCTTGCAGGATGAAATTCGCCATATTCAAAACTATATCGACGTCATGAATATTCGCTTCGACGAGCCCATCGTCCTTGAACGGAGCATGGAGCCGGGCTTGCTGGAAGTAGAGATGCTGAAAATGTCCTTGCAGCCGATTGTTGAAAATGCGCTTAAGCATGCCTGGCCAGAGCTGGGAGAGGAGCAGCGCCTCATCCAGATTGCCGCATTCGAGCAGGCGGAGGGCGGAATCGTCATTACGCTGCGCGATAATGGCGAAGGAATCGCTCCGGAGCCGCTTGCGCTGCTGAATGAACGCATCCAGCTGGAGCGGGCGGGGGAGCGCCTGATGGATGAATATGAACGAAGCGCAAAACCATTGTACGGCATAGGGCTGCGTAATGTGCATCAACGCATCCGCATTTATTACGGCAAGCCCTACGGGCTGCAGGTGCGCAGCGAGGAAGGCCAGTTCACTGAAGTTATGTTGACGCTGCCCAAGGTGCTGATTGCAGGAGGAGGGGATGACGATTAAGAAGCTGCTGATCGTGGATGACGAGAAAAATATAAGAATCGGCCTGAAAACGATGATTGAGCGTGAGTTTCCAGATTACTACCATATTCGGCTAGCCATTCATGGGGAGGATGCATTGGCGCAATATGAGAGCGAGCAGGCGGATATCGTCATTACGGACATTCGTATGCCGGTGATGGATGGCATTGAGCTGATCAAGCAAGTGATGCAGCAGCCGGAGGAGGAGCGCAAGCCTGTTTTTATTATTTTGAGCGGCTATGATGAGTTTACGTATGCGAAGGCGGCGATTGAGTACCAGGTCAGAGATTATATTTTGAAGCCGATTCGCCGGGATGAGCTGTTCGAGGCGCTGCGCAAGAGCGAAAGTATTTTGCAGGCACAGGCAGAGCTTGCGCGCAAAACAGCTGAGGGAGACAAATACCGCGAGCAGGTTCGAATGAGCCGCCTGAAAGAGTGGCTCATTCAAGGAGAGCTGCTGCATGGGCAGGAGGAGGAGCTGCGTCCTGATAATGATATGCCCTTCGAATCAATCACCTTGCCATGCCATGTTGCTGTTCTAAGCTATAAATCCGAGAATGGGGAAGCGGTGAACCGCAATGAGCGGGGGCAGCTCATCGAGAGTATGCTGGAGCAGCTTGGAGGGACGGTCGATGCTTCTTTTGTGGATGGCGGGGGAAGGCTTGTCCTAATTGGAGGGCAGGCCGCGCAGTTCCACGAGCTGCTGAGGCTAACTGGCGGCAAGGAGCTGGAAGGGCTGCGTTTGGGACTAAGCTCAGAGGCGGCTAGGCTTGAGGATTTGCGCAGCTGCTATAAGCAGGCAGAGGAAGCGCTGCACTATTCCTTTCTTTATCCCAGCAGCCGCCTGCTCCAGCATCAGGATATTTGCGCGTCGCAGCGCCGCATGCATCCGCTGCCGGATGAAGACATTCGCAAGCTTGGCAATATGCTGGGCACCGAGCGGGAGAAGGAGCTGCAAGCGCTGCTTAAAGCTATTTTTCGTATCGAGGAATTGGCTGATATAGATATCGGTTATTTGCGCCAGGTGGGCAAGCGAATGAATGAGCAGGTGCTCGATGAAGTGTTCCGCCTATACGGAGAAGCGTCTATTGACGTGCTGAAGCTGTATCGCAGAGTCGGCAGCATGGACAATTTTCGCAGCTTTCACGACTATTACCGCAGTCTGGAGCATCTGCTGTACAGCGTAAATGAATATGTGAAAGGCATCCGCTCTGCCTATAACGAGCATGCGGAAATTAACGCGGCTATCGCTTATATGGAGATGAACTACGCCCGGCCGCTCAATATGGCGGTTGTCAGCAATTATGTCGGCCTCAATTATTCTTATTTCAGCGAGGCGTTTAAGGCACATACAGGAGAAAGCTTCGTCTTGTTTTTGAAAAAGCTGCGTATCCGCAAAGGTAAGGAGCTGCTGGAGAGCACAAGCGATAAAATGCAGGACATCGGTAGCGCTTCAGGCTTCGAGAGCAGCAAGCAATTTACCCGCGTGTTCAAGGAGCTGGAGGGGATTTCTCCGCAGGAATATCGGCTTAAGGTTAAAGCTGCTGCCAGCTTGAGCGAATAAACGATAAAAGCAAATATTTGCAGCTGCATTGACACCAGCCCGCCAATTGGCGATGATGAAGGTATTCGTACATGAAGGAGCATCATTTAAGTGGCGAATATCGAATGGAAGGGGCTGACACATATGCAATTAATCGTTGAGCAGCCAGCGGCGAGCTGGTATAAGCAGCAGTTGGAACTGAAAAATGGAGAGTCGGTCAGAATATTTATAAAGCTTGGCGGCTGCAGCACTGTAGTGCCGGGCTTGTCTCTAGGCGTTAATAAGGAACTGCCAATAAATCCGGGGCTCAGTGCTACCGTTGAAGGAATTACCTTCTTCATGGAGGAAGCCAATTTGTGGTATCTCGACAATAAGGGGCTGCGCATTACGTTCGACGAGCAGCATGAGGAAATTGACATGATCGTGGAATGAAAAAAAAAGAGAGGCAGGGGCCCGTCAAGGCTCCTGTCTCTCTCGTTTCTCGGACTCTTCTCCATTGCCGCCAGCAAACAGCGAGGTCATAAACTTCACCTCTGGATAGGCTTCGCTTGGTCCCTCCAGCAGGCTGTCGCCTTTATTTTTCAAATAATGGTCGAAGAAGCTAAGGGTATAGGCGTTAATAATTGAAGCAACCCGGTCCGTACTCCGCTTCCCGGTCATGCCAATTTGCCGGAGTATGGAGGTAAGAAACTGCACATCGGCAAAATTATAATGCTCTGCGCCTGCTACATACACAACCTGTCCTCCGTGATCAGCGACGCTGCCCATATGCTTAAGCTGTGCCCCGACATCGCGATAAGCCCCGCTGTGAGTGCCAGCATAGCGACGATTCCAGCATAAACGGTGCCCCTCCAAAACCTCGTTAAATGAGGAAGAGCGGTCTGTTTGAATGAGGCATAATCAAACCGTCCCTTTTGTGAAATTTCCTCAAGTACTGACGAACAAATCACAGGTGAGGTTAATCCTATTTTATCCTGCCAAAAACGCCTGAACTATAGTTGTTCCCTTACAAAACGGGACATCCAAGCTTACAGTGTTGTCATGTAGTCTCGTCGTTGTTTCCTGTCATGTGAAATAGCAGAAGCCTGTTTTGTCCATTGTGCTGGATGGCAGCATCCAGTATATTGATAATGATTATCATCAAACAAAAAGAGGGGTTTTCACATGTCTGCGAAACAAGTCAGAATGTTCATTGCCGCTATACTGCTATTAACCTTCGGTTTATTAACAGCTTGCGGCTCTACGGGTGGTGTAGAAGCGACGGAGTCGGTACCAGCTTCAACCGAGTCAACCGAGTCTGAGACGGCTGAACAAGCTGCAACAGCTGCGACAGAGGCAGCAACACGCATCTACAAGGATTTTAGCGGGCATGAAGTTGCGATTCCAACACATCCGCAGAAAATCGTCATGCTCGGCGACATTCCAGGGGATTTGCTGGCACTGGGCATTACACCTGCCGGGAACGATTGGGTGAACGAGCCCTACATTTATAAAGATGATTTGGCGGGGGTTGTCGATATTGGCTACCCGCATAATATGGAGAAGGTGCTGGAGCTTGCTCCAGACCTGATTTTGCAGGCTGGATATGGCGGGCCGGATGACACCGAAATTTTTGAGAAAATGTCCAAAATCGCGCCCACGGTCATCTTCAATAGAGATGCGGCAACGTTTGATCGCTTGCGAGAGGTTGCTGACATCGTCAATAAGAAACAGGAGGCGGAGGCTTGGATTGCCAGCTATGAGATTAAGGCGAAGGCGATGTGGGATAAAATCGGCTTGAAGCCGGGAGAGTCGGCAACGGTCTACCTAAGCCTGGCTGGTGACTTCTATGTCATGGGCCATTTCAGCTTAACAATGTCGCTGTACCAGTCAGGCGGCTTTAGCCCAAGCACGAAGGTACAGGAGCTCATTGATAAGAAGGAAGTATTCTCTCTTATTTCAATGGAGGTGCTGCCTGATTATGCGGGGGACCATGTGTTTTTACTCAGTTCACCCGGTACAGATGATGAAGTGGAAGCGAAAAAGCTGATGGAAGGCCCGCTTTGGAAGTCGATCCCCGCTGTTAAAAATAATCAGGCTTATACGGCTGATATTAGCTGGAATGCGAGTGATCCCATTACAATGGAACGTTTTCTGGAAGAACTACCGAAAATTATGGGCATGAAGTAGGCAATCGTTTACAATAGACGAAGGGTCTACATATTTTCCATGAGGAGCTTGATTTTATGCCATTAACAAAACCAAATCAGGAAAAATTGGAACACTTGCTGCAAGAACAGGAGTATACCCATGCCTTGGACTACTTAATGAAGCATGCCCGTGAAGGCGTGCGTTTGGCGAAGCGAAATTTAGCGGATTATTCTAAAACCTGCGTATCGCGAATTGGCGGAGATCCCGATCTTCCTGATGAAATAGAATGGCCGCTTGATCAAGAGGGCACACCGATGACTTTTTTGGCGCAGCTGCGTCTGGAGGAATTGGCACCGCATGATGCGGCTTCGCGGTTATCGCATGGCGGCATGCTTTATTTTTTCTTAGGAGTGGATGAGCCCGCTTATCATATTGACCATTTCGTCCTGCATTTGAAAGACGAACAGCTTGCAGGTGCCAAGCGCCGCCTTGCTCCTGAGGAAACGTCACTGGAGGATGCGGACTATACAGGCTATGAGGTGGTGGGCCGAGCTTCTATTGAGCTTCCAGGCTATGGCTATGTTGATGAAGAGCAAGTAGAAGATGATGAGCATGATTATGAGGAATACGAGGATTTAACCGATGAATTGAGCGGCAGCGAAGATGGCGATCTTGCCGTCATGTTTGGCTATCCGGCAACGCAGCATGGCGACTGCGAGATTGAGGCGGCGCTGATGCTGATGACGGGCAAGCATTATGAATACAGCCCGGATAAGGCGATGAAGCAGCTCGCGGACCACTTCGGAGGCGATGAAGGACAGGCTGAGCAGGAGGTTGCGGATACGCTTGTGCTGCTAGCTCTTGATTCGGATAATGACGTAGGCTTCTGCTGGTGGGATGCCGGGGAACTGCAATTTTATATACGCAAAGAAGATTTGCTTGCAGGGAATTTCACGCGTACGTATTGTTCGCTGTATTCCAGCTAAGGGAAGCTAACGGCGTATAATTGTGAAGCGAAATGAGAAAAAGCATGTTCACCGGCATCAAGCTGCTGGCGAACATGCTTATTTAAGTTGGGCAGGCGTTAAGCCTTGTCACCTATAAAGCTCTCAATAATAAATTGCAATTGAGCTTCCAAGGAGATGGGATCATTGAAATAAGAGCCTTCAGCGTTAATGAAAAAAACTTGATTTTGCTTCACAGCAGGAAGCCCTTTCCATAGGCTGCTCCCGTAAACGACGTCCGGGTCCCCATCGTCCCAGCCCCAATTGCTGGTGAAAATATAGTCCCCGGCATACTCCGGCAATTGTTCAAGGGATAAGCTTGAGCCAAACTCGGCGCCATCAATAAGAGCTTTTTGAATAATAGCAGGAGCCTTCAGGCCAAGATCGCCATACAGGATTTCTCCGCCCCTGCCGCCCTTATTGCCCCAAGCATAAATGCCTTTCGCATAAGGCTGCAAAATCGAGACGGTTTTGTCTCCGACAACCTCCGTAATTTTAGGCTTAACCTCGGCGATTTTTGCATTCCATTCTTCAATCCATGCTTGTGCGACCTGTTCACGGCCGGTTATTTTTCCGAACTCGGTTAACAGCTCCGCAGGGGTGCCTGCTCCATATTTAAGCCGTACAACCGGAGCAATTTGCTCCAGCTTCTCATATTCGCTTTCCTCCAGAAAATCAAAGACGATAATTAAATCCGGATCGAGATGCAGGATAGCCTCCAAGTTAGTGCCATCCCCGAGATCCACAATTCCATCCAATTTGCCTTCATGATAAGGGTTAACGAGTGCTTCTCCCAAAGCAGCGACTGGCTTCAAATCCAGCTTAAGCAAGTTTCCGATGGCGCTGCCTGTCAAATCAACGATCCGTTCCGGGTTGGCAGGTATGGTTACCGTTCCTTTGCTATCTGTATAGGTTTTAGTTGCAGCAGAGCTGCTGGCTGGAGAGGCTTCCGCCGACGGCTGGCTTGAGCTTTGTGCTGCAGGACTGCTGCTTGTCCCAGGCTGATTAGCGCCTGCGTTTGTTGCGCCAGAGCAGGCGCTTAACAGTAAGGTCATACATAGCAGCAGAGCTGCCGCCATGGAATAGGGCTTGTTTATTTTTGACACAGAAAATCCTCCACTTCGCGTTGAATGATAATGATACTCGTAATCATTCACACTATAGCACTGTGTATAAGGAGGGACAATGGCAAATTTAGTACGAAATGCAGGCGATTTTGGTATAGGGCCGTTTTGCTGGTATTTGGCTCTAAACTCGGATAGCGGCAGCCCATAATATTTTTTGAAGCTGCGGCCCAGCGTATGGGCGTCGGGATAACCGACAAGCTCCGCCGTTTCTTGAAGGGAGGTCTCGGTTTGCGCCAGCAAGTCGGCAGCCTTCCTTACGCGGATTTGAGTCAGCAGGCGGATGGGGCTCTCATTCATTTGTTTTTTGAACAGCTTGGTTAAATAGCTTACACTGCAATCGAACAGCGCCGACATCGTTTCCAGCGTAATAGGGTCCCTGTAGCTTTCCTGCATATAACGCAGCATCTGAGCCAATAAATCCGGGCGAGCCGGTTCAATTCCTTGACGCTGCATTTGCCAAAGCAGCTCATGTACAAATTGATAAAATAAAGTCCGCGCGTGGAACAGATGAAGGGGATCAGGCGTCATCCACGCTGAATGCATCTTACCAAGCGTCTCTAACAAAGGTAAAGGATATAACGGCACAAAGCCGTAAACATATTGGAAAGGGCGGTTCAAATCATGGTGCTGCATCAGCTTATGTGAAGGGGCCAGCATCAGAACGGGCTTGTACAGAACAAGGTAATACGTGAAGGGCTCTTCTGCTTCGATGGTGAGATACGCACTGCGTCCGCCGTGCAGGACATGAAATCGTTTCATGTGATGCTGGGATTGATCCAGCTGTACATGTGCACTGCCGTCAAGGACATAGAGAAAGGCGTTGGACGGCAATCGGTAGGGGGACAGCCGTTCTCCAGCTTCCAGCTGGGCATGGCGAAAATCCATTACTTTCACAGAAGCATGATTCCAGAGCATTATATGGTCATCTAGTTTCATTGCAGTGTTTTATCCTCCTAAATAGGGCCTTATTCTTCTTTCTTCATTATATGGATACTTATTTTCAACGTAAATAAGCAGGGGCAGAAAGAAGGGGGAAATTTGAAATGGTGTTGCGGCGGGTTTTGTGGTAGTATTTACTCTTATATTGAATGAGGACGTGAGCAGCGCGTGATTAATATTACGATACCAACACCGGATGTAACGATTGAGAAGCAAATTTCTCCTGAGCTGAGCAATATTTATGGCTTTACTGATTTTCACCTGATTCCCCGCGACAAGGGCGGCATCTTCATGTTCTACAACAAGAGCAAGGAGCTGCTTTTTGTCGGCAAGGCAAGAAAGCTGAGACCAAGAATCAAGAAGCATTTTGAAGATTCGGTATCCCCAATGAAACCGCACCGCGACGAAGTGACGACGATTGAGGTTTGCATCATTGAAGAGCCAGTGGATAGAGAAATTTACGAGACGTATATCGTGAATAAGCTAAGAGCGAAATACAATGTGGACAAGGTGTTTTTCAAGTAAGCGTCAAGGAAAACGTTTAAGATTGAAAATAAGCCATGAGCATCGTCTGTCGAGACGTTGTTCATGGCTTATTTTTTCGTGTCTATTATGCCGTATGCTTGCGGAGCAGATGAAGATGAAGATGAAGATGGCCTGCTTTATGCCGCTTGAACGCCAGCAGCCGGGTTTCTTCTAATGCGCAGCGCCATTAATGCCGCGAAGAAGCAGACAAATCCGGCGATGACGAACGCTTGCGAATAGGTGCCGAACCAATCGCGCATAACCCCTGCACCATAGGCCGCGGTAGAAGCGCCGAGCTGGTGGGCAACGACGATCCAGCCGAAAATCATGCCGGATTTCTCCTTGCCGAACGTTTCGCCAGCCAGCTTGGCGGTCGGGGGAACCGTTGCGATCCAGTCGAGACCATAGAAAACGGAGAACACGACAAGCATGGCTGGCGTCGCGGTAAGCGCATAGGGCAGAAACAGCAGCGACAGGCCGCGCAGCCCATAATACCAGAACAGCAGCTTGCGGCTGTCAAAATGGTCGGATAGCCAGCCAGAGATCGTCGTTCCGAACAAATCGAACAGACCCATCATGGCGAGCAGGCCGGCAGCAGCAACCTCCAGCATGCCATAGTCGCCGCAAGCGGCAATCAGATGGGTGCCGATCAAGCCATTGGTGGAGAAGCCGCAAAAAAAGAAGGTGCCGGCGAGCAGCCAGAACGTCGAATTTTTCATAGCCAGCCTGAGATTACGCAGCGGAGTCAGAAGCAGGTTCCCCGTGAATTCGGCTGGTTTTACGATTTCGCTGGAGCCGTAGGGAGCGGCACCAACATCATAAGGGTGGTTGCGCATCCAGATGGCTACAGCAGCGAGAACGAGTAAAACGCCCGCTATAGCTGCAAAAATAGCATAGCGCCAGCCGAAATCCGCCGTCATTTTTGCAAAAAGGGGCAGAAACAGCAGTTGGCCGGTAGCGGCGCTTGCTGTCAGCAAACCAATGACTAGGCCTTTGCGCTTAACAAACCACATATTGCTGACCGTTACGCCAAGCACATTCGCCATCATGCCCGTAGCAAGGCCGGAGACCAGCCCCCACAGCAGGTTGAACTGCCATAAGGCGTGGATGAACGGCGTGGCCGCCAGGCTAATGGCAAGCAGCGCGAGCGAGCTTATGACGACTTTGCGCACACCGAAGCGCAGCAGCATGGAGGCGGAAAATGGCCCCACTAAGCCGTATAGCAATATGCCCATGGAGATGACGCTGGAGATGCTGCCGCGGCTCCAATGGAACTCATTTTGAAACGGGACAAGCAAGATGCTCGGCAGCGAGCGGATACCCGCCGACACGAGCAGTGTGGCGAAGGTCAGCAGTACAATGATCCAGCCATAATAAAACCGGGATTTCGGCTGCAGCTCAGCTTGCGAATGAAGAAGGCTCATATAAATCGATCTCCCTTTATATTTTTGTTGTACATACAAAATTAAAAACCATGCAAAATAGCCGGTGCCACGTTTGAAGTGGCTTATACAACCGGCATGCACATTCTAGCGCTCTAGCTGCTCGCTCGCTAATTCATGAGCATGGGTTAGCTGGTCAGCTAGCTCTTTGCCGAGAATCGCTTGATATTTTTCCTTCAGTGTGTGTGAAGCTTGGCGTAGTGACGGTACCAGCTCCTTGCCCTTGTCGGTTGGATAGACGAGCACGGTTTTGCCCTGCACTTGGCGCTCCACCAGCTGCTTTCCCTCAAGCTTATCTATAAAACGCGTCAGAGTGGAAGGGGTAATATACAGCTTCTCCGAGAGCTCCTTCTGCGTAATGCCTGGCTTACCGACGACGAGGCGAATCAAATAGCCATAGGCTGGCGCAAGTCCCGTCGTCGCAAAGGCTTCATCCGCCATTCGCGTTATTGCCCGGCTCAGGCGGTTCGTTGTGAAATACATGCAGCTATGCAAAAAAGCATCATCCTGCTGCACGGCATCGGTTTGAGGCTGCTCTGTCATAAATATTCCTCCTTCTTTTATTTTGTATGTACAACGAAAATAAATGATTTGGCTGCGTTTGTCAATCCACAAGCTGGTTGACCTACTGAATGTTTTTTTGAGGCACTAAGTTGAAAAATGGGATTAATTCCTTTTATTTTTGATGAGGTGATGTATAATTAATTGAAAATAGGCATGATTTATTATGCATTTATTTAGGAGGTTGTATGGGAACTGCAATTCTTGTTATAGCTTTTGGTTGGATGGTGCTTATAATTATACTATTGCTTAACAGACTAATGAAGAATGAGCTTTTTGCTCGAAGAAGAGAGAATATAGGCATGTGCATAAATGGCATTCTGCTAGCCGTATTGTTCACCTTTACAAGAGATGCTGCTTATGTTCCATTTATCACGATCCCATTTATGATTGTATTTATAGTCCTGCTCTGCATTGTTGTGTCTAGGACACGGAATAATAGCAATACATAGCAATAATACACTGGAGCTATACGCAAAAATAAAAGGTTGCCCTGCTTACGCCTATTATCAGGCATGAGCAGGGCAACCTTTTTAACTTGCTCTTAAATGAAATGGGACGCTTTCAGCAGACGCTGCCGTTACTTAATATATTTTTTAACTATCGGTAGTTAAATTATTGACAGACTGTTTTCCTGTCGCTTATAATCATTTCCAGCAGGATGGATGAAGAAAGGTGCGGAATGCCTTGAAGAAGAAGGAGCTTACAACGAATCAAATTATAGAGGCGGCATTTGAGCTTTTTGCCGAGCACGGCATTGAACGAACGAGCTTAAGCATGATTGCGGGCCAAGTCGGCATTACGAAGCCGTCGATTTATTATCATTTTTCGACAAAGGAAGAGCTGGTCAGCCGGATTTATTCTTATCTTTTTGAAAATCATTATTTCGAAAGCTATTTTCAGGCGGACTTTGCTGCGGCAGAGGATTTCAGGAAAGCCTTGTATGAAGGCGGCTTGAAGATGCTTCCCGATGGGAGTAAAGAGCATGCCGCCTCTTTAAGGGTGTTAAGTGAATTTATGCTGCTTGCGGAGCGCGATGAGCTGTACCGGTCACTTCTCGGAAATATGCAGCAAAATTTTCTGAACGGCTTCCATGATCTATTGATGAAGGGTGTGGAGCTGGGAGTGGTAGCACCGCAAAATGTCGTATACAAAGCCCATATGCTGGCCTTGGTTATTGATAATTTATCCCGATGCATGATGATGAAAGTTGCGATGGAGTACCATGAAGTATGGATGGAAACGGTCAATAGTGTATTGATAGACGCTAAGGGGGAATAACGAATGAAAGTTTTTTTCATTACGGGCACATCTAGAGGCATTGGCGAGGAACTTGCTAATCAGCTGTTAGCAGAGGATCATCATTTATTTTGCCTATCGCGGGCGGAAAATGAACAGCTGATTGAGCGTTCGATTCAGAAAAAGACAAGTATGACCTATTATCCTTTCGATTTGAATCATTTGCTGCATATTGAGCATATGTTTACGGCGCTATTCAGCATGATTCCGCAGGATACAGAAATCACAGGCCTCTATTTAATTAATAATGCGGGAATGCTAGCTCCGGTGGCTCCCATTGAACAAAATCCAGCTCAAAGCATCATTGAAAATGTGAACATTAATTTGCTGGCTCCGATGATTATAACGGCTAATTTCCTCAAGTTTGCCCAGCAGTACCAAGTGGATAAGCGGATTATGAATATTTCCTCCGGATCTGCCCGCTATTTGCTGCCTTCGCAAAGCTGTTACAGCACTTCGAAAGCGGGTCTGGATTCTTTTTCAAAAAGTGTGAGCTTGGAGCAGTCGGTTCAGCCGTATCCAGCCAAGGTCGTGTCCGTCTATCCGGGGATGATCGATACCCAAATGCAAGCGGAAATGCGTTCAGTATCCAAAGCGGATTTTCCTTACGTTGATCAATTCATTCAAATCGCGGAAGAGGGCAAGCTGCAGACACCTGAATACACGGCTGCAAAATTAATTAAGCTGTTGTTTAGTGAAGATTTTGGCAGCACCGTCGTAGTTGAAAACTTATAATCTATGAGAGAGAATCATTATCATTTATAATAGAGGGAGTTGTTGCGACAGTTATCTCATAGAGCGATTCAGCATACGGGAAACTGAGGAGAGGAATTGAAACGGTGCGATGAGTATAGAAGATCATATCTTGTTATGGAACCACGCGTTAGTTCGAATGATGGATGTTCGTCATATCAGGATGGAATTTAATGAGAAGCTGCCGGCTTATGACTTGCCCGCGAGTGCGTTCTTGTTGACGGCGCGAGGCAGTGCAAAGGTTTCATTGGATGGCCATATGAGCATGGTTCGGCGGTTTCATGTGCTGCATGGCGGCAAAGGAGCCCGGCTGGAGATCGAAGCCGAGGATGTATTTGAATATTATTTAATTTTGTATAAAGCGTCATTAGTGCCACCTTTCCGGCGCGAGCTGCAGCTTCTTATGGAGCGGGAAAATCCGTTCCAACAGCAATATGATTTTACACCGCAATATCCGGTTGAATTGCTGGACAAGGTAAAGCGGATGCATCGTGAATGGAGCAGGCTGAATACGCTGGAAAAGCTGCATGCCAAATCGCTGTTTTATCAATTTGTGTATGAATTGCTGTGGCAAATACAACGGCAGGGCTTGGAGACGGACAGTCCAGATTTATCGGAGCAAGCCATTCGTTATATGACGGACAACTATCAGCACAATATTACGATTGAGTCGCTGGCGCAGCTGCTAAATTATAGTCCGCAATATATATCCAGAAAGTTTAAGGAGCAGACGGGAAACAGTCCAATCAACTTTCTCATCATGCTAAGAATGGACAAAGCGCAGGAACTGCTGTTGACGTCGGATGCTACCTTGCAGGAGGTTGCCGCTTCTGTGGGCTATCCCGATATGTTTTATTTCAATCGGATGTTTAAAAAGCATGTGGGCGTAGCTCCCGGCCAGTACAAAAAACGCAAGCTTGCCGGCGGCAAGATACAATATTCTGCAAAAAAATCGTTAACATCCTCCATTGTGAAACGTGTCGCTCAACGATATATTGGTGATGAGTATGAAAATCATTATCAATATAAAACAGAGGGGGATTTTACGTTGTACAGAGGTACGAAAACATCTATGACAGCAACTTTATTGCTATGTCTCATGCTGCTGCTAAGCGCTTGCGGCACAGGAGGCACGAATACGACGACGGCAACAGCAAACGGGGGAAGCCAATCGGCGAACGTACAGCCAGCAGATGCTGCTCAAGGAGGAGCCGCTGATGGCCAGCAAGGCAGCACAAATCAAGCGAGCTCAGCACCAACGGAAACAACTAAAACGGTATCCACCGTGTTCGGGGATGTTACGATACCAGTAAATCCTAAACGAATCGTAGCGATAGACTATCTGGGATCTCTCGTCGCTTTAGGTGCGAATCCGATCGGTTCATCCGAGTGGCTTATGCAAAACCCGTATTTAAAGGATAAGATCGATGGCGTTGAAAATGTGGGGGATTCCATTGAAAAGGTTATGGAAATGGAGCCCGATCTGATTATCACATTGACAAGTGATCAAAAGAAATATGAATTGTTAAGTAAAATAGCTCCAACAGTTAGTGTTCCCTATAATAAATTCAACAATGTTCATGAGGAAATAAACTATTTCGGGGAGCTGCTGGGCGTTCAGGAAAAAGCAACCGCTTGGCTGGACGATTACGATACTCGTATAGCTGCTGCTAAAGCGAAGGTGAAACAGGCGCTTCCTGAGGATGCGACGGTTAGCGTGCTTGAAGATCAGGATAAATCGATTTACGTCTTCGGTAATATTTCTGGCCGGGGCGGACGTGCAATCTATGAGGCACTGGGGCTCAATCCGCCAGTAGGACTTACTAAAGAGATTATGAAGGAGAAATATTACCCGATTTCGCTGGAAAAGCTGGGCGATTTCGCTGGTGATTATGTTGTCCTGACCAGTCCGAAAGCAATGGATGAATACAAGTCTAATCCGTTATGGAGCCAATTGGATGCAATAAAAAACGATCGTGTATTTCTGTGGACAGAGGATCAATCATGGTTCCAAGATCCGATCGCAATGCTGTCTCAGGTTGAAGAGCTGGCAAATTGGCTGATCGAGAAATCGAAGTCCTAGATTGGAGGAAGCAGAGTGACACAATCCACAGAGTTATACGATGTAACGATAATCGGCGGGGGCCCGGCTGGCATGTACGCGGCCTTCTATAGCGGTATGCGCGATATGAAGACAAAGCTGATTGAAGCCAAGGAAGAGCTTGGTGGAACGATGCTGATTTATCCGGAAAAAATGATTTGGGATGTTGGCGGCGTGACGCCGATCCTATGCAGGCAATTGATTGCGCAGCTGGCACAGCAAGCGCGGACTTTCGATCCGACCCTTGTATTTGGACAGCAGATTGTCGGTCTGGATCGATTGGAGGACGGAACCTTTCTCCTTACAGCGGAATCGGGAGAGACGCATTGGACGAAAACGGTCATTCTCACGATCGGCTACGGCATTCTGAAAATGTCGAAGCTTGAGATTGAAGGAGCAGATCGTTATGAGGTGAGCAATCTCCATTACACGGTGCAGGAGCTTGAACCGTTTCGCGGCAAGCATGTTCTGATATCCGGCGGCGGGGACTCGGCGGTAGACTGGGCAAATGAGCTGGAGCCGCTGGCGGCCAGCGTTACGATTATACACCGCCGCGAGCAATTTGGCGGACATGAGAAAAATGTTGTGCGGATGAGACAGTCCACGGTTAATGTTAAAACGCCATATGCGGTTACTCAGCTGCATAGCAAGGATGGTAAAGCAATCCATCAGGTGACTATCAGTCAGGTGGAGAGCGGAGAGACAGAAACGCTGGACGTTGATGCCGTAATTGTAAATCATGGCTTGAAGAGTGATTGTGGAGCTATTCGTGAATGGGGATTGGATATTGGCGTTCGTAGAGTAAAGGTAAGCAGCAAGCTGGCTACGAATATTCCGGGTGTTTTTGCTGCCGGAGATTTTGTAGATTACGAATCAAAGCTTTATTTAATTGCCGGAGCGTTTACCGATGCAGCTTTTGCCGTGAACAGCGCCAAGCTGTATATGGAGCCAAAAGCCGACGAGGTTGCTTATGTTTCCTCGCATAATAGCAAGTTCAGAGAAAAAAATCTGGCGCTTGGTGTTCGGGAAGAAGACGCGTAAGAAGGGAGAGTGCTCCGTTGGGTAAAGTGGGCAGAAGCCGAAGCATCGGCTTTGCCTACACTATTACGGGTATTTCTTATTTCATGCTACTGCTTTGCTACCATCGCCTTGAGCTCTGACAACAACTGGTCCAACTGACCGTACTCCTGCACCATCGTATGGATCTTCACATCCTGCGTCTCCATACTAGCATGAACCTCTTCAACGGAAGCCATGTTCTGTTCAGTCGTAGCAGCAATATTGACCATCTCATCGACCATGCTTGCATAACGCTCATGCAGATCACCCGCAGAACTGCCTACTGTATCAGAGTGCTGCCTCACGAGCTCCATATTTTCGCTGATGCGATCAATAAGCTGCTGTACCTGACGTGAAACATCCCTGCTGGTTGTCACTGCTGCTTGTCCGCTTGTTACCTGCAGGTGAACAGCGCTGATTTGCGAACGAATACCGGATAAAATCGTCGTAATTTCATGTGTCGCAGCTCTTGAACTATCGGCAAGCTTTCGTACCTCGTCGGATACGACTGCAAAACCTTTGCCATGCTCGCCTGCCCGTGCTGCTTCAATGGCGGCATTAAGCGCCAGTAGATTCGTTTGCTCTGCAATATCGCTGATCGTTCCGACAATCGAGCTTACGCGATCATTTTGCTCATTAAGCTGGTTCATCATGTCGACTGTATGCAGGATGATCGCTCTAACACGCTCAATCTCTTCTGATAGTGCAGCCATTTGATCCCGATTTTCCACGGTCAACGCGGCATTGTCTGCAGAATATTGTCGCAGCAATTCCGTTCCATCAAGCAAGCGCTTGACGGCCGTGTCTATCATCTGCGTCGTATCGCTAATATTCATAATGGTTCCCGTCTGGGTCTCAATGGCAGCCGACATGGCCGAGAAGGTCGTCGTTACCTCTTTGGAGATTTCTCCGGTAGAACGAACCGTCGCTTGCTGGCTGCTGCTGAATTCGGTAAGCACAAGAATCGAGGATTCCAGCTTGGTAAGCAGCGCCTCCGCCATATCCTTGGAGGCTACTGCCTCGCGCTGCTTGTCTGTTACCTGCTTCTGCAGCCGCTGGGTGAAGCTGGCCGAGAATGCTAGCGCCCCTGTTGCAAACATTAAATACAAATACAAATAGGCGAGCGATTCTCCTGGGAATAGCTTAGGTTGAAGAACGGGGTTCATAAATAGATAAGTGCTCAGCGCTGCTCCCAGTATGCCTGTGAAAATAATAGGCCGATAATCGGCGTACAAGGTAATGATTGCGAGATTAACATAAACAATAAAATAAGTGCTTACGACTGGATTCGGATCGGAAATGATAAGGAAGGAGACAACTATCGTTAAAATGCACGGAACCATATACTTAATATAGTCTGTAAGGATACCTCTATAAGTCATAAAAGTGACTATAGCACTCGTTCCACCTCCAACGAGGGCAAGAAAAAGAATCATATTTTTATCCAGACCGATAACAATATCCGTGACCACTCCTAGAAAGAGCACGCCCCAAAGAATTTTGATTAACAATCGGTTCCGCTTATCAAGCTCCGTTAGTACTCTCTTCATACGTAAATCCACCTTTTTATAATTTGTAAAGCTAAGCCGATTCAGTTCTAGACTCCTGCGTTGCTAGCATGTGCAGTGAAAACGCCCTGCTGCGAATAGGAAAGCCAATTATATTTTTGTTTATTCGAATAAATTTGCTCCACATTTAATACCATTGGAACCACATAATCTCCTTTATAAAACACCTTCTCTCCAAGCTTCTCTAACGGCACCTTGAAAGTAACCCGCAATGCCCTAAAAAATACAGGCTCCAGCAACGAAACATAATATTTGATCTGCCGTTCCTCCGCAGTATAGACAAGGGAGGAGAGCAGCTCAGATATGTATTGTTGCCCACGATACGGCTTTAATAAGGCTATTTTGTCAATTTCCGCAATTTCTCCCTGTGCGCCTATCAGCTCCGGGTGCTCCTGAAAGAATCCGGCTTCGTTAATCGTGCTTGCAGCACTGTACGGCTTAATCTCAGCCGTGCCTACATAATGTCCCTCCATCGTGACAATCATAAGTCGCTCAAGTGCTTGAGCGGAAAACTCAAGATCAAATCCTTTCTCCCTCCAGACAGTTGTCCAAACACCATTAAACATCGCCAGCTCCAGCTCATTCTCCACTCGCTTAAACATACGTATGGTCTCCTTTGGTTTTTTTCTTTCTCCCAAGTGAATTATGTATATAGATTATTTATCGGGATAATCCACTTAATAATGTACATGCGTTAGATAATTACTTACTTTTCGTCTATTTGCAAAAATCATCAGCTTTATATCTATCCTTTCTTTACAAATCGAGGGTTCCAATATGGATCAGTCTGCTAAATTATTGATTCAAATAGAGCTTCGAATCCATATTAAGTTATTGAAAATCCGAGCGGCAAAAAGAAAAGCAATAGGGCTGACGTACTTGCTGCTTGGATGTTATCCTTTATAATAAAGGATGCAGGTTCAGCATTTATTTTCGTTTCGAGGTGTTTTTATGGAATGGCAGGATACTATCCAATTATGGAACCGAAGGCCTGTTCAAGTGCTGGATATTCGCCATCTTACGATGAAGCCGGGAGAGAAGCGGTTAGCCTATCGGCTTCCTGCAAACGCTTTTGTATATGCCAATCAAGGCAATGCGAGGCTAGTAATGGAGGAGCTAGAAGCTCCTTGCGATAATGGTTATTTGCTGCATAGTGGAAAAGGCGCCAACCTGAGCATATGGTGTGGGGATGAGCCGTTTGACTATTATTTAATTTTGTATAAACCGCTGGTCATGATAGGCAATCAAGTAAGGCATGGTGATTTAGAGCAGCAGGATGTGTTCGGGAGGCGCTATGCCTTTGAGGTGATGCATGCTATGTCGCTGCTGTCGTTGCTGGAGCAGATGTCTCAGCTGTGGGCAAGTAGCGAGGAGCTTGATCGGCTGCAGGTAACGGGAATTTTCTATCAATTCGTGGTGGAACAGTTTCGCCAACTGCAAATGGTGAAAGCCGAAGCTACAGTACCAGATTTACCAGAGCAAATCGCTGAGTACATTCACGAGTATTTTCATAAAACGGTAACGATGGAAACGATGGCTGGGAAGTTCCATTACAGCACGCATTATTTAGCAAGGGTGTTTAAGCGCAAATTCGGCTGCAGCCCCATGGAATATTTGATGCAAACTCGGATCAATCGAGCCAAATATCTGCTCACGGAGACGGATACGCCGATTCGCAGCCTTGTTGAAAAGGTGGGCTATACCGATATTTATTATTTCAGCCGCCTGTTTAAGAAGCTGACAGGAGTAACTCCTACACAGTTTAAAAAGCTTAATTTGGGCTCAATAGGTTCAATTCGTCCAAAAATGATGCCCGAATCGCACATTGCCCCTCAAGCTGGACAAAGCTATATTGGTAACAGCGAGAATCATTATCAATATAGCGCTTGGAGAGTGAATGAAATGAAGTTAGGTTTTAAGCCATCTTTTGCCGTTACATTATTATTTAGCTTGTCGCTGCTGCTCGCTGCATGTGGCGGTACTGCTGCAGAGCCGCAGCAGAGCGCACAAGGAAGCAATGCTCAGCCAGGTGCAACTGCTACGGCTGATACAGCAGCAGAATCACCAGCAGCAACGACAAGAATGTATAAGGATGCACTTGGACGTGAGGTGGAAATTCCATCGAACCCTAGCAAAGTGGTTGTTATCACCTATGGCGGCTATTTGCTGCCGCTTGGCATACAGCCGGTCGGTGTTGATCAGGCGGTGCTTGATCATTATCCAGAAGAGCTGGCAGGCGTTGCTAGCATTGGTGAAGGGCTTGGCAATGTCGAGGCCGTTTCTGCGCTTGAGCCGGATTTGATTATTTTACCGGAATACCATGACGCATCGGCGTACACCCAGTTTGAAAAGATCGCGCCAACGGTAGCTGTTTCATGGGGCGGCGATCCAGATATCATCAATACGCTGCGGGACATGGGCGATATTATGAACCGCAAGCAAGAGGCGGAAGCGTGGATTACGAAATTTGAAGCGAAGCTGCAAAGCGTCCGCGATCAGCTTGAAGTAAAAGTGACGCCGGGCGAAACGGCTATCACCTTTATTCTTTACCAAGGAGAGCTGTTTCTTGGAGGCGAAGGCGGTACGCTTGGCAAATTGATTTATGAGGATTTCGGCTACCAAATGCCGGAGCAGTTCAAGCAATATTCGGATGGCGGAGCCGCCCTTTCCATGGAATCGCTAGCGGATCGCCCAGCCGACTATTTCTTCACGCAAATGACCGACGAGGAACTGGTCGACATGAATAAGCTGTTCCAGGAGCCGCTATACCAATCCATCCCTGCGATCAAAAATAATCGGATTATCAACGTAACCCGCGATAAATGGAACTTCGGCCCTTATTTGGCGGAGCAAGCGGTTGATGAGATGATTGAGAAGGTAGCCCAGCTGCAGAAATAAGCAGGTATCATCGATCCTGAGTTTGAAAATAATGCTGAAAGTCCGGGAGCTTGCCTCCTGGGCTTTTTTTGCTTTCTACACCGTCCAGCTTCCCGGCTGTCTTTCTGCTAAAATAGACGTAACCAATCCTTAAAATAAAAGCATATAAGGTGAACATCATGGAACAGAGCCGGGTAATGGCGCTAGCTTTAATTGAATCCCATATCGAAATGAAACATATTCAATATCAGCGAATTGATGGGGAGCAGACGATAAGGCTTAGGTATGCGGACAGCGGAGGTCTGCTGCTTGTAGCAAGCGGAGCAGGCATTTTAGAGGACAGCGGAATGAAAAGAATGCTGCATCGAGGGAGCTTTTGCATCAGCATGCAGGGGGCTGAGCTGGTTGTTACGGCAGAGCAGGAAGAGCCGATGGGGTTTTATGAGCTTGCTTTTCGGCATGATGCATTACCGGACAGTGCCGTTTCTTGCTATTATGCGGAGTTGTCCAAACGCGCCGCTGGGCCGCTCATTGACCGCGTGAAGGAGCTGTATGTGAATCGTCTCTACGATGGGACATTGGAGCGATTCCGCCTGCAAATTGATTTTCAGGAGCTGCTTTACAGGCTGCTTAAGGCTGTCGAACAGAAGCCGGGCCTCAGCCAGCGGGAAGTGCTGCTCCTCACTGCCCGCTATATGGAGCAGAATTTTCAGGAGCCGTTATCCCGCGATAAAATGGCCGATATGGCTGGCATGAGCGCACCGTATTATTCGCGCGCCTTCAAAAAGGCGCTGGGCAAAACCCCTCAGGAATATTGGACCGGGATTCGGCTCAATCAGGCGAAAAAAGCGCTGATCCAAGGCGCAGACAAAATTAGTGAAATTGCCGAGTACGCCGGATTTGGCGAGCCCTATTATTTTAGCCGAGTGTTCAAAAATGCTTTGGGAGTTTCGCCAACGACTTACCAGAAGCAGCCACGCCGGAAGATCGCTTGCTTATATCCGCCTTTTATTGATGCGCTGCTGGCGATGGGGGTGGTACCCTGTGCAACGATGATCGATCCCGATCATCCGCTGAGCGGACGCTTGCAGGCTTCCCTGCATTTGGGAAGCTTGGAGGAGAATTTCGGAGAACGGGAAGCCATACTGCTGGCGGCACAGCCGCCTGAGCTTATTTTGTGCAGCGATTATATTCACCCTGATCAGGAGCAACTGCTGAGCCGAATTGCGCCAACCGTGACTGTAACCTGGCGGAGAGAGCGGCGGGCCGACCTGCTGGAAATTGCGGGCTTGATCGGAAGAAGAAGGCTTGCTGAGCAGCTGCTTGCAGACTTTGAGCAGCACGTAGCAAGTGCACGTGAACAATTAAGCCGGATTTTGGCGGGGCACAGCGTAGCTATGTTGAGGTTCCATGCTCAGCAGCTTCGCTTGTATGGCGGACCAGAGCAGGGCTTCGTCGGTCCCGTCCTCTATGGCGATTTATTGCTGGAGCCACCGCAGCTTGTTCGGCAGCTGACTTGGGATAAATGGTGGGCAGAGCTTGATCCCTCGCAGCTGCCAATGCTTGACACCGATCATTTGCTCCTCGTCATTGACCCGGGTATGGAGGAGGAAGCTAGCGTTATTATGGCGAGTGAAGCTTGGAATCAGCTTCCTGCTGTAAGGAACGGGCAAACCTATAAAGCGGACTATTATACGTGGATGAGCATCGGTATGGAGATGGATAAGCTCAAAATAGCAGAAGCGCTGAATTTGTTCGTCTATGGCCGCCAATGACACAAATGTCCTATAAAAAAAGTCGATTTGTCCTTGGGGAAATGGTGAAAAAAGAATATAGTGATAACGATTATCATTATACTCAGGGAGTGGTTACAGGCATGTTTAAGGCAGGGGCGTTGCCCGGCATAATGCTGGCGCTAGTTATTTTATTTACAGGATGTGGGGCTGCGAATAGCAGTTCGACGGAAACAGAAGCAGTGAAGGAGCCCATTTCAACGGAGGCTGCAGTATCAGCCGATCGGGTCGTTACGGATGAAATCGGACATGAAATGACAATTCCAGCCGAGCCGAGCAAAGTTATCGGCATCTATTTAGAGGATGAATTGACAGCCTTGGGCGTTACCCCGATTCGCCAATCGCGAATTGGTTCATGGAGCAGCCAAGACTATTTGGGGCTTACGGTTGAAGATATTGATATTGATGGAGATGTCGAGGCGTTTGTTAAGGCGGAACCAGATCTTATTTTGACCAATGTGTATGATGAGAAACAGTATGAGCATTTGTCTAAAGTTGCTCCGATGTATGCTTTTACGGATGCACGCGAAGACTGGCGCGCGACGATTCGCACACTCGGAGATTTACTTGGCAAGAAGGAGCAGGCGGAAGAAGCAATCGCGGCGTATGACCAGAAAGCAGCCGCTGCTGCCGCTGCTCTAAAAGCGGCTATTGGTGACGAGACCGTTGCTATTTTGCGTGTTCATGCCAAGTCGCTAAGACTATATGGTGGGCCAGGCTATGCAGGTCCTGTTCTATACAACGAGCTTAAGCTGACGCCGAGCAAGCTGGTGCAAGAGCTCGTTCTGGATACCAAAATCGAAGGCGCGTTCGACTTGTCGCTGGAGATGGTTCCGCAGCTGGATGCCGACCATATTTTTCTGACCGTAGATACGGGCGCAGAGCAGCAAGCGAAGGATTTGCTTGAAAGTACATTATGGTTAAACCTGCCTGCTGTTAAAAACGGTAACATTCACGAGGTTAATTTTGGAACATGGATGAAGAGCGGACCGATCGCTGACGGCAGCAAAATCGACGATGTGCTCGCGGCTCTGATTCCTTAGCCTGGCTTTAGGAAAATCGTTGATAGATTCTATTTCAAATGCAAAACAGCCTCGGCATGCTGCCGAAGGCTTTTTTTATAAGCTGTATCTATATCATCTGTTACATTAAGCCGATAATTACAATATTATACGAAGCGGATAATAGGGGATGAGAGAGAAGTATATGAAGAAGATAGTCGTATTGGTAATAGGATTTTTATGCTTAGGCTTGCTGGCTACAGCAGTTTACGGTGCAAATGGTACACGAGAAATAAAGATATTGCTCGATGGAGTTCCCCTTACCTCTGAAACTGCTCCTGCTCTGCAAAAAGGACATGTAATGGTACCAGCGGAAATGATCTTTGAAGCGCTAGGCGCAGAGCTTGTTTGGTACAACAGTTATAAAATATTTATCTCCTCCAAAGCTGATCAAATATTGTCATACCAGATGGGGGAACAACAGGCCTTTATTAACGAGGATCCTGTATCGCTTACGCTGCCAGGGGATTGGGTAGACGGTTCAGCGATGTTTCCTGTACGGATTGCGGCGGAAGCCTTTGGAGCCAAGCTGATGTGGGATAAAACGAATCTTACGCTGCAAATACAATCCGCTCCAAAGATGGATGCTGAGGTTGTTGAGGCTTTTGATGGCCTGTATGTGGCATTAAAATATATAAATACGGAGCAGGAGTTGGTCACCGAACAAGTCCGGCTTTCGGGGCTCTCTCCCATTCAAAATAGTATGGAGGCAACGGAATACTTAAAGGCTATGCTGCCAATTGGCACAAAGGTTAAGGTGGATTTTCGAAGTGGGCGGGATAGAAATAAGAATCTGTGGGCTTTGGTATATAAGGACGATGGAACGATTGTTAACCAAGAGTTGGTGAGCCGAGGGTACGCTAAAAGCTCTTTAGTTAATGAAGATCCCTACCTGAAAGCACGGCTGCTGCCTTTCCAAGAGGAGGCCCACATGAAAAAGCTAGGGATTTGGTCCAAAACAGAGCCCTACATAACCGATTCGATTAAAACGGCAAGTATAGATGGAGAAATTGCGCTTGTAACATCAAGCGGGCAGTTATGGACGTGGGGGCAATTTTATGAGAAGCCTATGAAATTATTGGAAAATGTTAAACAAGTCAAACTGGATGGGGACCTTGGTATTGCTTTGAAAAATGACGGAACTGTCTGGGTTTGGGGTTTTAATAATGCAGGTGGTTGGGGCAATGGCTTGGAAAAATATGAGGTGACCCGCATTCCCCAGCAAGTGGAGGGGCTTGAGAAAATATCAGCTATAGAAAATCATAACTCGGCTGTCATGGCTATAGATGATTCAGGAGAAGTATATGCTTGGGGGTCAAACTCCAATGGGAAATTGGGAGAGGAATACGATATCAATAAGATTATTCACCCAAGCCCTGTTAAGTTGCCATGGAGCAATGTGAAAGAGGTTAAAATCGGATTTACCTTTACAGCTGTATTGAAAAATGATGGCACGGTGTGGAAGACGAATCCTGACAGCTCCGAGCTTATTCATGTTAAAGAGCTTTCCAACATTACGAGCATTGAAATGAACAATACAGCCGTTCTCGCTATAAAGAAAGATGGCACGGTGTGGGGGTGGGATGAGCTGCGAGAAAGTATTTTTGGTAGCAGCTATTATTTTGCCAAGTCTCCAAAGCAGATTGATGGTTTAAGCCGTATCGTAAAAACTGTAGCTGGAAAATATCATTTTTTTGCAATTGATGATAAGGGAACATTATATGGTTGGGGAGAAAATGTCGCCGGAGAGCTTGGTATGCTTTCGATTGGCGAGGCGGTGGAGAAACCAACGAAAATTATGGATTTGTCTCCGGTAAGAGATGTATTCGCGGATACAAGCAAATCCCTATTTTTAAAACAAGATGGGACGTTATGGGGAGTCGGGCATAGTCCGTACTTTATTTTTGGCGAGAATTATAAGAAAGGTTGGATGGATGATCTAAATTACAGTGAGTTAACGCAAATTAAGCTTCAATAATAGCTCAGTGTGGAGTGAAAAATCAATGTTAAGAAAACTCTTTATTAAAAATGGTTTCGTGTTTCTACTGGTTATAGCATGCATGCTAATGCCTAACACATCGGTATTTGCAGCAGCTAAGCCAGTTGTGCAGCCGATACGTCTCTTTGTACAGGATAAAGAAATTAAACCTGTGGTTGCTCCCATTATCCGTGGAGGAAGAGTGTATGTCGAGTTTCGCAGTGTTGTGAAGGAATTGGGATTTACTTTTCATTATGATAAAAACAAGAAGATTATTACGGCAAGGTCAGAGGACGCATTTTTTAAAATTGATTTAAATAGTGGGATGGCTTACGTTAACGGAAGGCAGTTTGTTTTTGATTGGGAAACACCTACTATTATTGAATCTGGGGCGAACACCTTAGTCCTTGGACATTTGTTTCAACCTACTGAGTATTTAGTTGCAGAGTATTATACAGACAAAAGAATTGTAAACGTACATGAAAGTATGTGGCCAAAACCCAAAAAGGCCGATCTAAGAATAATTCGATCCATTCTTGAGTCATACTTTCAAGATTTTAATCCCGTTGCTCAGATAACAAGCATTGAATTAGAATCTTGGGGCACCTATGTCACGATGCTCACGGGTGTATTCATACCAAAGATGGGGAATGAGTTGCTGGATCGCATGGAGCATGCGACTATTAGAATGAGTAATGAAGAAGGAAAAGGCTGGGAAATACATGATGTCTCATCGGAAATCGAATATCTTGATTATGAGTCACTCTCCCATAAGGAGGTAGCTGTACCTGATAAAGATAAATCCGCTATCTATACTTTAGTGGAGGCAAACGCGAAAGCAATAGATGATGAAAATTCCTCAGCTTTGATCGAGATGATCAATCCCGTTTATTGGGCAAGTGAAGGCTCTTTTTCCAAGGAAGAATTGAATAAATATTATACCTCTGTTTTTTTAAATTACGATTACGACTATAGGCTGGAGCAAGCGACGATAGTTTCATATGAGCCGAATAAAGCAAAAGTATATTATGTGTCTACGGTAAAAAATAGTGAAGGGACTACAGAAGAATTTACTCGGCTCTATGAGTTGCAGGATGTAAGTAAAGCAACTGATGGCAAGTGGTACTGGGAGCCCGATAGCTCTATCATGATTTATTCGGAGCTTGTCTCATAAAATAAAAAAACACAGCAATGCACATTTCGCGCCGTTGCTGTGTTTTTTTATGGAGCGAATATTTCACTCCATTACCTATTTTCTAAACGCCATTAATTTATTATTTCGTACTTACAAGCCAATCAGCAAGCTCTTCCGTTTGGGTCAGAATAGCGATCGGGTCCCAGTACCAGGAACGCTCTTTGCCCCAAATAAATACCCGGTTATTTTTGACGGCGTCAAGAGATCCCCAGATCGGGTCTGCTTTGAGATCGTCGATGGACTGCCTGTCGGTCGTGAGCACGATATAATCCCCGGCATATTTAGGCAATACCTCATTAGATAGGGGTTGCCCAGCCTGGATCGCCTATCTCAGCAGCTACTTCAGCAGGAGGCTTAAAGCCAAATACATTGTAAATGGGCTGTCCGCCTTTGCCATAGTTGGCGCCGACCGCCGAAACGTCTTTCCCGATCCATTCCAAGACGGAGAACGTGCTTTCTGCCGGAATGACCTCAAGCACTTTTTGTTTCGCTGTTGCGATACGGCTATCATAGTCGGCAAGCCATGCGGTTGCTTCCTGCTCCTTGCCCAGCAGTTCGCCAAAATAGGAAACTTCCTCATGTACCGATTTAAGCGAAGCATAAGGGATAATAACAGTTGGCGCGATTTTGCTTAGCTGATCATTCATTTCAGTATACATGTCATCCATAATGATCAGATCTGGCTCTATCGAAAGAATTTTCTCTATACTGCCGTTCCCGTCTCCCAGATCCTCTACGTCCTTTAAAGCATCGCTTAAATAAGGATTTGAAAGATGGTGAGTGGAGGTTCCAACCGGAATCACACCGAGTGCCAGCAGGCTGCCTAAATATTCTCCAGCCACTACGCGTTTCGGATGCAGCGGAACTTCAACATCACCCATAACGGTCGATACGATTTTGGTTCCTTCTTGCTCAGGCGCGGGGCTAGCCGTTGCTTGAGACGTACTGCTCGGTTCTGTAGAGCTTGCTGCTCCAGTAGCAGCATTATTGCTAGACGCTTGTGTTCCGCAAGCGTTGAGAAGCAGCATAAAGCTGAGTAGTATTACCGCCGCCATGGACGGTTTTAATTCTCTAAACATAATAGACTCTCCCTCTTTGCTCCGTTGATAATCGTTATCAGCTACATTAGTATAGCGGAGCGTTTTTGGAGGGGCAATGGAGGATCTCATGATTGTAGAAGGACAATCTTCTACCGGTTTAATTGCAGAACGCTGCGCTCTGAATAGGGAGGGAGAGACGCCTTTATATTTTTTAAACAGCCTGCCTAAATAATAGGGGTCGCGATAGCCGACGCCAGCCGCTATTTCGCTTAGCGTGGCATCGGTTTCAAGCAGCAGAGCTGCCGCCCTGTCGATACGGACTTTGATCAAATAATCAATGGGGCTAACACCCGTCCGGCTTTTAAAATAGGAGGATAAATGAGGGACGCTGTAATTCAGGCTTTCTGATAAAGACTCAAGAGTGATGGGCTCGGCATATTGCTTCTGAATAATCGCAATGATTTGCGCGGCTAAATCACGCTTTTCTGAATAAGTGCCCTGTACTTTCAATTGATTCAATAGTTCGTGGGCGAACTGGAAAAGCAGGTTTTTGGCATGCAGCTGTCCAAGCGCCTCCGCCTTGTTCCATTCCTTGTACATGTCGGTCAAGCAGCGGTATAAAACGACAGGATGGGCAGGCGCAAATTCATATAGCGTGTGAAAAGGGCGCAGCCGTTCAGCAAGCTGAACAATGTGCTGCGGCGCAGGCAGTGGAATCGTCGCTTTATAATAAACACTATAATATTCAAAGCCGTCCTCACCAGCCTGAAAATCAATGGCTGCTCCTTTACCGATATGCAAAATCTTAAAACGATTAAAAGGGTGCAATTCCCCGTTAACTTGTACCTGCGCGCTTCCACGAATACACATAATAAACAGGCTGGCAGGCGCTTTATAGGGGCGAGTGGATTCTCCCGCTTTCACAACAATGTGGCGAACATCCAGCAGTTTGCAATAGGTGTAATTCCATATCACGATATGATCATGTACGTTCATCCTCTGAAACCTGCTTTCTCAATAAATGCCGAGCTGCTTAGTGCTTATACATTCAATTATAATGGACAGATCTTCTGATCAACAACCAGCGGTGCCGCAAAATAGAAAAGGGCTGCCCTTAAGTCATCGTGGATGACTTGAATGGCAACCCCTTTGGTCAGTCTAATTTTAATTATTGAATCAGATACGATTTTTGCAGCAGTCTTTGCATAATGGCAGCGACCTCAGCTCTGGTAATAAAAGCTTTAGGAGCCAGCTCGGCGCTGGTTCTTCCGGATACGATGCCTGCTAGCACGCTGTCGGCTATGCCATTTTTCGCCCATTCAGCAGCATTCGCTGCATCTTTATAAGGGAGCAGAGTTTGTGCTGCCGCCTCATTCGCAAGCTGGGCTTTCAAATTCGTCAGCGTCATGGCTTTAGCGATAATGACCATCGCTTGTTCCCGTGTAATTTTATCGTTCGGACGGAACGTACCATCTTCAAATCCATCGATTAAATGATAGGCATAGGCGGTATGAATGGCGGAGCTATACCAATCCGAGGCGGATACATCTGAAAATGAAGCCGCACCGTTTTCAAGTCGCAAGCCTAGTCCACGGACGATTACGGCTGCAAACTCTGCGCGAGAAATGTCGCGATTGGGATTAAAGAGGCCATTTTCATTTCCTTCAATAATCATTCGCGAGCCCATATCGTTGACTGCCTTTTTCGCCCAATGCTGCGTGACATCGCTAAACTCAAAGGGATGCCAGACTATCGCATACGTACTGTTGGTTAGGCTATTTACTTGTGCAAAATAGGCACCATTTTCTTGGACGACCTTTGTCGGCACATGGCGCACCGTTCCATCTGGTTCAACGACAACTCCCGTTGTAATTTTGTTCGGGTCAATGCCGCTCGGAATAGCGATTGAGCGCTGTACATAAGTGTTGAACTTGGTAATCTCAAAGGTTTTATTGCCGTAGATGCCTTTGACAGTAAACTCAATGGCAGGAGCGACAAGCGTGAGTCCTTCTTTAGCCACAGCATTGTTTACTACATTTTTCATATCAGTTGTTGGCGTGGATATTGTAATTTGAATTTTTATGTCCTGCAAAGATAGAGCGTTGCCAAGCTGGGCGGAAACAAAGCTGCTATTGATTTGCAAAACGGGAATTTTGTAGGATGCACGATCTGTTCTGATTTCAAGAGTGGCTTGATAATCTTCCATCGTTTTAAGCATCTGACCATTGATTTCACCGATGATCACATCAGATTGGCTGCTTACCGGAATCGTGACGACGGCAAACTTGCCTTCCTCTGCAAGCTTTTTCTCCAGACTTTTTTGATCAACTATAATTGTTGTGGTGGAACGGTTGTTGATGATACTAGTGATGGAAGTGCCGATATTTTCAACCTTACCATTGATCCATACTTCAACACCGTTACGGGTAGTTGTCGAATCTGTTGGCTGTACAGCAGGTGAAGATCCACCGCTGCCACTATTGCTAGTTGTCGTAAATGGCGTGACGGCGTTAGAGGCAGTGGAAGCCATGCTTTCGCCTGCAGCGTTAAGCGCCTTGACTGTAAAAGTGTAGCTCGTACCATTTGTTAAGCCAGTAATGGTGATTGGGCTAGCTGTTCCGGTAACCGTTGCGTTTCCTGGAGAAACGGTTATTTGATACGCTGTTATTAAGCTCCCGCCGTTGTCTGCTGGGGCGGTGAAGGAGACAGTTGCCTGCCCATTCCCTGCTGCTGCGGTGACGTTCGTTGGGGCTGTGGCAACGGTGGCTGGAGTCGTGCTTGCTTCATTGGATTGAAGGCTCAGGCCGCCTGTACCGCCTGCTTTTACAACAAAGTAATAAGCTGTGCCATTGCTTAGATTTTGCACAATCGTGCTAGTGCCTGTCACTGTTGCGATAGGCGTATTGCTGTACTGCCCGGAAGCATTTGCTATAAAAATATCGTAATAGCTCGCGTCTGCTGAAGGGCTCCAATTCAAGGTGACTTGTTGATCGCCGCCTAGGGCAATAAGATTTTGCGGTTGATCAGGTGCGATTAGTACATTAACCGTTACACCAGCTGAATTGCTGGTAGCCGTAGCGGTTGGGTTGCCCGTCGCGCTGCTGTCTGTGTTTGTGATGACAACGTAGTAGTAAGTCGTACCTGCACTAGTAGTTGGTGCTGAGTACGAAGCGCTAGTTGCACCGCCGATAGGCGTACCGCCCACGTTGCTGTTAGTTAAATTGCTGTACCATTGGTAGCTTAGCGTCGCGTCGCCGCTAGCTGCAATACTTAGGTTCGCGCTGTCGCCCACGTTTACGTTTTTATTCGTTGGCTCAGTATCGATAGTAGGAGTGGAAGCGTTGGTTAACGCATTCACGGTTACGGTAGCTATATTGCTGGTAGCCGTAGCGGTTGGGTTGCCTGTTGCGCTACTGTCTGTGTTTGTAATGACAACGTAGTAGTAGGTAGTGCCTGCGCTGGAAGTTGGCGCTGCATACGAAGCGTTAGTCGCGCCGCCGATAGGCGTACCGCCAACCGTGCTGTTAGTTGAATTGCTATACCACTGATAGCTCAGTGTTGCATCGCCACTAGCTGCAATACTTAGGTTCGCGTTGTCGCCCACGTTCACAGTCTTATCCGTTGGCTCAGTATCGATAGTAGGAGTGGATGCGTTGGTTAGTGCATTCACGGTTACGACAGCTACATTGCTGGTAGCCGTAGCAGTCTGGCTCCCTGTAGCACTGCTGTCCGTATTGGTCACGACAACGTAGTAGTAAGTCGTGACCGCACTAGAAGTTGGTGCTGAATAAGAAGCGCTAGTCGCACCGCCGATAGGCGTCCCGCCAACTGTGCTGTTAGTTGAATTGCTATACCATTGATAGCTCAGTGTTGCATCGCCACTAGCTGCAATACTCAGATTCGCGTTGTCGCCCACGTTCACAGTCTTATCCGTTGGCTCTGTATCGATAGTAGGAGTGGATGCGTTGGTTAACGCAATCACGGTTACGGTTGCAACATTACTGGTAGCCGTAGCGGTTTGGTTACCTGTTGCGCTACTGTCTGTATTTGTGATGACAACGTAGTAGTAGGCAGTGCCTGCACTGGAAGTTGGTGCTGCATACGAAGCGCTAGTCGCACTGCCGATCAGCGTCCCGCCGACGTTGCTGTTCGTCGAATTGCTGTACCACTGATAGCTAAGCGCCGCGCCACCGCTAGCCGCAACACTGAGGTTCGCGCTGTCGCCGACGTTCACAGTTTTATCTGTTGGCTGCGTATTAATCGTTGGAGTTGCAGCATGAGTAAGAGCAATCACGGTAACCTTAGCTGCATTGCTGGTAGCCATAGCAGTCTGGTTTCCTGTAGCACTACTGTCCGTATTGGTCACGACAACATAGTAGTAAGTCGTACCTACACTAGAAGTTGGTGCTGAATACGAAGCGTTAGTCGCACCGCCAACGAGTGTCCCGCCGACGTTGCTGTTCGTCGAATTGCTGTACCACTGATAGCTAAGCGCCGCGCCACCGCTAGCCGCAACACTGAGGTTTGCGCTGTCGCCGACGTTCACAGTTTTATCAGTTGGCTGCGTGTTAATCGTTGGAGTTGCAGCATGTGTAAGAGCGTTCACGGTAACCTTAGCTGCATTGCTGGTAGCCGTAGCAGTCTGGTTTCCTGTAGCACTGCTGTCCGTATTGGTCACGACAACATAGTAGTAAGTCGTGCCTGCACTAGAAGTTGGCGCTGAATACGAAGCGTTAGTCGCACCGCCAACGAGAGTCCCGCCGACGTTGCTGTTCGTCGAATTGCTGTACCACTGATAGCTAAGCGCCGCGCTGCCGCTAGCCGCGACACTGAGGTTTGCACTGTCGCCGACGTTCGCAGTTTTATCAGTTGGCTGCGTGTTAATCGTTGGAGTTGCAGCATGTGTAAGAGCGTTCACGGTAACCTTAGCTGCATTGCTGGTAGCCGTAGCAGTCTGATTCCCTGATGCGCTGCTGTCTGTATTCGTTACGACTGCGTAATAGTAGGTCGTGCCTGCACTGGAGGTCGGCGCTGCATACGAAGCGCTAGTCGCACCGCCAATAAGCGTCCCGCCGACGTTGCTGTTCGTCAAATTGCTATACCATTGGTAGCTAAGCGTCGCGCCACCGCTAGCCGCAACACTTAGGCTTGCACTGCCGCCCACGTTCACGGTCTTATCAGTCGGCTGAGTGCCAATAGTTGGCGGAGCCGCATTAGTGATGATTGGTTCGTCAATTTGAATATTATTAATACCATGCCAGGTTGGGCCTGTTGAATATAGAAGCACCTTATCAACATTGTAGAATGCTGATCCTAATATCACTGTTTTCGAATCGTAATTATTCACTAATTCATCTGTAGTAAATGAAGTATTTCCCACTTCCGTTCCATTACGATAGCCTACTACAGTAATAGAAGCAGATCCGCCCCAATTAGAGTAAAAGAATTCCTTTAACCGAAACTCGGCTCCGTCAGACGATTGCATGCCCATGCCTTTCCAACCACTAGCTATATTAGAAGCATAACTAGTCAAAGCATGGAAAGAGTCACTTTGTTGAGTATCCCCATGTATCAGCTTTTCTGGAATAATTGTGCCGCTCGTATCGCTGATATTGTAAAACTGCATATTAATACCTGCGATATTGGCAGATCCGCCCTCGCCGTCTTCGGCAATACCGTCGTTCCACGCAGTTGCTTCATTCGTGGTAAACGTGACAGTTGTGGAGGTGATGGCAGCGGCAGCCACGTCTATGAATGGATTCATAGAAAAACTGCTAGAAAGAACGACCGTTAAGCTTAATAAAATCATAAAAGCCTTCTTGAGATGTTTAACCGAGCGTATAATATGGATCACTCCCTCAGATGTAGGTGCTCTTAATTAAATGGTTTACAGCGGTGTACGGCCTAATTTTATTTCTCGATGTTTATGAATCCCATTCTTTCATACAATTTGCTGCTAACGCTCCCCCATTCCCACAGTTATCTGAAAATAGTAGTAGATAATATAACAGACATTATTCGACAAATAGCTGTCGATTTCCTTTGCTTTATAACAGCGCTATCCATAATATTTTTTCGTTAAAAGCACGCCAAAAAAACCGCCAAAAGGTTGGCGGCTCAAGGATATTTTGGATCTCGATATCTCGATCTAATAGATGAAGTACCGTAAGGCAGCTTCATACGAGTCGTTTCAGGAGTTTCCCCTGTACAAAGATAGATTTGGCGGACACAGCAGCTGCTATTTTAACCGAATCACGGGTTATGGCACACGTCGCGGACTCAGGAGCCGCTAATGCGCTGTCCAAAGCCATTTCGATGGGAGGAAGAGGGCAATAACGGATTTCCTGTCCGCATATCGCCTATAATCGGGTCAAAAGCCAGAATAGCGGAACCTCAGTCCGCCAAAAAAGGAATGAGGTTCCAAAACTGCGTGATCTCAGCAACAATCGTATGCTGCGGTTACCTAGCCTTGAGTTTCCGAGGTCAGATCCAGCCAATTCCGTTCTTCCGCTGTCAATGTAATAAGCGAGCCCTCATCGCAGGATCGCAGCTCCTCCAGTGACTGTGCGCCAATTAAGGCGCAGGTCGGGAACGGCTGATTTAGCACGTAAGCGAGTGCGATTTGAATGGCGGTAACCCCTTTGCGGGCAGCAAGCTGCTTGGCACGCTCCAGCCGCTCCCAGTTGCCGTCGCTGTAGAAGACGCGGACCAGATCGGCATTCGACCGATCCTCGGGTGTAAAGCGTTCCGTGAAGAAGCCTCTGGCTTGGGACGACCACGAAAATAACGGCATTTGCGTTGCTTCATGCCAAGCGGATGTCTCTTCATCGGCGGAAACGCAGCCTGCCCAGAACGGTTCGTTTGCTTTTGCCAGGCTGAAGTTAGGGCTATTGAAGGAAAAGCCCACCAAACCTTTGGCTGCTGCGTAATCATTGGCTTCCTTAATACGCTGCCATGTCCAGTTGGACACGCCAATCGTCCGAACGGCGCCTGAAGCGACATGCTCGTTCAAAATTTCAATGACCTCGCCAGCGGGAACGGCTGGATCATCGCGGTGCAGCGCATACATATCAATGTAGCCGGATTGCAGCCGCTCAAGGCTGGTGTTCAAATCGCTGCGAATCGCTTCACTGCTTACACGAGGGCCATTTTGGTCATGATGTGCGCCTTTAGTCAAAATGACCCACTGCTCCCGATTGCCTCTTTCTTTCAAATAACGGCCGATAACTTCCTCGCTTTGACCGCCGCAGTAAATATGGGCCGAATCAATGGAATTGCCGCCGATGGCGAAAAACGCATCCAAGTTTGCCGCAGCTTTATCATAGCGGTCATGAAAAAAATAATCCGAGCCTTTCATAAGCCGGGATACCGGTTTGTCCAAGCCTTGCACCTTTAAATAATCCATTGTTGTCGTGGCCTCCTCAATAGGCTAATGTGCTTGAAGCGTTTAAGCTTATAAAATAACTCTTTGGCGCTCGCGTGCAGACTGCAGGCAGGCATCAATCACTTTCATATTGCGAATGCCATCCGCAGCACCGAAGGTTAGAGCTTTGCCTTCTGTAATGGCACGTGCCATATGGTCGGCTTGCTCGGTATAGGCATTTACATAAGGGACTTCAACTTCCTTGCGCTCGCCGCCAGATGTGACGAATATCGTGCCGCTTTCTGGAGTAGGCGTAACAAAAGCGGAGGGAAGCTCGATAATGCCATCGCTGCCTAATATCTCAAGCGGATTGCGGAAGGCGGACCACATGCCGCAATCGAAGGTGAGCGATACATTGCCCTCGAATTCGATGAGCCCGGACGCCATCATATCCACATCATCATGCTCAGGTGAAAATTGGGCGTTTACCGTTACCGCCTCAGGCTCCTTGCCCAGCAGTAGGCGCGCTGCATTAATCGGATAGCAGCCTACATCGTAGAGGGAGCCGCCGCCCCAAGCCTTGCGGTAACGGACGTTCGCTTTATCGCCTGCATTGTTGAATGTAAAAGCACTGCGAATGCCGCGTACCTCACCGATGGCACCGTTTGCAATTAAGTTTTTAATCGTTTCATAGCGGGGATGGTAGCGATACATAAAAGCCTCGGAAAGCAGGACGCCAGCTTGCTCAGCGGCTTCAGCCATTTCTGCTGCTTCGTGTGCCGTAAGGGCAAGCGGTTTTTCGCATAAAATATGTTTGCCTGCCGCAGCAGCCTTGATTGCCCATTCCTTATGCAAATGGTTAGGGAGCGGTATATAAATGACGTCGATGGAGCTGTCCGCCAAAAGGGCTTCATAGCTGTCGTATGCAGTCGGAATTTGGAGTTGTTCGGCGGTTTGCTTAGCCTTGTCTCCGTCGCGGCTGGCGATGGCAGCCACTTCATTTAATTCAGATAAATGCAGCCCTGGAATAACAGCGCGTTTCGCAATTCCAGCACAGCCAATAATGCCCCATTTCAACTTCTTGCTCATGATTCAACCTCGCTTTGTATGAAAGTTTATGATGATATTGCGATTATAGAGGATGTGAATTAAAATTAAAATGATAATATTTTGCACCCTATTAAAACAATATTGTCATTGAGGTGTTGGATTTGCATCGTCAAAGCCATTTGCTTACCCTACCGAATATGCCTTACTTTTGTTTTCCGGAATCGGTTGGCAATTACAATGAACAGCCCGAGCATAGCGTATATCGGGAAGCGGGCGCGCTGAATAATTTTAATATCCATTATGTCGCATCGGGCAGAGGATTTGTCGAATTGGACGGTGTCGTTCACGAGCTGCGCGCGGGGGAGGCGGTACTGTATTTTCCACTGCAAAAACAGCGTTATTACAGCAGCAAGGATGAGCCATGGGATATCCGCTGGCTCCACTTTTATGGCGGCAGCGGGCTGCGCGATTATTTGATTGAGCAGGGCTTGCACAAAAGCCCTTTATGGAGACTTCGTCAGCCCGCGGTTTGGGAGAAGGCTCATGAGGAGCTGCTGGGCGAGGCGGAGACGTATCGCATGCTGCATCCGGCGCATCTCTCTATGCTTACTTATGCTTTGCTTACGATATTCGTCGAGCAGGCAGTGGCGCTGAAACAGGGCAAGGCGGAGACGTCCGCCGACCGAATTATGGAGCTGCTTCCGCTGATGCAGCAGGAGGCGGTAAAGCCGTTTATTTTGGATGAATGGGCGGATAGGCTCGGAGTGACGCCTTATTATTTCTGTAAGCTGTTTCGAGCGGCGACGAGGATGACGCCAATGGATTTTATTACGCGCTGTCGCCTGCAAGCAGCCAAGCAATGGCTATTGGAGCGGAAGGATGACAACATTGGGCAAATTGCCGAGGAAGCTGGCTATCCGAGCGTCAGCTATTTCAATAAGCGTTTTATGCAGCATGAAGGCATGACGCCGACTGCCTATCGTCGCCTGTACGGGATGCATGGGAAGGAATAATGGGAAAATAAAAAAGGTTGGATTCCCTCGATTAAAGGAGAATCCAACCTTTTTCCAATTGCGGACTACATGCATTCGTTAGCCGATTGTAGGGTGTGAAAATCTAGGAGGAGTGTTTTTTTAACTCAGACTTTTTGTAAACCAACTGCCGGGAGAACTCGGCTTGTTTTTTCGCGCTTTCGGCGATTTCTTCATTTAATTTATTCATACGGGTCAGCTTGCTGCTTAAATCGCTGGGCAGGCTGCTTTTTTTGCTATCCTTTTGCAATTGCTTCAGCTTCGCTTGCGCTTTAGCGGATTTATTTTTCTCCAATACGCTTTGGGCTTCTAAAGCAGCAATTTCTCTTTTGAGCCGGCTTATAATCGATGTAGTGAAACTAATGGACATTCAGGCACCTCTTCATCTTATCTTAGAGCATTCTCTCATTTTACTATAAAGTGCTTAGTAGCGCGAATGGGTAGGAATTTTCCTTTTCCTTGTATTGCGGGAAGATGAAATTTAATAGCATAAAAGACACACACCATAATCTATCAACTTCCATACAATAATATCAACTCTATCAATAAGGAGGTGATATTATTGCCTAGAAAAGGAGTCAGTCGCAGCTATAGCAGCAAAAATTATAGTAACAAAAGCCACGGAAACAAAAGCCACGGAAACAAAAGCTACGGGAATAAAAGCTATGGGAATAAGAGCAAAGATGATCGAAGCTGCAACAACAAAAGCGGAGGCAGCAACAGCTGCATTCGGAACATTCTTAAGGGTATTGGTGTAGGTACTCCTAATATTCGCATTCATTTTGATGGCACCTCCCATGTAGGCGTGTTCATGGGAGTGGCCAATGGTTGTGCCATTCTTAATGTGAAGGGTGTGGTTACTTATATTAAAGTCCTTTCCATAACCGCTGTGGAAATTGGGGTTAAAGTGAGCCCCGTCCGAAACGGGAAATGGAAATGTAGAAAAGCTTAGCATTGACAGAGCAAGGCTGCCTTCTATGCGAATAGAGCGGCCTTATTTTCTGCGCTGGGTATGCAGCCGATATTGATGCGGCGTATGTCCCATCTGCTGACGAAACACCTTGCAGAAATAAGAGGGGGTGCCCATGCCGACACGGGTGGCGATTTCAGGTACGGTCAGCGTCGTTTCGATTAAATAGAGGCAGGCATGTCGGACGCGCGTCGCTTTGGTATAGTCCATAATGGTTGAGCCCGTAGCCTGCTTGAACAAATGCACGACATGATAGCGGGACAGATGCAGCGCATCGGCCATTTGCTCCAGCCGGAACGGCTCCTGATAGTGCTGTTCGATCCACTCCATCATTTCCTCTGCCCTGTGGCTCTGCCGTCTTATTTGCAAGGCAGCTTGGCTGCCGGGCTTCTGGCGAATGGCTTTTAATTGCCGCAGCAGCTCCAGCAGCAGAAAATGATCGTCCTCTTCTTCCGCGGATTCATCAGCAGCAAGCTGCTCCCGCGTTTCCTTAAATTGCTTCAAAAGCAGCGCAAGCGGTGATGACTCAGAAATGCCGTACCAGGGCTCGCCGCCGGGCCGAAGCAGCAATTCCTCGAAAAAAGCTTTCAGCAATGGGAAGGAGCTCCAGTATTTTTTGAGTGGCGACGGCTCAAACATGAGCACGGTGCGAACGAACGGCTGCTCTGCCGATACATCCATCTGTACCCGATGAAGCTGAAAGGGATGAAAAACCATTAAAGTATTTGGCTCGACCCGGTAGCGCTTGCCTTCTACAATGAGATCCCCATGTCCGGCATGGACATAGGAAAATTCCATTTGGGAATGGGCGTGAAAAACTTCCCAGAAGCTGCTGTCGGATGAGATGCGATAGTTGAATGAAAACTGTTCTTCCATTTTGTGCACGGCTGCCGAGCCTCCCTTATATTGCATGTAGCTGAAACACTTCAAAAACCGCAATATAGTTGTATTTTATCACAATTCCCAATCATAAATGAGGTTGATTTTCCTTTAAAATTAAGAGGGAAAGATTAACTCATTTGCGGACGGGGGAGTTCGTTTTATGCTGAAAGTAGCGGTTATTGGAGCAGGAGCCATTAGCTCCGCTCATTTGGAAGCGTATAGAACATTTGGCGAGCGCTGCAAGGTTGTAGCGATTTGCGATTCCTACACGGATAAGGCACAGGCGAGACTGGAGCAGTTTCAATTGGAAGGCGTTAAAATTGTAGCTGATTATAAGGAACTGCTAGGGGAGGATATCGATCTGGTATCGGTATGTACGCCGCCTTATACCCATGCGCCTATTGCGGTTGATCTTCTGAACGATGGCAAGCATGTACTCGTGGAAAAGCCGATGGCCTCTTCCTTGCAGGAATGCGACCAAATGAACGAAGCGGCCCGCCGCAGCGGGAAAATCCTGTCCATTGTGGCGCAAAATCGCTTTAAAACGCCAATGATGAAGCTGAAATCGGTGGTAGATAGCGGTCTGATGGGGCCTATCGTTCATGCTCAGGTTGATTCCTTCTGGTGGCGTGGACATTCCTATTACGATTTGTGGTGGCGAGGCACATGGGAGAAGGAAGGTGGCGGCTGTACGCTGAACCATGCGGTGCACCATATTGATGCGCTGCTGTGGATGATGGGGCAGCCCAGCGAGGTACAAGCATTTATGACGAATATATCGCATGATAATGCAGAGGTCGAGGATCTGTCGATGGCAATGCTGCGCTTCCCGCAAGGGGCTCTCGGCATCGTGACTAGCTCCGTTGTGCACCATGGCGAGGAGCAGCAGCTGATTTTCCAAGGCAAGCAGGCCCGCGTGTCCGTTCCATGGAAAATGAAGGCTTCTATCTCGCGGCCGAATGGCTTCCCGATAGCTAATGAAGGGCTGGAGCAGCAGCTTCAAAAGCTGTATGAAGACCTTCCGGAGGTGGAGTATATCGGCCATCTCGGACAGATCGATAACGTGCTGACCGCGATCGAGACCGGCGCGCCCGTTCTTATTGACGGTATCAGCGGCCGCAGCACGCTTGAATTTATTACGGGTGTTTACAAGTCGGCAAGCACAGGAGAAAAGGTCGTGTTCCCGCTTGCAGAAAACGATCCCTTCTATACGCGTGAAGGCTTAATGGCGAATACGCCCCGTTTTTATGAAAAGACCGCTTCGGTGGAAAATTTTAAGGAGGCAGCCATTACGACAGGCAGCAGTCTGGAAAATAAAGCGTAACGCTCACTTTGCACACAGCCTAGCCCAAGCATGCCGATGCTTGGGCTAGGCTGCTGTTCATTTGGCTCGCGATTTTTAAAGGGGGGAAACTTAAGCTTCCCCAGTAAGCTGCGCTCTATTTCTCTATTTGTGTATAGCTTTTTCCCCGTTTGCGGTAGATAATACAAGAATAGGATGGAATTAGCTGGGAGAAAGCAGGGGTGTGCCATGGAACTTCAGATCATAAACGAATCAAATTCGGCCGATAAGAAAGCTGTGCTAAATAAGCTAATCGCCTTTAATAGGGAGCATTTTCCGAAAGAGCTAAGCGACAGATACCAAGAGATTAATCTGATTTTAAAAAAGGAGGATGGCGTCGTATATGGCGGGCTCTTGGGCGAAGTGTGCTGGAACTGGCTGGAGGTGCATATTTTGTATGTCGATGAGCCGCTGCGGAAATTAGGCTATGGGTCGAAGCTCTTGGAAGAAGCAGAGGAGCTTGCCAAAGCGAAAAAATGCGATTTCATTAAGCTGGACACGTTAAGCTTTCAGGCGCTGGATTTTTACAAGAAGCATGGCTATGAGGTGTATGGCACAATAGACAATGCCGGGGGCCATCAGCATTATTATTTGAAAAAGGATCTTTAGACGCCCACAAGTGATGGAGGAGCGAAAATGGCAGATTTATACGAAATGCTGCAGCAGCGAATCGTAAGCTGGGCTAGTGAAAACAATGAAATCCAGACGATATATTTGATGGGATCGCGAGCAAGAACGGATAAGCCGTTTGATGAATTTTCCGATCTGGACATCGTCATTTATTCGACCAATCCAGATTACTATTTTGAGCATAATGATTGGCTGATCAATATTGGGGAAGTCTGGACGAGCTTCATGTACCGGACGGCAGGAGGAGACCCTGAGAAATTAGTACTTTTTGGCGAGGGACTGCAGGTGGATTTCTTGTTTTGTCCTATTGCTGAACTGGAGCGTTTGGCTGCTGTTGGACAAGTGCCGCAGGGCTTTAAGCGTGGGGTGAAGCTGCTGCTGGACAAGACGGGCAAAGGCGACAAATTGATTCCCGAAACAGCTGTTCCTGACCTGCCGCCACCGATTACGGAAGCTGCCTTCCAGCAGGTGGTTCAGCAATATGGGTTTGCCTGCCTGTATGTGGCGAAGCAGATATTGCGCGGTGAATTGTGGGTCGCGGGCGAAAGGGATCACGATTGCAAACAGCTGCTGCTGCAAATGATGGAGTGGCATGCCAAAGCGATTCATGGACAAAACTATGATACTTGGCATGCCGGGAAATTTATTGCAGACTGGGCAGATGATGCAGTTATAGCGGACTTAAAACAATCGTTCGGAGGTTTTGATCAGCTTGCTAGCTGGAAAGCCTTGATCGTCTCTTATGAATTATTCGGCCGTCTGTCTTTAGAGACAGCGCAAGTTTATCATTATGATTACCCGCACAGCTTGTATAGCAATATCAAAACTTGGCTGCATGCGAGACAAATGGTGAAAAATAAGTAGCCTTAAGGTTTTACTGCTTCATGCTCGGAAAAGTAACGGCAGTATACAAAAGGCGCCTCCTTTCTTGTATAAAAGAAAGGAGGCGCCTTTAAGTATTCTTATGATTTAATCCAAATAATTGTAATACTCTAGAATGTCAGCAATCGTTTGTTTTTGTTCTTTCGTTAATGTATAGTCGGTTGATTTATTGGAAATGTCCTCAAACCTAACAATAACTTCTTCGGTACTTGGAATTTGGCTGTCAAGCATGTTTTGAATGGTTTTGTTAACATTAATATCAACAATTTCCGTCATACCAGCACCAAGTATATCAACATCGCTTGATTTATTCAAAGGATTAAAAGAAAGTTCTTCTAATTTATCTCCTGCACGTACTTTAATGCTAGTAAATACGAATAGAGCTTTTGAAGTATCCTCTTGGAATCCTACTCTTAACAACATATACTTTTTGGAATCTTTAACGCCGATGTAAGGGTAAAATACTAATCCTTTTGTAACACCTTCGGATGGAGAGATGAAAGTGATGTTCTCAACCTTATCTTCCTTGATTTCAAAACCGGATTCAAGCTTTGTTTTGCGTTCCTTGATTTTCGCCGCAATATCCGTTTTTAATTTAGTATACTCGTCTTTATTCTCAGCTTTAATTGCTTTTTCAATTGTAGCAGAAGCATCAAGGTAGCTGCCCTCTTCAAATTGCTTCTTAGCAGTAGCAAACAATTCTTCTGAGCCTTGTGAAGTTTTTGCTGTTGTTTCCTTAGTTGTGGACGCAGTAGTGGGTTCGCTAGAGTCGTCAGCTAAACTTCCAATAATTGCAATAATAATGCTTAGTGCTAGGAAAACGCCAAAAACGATAAGGATAATCTTCAAACAGCCTGGCTTTTTTTTCTCATTCAATGTCCAATTGATCCCCCTCAAAATCTTTTTTATTTAGTTCTATAGTATCACTTAATGATTCCATCATCAACAATTTGAGAGAATTTAAACCAAATAATTTGGCGATATCAGTCGAATGTGGATGTAATAGATTGTATTTTGCGGTGTTATAGACCCGATTATTTTCAATACTTTCTATACATATTTAAAAGGTAATGAAAGGATCACATATTTATATTCTCACGATTTGCCAAACCTTCCACGCCATGCTATGATCCGGAATAGAGATGCTTGAAAAAGGAGACTTGAACCCGCTATGTGGATAATCCTGTAGAGGTTAGCAGCAGAATAGAATGCCGATTTAGTAAGGGGCTTTAGCTTGCTATTGTATTTGGCGTTCCTTTCGCAAACCTTACAGGATAAGCAGGGCTGGGGATTTCATATACCCCTGTCAGCGGCTGCCTATAGGCAGCCGTTGTTCGTTATGGGGCAGAGCAGCATCTCGGGTGAATGCCTAATGTCTTCTTATCCTCCAATATTGAATGGGGGAATTACACATGACTTCTTTGAAAGCTTCGATGAAAAATAAAATTGCTATTGTGACCGGCGCAAGCCGCTCCACGGGCATTGGAACAGCGATCTGCCGCGCGCTCGCGGGCAGTGGCATCGATATCTTTTTTACGCATTGGCAAGCGTTTGATGAGGTGGAAGGCAATGGCCTCGAGCAAGCTTGGCCGGAGCAATTGCGCGGCGAATTGGAACGTCTAGGCGTAAGGGCGAGCCATATGGAGGCTGATTTTTCCAACCCGGATATGCCGTCTCTCATCATGGATGAGGTGGAGCGGACGCTGGGCAGCCCCTCGATTTTAATTAATAATGCGGCTTATTGTGTGCCGACAAATTTTCGGACCCTGAATCTAGCGCTGCTTGAGCAGCATCATGTGGTGAACAACCGGACAACGATGCTGCTCAGTACCGAGTTCGCGAAGCGCTTTGAGCAAAACCAGCCGATAGGGACGAACGGAAGAATTATATTTATGGTTTCCAAAGGACCGGATGCGGACAATCTCGCCTATACGGCTACGAAAGGCGCTTTAATCGCTCTCATCGAGCCGTTTGCTGTGGGGCTTGCTCCGCTGCAAATAACGGTCAATGGCTTTGATCCGGGGCCGACCGATTCGGGCTGGATGGATGATGAGCTGAAAGCCCGCCTGCTGCCGCTGTTCCCGATGGGACGTATCGGTCTGCCGGAGGATGCGGCGAAAGCGATCTGTTTGCTGGCCAGCGACGATGCGCAGTGGATTACGGGCCAGATCATTAGATCTGAAGGCGGATTTTTAGGGAAATAAAACATATAGAGGAGAAATCATATGAACATTTATTATTCGAAACTTGGAAGACAGATGGATGGAAGAACCCCTATCGATCGAGCCGGTTATTACGTGTTATATGAGGATGGAGAGGCAGGATATAGCTTATGCAAGCCAGAGCATGTTGAAACTATTACTACAGAGAAGTTTGTTCATGCTTTGGTAGAAGGGTGCAAAGTGGCGATACAGTCTTTTGCAGATAGTGATCACAATAAGGATGTATATGCTTTTAATTTATACGCTGATGAGCATAACAGCATATACATTTATATGAATACGCTAGAAAGTTTTGAGGAAACGCTGAGAAGTTATCCGAAACTTAAAAGTGCTCACGAAGTGAACAGCTTGAAATATAATCAGGGTGATTTCGAGTTTCAATATTGGCAGGAGCATATGGGGATGCATGGACTTGTTATCGATTTTTTTGAAAAGCTGGCTTATTTGACAGAAGATTTAGAGGAAGAGGAGACTCCTGCTAAAGATAGTGACCCTATTGTTGCATTTGAGACTGGAATTATGAAGGCAGGTTTTCAAGTTCTTGTGCTGAAAGCAGTCAAACGTTTAATTGAGGAAGATGCTTTTCAATCACTAAACAAGACCAAAAATTTTATTGCGTTTGCCGATACCGGAAATGACTATTTGGATTATAGCTTAATTATGAGAAAGACGATTGATCCACAATTGTTTTATGAGATATTCCCTGATTTACAGGAGAAGGATGAGCAATTCAAGCAAACGATGCAGCAAAATCAACAACTGTCAGTCGGGAAATACTTGGACTATTGGCTGGATGCACTGGAAAGTGAATTTGCAGAGGTATCTCCATTTCAATTTGATAAAGCGGAAATCGATGTTTTCTTGCAGTTGGAGTCTTTTGGGAATGCCTTGGCAGTAGAGTGTATAGCGCGTCTGGAAAAGCTGGCGGATAAGGAGGAACTGGAACAGGAAGACAATCAGCTCATTTATTATTATGCAGAAGCCATACATTTTGCCGGAGGACTTACACCCGAGCAGAAATTAGAATGTATACGCATCGCTGAAAGATTAGATGAAAATCAAGAGGAGACTTTCGGATTAATACAAGATTGGGCTACGCTTTTGAAGTGAATTAATGATTTGGGTTAGATTGAATCACCAAGGTATTTGAATATTTTATTGTAAGCGGCTGCTATAATGCGGCCGCTTTTATTTTTTTAAGGCGTATGCCACAATAAAATGACGATGGATATTTCTAGGAGGGACGGCGTATGGCGTTATTGTTTATTCCCGGCCGCGGGAAGGACAAATGTCTGGAGGAGTTTGCGCTGCCGGATTTTAGGTTCAGCTTCCAGCTTTATGGCACACACTGGCGCAGTGCAGAGCAGGGCTGGTCTTACCCGGAGCATGACCACCCGCTGCTGGAAATTAATCTGGTCGTTGAGGGTTTTCAGAAAATGATCATTAATGGCATTCCTTATGAGCAATTCCCTGGTGATCTGGTCATTATTCCTCCCGGCTATACGCATGAGAGCCAGACGAGTGACAAGGAGGGAGTCACCTACTTCTGCTTGCACCTGGATATAGAGGATCGCTCGCTGGCCTACTCGATTTTTCATGATCCGCAGCTGTTTTATGCGGCTGCTTCTAGGGTGGCGGAGCGGCTGCGACCGATTCTTGACCAAATAATCGAAGCCTCCCGCCATTCGGCTGCAATGAACCAACTGGAACGAATGAAGCTGCGGACTTATGTGCTGCAATTGATCATTGTGATGATTGAGCACAGGTTGGAGGGGATCGATAGCCTCAAGTCAGAGTCAGGACTAAGGGATGAGAGTCGAGGACCCTCGCTCGAAATTATTAAGCTGCGCGAGCAAAATGCGCTGGAATCGCGTGTGCAGGATTTATTTTATGAACAGCAGCCGGAGCTGCCGCTAGACCACTCGCTGTTTCCACCGCACCGCTGGATTGGATTGTTCACACTAACGAGTCCCGACCGTGAGTTTTGGACGAAGCCGGACCGCTTCTGGGCGAAGAGCTTGCTGGAGGATGTTTTGGCCCATTACGGAATCGGCGTCATTATTGTGGAAGCCTCGCGTATGACCGCCGTTCTATTCTCGACAGATATCGCTGTGCCCGCATTGGAGCCGTACATAGAGGAGGCCAGATTATGCCTGGAGCAAAAGCTGGCTGTGCAGTTAGCAGTCGGACTTGGTGGCGTAACTGCAGATTTGGCGTCGATTCGTGCGATGTATGAGCAGAGTATGAGAACCTTTCAGGGTGGCCTGCCCGATTCAACGATCAATCGAACGATGAATGAATTTGTGCATCGCATTATTCGAAATGCGATGTCGCACATTCAATATGAATATGCCAATCGAGAGCTTTCTCTCAGCATGCTGGCTAATCGGCTTGATGTGACGCCCAATTATTTAAGCGCCCTATTTACTTCCGAGACGGGCTTGTCCTTCACGCGGCATTTGACGCAAATTCGGATGGAGCGGGCGAAGACGCTATTGCGTGAAACGAATCTGAAAATCTATCAAATTTGCCATAACACCGGCTACTCTGATCAAGCTTATTTCAGCCGCTTATTTAAATCGCTGGAGGGCGTCAGCCCTTATGATTACCGGATCCGGTCGAGTTCGACCTGAAAAAATGACCCGATTGTAGAATAGTTCAAAAAATCGTAAATCCCCCTTATTCTCGGGCCTAGCCTGCAAGTGGTATAACTGACTTGTAAGGGCTTACATTATGATGCAGGGGGATATAAAGATGAGAATGAAGCAATCTTTTACCATGCTGCTGGCCGCCGGATTATTGGCAGGCTCCTTGGCTGCTTGCAGCTCCTCGAATGACCCATCTTCTAGAGGCACCTCAGAAAGCGCTAACTCGCCAATCAAGCTTACTTACTGGAATACGAACGGTCCCGGACTTGATGGACTGATTAAACAGTATCAGGAAGAAAATAAAAACATTACGCTGGATGTGCAAATTGACGAAGCCAACCATAAGCAAAATCTGTTAACCGCGCTGTCCGCGGGCAGCGGAGCGCCAGATATCGTTATTTTGACGGTTGATGATATTCCGCAGTTTAAGAAAGAGGGTTATTTCTACAATCTGAAGGACTTTGGAGCGGATGAGCTGCAAAAGGATTATCTCGATTCCCGTTGGAAGCAGGGCACAAGCGCGGATGGCAGCTTTATTTTTGGCATACCTACCGATTCCGGCCCTATGGCGATGATGTATCGCATTGAGCTGTTCGAGCAGGCGGGGCTGCCGACGGACCGTGATGAGGTATCCAAGCTCGCCGCTACGTGGGATGACTATTTCAAGCTGGGCGAGACGATTAAGGAGAAAACGGGCAAGCCGCTGACGACCGACGCCTTCTTTGGCGCGTTTCTGCCTAAAATCCAGCAGGGCGGGGAGTTCACCTTTTTTGACAAGGACGGCAATTTGACGATGGATACGAATCCGGCGGTGAAAGAGGCATGGGATTACTCGGCGAAGCTTGCACAGGCAGGATTGACCGCGCAGCAGCCGGATTTTTCGAATGACTGGAAGGTCGGGCTGGATACGGGCGATTTTGCGACGATGTTTGCGCCTCCGTGGATGCTCGGCCTCGTGAAGCAAAATGCTCCGAATGCGAAAGGGAAATGGGATATTGCGATGATGCCCGGCGGCTCGGCGAACTGGGGCGGCTCCTTCCTGCTTATTCCTAAGCAAAGCAAGCACGCAAAGGAAGCTTATGCGTTTATTAAATGGATATTGGCGCCGGAGCAGCAGCTTTCGGTCTATGAATCCAATGGCAATTTCCCTTCGACACCGGGTGTATACAAGGATGAAGCGTTCACCTCGAAAAAGGATGATTTTTTCAATGGCGCACCAGTAGGCGAGATTTATCCGAAAGCAGCGGAGCAGGTGACGTTAATGGATTCGATTAATAATTGGTCGACGATTACGAATGAAATTGGGCAGCAGCTTCCGAATGTGGAGAAAGGGGCTGACCCGGAGAAAACGTGGACCGAGCTAGTGAGCAAGGTGAAATCGACGTTGGCCCGTTAAGAAAACGACGGTAGAGCGCGGCCTTCCGGCTGCACTCTACCTTTGCTGTTCGAGGCTGCATGAATGAAATGCTGCTAGAGAGGAGGCTGGAAAGTGGAGAGGAAAATGGAGAGGAAAAGGAGGACTGGGCATGCCGCTCGCCGGTTTAATCAACGTATCAGCGACCATATTTCCGGTTATTTGTACACGCTGCCGTTTTTTGCAATCTTCATGGTATTTGGCTTTTATCCGATGCTGTATACCATTTATATTTCCTTGTTTAAATGGGATATGCTCGGGGACCGGACGTTTGTCGGACTGCGGAATTATCGGCTGCTGTTAACGGATGACCCCTTGTTTTGGAAATCGATTGGCAACACTTTTTTAATTTGGTTTGAATCCGTGCCCTTTCAAATTTTGTTTGCGATATTGCTGGCGGTGCTGCTCAATCAGGCGTTTATTAGAGGAAAAGGCGTGTTCCGCTTTTTTATCTTTTTGCCAAATATCACCTCGCTTGTGGCGGTGAGCTTGATTTTTGCCAATGTATTTGGGGTGAAATACGGCCTGTTCAATTATTTGCTGACGCTGCTGGGCTTGGATCGATTAGATTGGGCAGGGGATTCATGGGCTACGCAGCTTGCAGTCGCTGCGCTTGTGTTTTGGCGTTATCTCGGCTTCCACATGGTCATTCAGCTGGCAGGGCTGCAAAGCATCCCAGGGGATTTGTACCAAGCCGCGACGATTGATGGGGCCAGCAAGGGGCAGCAGTTCTTCCGCATTACGATCCCAATGCTGACGCCAACGATTATGTTCTCGACGCTGATTGCTACGACGGGTGGTCTCCAGCTGTTTACGGAGCCATTCACCTTCATGTCCGATTTGTCGGGAGCCGTCGCGGCCGTTAATGGCGGCACAAACAATCAGGTGCTAACCGTTGTCATGTATTTATACAAAACAGCTTTCACCGACCATGCTTTTGGCTATTCTTCAGCGATTGCCAATTTGCTGCTGATCATTATTGTTATATTTGCTCTATTTAATTCGCTGCTAGTCGGAAAGCTAAGGAGGTAGGAGGCGGCCATGCGAAATCGGACGGGGCGTTCCATCGTTTATGTATTGCTGCTGCTGTTTGTCGGCTTTTCGATCTTTCCCTTTTATTGGATGAGCGTTATTTCTACCCGTACGGCTGGCGAAATTTCGGCGATACCGCCGAAGGTATTTTATGGAAGCCGCCTGGCGGAAAACTTTGATAAGATTTTCAATAATGAAAATGTCGATTTTTTGCGTACGATGGGCAATACGGCCATTATTGCAGTCAGCATCACGATATCCATGCTGCTGCTCAGCTCGCTGGCAGGCTTCGCTTTTGCCCGGCTGAATTTTACGGGAAAGGGCTTTATGCTGCTGTTCGTACTCGGGACGCTGATGATTCCGGCGCAGCTCGGCATTATCCCGCAATATTTGATTATTACGAAGCTGCAATGGCTGAATGATTATCGCGCGGTCATTGTGCCGGGCATGGTAAGTGCCTTTGGGGTGTTTTTCATGCGGCAGTATATCGAAGCCTCCGTTCCGAACGAGCTGGTGGAGGCGGGGCGAATCGATGGCTGCCGAAACCTGCAGCTGTATGCCTTAATAGCTGTTCCGGCAATTGCTCCCGCTTATGCGACGCTTGGCATTTTGACCTTTATGGGGGCGTGGAATGACTATTTATGGCCATCGATTGTGATGAAATCGAATGAGATGCTGACGGTGCAGGTAGCGCTGCTGCGTCTGGACACATCGTCCTATTTTCAGGATAAATCGCTTGTTATGGCGGCTTCAGTTATGGCTACACTGCCGTTGTTTCTAATCTTTCTGTTTTTCAACCGCCAATTTATAGCCGGTGTGACCGATGGAGCGGTAAAGGGCTGACATTTACCGCCCGCCGGCCGCATCCTAGGTAACGCAGAACGAGGCTGATTCTCCGGCCTTCGTTGGCAGGCGTGGGATAGCTAGGCGGTTTGGGGATATTAGTTCATAGCATAGCTTTCATTTCGAAAAAAAAGCCACGCTACCGGCATGGGCTCCTGCTCATGGTGGTGGCGCGGTTTTTGTTGTGTAGGCGTGTAGTTGCTGAGAACAGTATTGCTGAGACTGGGCAGCTAGGGACGCTCCCTCCTTTTTGGCGGACTGAGGTTCCGCTATTTGGGCATTTAAGCCGATTTCGGGTCGCAAGCGGACAGGAAAACCGTTATTGTCCTTCTAACCCCGTCAAAATGGCGATTAGCAGCGCAATAGCTGCTCCTGAGTCCGCCACTTGCGCCATAACCCGCGATTCTGTTGAAATAGCGGTTGCTGTGTCCGCCACTTGTGGAATAACCCGCGATTCTGTTGAAAGAACGGCTGCTGTGCCCTCCGCTCCGTAACTATCTTTGTATCCTTGTGCACAAAGCAATCCCCTGGATCGAAAAGCATGAGGTTGACTTTGGGGATGCAAATTTAGTGACGAGCAGGACAAAAGTAGAAGCTATATCTCATAAATAGCTGATAGCCTTAACTATTAACGGTATCAAATAGGTAAGGTAATAAAACATAAATCCCAACAGCAGCGCGCGGAAATCAGCTATTTATGCAAGAATTGGACATCATGTACAATGGATTATTATGATTATGTAACACTCTGTCTAATGTAATTAAAACTGAGTGTTATATAATATTACACAAAGATAGCGTTGATTGAAGAGAAGGAGGGATGGCATGGACGCTCCGAAGGAAAATCAACCAGTGGAAATTCGCATCGACGATATATCCATGTATTTTGGCAGCGGTGACCGCAAGGTGGCTGCGCTGCAAAATGTAAGCTTTGACGTCCGCCAGGGCGAATTCGTCTCGCTCCTCGGCCCATCCGGCTGCGGGAAATCGACGCTTCTGCGTTTAATGGCCGATTTGCTGGAGCCTACCTCGGGCCAAATTACGATTGGCAGCCAGCATCCCCGCGAGGCGCGCCTGCGCCGCAAATTCGGCATTGTTTTTCAAAGTGCTACGCTGTTTGAATGGCGCACGGTCAAGGACAATATTGAGCTGCCAATGGAAATAATGGGACTTAAAAAGTCTGAATATTCTGAAATAATAACGCATTTACTAGAGCTTGTCGGCCTTTCCAAATTTCAAAACCACTATCCGTGGCAGCTTAGCGGAGGCATGCAGCAGCGGGTCGCGATTGCCCGGGCCTTGTCGCTTGATCCGCCTTTGCTGCTGATGGATGAGCCCTTCTCTGCACTTGATGAATTTACGAAGGAGCGGCTGCAGCTTGATTTGCTTGATATTAAAAAACAAACGAATAAAACGATCGTTTTTGTTACCCACAGCATTCCTGAAGCGGTGTATTTATCCGATCGGATCGTCATTTTATCGGCCCATCCGGGTCGTGTTCATTCCATAATCAAGGTTGAGCGGGAGGAAGGAAGCTTCGCGCATACTCGCAGATCGGATAAGTTTCATGCGATGACCGATTTGGTACGGAGCTGCTTCCATGAGGAGAGTGATTCGCTTGACGAGCAAATCGTATAGGCGATGGGGAATCAGTTGGCATGTAGTTCTGTGGACAGTATGCGTGCTGTTGCTATGGGAAGCATTTGCTTGGCTTATAGCCGATGTATGGCAGCTGCTGGCTCCAGCTTCAAAGCTGCCTTATTTGCACCTAGTACTGAATGCAGCTGTGCAGTATTGGCCTGTTTTAGCCGAGCAGGGTGCCATTACATTCGGCAATTCGCTTCTAGGTTTCACCATTGGCTCTGCGGTCGGCTTCCTTCTCGCGGTGCTGATGAGCTTATCCCACACGCTTGAGCATACGCTGTCGCCGTATATGATCGCCTCGCAAATGGTACCTATTATCGGGCTTGCGCCAATCATTTACGGCATCGTTCATGATCCAGCGTTGTCGCGAACGCTGATGTCGGGCTACGTTACCTTTTTCCCGGTTGCCCTGTATACGCTGCGCGGCTTGCAGAGCATTAAGCCGGAGCAAGAGGAACTCATGCGCTCTTACGCAGCCTCAACATGGACGCTTTACATGAAGCTGAAGCTCCAAGCCTCGCTGCCCGGCCTGTTTGCCGGACTTAAGCTGTCTGCGCCGCTTGCTATAACCGCATCAATCATTGTGGAGCTGATGGGAGCGCCGAACGGCATCGGCGTGCTGATGATTAGCTCGCTCTATTATGGGAACGCTCAAGTATACATGTTCTGGGCTACGGTGTTAATGAGCATGGCTATTGGCCTGCTGCTGCTCGCGGCTATTAGTATAGCGGAGCGTCTTATTACGCCATGGCAGCCAGAGTTCCGCTCGCAAGGGAGGGACGAATGATGAAGGAGATGGCTGCTGTGCCTGCCAATCAATCTGCGGTACTGTCGCGGGAAAACACTGTCAGACGAGTGAAGAAGGGGCGAAGGCAAAGAGGAAGCAAGGCATGGCTGCTGCCGCTGGTGTTCGGGCTGCTTTTTCTGATGGCTTGGCAAACGGGCCTATTCCATAAGCTGTTTCAACTGGAGTTATATCAGCTGCCACTGCCGTCGGCGATTGCCTCGTCCATTCAAGAAAATGCCGAGATGCTGTGGCGCTATTCGCTGTTTACCGGCATGGAAATCATCATGGGCTGCTTAGTAGGCTCGCTGCTGGGGCTAATCGCCGCTTCCGCTGCGTCTTTTGCTCCGAAAGCTCTAAATGGCGGCATCGCTGTGCTTGCGGCACTGAATGCCGTCCCGATTATTGCCCTTGCTCCCGTAATGAACAACTGGTTTGGCAGCGGAGCAGCTTCCAAAATAGCTATCGTCTCCGTTATGACCATGAGCACGATGGCGGTCGGCGCCTACAAGGGCTTGCGTTCCATTGATCCCATGTATGTGGAGCTGATGCATGTGTATGCAGCAAGCCGCCGCTCCGTATTTATAAAGCTTCGTTTTAAAAATGGTCTGCCGCATTTTTTTACCGCACTGAAAATCAATATGTCGACGAGCATCATCGGCGCCATTGTCGGCGAGTTTTTTATATCGTCACGGGGGCTGGGCTTTCTGCTTTCCGATCAAATCAAGCTCGGCAATATGCCGCTTGCCTGGTCCTGCATAACGATTGCCGCTGCGCTCGGCATTGTGCTTTTTTACCTTGTACAGCTTGCAGAGCAGCTTTCTATTCCTTGGCATGTTGCGCAGCGCAATCGGTAGCTCGCTTCATACGGAGCCTCTTAGATTCGCCTGCTTAAGCGCGGGCCTGCCGACCTCGCCCCGCCACAGCAGTCTCAGTCTAAGTCTCAGTCGCAGTTTCAGCAGCTAGGGAAGACCCATATAAATAGATGCGATTCGATAGGGAGAGGAATGGTCTTCATGATCAAGAGAAACCGAAGAACAAGCTTGGCAATGATGGCAATGGCATGGCTTTTGCTGCTGGCAGCTTGCGGCGGCGGAGGCAGTGAGCCAGCAAGCACACAGATGCCTACTGGATCGGAAGGGGCGGCAGTGGAGGAGACGGCAGCGGCTGAGGCGCCGCTTACGAAGGTGAAAATTCAGCTGAAATGGGTGCCGCAGGCGCAATTCGCTGGTATTTTTGTCGCTAAGGAAAAAGGCTTCTATGAGCAGGAGGGGCTCGATGTCGAGATTATTCCCGGCGGCCCAGATGTCGTCATTGAGCAGCAGGTCGTTAATGGGGCGGCGGATATTGGGGTGACGAGCTTTGACAGTCTTTTGGTCAACCGGGCTAATGGCTTGCCGCTCGTATCGGTCGCCCAGCTTATTCAGAAAAGCTCCTACCGCTTCGTCGCCGACAAAGCATCTGGCATCGACGAGCCGGCGAAGATGAAAGGCAAGAAGGTTGGCATGTGGACGGGCAGCCAGCAGTTTCAAGTGCTCGCCTTCATGGAGAAAAATGGCCTTGATCCGAAAAAGGACGTGGAGCTTGTGAAGCAGGGCTTCACGATGGATCAATTTTTCAATAAGCAGCTTGATGTGGCTGTTTCGACGATTTACAACGAATACCATGTTGTGCTTGAAAGCGGCGTGAAGGAAGACGATCTGTACGTCTACGATTTTGAGGATGCGGGCGTCGGCATGCTGGAGGATACGCTGGTCGTGAAGGAGGAGTGGCTGAAAAAGAACCGGGAAACCGCCGTTAAAGCGATTCGCGCGACGATGAAGGGCTGGAACTACGCCATTGCCAATCAGCCGGAATCGGTTGACATCATTATGAAAGCCGTAACTGAAGGCAGCACGACGAAGGAGCATCAGACGACGATGTTGATGGAAATGGCCAAGCTGGTCAAGCCGGAAGGCTTTACGGAGGCGCAGGTGGGCTCGTTCGTAGACGAGGCTGTGCAGCGGACGGTCGATATTTCGCTGAAATATGGGCTGATCAAGAAGGAGCCGGATTTGGCGGTGGCAGTCGACAAGACGATTTTGGCGGATGCGGCGAAGCCGTAAGCCCGAAGCGAAGCGGGATTTTGAGACTGCGAGAAGGCGAGCCTTATTGGAATTAAAGAATCTCTCGGGCTCGTGCATAAATGGCTGTTGCAGGGCATAGACAACATAAACGGCAGATCGAGCACATAGACGGCAATCGGCGGGAAGGATGAAGAAGCTGATGGATATCCACGAAGCAATGGATGATGAAGCTAAGCATGCAGCCATGCAAGCAAGTGCGCTAAAGGAAGCGCTGCTGGAAAAGGATCGGGCGTACCTATGGCATCATATTACACCTCATAATGATCATCCGATGATTGTCGCGTCAGGGGAAGGAAGCTGGATTACGGATGTAGACGGCAATCGCTATTTGGATGGCATGTCAGGGCTATGGTGCGTCAATGTGGGGCACGGGCGGAAGGAAATTGCCGAGGCGGCTGCCGCACAAATGACGACACTGGCCTATTCGCCGCTCATTCAATCCCATGTCCCGGGCATCGAGCTGGCAGCGAAGCTGGGTGATTGGCTGGAGGGGGAATATCGGATATTCTTCTCTAACTCCGGCTCTGATGCGAACGAGGTTGCGTTCAAAATTGCCCGCCAAGCATTTCATCAACGCGGAAAAGCGACCAAGCACAAGTTCATTTCGCGCCATCGAGCTTATCACGGCAACTCGATGGGAGCGCTAGGCGCAACGGGGCAGGCGCAGCGCAAGCTAAAATACGAGCCGCTTGGCGTGGGCTTCTCCCACGTGCCGCCGCCCTATTGCTACCGCTGCCCATTCGGCCAGACGAGCGGTGCCTGCGAGCTGCAATGCGCCCAGGCCTATGAGGACGCGATCATCTGGGAAGGGCCAGACTCCGTTGCTGGCATTATCGTTGAGCCCGTCATTACCGGTGGCGGCATGCTCGTGCCGCCGGACAGCTATTTGCCAAAGCTGCGAGCCATTTGCGACAAATATGACGTCCTGCTGATTGTTGACGAGGTCATCTGCGGCTTCGGACGTTCGGGGCGAAAATTCGGGCACCACAATTATGGCGTTAAGCCGGACATCGTCACGATGGCGAAGGGGCTGACGAGCGCCTACTCGCCTTTATCCGCAACGGCTGTATCCGCCGAGCTGTATGAAAGCTTCAAGGAAGCAGGGCCGGACAGCCACTTCCGCCATATCAATACGTTTGGCGGCAATCCGGTTTCCTGTGCCGTTGCACTGAAAAACCTTGAAATTATTGAGCGCGAAGGGTTAGTTGAGCGCTCTGCTCTCATTGGCAGGCGGATGCGCAGCCGCATGAAGCCGCTGCTCCGGCATCCGAATGTCGGAGAAATTCGGAGCTTCGGCTCCGCCGTCGGCATCGAGCTGGTCGAGGACAAGGAGACGAAGATGCCTGCCGCTGCTGCATTTGTTGCTGGTGTAATCGCGGCTTGCAAGGCACGAGGCTTGCTCATTGGCAAAAACGGGGATACCGTGCCGGGCTTTATGAATATTTTGACGCTCAGTCCGCCGCTTTCTTCGACGGATGAAGATATCGCTTTTATCATCGAAACGCTGCTGGCGGTGTTCGGGGCCGCTGGCGGAGCATCGGAGGAGGGGATGCGGCATGAAGCCGCTTCAGGCTAAGGAGAACAAGCATCACATTCAGGCGGAGCGGCTTCATCAGCGGATTATGGCGCTGGCTGCGATCGGCAAGATTGGTGAAACAGGCGTATGCCGCCTCGCATTATCCCCGGAGGACCGCGCAGGAGTGGAGCTCGTAAAGGGCTGGATGGAGGAAGCAGGCATGAGGGCGCGAATCGATCCCTTCGGCAATTTAATCGGCGTGTATAAGGGACGGGATGAGCAGGCGCCTGTGCTTATGCTGGGCTCACATATTGATTCGCAGCCTTATGGTGGCCGATTCGACGGCGTCATTGGCGTCCTCGGCGCAATTGAAGCAGTGCAGACGATGGCGGAGCGCGGCATTAGGCCGGAGATGAATGTAGAGGTCGTCGCCTTTTGCGATGAAGAGGGCTGCCGCTTCAATATAGGGCTGTTCGGCGCAAGGGGAATGACCGGGAAGCTGGAGGAGGGGGAGCTGGCGCGAGCCGATAAAAACGGCATAACCCGCAGGGAAGCGCTGCTGCAATTCGGCTGTGATCCAGCACAATATGACAGCTATTCTTTTGAGGCGGGATCAATCCGAGCCTTTCTGGAGCTTCATATCGAGCAGGGCCCCATACTGGAAGCGAAAAATGAACCAATCGGCATCGTCAGCGGCATTTCCGGTCCCGTCTGGTGGACGGTCGAATTGACCGGCTTTGCCGGGCATGCCGGCTCTGTGCCGATGGCGATGCGCCGGGATGCGATGGTCGGCTGCGCCAAGGTTATTGTCGCGCTGGATGAGCTGGCGCGGCGCGAGCCAGGTGCGCCGACGGTCGGCACCGTCGGATCGGTTGCTGTTTTCCCTGATTCGCGCAACATTATACCGGAGAAGGTCAGCTTTACCGTTGATTTCCGAGACATTGAGCTGGAGCGGAGAAACGGGCTGGAGCGGGAGCTGCGAGCGGTGATCGAGCAGGTCAGCGTGGAGCATGGCCTCGCGTATGCGATACGCGAGGATACGAACAGCGAGCCGAGATATTGCGCGGACTGGCTGAAGACGATTTTGCACCGCGAGGCTGCGGGCATGGGACTTGCGCCGCCAGAGCTGATGAGCGGACCGTTTCATGATTCGCTCACGATGTCTTACGTGTGCGATTACAGCATGATTTTTGTCCGCTGCAAGGAGGGCATTAGCCATAATCCGCGGGAATATGCCGCGCCGGAGGATATTGCGCTTGGAGCTGAGCTGCTGTACCGCGCGGCTGTGAACATTGCTAAGGGGAAGGAGTGAGGTGGTTTGAGCGAAAACGGGATGAGCAAGGTGTCGATTGCTTTAATTCAAGCGGCGAACGAACTGCATGGCGGCGAGTCTGTCGAGGCGCATAAGGCGGCTGCAATAGAGAAGCATATCCGCATGATAAGGGAAGCTGCGGCTCAAGGTGCGCAAATCGTATCGCTTCAGGAAATTTTTTATGGCCCTTATTTTTGCGCGGAGCAGCAGACGAAATGGTATGCAGCTGCGGAAGAAATTCCGAATGGGCCAACGACGCGGCTTTTTCAGGAGCTGGCGAAGGAATGCGGCATCGTCATCATTTTGCCGATTTACGAGCGGGAGGGCATCGCCACTTATTACAACACCGCTGCCGTTATTGATGCGGATGGCGCTTATGTTGGCAAATACCGCAAGCATCATATTCCTCATGTCGCTGCGGGCGGCGGCGGGAGCGGCTTTTGGGAGAAGTTTTATTTTAAACCGGGCAATCTCGGTTATCCCGTCTTTGATACGGCGTACGCCAAGGTTGGCGTGTATATATGCTATGACCGCCATTTCCCGGAAGGGGCGCGGGCACTGGGGTTGAACGGAGCGGAAATCGTGTTTAATCCATCGGCGACGGTTGCGGGAACCTCGGAGTATTTGTGGAAGCTGGAGCAGCCCGCCCATGCGGTGGCGAATGGCTATTATGTTGCGGCGATCAACCGTGTGGGTGTAGAGGAGCCTTGGAATATGGGCGAGTTTTATGGGCAATCGTATTTGGTCAATCCGCGTGGGGCGATTACGGCAATCGGGAGCCGGGATAAGGAGGAAATCGTTATGGGCGTACTGGATAAAGAGCTGATTCGCGAAGTGCGCGAGGTATGGCAGTTTTACCGTGACCGCCGCCCGGAGACGTATGACAATCTCGTCAGCTTGTGATTGTAAACGGACAAACGGATAAGCGGATAAGCGGATAGTGGATCATTTTCATCATAAATAGGCGGTTTAAAAATAGGAGGGGAAGCAGCTATGGGCATCGCCTTTATATCGGAGCAATCGCTCCGGCGCAATTTCGCCGAGGTGAAGGCAGGCATGAAGCCGAAGGAAGCGATCGATGAATCGAATCGCTGTTTGTATTGCTATGATGCACCGTGCATTACGGCCTGTCCAACAGGTATCAATATCCCTTCTTTTATTAAAAAGATCGCTTCTGGCAATTTGAAGGGCTCCGCCAGAGCGATTATGGATGCCAATCCGGTCGGCGCGACCTGCTCGCGCGTATGTCCAACCGAGGAGCTGTGCGAGGGCGCATGCGTGCTGAATCATTCCTCCACGCCGATTCGCATTGGCGATTTGCAGCGTTATGCTACAGATTGGGCGATTCATAATGAGCAGCAGCTGTTCACGGCCGGCAAGAGCAACGGCAAGCGCATCGCGATTATCGGCGGCGGCCCAGCCGGGCTGTCGGCAGCGCGGGAGCTGGCGCGGTTCGGCTTTGCCGTTACCGTATTTGAGGCGAAGGAGCAAGCGGGCGGTCTAGATACGTATGGCATCGTCTCCTTCCGGCTGCCGCAGGAGGTTTCGCTCTGGGAGGTTGAGCAAGTGCGGCAGCTAGGCGTAGACATTCGGACGAATACAAAGGTTGGCGTAGATGTGGGCTTGGAGCAGCTGCGCCGTGAATTTGATGCCATCGTGCTGGCCATTGGCATGTCGAAGGTACCTTCGCTTGGCATTGAAGGCGAAACGCTGGACGGCGTATTTGACGCCATTGATTTTGTGGAGTCGACGAAAACGGCTGTGCGCACCGACATAGCGGGCAAACGTGTCGCCGTTATCGGCGCAGGCAACACGGCCATTGATGCGGCGACCTGCTCGGTACGACTTGGCGCCATGAATGTGAAAATCGTCTACCGCCGCAGCGCCGCCGAAATGACGGCCTATGCGTTCGAATATGACTTCGCCAAGCAGGATGGCGTTGAATTTCAATGGCTGACAGCACCGGCTCGCATTATCGGGAATGCCAAGGGGCAAGTGACGGCACTCGAATGCCTCATGATGGAGCTGGAGGAAACGGAAGAAGGGCGGGCGCGTCCCGTACCGATTCCCGGCTCGACGTTCAGGCTGGAAGTGGATGCTGTTGTTTTAGCAATTGGACAAACGCGCCATCTGCCATTGATCGAGCAGCTAGGCATCGCGCATACACGCGGCATTGTAACGGTAGACGAGAGCAGCTATCAAACGTCCGATCCGCAAATTTTTGCCGCTGGGGACGTTATTTTCGGTGAAGGCCAAGGAGAAGCGATGGTCGTCTCGGCCGCCCAGCAGGGCAAGAAGGCAGCTTATGCTATTTATAAGCAGTTAATCAAGCTGCAGGAGGAGCCGGCATAAGGAAAGCAGCGTCAAAATTGGCCGGGTCGGCTCCGCATGCGGTGAAATCCCGTACGTGACTGTTGCATGGGAACGACAAGGCAGCAGGCTCATCAATCAATGCCAAGCTGCTATAAACGCAGCTGTACAAATTCGCATCTTATCGAAGGCATAAGGAGGGAAACGACAATGGCTGATTTACGCATTAATCTAGCGGGTATTGCCTCTCCAAATCCTTTCTGGCTGGCATCTGCGCCGCCTACCAATACGGGCTACCAGGTGCAGCGCGCATTCGAGGCAGGCTGGGGCGGCGCAGTGTGGAAGACGCTGGGCGATCCCATTATCAATACGTCCTCGCGCTTTGCCGCCGTACATTTCAACGGGCAGCGGGTTGCGGGCTTCAACAATATTGAGCTGATTACGGATCGTCCGCTGGAGGTCAACTTAAAGGAAATCTATGAGACAAAAAAGAGATTCCCGAATCATGCTGTCATCGCTTCGCTGATGGTCGAGCCAAGCCGCGAGAAATGGCATGAAATCGTCAAAAAGGTCGAGGCGGTCGGCGTAGATGGACTTGAGCTGAACTTTGGCTGTCCGCATGGGATGGCGGAGCGCGGCATGGGGGCTGCTTCCGGGCAGCAGCCGGATCTGGTCGAAGCGCAGACGATGTGGGCGAAGGAGGCAGCGCGGACGCCGGTTATCGTCAAGCTGACGCCCAATATTACCGATATAACGGCGACTGCAAAGGCGGCGACGCGGGGCGGGGCGGATGCCATTTCCTTAATTAACACGATTAACTCGCTCGCTGGCGTCGATCTGGATTCTTGGCTGACGATTCCGCATGTGGGCGGGAAGGGGGCGCATGGCGGCTATTGCGGCCCGGCAGTGAAGCCAATTGCGCTGAACATGGTCGCGGAATGCGCTCGTAATCCGCAGGTGAACATTCCGATTTCGGGAATCGGCGGCATCTCGAATTGGCGCGATGCGGTTGAATTTATGCTTATGGGCGCAACGGGCGTTCAAGTGTGTACGGCAGCGATGCATCATGGCTTCAGCATTGTCGAGGACATGATCGACGGCTTGAACAATTACTTGGATGACAAGGGATTATCGTCGGCGATGGAGCTGATCGGCAAATCGGTGTCCCGCTATTCGGACTGGGGCGATCTCGATTTGAATTATCAAGTCGTTGCCCGCATTCATGAGGAAGAATGTATCGTATGCAACAAATGCCATATCGCCTGCGAGGATACCTCGCATCAATGCATCGAGCGGCATACGGACGAAGGCGGGCGTGCTTTCTTGAAGGTGAGGGAAGAGGATTGCGTCGGCTGCAATTTATGCTCCATCGTTTGCCCAGTGGAAGGAGCAATCTCAATGGTCGAGGTGCCGTCTTCCGAGCTGCCGATGTCATGGAATGAGCGCCAGCAAGCGATAGCGGGCATGGGCGGCAGCGAAGGGAATGCCAAATCAAGTGCGAGAGAGGCGGTGTAGCAGATGGAGAAGATGGCGAAACTCATTCGAAATGGAACGATTGTAACGGCTGCGGACACGTATCAGGCGGATGTGCTGATTGAGGGGGGCATCATCCAGGCTATCGGGACGGGGCTGGAAGCTGCTGGTGCGGCTATCGGCGCGGAAATCATCGATGTGTCTGGAAAATATTTGTTTCCCGGAGGCATTGATCCGCATACGCATCTGGATATGCCTTTCGGCGGTACGGTGACGGCGGATAATTTTGAGACGGGGACGATTGCTGCTGCGTTTGGCGGAACGACGACGATTATTGATTTTTGCCTGACGGATAAAGGCAAGCCGCTGGCGGATTCAATTCAGAAGTGGCACGCGAAATCGGCTGGAAAGTCGGCCATCGACTACGGCTTCCATCTGATGATTGGCGAAATTAACGATGCGGTGCTGGCCGAGCTGCCGGATATTGTCCACACGGAGGGCATTACGTCGTTCAAGGTATTTATGGCTTACAAAAATGTTTTCCAAGCCGACGACGGCACGCTCTACCGAACGATGCTGACGGCAAGCGAGCTGGGAGCGATGGTTATGGTGCATGCCGAGAACGGCGATGTTATCGACTATCTCGTTGCCAAGGCATTGGCGGAAGGGCATACGGAGCCGATCTATCATGCGCTGACCCGACCATCCATGCTGGAGGGAGAGGCGACAGGAAGAGCGGCAAAGCTTGCAGGATTGACGGGAGCGAGGCTGTACGTCGTGCATGTCACCTGCGAGGAGGCGGTAAAAGCGATTGCTGAAGCGAGGGAGCAGGGCTTCGACGTCTGGGGCGAAACCTGTCCGCAATATTTGCTGCTCGACCAATCGTATTTGGAGCTGCCGGATTTTGAGGGAGCCAAGTACGTATGGTCGCCCCCGCTGCGCGAGGCCCGGCATCAGGACGTCTTGTGGAATGCGCTGCGCACAGGCGGGCTGCAAACGATCGGCTCGGACCAATGCTCCTTTAATTTCAGCGGGCAAAAAGAGCTTGGACGCGAAGATTTCAGCAAAATTCCGAATGGCGGGCCGGTCATCGAAGACCGCTTCTCGCTGCTTTATTCCGAAGGCGTGGGGAAAGGGCGATTGACGCTGAACCAGTTTGTCGATCTCGTCTCGACGCGCAGCGCGAAGCTGTTCGGGCTGTTTCCACGCAAGGGCACGATTGCGGTAGGCAGCGATGCCGACATTGTGATTTTCGACCCGACGATCCAGAGGGTAATCTCGGAAGCAGCGCATCATATGAATGTGGACTATAATCCGTTTGAAGGGATAGCTGTAACGGGAGCCCCGGTCAGCGTGCTCTCTCGCGGCGAGTTTGTCATTCGCGATCTAGCCTTCGTCGGACGGGCAGGCGCCGGACAATATGTGAAGCGTGCGCCCTACAAACAGCCCGTGCAGGGGGAGCTGCCCGCTGCTTCTTATAAAGCGGTCGGCATAAGCAGCAAATAGACGGTTCAATGATAGCAAGGAGGGATCGAAGTGTCGGAATATCAGCAGGTTTTGGAGGAGAAGGCGAAGCTGGACGGCTATATGGTCAGGCAGTTTAAATTTATCCACATTGAGGAAAATTTGAGCGGAGCGACGGTAACGCTCCAGCATCCGGGCGGAGAAGCCGCAACGGTTCAGCTGCTTACTGCCGAAGCGCGCAAATATTTAACCAATTTGCTGATCAAGCAGCTGGCGCAGGCCCGGGCATCGGCTGCTGCATCCTCTTCCAGCCCAGGCGCTGCGCCATCAGCGTAATCCTCGCCATCCGCTGCCCCCTTAGCGGATGGCCCCGCGCGTATATTCATAGGCGTTCACTGCGAGCTCAATGGCGAGCCGCTTATCGGCGTTCATAAAATCTTCGCCCAGCAGCGCAATGATTTTATCAAGGCGATGATACAGCGTCTGCCGGGCGATGAACAGCTCGCGGGCTGTATCCTGCTTGGAGCCGGAGCGGATTAAATAGGTTTTCAGCGTCAGCAGCAGCTGGCCGTGTTTTTCCTTGTCATAGGAGACAAGCGGCTCAATGTATTCGCGGATCAGTTCATCCAGCATCCCGCTTTTTTTCAGCGCGGAAATGATTTTGTACGTATGCAGCTCGTCGAAAAAGGGGGCTGGCAGCGGCCCGGCATCCCGTTGTATAGCAAGCGTCTCTTTGGCTGCTGCATAGCTTTCCGCTGCTTGGTCGACCTGTGCGGCCAGCTTGCCAATGCCCCAAAGCCCGGAGAAGAGCGCCGGCTCCTGCTTCATCTCCGTCTTGCGCAGCCGCTCAACTGCTTGCAGCAGGCGCTCCTTCCATTTTTGGCGCTCCAGCTGATCCAGCAAAATAAACACAATTTGCCCTTGCAGCAGCAGCGGGAGCAAATAAAAGCCCTCCCCCTCAAAAATCGCCCGCGCCACCCGGTAGCGCTGGAGCAGCAGCGATTCAAAATCCGCCGCTTCCATGTGCGAGGCTTCCAGCTGAAACACACATACCGCTACGCTGCCAAGCTTGGCAGACGGTTTAATACGGCGAATATAATCGTTGATTTCGGTTAGGCCATGTTTGCCGGAAAGCCAGTCGCCAAGCCAGAGATCGTCTTGGTAGCGGCGTTTCTCCTCGGTATATTGGGTGCGCATCATTTCCTGGGCTACCGCAGTCGCACAGCGATCCAGCGCAAGAATTTGAAATTCAGTCAGCTCCTGCCTCGCGTGAATGAGCAAATCAGCGAATAGATGGCCGAGCGCCACAATGGGCCGATGAGCAAGCTGCTGGCTCAGCAGCGGAGCGGGGAACATTTCATTGTAAATCCACCGCTCGTAAAATTTGTCGGCTTTCGCTTTCGTCATGAAGGGGACAAACTGGGCTTCGGCATTCAAGGGAAAAAAAGCGACCTGCGCACCCGTTGTTTGCTGAAGCAGCTCCAGAAGGGGCCTCAGGCCCTTGCCGGACAAGAGCAGCTGTCCGAGCTGCCTGGATAACGTCTCCAGTTCGGACACCATTTTATGATGCTGATTAATGAAGTGGGCATGAAGATCCTGAGTGATATCAATGTAGCGGACTTGCTCGTGGAAGAGGAGAATGGGGAAATGCTCGCGTTTTGCCAGCTCCAGCATCCGTGCCGGCGGTCTGGAAGTATAAGTGACCAGCTCAATGCACAGCCCAGATGCGCCGGAATCGAGCAATTGCTGTAGAAAAATCAGGCTTCGTTCTTCATCCTCCTGCCAGCCGATGCCTGTCGTCAAAATCAGCTCGCCGCCGCTTAAAAGCTGGCCAGCTTGAATGACCTCCATAATGTGGACCCATCTGACGGTGCGGTTTAAGGCATCTTCACTTGCGAGCACCTCGGCTTTCTGGAACAGCGGCCGTTGTAAAATATCGCGGATTGTCAGCTGCAGCAGCGTTTGTACGATAGTGTCCACTCCCCTCATGTGAAGATAGTTGACACTATTATACAGGATTTTCATTTGAAAGTAGATACCGACCCTATTGCGTGCGGCTGGCAGGTTTGGCTTTGCGAAAAAAGCCGAGCAGGAAGGCGATAAACAGAATGGCTATTTGCACAGGAGTTACGTACCTTACCGTATATTTCAGCCCAATCCACAGATGAACCGTATTGTTCGGTTCGGCAAAGGAGGCGCTGTAAATCAATACTGCGACGATAATCGCGCATTTGCGGTACGGAATTTTCAGCAGTGAGCTGAGCGCCAGAACGGCGGCCATAAAAAGCAGCGACAGCTTGACGAACAGCCCGATAATAAGCAGAATCGTTACGACTACATCGAGCCGTTCCAGAAAGTCAGCAATGCGAATGAGCTGGACGGCTTCAAGAAAAGGCATCATGCTGTAGCCTGAGAGCGCAGGGCCGAGCACGGACATAATGAGCATATTCATGAAAACCAGAAATAGGGAGACGATCGTATAAGCGCTGTAGGTGGTGCGAAGCCTTGAGGCAATCGGCTTTACATATTTCCAGAACATTAACATCGTTAGCATCTGTGCGAATGGAAACGCGACGATATCCGGCACGGCCGCTTTGAAAATCGGCGCTAGGCCATCACTCATAATTGGCAGCAGGCGGTGATAGTCCGGCAGTCCGGTCTGAATAAGCAGCGCGATAAGCAGAATATAGCTGAAAAATACGATCGGAAACAGCAGCTCCACCAGCCGAAAAAATACCTCGACTCCTTTCCAAATCGCATATAAGGACAATAAAATGATGAGCAGCATAATGCTCCATTGCGGCGTTTTGTTCAAAATGGTCATGACGGTCAGCTCGCCAAAATCGCGGACGTTTCGCATCGATTCATAGGCAAATATAAGTGCCTGCGGCACAGCAAGCGTAAAACCCAGCCATTTGCCAAACAGCTGCTTATAGAGCTCTGGCATGTCAGCGTCTGGGGACCGAGTTTGAATGCGCAGCAGCATCCAGAGAAAAATCCCGCCAATCACTGCCCCGAGCGCCATCGCAAGCCATGAATCCTGCTTCGCATCTACGCCCAGCTCGAAGAGGGGGGTGCTGCCGATCTGGAAAAGCAAAATCATGATGGCAAGCTGAAACTTGCCTATTTTGGGTGCCTTCGCCATCGCATTTTACCCCTCCTTCGAGCGTGTATTAGTATGCAGCGCAGGCTGCGCGTGCAAATCTGGCGTCGCTATTTTCTCGTTTTTGATTGCGCCTCTTTGAAGGTAAAGTTGCTGAACCCAATGCGGGCAAGCTTGAATTTGACATCCAAATTCAGCACCGTCTCGGGAAATTCCTCATTCCAATCCTTCTGTATTTGCTTCCACTGCTGCGGATATTTCATGCTTATGGCTTTGCCGAATCCGACGATATCCGTCTTCAGACGGCTTGCCGCCTTCCAGCTCGTTTCCATCCCTCGTTTAATTTCTTCGGCGATTCTTAGCTCCTCCTGCTTTAACAGCCCCGGCTGCTGAAGATCGTTCGGGCAAGTATATTCAAGGAGTGTCCCATTAGCTTTGACACTTACATTCATGACCCATCTTCCATCGGCCCGCTGCTCCGGCTTCACCGTGGTGGAGGCTCCCCCTATAATAACGGAGGAATCCTTTTTGCTCCCCTGACCTCTGCAATCAAAGCTAATGGTCGTCCGCTTGACCTGATCGGACAGCCACATGACGCCGGCCGCTTCATCCGGTGTGAGCCAACCGGCCAGCTTGTCACCGGAAATAACGCCAAGGTCTCCCAGCTTGATTTTTGCTCGGGTATAGGTGTTCTGCAGGGAGCTTACGGAACTGAGAGGCTGCTTGGAACCGGAAATTTCCAGCTCAGGAATGCCGGTTGCCTGCGTAGGGCCAAGCAGCTCGAGTAAAATGCGATACATTGTCATATCGGGATAGACGGAGCTGCTTGCAGCTTCGTTTTCGACCAGACGCTGGACAGCGGTACCGGGAATTTTCTCCACAGGGAGCAGCTGCTCAATGAGCTTGCGCGCTTTGCCCTTGGCAATGAACATCGACACCGTTTCGCGGGCATCGGTGTTGCGCATATAGATTTCCATCAGCGGCGAGATTCCCTTCTTCGCGACCGTCTCGCTAATGACAATGATTTGATTATGGGCAAAATAAAGCTTGCGCGACATTTCGCGGCTGGCATCGCCGATGGCTTTGCGAATGCTATCTGCCTCGGTCGAAAATACGTTCACCGGGGCATCGCCCGTAGCAGCGCTATTGCCTTGAGAGGAAATGGCCTGCGGGATGACCATCTGGTAAGATACAATCCATTTCCCTTTTTCCCAATCTACTGCCGTGGCAGAAATAATGCCGATTTCATTCATTTCAACGCGATTCCAGCAGCCTCCCAGCAGCATGAATATGAGCAAAGAGCCTACGATGCGAGTAAGCAGGCGATACATATGCGGATTCCTCCTTTCAGCGTACGCCGCTTGTACAACCGCGGGCTCTCGACTAGATTTGGGCAGCTAAGCTTTATTCGGCCTTGCTAGTGCGATTAATTTTGTTCGTAGCTTCTCGTTTCAGCAGAGCTTTATGGGGTGCGCGAATGAACGTATCCTTCATGGCCGACCAATTGAAGGGAGCAAGCGGCGTCATATACGGAACGCCAAACGATTCAAGTCCAGCCAAATGGATGAGCATCGCCATAAATCCGGCGACAATGCCCATAAAGCCGAACACGCCAGCGAGCAGCATGAACGTGAAGCGAATGAGCCTAGCGGAAATCGCAATATTGAACTGCGGAATGACAAAGCTGGATATGGCGGTGAAGGACACGACCATGACCATGCCGGCGGATACGATTCCGGCATCTACGGCGGCTTGTCCTAAGACGAGTGCGCCTACGATGGAAATGGCTGGACCAATAGCTCGTGGCATCCGTACGCCTGCTTCACGCAATACTTCAAAGGTCATCTCCATAATCAGCGCCTCGACCAGCCCCGGAAACGGAATGCCCTCCCGCTGGGCAGCAAGCGTGATGAGCAGTGTAGTTGGCAGCATTTCCTGATGGAATGTTGTCACGGCAATATATAGGGCTGGCAGCAGCATGGAAATGAGAAAAGATACGAAACGAATCAGCCGCAGGAAGGTAGCGATATCAAAGCGGTGGTAATAGTCTTCCGGTGTCTGGAAAAATTGAAACAGCGTGACCGGCGCAAGCAGCACGAATGGCGTGCCATCTACAACAATCGCAATTTGTCCCTCCAATATGCCCCCGGCAACCGCATCTGGACGCTCGGTGTTCATCAGCGTTGGGAAGGGGGTATATCGTTTTTCCTGAATGAGCGCTTCGATATAGCCGCTTTCAAGAATGCCGCTGACTTCAATAGCCTCAAGGCGTTCACGAATGGTCTTTACAGCTTCTGCTGAAGCGACGCCGTTCAAATACAGCATCGCAATTTGCGTACGTGTTTGGCTGCCAACAACCATCGATTCGATATGCAAGTCCGGCGACTTAATGATTTGGCGCATCAGATTAATATTTGTACTCAAGATTTCATTGAAGCTTTGCTGTGGCCCGCGCAGCACGGTTTGGGTAGTCGGCTCACTGACTGTTCTGCCTTCTTTGCTGCTGACATTAATCATCAGCCCGCTGCTCGCTTCCTGGACAAGCAGGAGACAGTAACCATTCAGCAGCATATCGATCGCTTCTTCTATGGAATCGGTGCAATAAGTCGAGCCGACCTGTATAATCTGTTCCTTAATCAAATGAATTAAAGCGTTGCTGCGCTCCTCCGCTTGTTTATCTTCCTCCATTAAGGGGCGCAGGACGGATTCATTTAACGTCGCCTCATTGACCATTTCGCTCAAATAGACGAGCGACATCGTAATCTCTGGAGCCAAGTCGCTTGCAAAAGACTTAATTTCGAGATCAGAGCTGTGACCAAGCAGCTTAGTAAACGTATCTATATTGGATTTGAGCGAAGGGCTGAACGGTTGTTCCTTATGCTTCTTCCGGGGAGAGCCGCCCTTCGGCTGATTCAAGCCACCTGATTTTGTATGGTTGAAAAACATGCCAGTGCCACCCTCCTTGAATAGGATCGGAGTGCGGCTAGGTAAGGGATCACGCCAGTCGCCAAAGCTCTCCAAGTCATAATTTGGCTAAAAGCTTACCCTTTTATGTATGAAAAGGAATAGGGGTAATAGATAATAAAAGCAATTGGAAGGAGTGTGACGGAATATTCGACAGCAGCGAACAACGGCAGCCAGATTCATTGGCTGTGTATTATTTGCTTTATTATTTGTGGTTGCGGGGTTTTAACATTTTCGGGAGGCGCAGGGCTTTGCCGAGATGCTGCCTGATTTTGTTCCATTGCGGCTTGAAATCATTTATGCGACAGGTATAGTGGAGTGGATATTTGCGCTGCTGCTGTTCGTACCTTCTGTGAGAAGGAAGACGGGGAATTGGATTGTTTGGTATTTAGTGCTGATTTGGTGGGTTTGGTGGGCGACGCGTTTGCCAAAGAGCCGTAACGGGTAAGCGGGTGGAGCAAGCCTATAGTTGAAAAAGAAAAACAGCATGACCGATTCAGCGGTCATGCTGTTTTTGTTGGTTGCCCAGCGTATGCCGGAAGTATATGGCGATGCCGCTGCGCTATTTTTTATGCAACCTATTAAGGTGCTGTTTGTGGATCAGGCTGTTGTTCGAGTTGTTGCTCCTGCTCCGGTTGTTGTTCTGGCTCTTCTTCTTGCACGGGTTCTTCAGAAGGTCTTTGACCGTTGTTGACAAGGTTCAAGCCACCTACAGGATTCGTATTCGAGAATGTATTAACATCCGTGAACGTGATTTGACCGTCCGTGATAGTCATTGTGAATACCGTCCAATAACGCTCGTTTCCTCTATCGGTTGGCACTTCGTACACTTTAATTGGTGTAGGGGAAGAACCACGGTACACTTCAATTTTGGCACCGGAAGCCGAAATTGTGCTTGCTCCGGAGTAGTGATGCACATAGAAAGTATACGTGCCGTTTGTATCTTTACGGATCGTTGTTGTTTCTGGTCCATAAGACGATGTGTCATCTAGATCCAGATCAGCAATTTTGGAATTGTTATAATAATAAGCTTTATCCGCATACCAAGTGTGGAAGAATCCGCCTTGTGCAGCTGGTCCAATTAGATGCGAATCCAGATCGGCAGGGTCCTTGCCCCATGTTAATACGATACGCGTTTCATTTTCGGACGGGATGCCGATTGCAGTCTGGTTTTCATTTTGGTTATTTACATTTACTGCCGATACAGCAGTCATATAGGTCGTTACATATGGCGTGCCTACGCCGCCCAGCTCACCTGTGTAAATGCCAGGAGCCAAATAAATGTAATATCTTCCGTTAGCATCGGTTACAGCTGTTCCAACAACAGGGCCACTTGTAGCGCCGAGGCCTTTGCGGAACTCAATCGTCAGGTTAGCTACAGGATTACGGGCAACATCAATGATGGTACCGCCGAAGCCTGTCAGTTTAACCGAACCGCTTTGGCTGCCTGCGAACTTGGTTTTGGCTTCATTCGCTTCCACATGTACGTACAGCGTGGAGCCATAGCTTTGAACCGGATTAAAGGTGATTTTGCCATTCGCATATTGCAAGCCGCTCAGCTCATAAGCTGCACCGTTCAGCGTTGCGGAAATTGCGAAATCAGACAGGCTCACATCATCCACTTGCTGATCAAAAGCAACATCAACTGCGCCGTTCGTCACTTGTACCGCCGAAATCGTCGGGTATCCTTGCTCATAAACGGCTACCGTTACAGGAACCTGCACATTGTACAAGCCATAGGTTGCTGTAATGAAGGTCGTACCTTCGCCAACCGCTTTAACCTTGCCATATACAACTTCAGCTACAGAAGCATCTGAACTGGTCCAGTTGGAATGAGTCGTAATATCTTTAGCGTTAGCTGTGTATTTCACGCCTGTCGCAACGATTTGACGTGTTGCTCCAATCGCTGAAAGCTCAAAGCCTAGAGCAGGTTCAGCAATGATGCTGGAAACCGCAGGATCGGCTTGCAGGTTTGGCTGGCTTGGCAGCGAGCTGAAGTCTACGCCGTCTGCATTGACCACTGCATCAGTAATCGAGCCTTGTCCAAGGAAGGAAACGATCGCATCAAGTACGGCATTTGCAACGTTAGAGCCATGTTCCAGGTGGAAAACGGTATTCAGTGCGCTTGCGAATACATCCAGCTGACCGATAGAGCCGTTCTCGCCTAGCGTGATGGCTGCTTGTTCAGCATAGACGGAAACCGAATTAAATACGCCGTTTAACGAAACTTGTGCGTTATGTGGAACGTTGCTTGAGATGTTGATGTTTCCAACTTGTCCAACCCCTGGCTGTGTTTCGATAATAGCGCCAGAGCGAATCGCAACCTGCTGAACATCGGTTCCATTTTCCAATACGAGACGAATGCTTCCATCTTGCTTGTCTACAATGACGGTTGCCAGAGTGGAGTTTTGTACGTGAATACTGTTAGGGCCGCCACCATTAATGGTCGTCGATCCGCTAACGGTAACGTTCTGGAGCGTTACATCGCCATTGCCGATGCTAGTTTCCAAGTACAGATTACCCGAAATCGTTGTGTTTTTAAGGGTAACATTGGCAGCGTAGATGCGGACATCGCCAGTCACCGCACCCAGCGTGTGCTCACCTGCGGAATTAATGGAAGTGCTCGTCGATCCGCCATTATTTCCACCGTTATTTCCACCGTTATTTCCACCATTGTTTCCACCACCGCTGCTGCTGTCTGATGACTTCGGCGGGTTTGTTGGAGTCGGGGTAGCAGACGGTGCTGGTGTAGCAGTTGCACCGAGCGAAGCGGCTGCCAGCTCATAGGACGATTTGTTGAAGACGAATTCGTAGGCTAGACGAGCTAGCGCTTGACGATCTGCTACGCCCGAAGGATTGAAGCGAGTTGTACCGTCTGCATTGGCTACGCCTTTAATGAAGCCGATTTGGTAGGCGAAGGAAACGGAGCTTTTCGCCCATGCCGATACAGTGGAGAGATCCGAGAGCTTCTCATCCAGCGGCACCGCTTTAGCAGCTTGCTCCAAGCCGAAGGCGCGAACAAAGAATACGGCGAGCTCTTCGCGTGTAACGGTTTTGTTCGGAGCAAATTGGTCGGCGGAAATGCCTTGCGTAATGCCGGATTTCACAAGTGCGCCAACATAGCCGTTATACCAGCTGTTGCTGGCCACATCTTTGAAAGATGCGGCGCTTGCAGCATCCTGCTCTTTGCCTAGAGCAAGCACAAGCACTTTAGCTAGTTCCGCGCGAGTAATAGAGTTCGAAGGCTTAAAGCTGCCGTCGCCATAACCGCCGAGAATGCCTTTTTCTACTAGAGCGGTTACTTCATCTTTAGCATAAGATTTCTCGATGTCTGTGAACGACACGGAGGAGGCGGCTGCCTCTGCGCCAAAGGCGATATAGTTCGTGGAAAAAATCGATAAGACCATTGCAAAAACAAGTGCGACTGAAATACGTTTGCTTGCCATGTTGCCAATCATCATAACTCTCTCCCTTATCTATTCTCTGTTTGCCAAACAATTGCATATTGTGCATAGGACCTAAAACAATAAGACTATGTACTCACTCTGCATAGAAGATAAAATAGGTCTTTTTGCTCAATAGTATAATACTACCATGGAAAATAATGAATAGGGAAGATGTTTTATTGAATTTATCAAAATGTTTTGTTGAATAAAGCTGAATAAAGTAGAAAAAACGCATGTATCTAAGGATTCAAGCGATAAACTAAATATGGGTAATTGTTGCAAATTTACAAATAATCAAAGTGACCTTTACATTCCCCTATCAATTCTCTTATAAACTAGTTGTGTTGAAGCATTATCCAATCTAGTTAATAGGAGGATGTACATGTTAAAGAGGTTCCATGCTCGTGCAGCCAAGGTAGCACTGGCAGTCGCGACTATTGTGGCAGTAACAACTGTAGGGGGAAACAGCGGAGTGAGCGCAGAGGATGAGCAATCGCCAATCAAAAATGTGATCATTCTCATTCCTGACGGCATGGCAAATGATGCAACGGCGCTCGCCAGATGGTATAAAGGCTCTTCCTTAACGCTTGATCAAATGGCGAGCGGCATGGTCCGCACCCACTCGGCAGATGCGCCGATTGCGGATTCTGCTCCTGCGGGCACCGCTTTTGCTACTGGACATAAATCGCATACGGGGTTTGTTGGCGTTTTGCCAGACAAGGCTACGATGCCGGGCCAAAAGGCTATCGCCCCGGGCGATGAGAGAAAGCCGGTTGCTTCTGTGCTGGAAGCTTCCAAGCTTGCGGGAAAAGCGACGGGCATCATTGCAACCTCGGAAATTATGCATGCGACTCCGGCTGATTTTACCGCTCACTATCCAGACCGTAAAAACTACGATGCCCTAAGCAAGCAGCAGGTATATAATCAGGTCGATGTTGTATTAGGCGGCGGCAGCGATTATTTGGTTCCGTCCGGCCGCAGCGATGGCGAAAATTTGGTTTCCTCCATTAAAGCGCTCGGTTACGACTATGTCACGACGCCAGCGGCGATGAAGGCCTCCAAATCGGGCAAGCTATGGGGCATGTTTGCTCCGGCAGGCCTGTCCTATGATATGGACCGTGATCCCGCTAAGCAGCCAAGTCTCGCCGACATGACGCAAAAAGCGATCGACATTCTTTCCAAGGATAAAGACGGCTTTTTCCTCATGGTAGAGGGCAGCAAGGTGGATTGGGCAGCTCATGCCAACGATCCAATCGGTATTATCAGCGATGTGCTGGCCTTTGATAATGCGGTTAAAGTAGCGTTGGATTTTGCGAAAAAGGACAAGCAGACAGCCGTTGTTGCTGTAACGGACCATGGCAATGGCGGTTTGACGATCGGCAGCGCCGCAACGACAGGCACCTACGATAAGGAGCCGTTGTCCACCTTCATTGGCCCGCTGAAGAAAGCGAAGCTGACGGGTGAGGGCTTGGAGGCGAAGCTGGATGCGAAGAGAACGAACATTAAATCTGTGCTTCAGCAATATTATGGCATTTCGGATTTGACGACGGAGGAAATGGCGGCGATTAAAGCTGCGGAGCCGGGCAGAATGAATTATGCAGTAGGCCCTATGATCAGCAAGCGTGCAGGTATTGGCTGGACAACTGGCGGACACACCGGCGGAGATGTGGTGCTGTACACATATGCTCCGAATAATGACCGGCCATTTGGCGTCATCGACAATACCGATATTGCGAAGTATATGGCTCGCGTGCTGGATCTTGATTTGGATGCGGTCAGCAAGCAGCTCTTCGTGCCGGCTAAGCAGGCTTTTACGGCTAAAGGCGCGAAATACGAGCTTAACCTGAAGGATGCGAAAAACCCAACCATCCTCGTGACGAAGGGCAGCCAGAAGCTGGAGCTGCAAATTTACAAAAACATCGCCGTCCTGAACGGAAAGAAAACGACCCTTAAAGGCGTCATCGTTTACAACGGAACCGATGCGTTTGTGCCGCAGGATGCTGTAGATCTGATTAAATAAGCGATGGATTGTGAAAATAGTGCAAAGAGCAAGAGCCCGCATTGGCTGCGGGCTCTTCTTTTTGCTGCTATGCGCTATATTGACTATGGAATGATTAGCCTGTTATGTGGTGGGCCGCTTATTTTCCCTCTATGCTTGCAGCGGAAACCTCGCCCAGCGCTCGCAAAGTCAACAGAACATGCTCCAGCAAGCTCGGAATATCCTCCATTTGCTCCTCGTTGATTTTGCGCTTGAACGATAGCTTAATCTCGTTCTGATGCTCCGCCTGCCCCTCTGAGTAGACAAAGCTGAGCGACTGCACAGGGACAGGGTTTTCCGGCCAAATCCGCTGGAATACCGCTTCAATCTGCGGACATTGCTGCTCGAAATCCTTCACCCTCATATGAAAAAGCAAGCTCAGCTCGCAGCCGGGCGCCTCTCCCGGCAGCTCCAATAGCTCGGCGGCCAGCTCCTTCAATGAGGCTTCGAGCCGCAGCTCGGCGGTTACGGCTTCCTGCCCGGTTAAGTGGAAGGCAAGGCTGAAGGCTCGTCCCATAACGGACATTTCCATCGTATCTTTGCGGCCTGTTATCTGAATCGTTTCGTCCAGCGTATCCAGATCGTACAGCTGATTTTCAAAAGCAACCTTCAAATTATCGAATACGGTTGGATCAAACATCTTTTTTCCCTCGCAGTGGTCATATTTTTAATGTCGAAGCAAATATTGAAGCGTTTCAATAGAGCTGTGTTCATTATACAATGGTTTTCTGGCGAAGGTGAGAACGATCAGATTTGAAAGAGGTGATGGGATGGCGTTTGATTCACATTTAGATCATTTCTTACTGCATTATTTTAAGAGCCTGCCTTTAAAAAGCCCGATATTTTATAATGCGCCAGTAGGCATTAGATTCGAAATGGGCGGAGACATATGTGAAGCTGCGGCTAGAGCTGAGAAAGTCAAAAGCAGAGCGCTGGCTTTATTTAATGCGATTAATGGATACGAGGATTTTATTTATTTTGTGCTATTCATGGATAGCTGGGACGAGCACCCGGTTACTCTTTTTGAAAAAGATGTGTATAAGACTTTCAATGATTATATTAGCGGCATTCCTATAAGTGAAGTATCAAAGCAAGAGCAGGAATATCGATACAAGAGCCCGGATGATGCGGATGATATTGTGACGGTAAGGTACTATGCCCGCGTGAAGCTTCAAAATTTGAACGTTAATTCTCTTTTAGAGGCGATTGCAAATCGTTCGCTTGGTCTTGAGCCAATTATTGATGGGGACATATATATCATTAATGAAACGAACAAAACGATTTTTCATCTCTATGATGACAGAGGACTGGACATTATCGCTGAAAAAGTGGAGACGTTACGGGGGATATATAAGCAGTATAATGATTGGATTTTAGATTATGATCGGAAGAAAGTGGACGAATGGTTTACGCTGTGAAGCTTTTTGCTGTGAATTTTTGGAGGGATAATTGGAATGGACGAGCGGGGAACCACATGCTCCAGCTTGAAAATAAAAGGTTTATCGCGGACAATGGACTGACGCTGTATACGACCTGTGAGCCATGTCCTATGTGTACAGGGACGATTGTATTGTCGATGATCAAAAAAGTCCTTAGCATTTGCAAAAGAGTCAACTGCAAAACCCACCGCTAGCCTTTATCCGGCTGTTGGTGGGTTTGCTTTTTTTAGACGAATGGATACATTGATCTGATTAATCCACTGTAATCTTCAACACAACCGGATAAGAGCTGCGAACATCATTCGTCTTCACGACGAGTGCTTCTGCTGTGCGTTCCCATACAGGCTGCTCCTCGAAGCCGAGTACTTCGATCTGCTGAATAATGCCTTGAAAATCGTGGGATTTCTCCTTCAGCGACGTAATTTTAACCTCGCCGTCCTCTGGATAGACGAGTACGGTGGCATACAGGCTGCTTCCCTTCACGGTAAAGCGGATATCCTGCGGTGTGAAAATTTTGCTTTTACCGTCCGTAAATTGTCCCTCTACAACCTTCGTCGGTCCTTCCCCATAAGTGCGCCAGTAGCTCGTGTCATAAATGGCCTCTCCGTTCGTCTCAAGCCATCCTCCGATCGCGAGCAAAATGTCCTGATCCTCCTGCGGGATCGTGCCATCGGCTTTCGGGCCAACATTGAGCAGCAGATTGCCGTTTTTGCTGACGATATCGACCAAATCTTGAATGAGCTCCAGCGGCGACTTATAATCATTGTTAGGCGTGTAGCTCCATGAGTTTCGGGCAACAGCCGTATCGGTCTGCCAGTAATACGGTTTCAGCTCAGCGAATTGTCCGCGTTCCACATCGGGAACGGCGCTGCCGAGCATGTAGGCGTCATGCTTATAGTTAATGATGCCCTCGAAGCCAAGCTCAGCGGATTTATTGTAATAATAGGCTGCGAGCTTTTTCAAATACGGCTTGAACGAGGCATGCTGAATCCACCAGTCAAAATATAAAACTTTCGGCTCATAATTATCGATCAGCTCGCAGCAGCGAATGAGCCAGTCCTCCATATATTCATCCGTCGGTGGCGATTCATACAAGTTATGATGATCTGGCTCCGGCATAGAAGGCCAATACAAGTCGCCGCACGCAAGCGGTTCATGGATATCGGATTCAAACTCCTTGCCATGCGACAGGAAGAACCAATGCTCTGCACGGTGTGACGAGACGCAGAAGGTCAAATCCTTTTGCTCGAAAGCGGTTTTCATCTCATTCAGCAAATCCCGTCTAGGTCCCATTTCATAAGCGTTAAAGCGGGAAATGGCGCTTTTGTACATTTGAAAGCCGTCATGATGCTCCGCAACGGGCATCACATATTTCGCTCCCGAGCGCTGGAACAGGTCGGCCCACTCTTCGGCGTTGAATTTTTCAGCCTGGAACATCGGGATAAAATCTTTATAACCAAAGTTTTTATGCTCGCCATAGGTGGCAATATGGTGCTCATATTCCTTGCTGCCCTGGATATACATATTCCGCGGATACCATTCGCTGCCGAAGGCCGGAACGGCGTACACGCCCCAGTGAATGAAGATGCCGAATTTAGCTTGCTTATACCAAGCCGGAACCTCAAATGCGCCGAGAGATTGCCAATCGTCACGATAAGGGCCCTGCGCAATCGTTGCGGCTATTTGGTTCAAATACTCTTGTTTATTCATGGTTTCTGTTACCGTCCTTTCCGATTTGAAATCTACATGGCTATTCTAGCAAGCGTTAACAGGATTAAGAATGTGGGACACTAACTTTTATTTGTATAAAATTAACCATGGAAGCGGGTTTGCCCCATGAATGCTCATTCCTTGCTCGCCTATTATTTGTCCCATATGCAGGTGGAGCTATTTATCGCCCATCATAATACGGTCAGCACCGAATGGCGGGATCTCGATTTTACGCCGGATTACAGCAAGTTTTATTACATCGAGCATGGCAGCGGCTGGCTCAAAATCGGGGACGAGGAGTATTCGCCTGCTCCAGGCGAGCTTATTCTGGTGCCGGAGGGCGTGCCCCAATCGTATTCGGTCATAGAGGGGAGTGCCACATACCGCAAATATTGGTGCCATTTCAGCGCCAAGGTTGGGGAAATCAACCTGTTCAAGCTGCTGGATGTGCCTTATCTGTGCACGGCTGCTGATCAGGAACGGGTACGGACGATTTTTGCCGAGCTGGTGTTTTATGCGAACGACCAGACAATCTATGCCAGGCTGCTTGCAAAAGCGAAGCTGCTGGAGCTGTTTTCATTGTTCATTATGCAGCAGGGCGAGGAGAGCATCAGCTTGAAAAATGCGGCTGCCACCCAGCGGCTGACAGAAATTTTGAGCTATATCCATATGAATAGCGGCAGCGATATCACCATTCAAGACCTGGCAAAGCGGGCGTGCCTGCATCCGAACTATTTTATAAGAATGTTCAAGGAGCAAATGGGCGTGCCGCCGATTCAATACATCGCTCGTTTGAAAATCGAAAAAGCGAAGGAGCTGCTGGCCGATTCAACGCTCAGCGTTAGCGAGGTCGCCGAGCAGGCGGGCTTTAATGACCTGTTTTATTTTTCAAAGCAATTCAAGAAAATAGCGGGCCTGTCTCCGACAGAGTTTAGAAAACAAGGGCCATAAAAAACCAGCTTCATTCTCCCATTGTTCTCCATTACGGATATCGTTCCCTGATCCAGCAAATAATAAAGCGTCGCAACTTATTGGCGCTGTCAGAGAAGTCTGATACTGACAATGATGGAGGGTAAAGCATGTTCAAACGCTTGGATGAAGTGTTGATCGAAATTCCGAATGCCGGGCGGCCTGAGCCGAACGCGGCGGCTGCGGTGCAAGAGCTGCTGGGCGGAAAATTTGGCGAAATGTCTACGCTGAGCAACTATTTGTACCAGTCGTTTAATTTTCGCTCGAAAACGAAGCTGCGCCCGTTTTATGATTTGGTTACGAGCATTACGGCGGAGGAGCTAGGCCATGTCGAGCTCGTCTCCCACGCGATTAACCATTGCTTGCATGGCTCCACGACACCGGGCAAGCCGGATGAATCGCCGCTGAAATCCGTTAAGGACTGGCGGATGTCGCTTCCTTTCCTGTCTGGCGGACAAGGCGCATTGCCCGTTGATTCAATGGGGCGGCCGTGGACGGGCGAGCATGTATTCAACAGCGGAAATTTGGTCGAAGATTTGCTGCATAATTTCTTCCTGGAAGTTGGCGCCAGAACCCATAAAATGAAGGTGTATGAAATGACCTCCCATCCGGCTGCGCGTGAAGTAGTCGGCTATTTGCTCGTACGGGGCGGTGTCCATGTCGTGGCGTATGCGAAAGCGCTGCAAGTGGCGACCGGCGTCGATGTGACGAAGCTGATTCCAATTCCTTCTCTTAATAACAAAGCATTCAATGAAGCGCGCAAGTATGAGGAGAAAGGCGTTCATACGAAGCTTTATACGTACAGCGATAATGATTTTAAAACGATTGACCAAATTTGGAAGGGCACGCATCCAGAGGATGGGCAGCCGCTTGAGGTTATTCATGGGTTGCCGAAGGGCGTGCCTGTACCGGAATATCCAGAGGTGGAGGAGGAATTCGCGCCGGGCATTTCCGCTGAGGATTTTGCCGCCATTGCCGAGAGGCTGAAGGCCGCGGGTAATATCCATTAACCTTGCCTGCACACAGGATGCCAAATGGAGACACAGCCCCGTTTCCATGAAAAAGAACGCTAAACAGCCAGCACCTGCCGTCTATTTTCGGCTAGTGCTGGCTGTTTATTTAATAAACCTATGCTAAGGCTGATCCGGAAGCTTAAGCTCCTGCAACGGCGACAAAATGTCCCGGCTTCACTTCAATAAAGGAAGAATGCTCCAGTCCGTACGGATCGGCTTTGGCTGCCTCCGTATGCGGCAGCAGCCGCTTCTTCGACTCAATCGCAGGATCAGGAACCGGGATAGCTGCGAGCAGCGACTTCGTATAGGCATGGAGCGGATTCGAATACAGCTCCTCGCTTTCAGCGAGCTCAACGATTTTGCCCTTATACATAACCGCGACCCGGTCGCTAATATGCTTAACCATGGATAGATCATGGGCGATAAACAGGTAAGTCAGGCCAAGCCGCTGTTGAAGCTCCTCCAAGAGCTTCACAATTTGCGCCTGAATCGAGACGTCAAGGGCAGACAGCGGCTCGTCGCAGACGATAAATTCCGGCTCGACCGCCAGCGTGCGGGCGATGCCAATGCGCTGCCGCTGCCCGCCGGAAAACTCATGCGGATAGCGCAGGGCATGGGAGGCGTTCAGCCCGACCAATTCCAGCAGTTCCTCTACGCGTTTGAGACGGTTTGCCTTGCCCTTCGTTAGGCCATGAGCGTCCAGCGCCTCGCCGATAATATCGACAATGCGCAGGCGCGGGTTAAGCGAAGCATAGGGGTCTTGAAAAATAATGCCCATATGCCGCCGCATTTGCTTCATCTCGGCCCGGTTTAAATGCTGGAGCGGGATGCCTCGGTACAGCACTTCCCCGCCAGTCGCTTCGTTTAACCGCAATATGGTGCGGCCTGTCGTCGACTTGCCGCTGCCTGATTCGCCAACGACGCCAAGCGTCTCGCCAGCTTTAATATCAAAGCTCACATTGTTAACGGCCTTAACGATTTGGCCTTTGCCGAGGTCAAAATGCTGCCTGAGCGAGCGCACCTGCAGCAGCGGAACATTGTCCTCCGGACGGGCTAGCAACGGCTGCAGCTTAGGCTTCTTTTTTTCATCGAGACGCGGCAGGGCGTGAAGCAGCTTCACCGTATAAGGATGCTGCGGATTTGCGAAAATTTGCTCCGTCGTGCCGCTCTCCACGATTTCTCCATCCTTCATGACGACTACGCGGTCGCACATCCCCGCTACAACGCCCAAATCATGCGTGATCAGTATAATGGACGTTCCGAGCTGCTGCTGCAATTCCTTCATTTGCTGCAAAATTTGCGCCTGAATCGTTACATCCAGTGAAGTCGTAGGCTCGTCTGCGATGAGCAGCGAAGGCCTACAGGCAAGGGCAATCGCAATCATCACCCGCTGCCGCATGCCGCCGGAAAATTCATGGGGATATTGATAGTAGCGGGACTCGCTATCAGCTATTCCAACCATATCCAGCATTTCAATTGCCGCTTTGCGGGCCTCCTGCTTGCCAAGCTTGCGATGCTTGATTAAGCTTTCTTCAATTTGCCGGCCGATACGCATCGTCGGATTGAGCGAAGACATCGGGTCCTGAAAAATCATGCCGATATCCTTGCCGCGTATTTTCTCCATTTCGTGCTCTGATTTATGAGCGAGATTATCGCCTTGAAACAACACCTCGCCGCCTTTGACGATGGAGGGGGGAGAAGGGAGCAAGCGCATGATCGTGCGGGCGGTTACGCTTTTGCCGCTGCCCGATTCGCCTACGATGCCGAGCGTTTCCCCTGGATGCACTTCGAAGCTTACCCCGCGTACCGCCTCAACCTCTGAATCACGAGAAAAGAAGGAAACGGACAAATGATTGACTTGTAATAATGGTTTCATATCGTCACCTGTGCAAATCATATTTAGTAGAATGTTGACATTTTGTATTCCTTAAAATAAAATCTACTATATCTATCGGAATAATGCAATTAAAATGCTGAATTAAAAGGAGCGGACAGGCTTGACGGTGCAAGACTTGAAAATTGGAAATGGCATCACAGACCTAACGGCTGCTGTCTATCGTAAAATGCTTCAGCATCCAGCCTACAGGCTGCTGCTGCTCATTGCAGGCGCACCTGTATCCGCATTCGTATTCGCGGTTTATGTATATCACAAAGCCCGGTTTGGCTATCGCCGGCTTGAGGAAGAGACGAGACAAGAGCTGCTGCAAGCAGGCAGCATGGACAAGCTGCTGGCGGAGGCGCTGGATCAGTTGCAGCGCAAGCAGCAATTTTTCGGTCAGACGCCCGGCGCACACAAAACGGAGCAGGAAGCGAGGCGAATCGCTGCCGCTAAATTTAAAGAGCAGCTTGCCGCCCGCGTATTGGAACGGCTATCGGAGGAGCCGCAAGGGAAGCTGACGTTCAGCGATACGTTTGACTCCCTGCTCAAGCGGCCCGCATTTTTCGTATTATCGTTTATTCCTGGCCTGCTGATGTACGCCATTATGGCGCTTTATGCGAACCCGTATGTGAAATATATTGCCGAGCGTCTGATTATGGCGATATTTGTTATTTTCGGTGTAGCCTTTTTAGTTTTTACGATTTTATATATTTCGCCAATGAATCCAGCAGCCAACATATTGGGAGAAACGGCTACCGCGGAGCAAATTGCGGCGTTTAACCAGCTGTATGGGCTGGATCAACCTTATCTTGTTCAGCTATGGAATACGATTAAGGGCATATTGACCTTTGATCTGGGCCGTTCCTTCGCAGGCAATGAAAGTGTAACGACAGCTATTGCCGGCAAATTTCCGGTTACGCTGACGCTCACCTTCGTATCGACGTTGATCGCCGTATTGATTGCTTTGCCAATCGGCATTATTTCGGCAACGAGGCCAGGCTCCTTTTTCGACTACACCTTTATGTTCATTGCTTTGCTAGGGCTGTCGATTCCGAATTTCTGGCAAGGATTGATTTTTATTTTGAATTTTTCAATTAAGCTATCCTGGCTGCCAGCAACTTATAATCCGCAAAATGCGCTGTCGGCGATTATGCCGATCATTGTTCTAGGTACAGGTCTGACGGCGGCTGTTGCGCGCATGACTCGCTCTTCGACGCTGGAGGTTATTCATGAGGATTATATTACGACCGCCAAAGCGAAAGGGCTGGCCCGCCGGCAGGTCATTTGGAAGCATGCTGTAGGCAATGCGCTCATTCCAATTATTACGGTGATTGGGCTGCAATTTGGCGCGATGCTTGGCGGGGCGGCAGTGACGGAGAAGGTGTTCAATATTAGCGGGATTGGGAGCTATATTGTGGACAAGCAGTTTATTCCGGATATTCCGGCCATTATGGGCGGGGTTGTCTACACGGCAATTACGATATCGGTTATTAACGTCATTGTGGATCTGCTTTACGCCTTCTTTGACCCGAGAATTCGCTCCAAAATGAAACAATACTAAAGCAGGTGCTATCCGTGTCCAATGTTTTCATAAACAAGCAGCAAATTCGATTTAAATTAAAATCCAGCCTGGAGTACAGCCAGTCCAGCTTCGCTGGCATTGTCTCCCTGGCTTTGGCGCTTGTACTGCTGCTCAGTAGCTATACGCCTGCCGACGCTTCGTTCAAGCCGGGGGGACTGGCCCTAAGCGCTGCCTATTTCGGTTTTGCGCTGCTGCAGCTTGCGGTATGGGCGTTCATTCGGCGCGATTTGCTTAAAGGGGGCGGCGAGCTTCGCCGCTCGACTAGAGCGCTCGGCTATGTGCTGCTGCTCAGCCTGGCGACGGCGAATGTGTTCATTGCCACCGCAGCATTCCAGCTCATTAAACGGAAGAAGAGCGCAGCTTATACGCTTGCGGTTTATACCTTGCTAACTACGTTGCTAGTGCTCGCCGTATCTGCTCTAAATTTGTTCAAGCCTTATGTGGCGAATACATTTTTGCTTGGCATGCTGCTGCTTCTCATCTCGGCGTTGGCCCAGCTTGCGAGTCTGCTGCTCGTTGCCAAATACGCTGACAAGGCGGAATTGCCGCGCTGGATGTGGTTGGTCGCCTTGATTCTAATCGCAACGGCAGTGAGCGGCAATCTGTTCGCGCTGTTCCTCGGCTTGCTGCTTATCGCCAAGCTGCGGGATCGAAGCTTTACATCCGGCTCACGACTTAGCGATGTGGTGGAGCGGCTGTCCAGAAGCTCAACGTCGATGCTGGGACTGCTCTTTATTTTGTTCCTGCTGACCTTGTCGGTCACCAGCTATTTGATCTTTGATTATGGAATGGCTATCGATAATAATTATGGAGCGATTTTGCAGCATCCAAATCTCGCTTATCCGCTGGGGACGGACAATTTCGGCCGGGATTTGCTTTCACGCATCGTATTCGGTGCTAGAATATCGCTGATTGTCGGCTTTTTATCGACGCTCATTCCCGTCCTAATCGGCGGTGTGCTGGGTGCGGTGTCCGGCTATTACGGCCGCCATGCAGATAACATCATCATGCGTGCACTCGATGTGCTGTACGCCATTCCAGGCATTTTGCTGGCTATTGCGATCATTGCCGCTTTTGGCGCCAGCACGACTAATTTGATATTAGCGCTCAGTATCGGCGCTATTCCGACCTATGCCCGAACGATGCGGGCGAATGTGCTGCTCGTTTCGACGCTCGAATATGTACAGGCTGCGCGGGCTTTCGGCTCAGGAGACTTCGTTATTTTGTTCAAGCATATTGTGCCGAACGCTATTGCTCCGATGATTGTGAAATCGACGCTTACGATAGGCACAGCCGTTATTTCAACGAGCAGCTTAAGTTACCTCGGTTTGGGCGTCGAGCCGCATATACCGGAATGGGGCAATATTTTGCGGCTGGGCAGTGCTTATCTGGAAACCCACGCCTATACGGCGATTTATCCGGGGCTGGCGATTATTGCGCTCGTGCTGTCGTTTAATTTTCTCGGCGACGGCCTGCGGGATACATTAGATCCGAAGCTGGATTAGGGCAGTGCTAAAGCTGCAATTGCAGCTGTATTTGCTTTTATATTTGCTGTAACCTCATTCATATTCTATCCAAAGCTACGTTACGAAACGATGTATGGGCGATGTACGAATGTGAGTTAACTTATAGACTATAGAATAAAGACAAGAGGAGAGAGAAACATGAAACACACAAGCAAGCTATTTTCACTCATTCTGCTCAGTTTGGCTATTATGCTGAGCGGCTGCACATTGACGACGAAGGATGAGGCTGCCAGCACGCCGCAAGCGACGGAAGGCGCAGAGGCGGTTGTCGACAGCAAGCCGGTTGATATTGAATTGCTCGGAATGAGCAGCAATGAGGCTGATCTGAACATTGTACGTGACCAGCTGGCGAAAAACGGCTTTAACGTAAAGCTGAACATTCAAGCCGATTACGGTACGTTTAAAGCACAGCAGGATGCTGGCAACTATGATATAGCGTTGTCGAGCTGGACGACAGTAACGGGAAACCCGGACTATGCGGTTCGCTCGCTGTTTAAAACCGGCGGTGACTATAGCATTATGAGCGATAAGGACATTGATGCCCTCATTGATACGGCTTCCACACAAACACCGGATCAATACACAGAAACGTATAAACAATTGGAGCAAAAGCTCGTTTTTGACAACGCCTATATTGCTCCGCTTTACAGCTCGCTTAAATCGCAAGCGTTTAATCAGGAAGTGCTGAACAAGGACAGCGTTCGCCTATCGAAGTCTAGATCGCTCCCGTGGGAAGAGCTGGATTTTAAAGATGCATCCAAGCGCAATACGGAAGCGTTGGTGCTGCAATCGGCCATGGCGACCTTGACTTCGCTTGACCCGATTAAAGGCAATGACGGCTCCATTAACATTATCAACACGAACCAATACGTGCGCCTGCTGAACCTGACCGATGACGACAAGCTGACGGCGGAAGGCTCATTGTCGTATAATTTTGCGATTGCCGAAGGCAATTCCGATTATTATTTCATTTTGCGTGATGATATTCATTTCGCGGAAATTAAAGACAAGCTTGTTGCCGATTCTGGCGAGCGTGTAGGCGCCGACGACGTTATTTTCTCGCTGGATCGCGCCAAAAATAAAGATTCCGTTCCTGACCACCGGACGTATACCCTGCACGAGCATATTAAAAATGTCGAGCTGATCACTGACCCGGCAGCGCTTGAGTCTGTAAAGCTGTCGAGCGGCAGCGGTAATGTGAAAAATGAACTGGAAAAAGGGCTCGATGCCAAAATTTCCGAGCTCGTGTCGGATAAAGCACAAGCAAATAGCAAGGAAGGCAAGTACCAGGTTGTGAAGCTGACAACAACGGTGCCATTCCCGCAAGTGCTGAATTATTTGGCCCACCAATCTGCGGGTATCGTATCCAAGAAGCAGGTAGAAAAAATTAATACGTACGATGTAGCCAAATTCGATGTGAACAAGGATATTCCTTACGGCGACCAAAACACGGTAACCGAGGGCAGCCAGTACAACAATACGCTGTACACAAGCGGACCTTACATCTTGGCTCACAAAAACGACTATGAAGCTGTCTTCTATAAAAACCCTGGCTATATGAAAGGCACGAAGCATGAGCCGAAAATTACGTCGATTAAAGTTCGCTTTATTAAAGATGCCGATAGTGCATTGTCCGCACTTCGCAGCGGCGAAATTCATCTTTATTACAGCGTGCCTGAAACGAAGTTTGACATTGTGAAGGGCGACAGCAAGCTGGCGCTCCAGACGCTTCCGAGCAACGCGGCTTCGTACCTGCTGTTTAATACGAAAAACCGTCCGGTTGCAGAAAGCGCAGATTTGAGAAAAGCGGTGCTTTATTCGATCAATCAGGATGAGTTTTTAGCCTATTACGGCGGCAATAAATTTAAAGCTATTTCTACGCTTAGCCCGCTTGTGAAAACAGGCCTTGAGCTGAAGGCTGATCCGGCAAAAGTAAAAGAGTTTTTGAACGCCTACCAAGCAGGCGCAGCAGCTAAATAATAGAAAGAGATTGCCCCCCTCCTTCGTGATGGTCGGGGCAATCTCTTTACTCATATAAGGACAAGCGTTAGCACAGATAAAGGAGACGAATAACATGGATGCAAAGACAGGAACGGTTATTAAACTATCGCAATGGGATGCGCTATTGCTGGAATCGCTTAAGTCCTATGGCTGGACGAATGAACAATTGATTCGCAAGGTGCATGAGGGCGATTTACCCGTAGATACGAGCCCCTTTCAATTTGACTACAGCCTATTGAATGCTTTAGCCAGCAGCGATGCGGAGCTGTTTGCACAGGCTGTGAACGAGGGCTATCAAATAAAATACAATACGATTCGCGGCATTCACAGCTGGATTAAAGTTGCTTTTCAGCAAGAAGCGGAGCTTCTGTTGGAGCCAGGAGGCGAATCGGTCCATGCTTGGCTGACGAACGCTGAAGCTGACCAGCTTGCCTCGGTGCTTTCTTACGGTTGGACATTGTCCAAGCTGGATGGTGCAGCTCCCCAATTAACCGAAGCAGCTGATACAGTCAATGTACCGGACGCACCGGGCGCGGCTGGCCGTGATGCCTATCGCATTTATCCGGCGGCTCAGTAACCAGCTGCTTATTCCGCAGCACTAGGACCCGGTCGAGCGGTAGCGCCGAACGCCAATTTGCCAGATGAGCAGACAGGGTGCAAGAAACAGCGGCCCTGCCAGCGGCAGAAAAGCATACATCGGGCTTGCCTCGCGGCCGAGTATGTATTGCAGCGGCAAATAGTTGGCACAGCCGAACGGGATAATGAAGGTGAAAAATTGCTGAATGCGCCGATGGTAGATGCTCAGCGGATATTGCGTCATTTCCCGCCCGCCATCGGTTAAAATATTAGCGATCTCCAGTCCCTGCACGGTCCAGAAGCTGAACGAAGCGCACAAAATAAAGATGCTGGCAAAAATAATGACGCCGCTTGCTTCCATCAGCACGAGCGCCGTTATTTTAAGCGGCGACCATGGAATGTCCAGATTCATGATCGTCCAGACGAGAACCACAATTCCGAGCAGCAGCCGTCCGACGCGAGAAAATTCAAATTTGGAGCCCAGCACCTGAATAATGGTGCCGCGCGGCCGAACGAGCAGCCGGTCGAAATCTCCGCTGACGACTAGCGAGGAGAACATATCAAATCCGCGTGCAAAGCATTCGGTAATAGAGAAAGCCATATGCGTCACAGCAAAGCACAGCAGCACCTCGTAAAAGCTCCAGCCTTTCATTTCCCCGAAACGCTCGAACATGAAATATAGCCCGGCAAATACGGTAAATGGCGTTAAGCATTGTCCAAGCACGAGAAGCAGAAAAGAAGCGCGGTACTGCATTTGCGCTTTGAACAGCAGCAGCATGTATTTAAAATAAAGCGTCATCGCCGCATCAGCCTCCTTGTACAACGACGCGTCGCAGCGCCTTGTTCATCGCGATTTTGCCAAGGAAAATAAGGGCAGCGAGCCACAGCAGCTGAAACAGCAGTCCCGTTCCGGCATCTAGCGTGGAAATGTTGCCAGTGTAGACGCGAAAGGGGAAGTCAACGGTCCAGTGGAAGGGCAGAGCGTAGACGATCCGCTGCATCCAATCCGGCATAAGCGGCACCGGAATAATCATGCCGGCGAAAAACTCGCCAAACACGCTGAACATCAGCAGGGAGCCGGCCGGAGACATCGTAATAAATACGGAAATATAAATGAGCATGGAGATGGCCACGATCAGAAACAGCCCTATGATAAGCGAGCAGACGAATAGGAAAAAGGCGGCAAAGTCAGGCGGCAGCTCAAGCCTGTAGGGCTGAGGCAGAAAGACGCTGACCAGCAATATCGGCAGGCAGCGAAGCAAAGCGCTGGACAGCCGCTGGGCGAGCAGCTTGGCATACCAGAGGCCGTAAATGCCGCTGGGCCTGCACAGCTCATAGGCAATATTGCCGCTTGTAATGAGCTGAAACAGTTCATTGTCTCGCAGCCATAAAACGATGAAGGCAAGGAACGCTTGCTTGAGCCAGCAATAGGCGACAACCTCGGAGAGGCTCATCTGTGGTGCGGCGGCACTGGTCTGGGCATAAAAGGCTTCAAACACCATAATGAAAATAAAGCCGAAAAAAAACTGCGTCCCGATGCCGGCGTATGCGGCGGCACGGTATTGCAGCCCGTTGCTGAGCCGCAACCTGAGTACGGCGTAGTAAGGTTTAATCATAGTGCGTACTCCTTGTACATTTGCACGACAATGTCTTCAATGGACAGGCTGTCGTTAGAATGGCCCCGTTCAGACGTTGAAGCGGATGCCTGTTCCAGCTGTGAAGCTTGCGGCGCCTCAACTTTTCCGCCATAGCGGCTGCGCAGCCCCTGCACGGTGCCGTCATAAAGCAGCTTGCCTTTGCCGATGAGCAGCAGGCGGCTCGCGAGTGCCTCAATATCAAACATATCATGGGTCGTCAAAATGACGGTAACGCCTTTTTCTTCATTGATCGTTTTAATGAACTGCCTGACGGCGATTTTGGATACGGCATCGAGCCCGATCGTCGGTTCATCGAGAAACAGCAGGCTGGGACTGTGCAGCAGCGAAGCAGCAATTTCACAGCGCATGCGCTGTCCAAGACTGAGCTGGCGAACGGGAGTGTGCAGCAGCGCTTGTAAATCCAGCGTTTCTACGAGCAATGCCAGAGTAGCCCGATATTCCAGTGGGGGAGTGCGATAGATGTCGCGCAGCAGCTCGAAGGAGTCCAGTACCGGAACGTCCCACCATAGCTGCGAGCGCTGTCCAAACACGACGCCGATATTTTTCACATATGAAACGCGATCCTTCCAAGGGGTGTACCCCATAATCGAACACGTCCCGCTATCCGGTACGAGAATGCCGCTCATCGTCTTAATTGTCGTCGATTTCCCTGCTCCGTTCGGGCCGATATACCCGACAATTTCACCGGAGCCAATCGTGAATGAAATATCCTGCAGCGCCTCCACGACCGTATATTCCCTCCGAAAAAGCGATTTTACCGCATGCGCCAGGCCCGGCGGCCGCTTCGACACCAGGAACGACTTGCTTATTCCGTTAACCTCAATCAAGTGCTTTCCTCCTCACGTTGTTAAAATGACAGGGAGAAGATAGTAGCATTTTATGGGAAGCGCTGTCAATCGATTTTTTTATTAGCTAGGATGTGTATGCAAACTGGAGCTCTTCTTGCTACACCTTGCTAAATGCATACTAGAGGCTCATCTTCTCTGACATTTCAAGGCTTATGGAGCCACAGCATGCGATTGTTGCTAAGAACACAGTTGCAGAGAACGCTGTGGCTAAGAATACGCAGCTTGTGGGGCTCAACTCCTCTTCTGAAGGACTGAGATTCCGCTATTCTGGATTTTGATCCCATTTTGGACCTTAAGCGGACAGGAAATCCGCTATTGCCTTCATAATCCTCTCAAAATGATGATGGGCAGCGCATTAGCGGCTCCTGAGTCCGCGCCTATGCCAAAACCAGCGATTCGGTTGAAATAGCGGCTGCTGTGTCCTCCAAATCTACGTTTGTGTCCTTGTGCAGGAAGCAAACCCCTGGAACGAGGAGCGCGAGGTTGCCTTTTGGTAAGTAGGTTCACATTCATGCGGGTTGCATTCGCGGTGGTTGCGGGAGTATGTTTGACGCTTGCATCTATCGGGATTTGGCTCGCTTACGTTTGCATACACATCCTAGATTTTAGAAAGAAACGATGTCAGGATTTAAGAAAAGTAAAAGCGCCTTGAACAGGCGCTATTTTAATTGCTTTATCTGAAAATATTGTGAGAACACAATTCTGTTTTCTTCTATTTCAATTGTGTTCAACCAAATCCTGCAAATTTGTCTCCATCAAAATAGCATCTGCTTTTTTCTGTGATACTCTTTTAAAACCGCATTTTTCATAGTATTTAGCAAGCCTTGCGTGGCTTTTAAAAGTCTCTTTCTTTTTAGAGAGGGTGGATTGCATTGGTTTTGCAAATAAGAATACCATTCCATTTGCGTTTCTAATAAGATTTTTAAAAGTATATTGAATTAAATTAATACCTGTGTGTTGTCCCCGAAACTTTGGATGTACATCGACTCGTCTTATGTAGAATAGACTTCCAAATGAAAAGGGATCATTATATAAATCGTGCTCCTCAATCTGATCGGCCCGGTTGCCTATAATACAATGGTCTTCATCCAGTGTGTCTAACCACATGGACCACGAATCTTCCATATGTTCTTTCCATTCAGCCGGAAATTCAGTAATGCTGATACTCGCAATAACTAATTCGTTACTTTCGTTATCTAAATGGTATTCTGCTTTCAGTTTTTCTTCTATATCTTGTGCATTTGTTTCTTCTAATATCATATCTAAAGATGCTACTAATTTAATACCATGCCTAATGGGTGAGAAATCAAAATTTTCTTCAAATTCAGGATATTCTAGATATTCATTGAAAGTTCTATGAGTGACCGATGTGTACAACTGAATGCTGTCATTTTTTGAGTCTGTCATATTAAGAGCGAACATGTCTAAGTCTCCTCTGGATAAAAGTGTTATAATAGATAAATATTATACTTATTTTTAATGGGAATTGAAAGTTGTGCTATTAAGAAAATATCTTTTGGGAGTTAATAGGACTGAAAGCACAAGCTAGTTGCTACATGATTTATATAAATTTTTAGACGTAGAAAGGAGATTGTATGAGTAACATTGTAGATTTATATATTGAAAATAACTTCATTCCTTTGGTTAACAGTCTTGATGCTAATCAAGAGGTGACTTCGAAAATATCTATTGATATACATAATAGACTTTCATCTATTTTATATAGATGGAGAGATGAAGAGTATCGTAATACGCTGCTAATGCATGGAATTGAAGAGGCAACGTATTACCAACCGGGATCTAACATTGGTGTTAATTCACTTGTAGTAGTGGGGATAAGGAATAGTTTGTTAGAAGATGCTGCTAGTACATTGTTAGCGGCAAGGGGGTTAGGTTTAACAAAGCCGATTATTTCTGATCTACAGGTTAGGGTTATTACTTCTGATGCAATAAGCTTTTTATCAAAATATGATTTAAATATTAAAGCTCAAGAAGTGGGAAAACCGCAAGAAGATCCTTTTGAGGAGCTTCCCTTTAAGTACCCACTAGCATGGGAGGTTATGAATTATCTTAGTAAGTGCAAAACTTATGTGAATTTTCAAAAAGATAAAAAACATAGCATTTCACATCTTAATTGTGAAACTAATAATGATAAGAATATCGAAATTGAAAATCAAAGTGGGATGGACTCTAAAATAGGTCCTTCGCTAAATGAAATTCTTGAAACAGTTAAAAGTGGTGAGCAATCTTTTTTCTTCACAGACTCTTTCAAGGCAATATCACGTAATCCTGAAAAACTATATAAGGTTATTGAAACAGTATTAAATGCGGATGCTCCATTTGTTACGATTAATTATTATTTAAGCAACGGTTATGTATCCCGAAGACCTAGTTTGTTAAAACCGTTTCACGACGCAAGAGAGATAGAATCGAAATTGAAGAATACTGAAGGATTAAAAGCCAATCATCGAAAAATTCTTAAACAGTTGGTTTAGGACATATAAAGTAGTAGCGACCTTGGTTTCCATCTATCAGACAGAAAAGAATAAATAAACTAAAAAGTGTTTTGGTACACATTTCTGAAATCCTCCAAGCCAAACCTACAATAATCCATTGTCTCCCAACGCTGTTTTCTATATATTTTTAAAGAGACAGATGATAAGGGGGATTGAAGCAAGCTCATGATACGTCGTTTTTTTTCTTATTACCAGCCTTATAGAGGGCTGTTCATGCTGGATTTTGGCTGTGCGGTGCTGGCCGGGCTGCTAGAGCTCGCTTTTCCGCTAGTAGTCAACCGGTTTGTAGATGATCTGCTGCCAAAGGGAGAATGGATGATCATCTTGTGGGCGTCGCTGGCGCTTCTGGCCTTGTACATTGTTAATACGCTGCTGTTATTTGTCGTAAATTATTGGGGGCATATGCTCGGTATTAACATCGAGACAGATATGCGCAAAAAGCTGTTTGAGCACATTCAGAAGCTGTCCTTCAAGTTTTTCGACAATACGAAGACAGGGCATTTAATGACGCGTCTGACCAACGATATGATGCAGATCGGCGAGATGGCGCATCATGGACCAGAGGATTTATTTATCGCTGTTATGACGCTGGCAGGCTCTTTCGTGCTGATGATGCTCATTAATTGGAAGCTTGCGGTGATGACTTTTATCGTCGTGCCGGTCATTATTTGGTTCGTTATTTATTTCAACCGCAAAATGACGAGCGCCATTCATCAGCTGTTTACCGATATTGGCGATTTCAATGCCCGGGTAGAGGATAATGTTGGCGGTATTCGCGTCGTTCAGGCGTTTGCTAATGAGTCGTATGAGAAAGAGCAGTTTAACACGAACAACAGCCGTTTCCGTCTGACGAAGCTGCTTAGCTACAAGCTCATATCGCAAAACGGAACGATCAGCTACATGATGATGCGCTTAGTTACCGTATTCGTCATGGTATGCGGCACTTGGTTTGTTATTCAGAACGAGCTGACGTACGGCGAATTTATCGGCTTTTTGCTGCTGACGAACGTCTTCTTCAAGCCAATTGAGAAAATTAATGCGATTATTGAAAGCTATCCGCAAGGCTTTGCCGGCTTCAAGCGTTATGTGGAGCTGCTCGATATTGAGCCGGATATTGCCGATGCGCCGAATGCGGTGGCGATGGGCGAGCTTAAGCGCGACATTCGCTTCCAAAATGTTTCCTTCGGCTATGAAGGCGAGGAGAAGGTGCTCAATAACATAAGCCTGACTGTCGGCAAAGGGGAAACGGTCGCTTTTGTCGGGCCTTCGGGTGCGGGGAAAACAACGCTGTGCAGCTTGCTGCCGCGTTTTTACGAGCTGAATGAAGGCTCCATTACGGTGGACGGCGTCGATATTCGCCAGATCAAGCTGCAATCGCTGCGCAGCCAAATCGGCATTGTGCAGCAGGATGTATTTTTGTTCTCGGGCTCGATTCGTGAAAATATTCTCTACGGCAAGCTCGGTGCCACCGAGGAAGAAATATGGGAAGCGGCTCGAAGAGCGCGCCTGGATGATTTTATTCGTACGCAGCCGGAAGGGCTGGATACGGTCATTGGCGAGCGTGGGGTCAAGCTGTCCGGTGGGCAGAAGCAGCGGATGTCGATTGCAAGAATGTTCCTGAAAAATCCGCCGATTCTGATTTTGGATGAAGCTACGTCGGCGCTTGATACAGAGACGGAGCTGATTATTCAGCAGTCGCTGGCTGAGCTGTCGGAGGGCCGGACGACGCTCGTTATTGCGCACCGATTGGCAACGATCAAAAACGCCGACCGCATCGTCGTCGTTACTCCACAAGGCATTGAGGAGCAGGGCCGTCATGAGGAGCTTGTTCACCAAGGCGGCATTTACAGCAGGCTCCATCAGGCACAGTTTGGTTAATAGCCAAAGCAGATTACTTAGATTAAGCGGACCAACTCAACAACCAGATCGAGCAGATCAAGAGAATCCAGAGCGAAAGAAAGCAGATCAAGAGAAAGCAGATCAAGAGAAAGCAGAGTAAGAGCAAGAAGCAGAGCAAGAGAAAAGCAGTTCTCTTGCTCTGCTTCTTTATTTACCTGATGGAAGAGGAGAAGTGTTCAGAATCAGTTCAGTTTTATTTTATATAATAAATAATAAATGGTTTAAAGAAGATTGTACGCTCAAAGAGGTGATAGAGCAGATGATAATAAAAATAGCGCTTGTATCCGATGCCGAAGCCCTTATCACGCTGAAGCAAGCAGCGGGCAGAGGCCTTGCCGGCCGATTCGGAGCATACAGGCTGGAGCCCTCCATTTCGTCCTTGGCGGCTATAAGGAAGCAGTTTCAAGACCATATTTTCCTCAAAGCGGTTGTAGAGGGCGACGCGATCGTCGGTTCGATTCATTTGCATGTGCGAGGGGATGTTCCCTATATTGGCGGGCTCATCGTACATCCGGAATATGTGGACCAAGGGATAGGAGAGCAGCTGATGCTGGAGGCGGAAGCGCTGTTCAAGATGGGCCAGCAGCTTGATGCTCCTATATCGCATTATGAGGAGCAGGGCTATCGCAAGACCACATTCGTCTATAAACGTTTAATCCGGTTTCATTGAAAAATACCGTAAAAAATATGAGTCCGTCTGGCGCATAAGATCGTGAGAAAAAACAGCTGCAAGCAGGGTCTGAGAAGACCGATGCTTGCAGCTGTTTGCTTATGTTGTCTTATTCTGCGGAGCCAATTGTTTCCCCCTGCACAGGCTTAATGCCGCCTTCCCATTTCACTGCAATCGCTGATGAGGTGAACAAATCCTTACCGTCAGACAGCTGAAAATGCAGATGGGCCTCGCTGGAGTTGCCGGAATTGCCCGTCTGTCCAAGGACATCGCCTTTGCTGACTTTGTCGCCTGGCTTTACAACTGCTGAACCTTTTTTCATATGGGCGAGATAGCTGTATTCTCCTCCATGATCGATGACAACCACATTGCCGGCAGGCGCCTTTTCATTCATAACGCCAACGGGCTCGTTATCGGCAATATCGTTAACAACCGATACGACTGTGCCGTCCGCAGGGGCAATAATATCTTGGCCAAAGGCGAAGTAGCTTTCATTTTTCAAAGGATCGCCTTCATAGGAAAAACCGTCCTTCGCCTGCACAAAATCATAGGCGTAACGCTGGCTCTCATATTCATAGTGATAATTGATTAACGCATTGTTTCCGCCCCAAATGACAAGCCATTCCCCGCGAAATGGCAGGCTGTAGCTATTTTTGGTCAGGATGCTGTCTGTTTCCGTTGCAGGGGAGAGCTCCTTCACTTGAAGCCCAATAATCGTGCCTTCCGCATCAAAAATGCCGACAATTCCCTTAGTTCCGGAATCGCTCACCCATGTGCGCTGTTCAACGCCGCTTTTGTTCAAAATGGAGGACTTTTCGAGCGACTTCACGCCGCTCATAAACGACTCCGCCATTTTTAGAAAATCAGCCTCGCTAACCTGCTCCTTAAACGGAGCGCTAAAGCGCTCATAAATCCCTTTATAATTGCCTGCAAGCAGCGCCTCTGGCAATTGCTCCGGCGTTATCAGCGCTTCACTTGGGTTCGTTGTCGACTCTGCCGCAGTTGGCGAGCTTGAAGCTTCACTGGTTGCTCCGCTATTGTTCGTCGCTGCGGTATCTCCACCCCCACAGGCGGTTAAAATTACGGCTAGCGTTCCGACAGCAGCAGCTATTTTAACCGAGGTGCTGGCTTGTTTGATCATTATAAATGATGGTTTCTTCATTCCGATCTCTCCTCTATATTCCTATAGTCTATAACCCTATACTAGCAAGCCACACTTAGCTGTACTGAAACAGCAGCTTAACGTTGTCTTAACTTTCAGCAGCAGACTGGTTTAACGAATTAAGCTTCCGTTAAGACGGCATAGCGTATTTAATCAAAGCTATCATGCTATGATGGAGAAATAGTGCAATATAGCATTGAATTTGAAAGGAGGCGGCGTAGTGGAAAATGCAGCGATTTTGCTTGTGGACGATGAACAGGCGCTGCTGGAGCTGTTGCAGACGGTGCTGCACAAGGAAGGTTATACGAATATTGACAGCGTCGGCACAGGAGAAGCGGCGATTGCTGCCTGTACGGCGAAAAAATATGATTTAATCGTCTTGGATGTGATGCTGCCGGGGCGCAGCGGAATCGAGGTATGTCCGTTTATCCGGCAAACGACAGATGCTCCGATTTTATTTTTGAGCGCGCGCACTTCCGATTTCGACAAGCTGACCGGCTTTGCCATCGGAGGTGACGATTATATTGCGAAGCCCTTTAATCCGCTTGAGGTAGTTGCGCGTATCAGGGCGCAGCTGCGGCGGTATTTTGGCGCGTCTACTCCAGTCAATGGCGGCAGTGCGGCGGAGATGGAGCGGGGACCTGCCAGCCCTATTTTTGATTATGGACGATTTAAGGTGGATGAAGCAGCGGGCGAGCTGACGGTGGAAGGGCAAGCGGTAGCCTGTCCGGCACTCGTGTTTCAGCTGCTATTGTTTCTATGTAAAAACCCGAACCGGATTTTCAGCAAAAGCGAGCTGTACGAGAAGGTTTGGGGCGACGACGCCTTCAGCGACGATAATACCGTGATGGTTCATATTCACCGGATTCGGGAACGAATTGAGGCTGATCCTTCTAATCCGAAGTTTATCGTCAATGTGAGAGGGCTTGGCTACAAGCTCGTTCAAGGGCCGCTGTGGGAGAATGGCACGCGATGAATATGCGGCGGCAATTGACGTTGAGATTTGTCCTTCAGCTGGGGATAGCGGGCACAATCGTATTGCTTATGTCTGCTGTAACGGTAGTCTGGATGCTGCAAAAGTTTAACGAAATTAGCATTACGCGTGATTTTGCCAGCGTTGGGCTGGAGAGACTAGTTGAATCGTCGGAGCTTGGACCAGAGGGGATTCGCTTTGATCCCAGCCTGCTGAAGCAGGTGAAGGAAAATGGCGGCTGGCTGCAAAGTCTGGATGAGCTCGGACAGGTGGAAAGCTCCTATAATACGCCTGCGGATGTTCCCAAGCAATATGGACCGGGCGAGCTGGTCGCTTATTGGACAGGGAAGCAGCCGTTTGCTTACCATTTGGCCGTATGGATTCAACAGAAGAACGGTAGGCTGTACACGCTCGTTTATGGCGCGCCTAATTATATGAAGCCGATACTAACGCAGGTGAACGAAGGCGGATTTACCGCTCAAGGCGGTCAGCTTTTAATTCCTGATGCGATGGGAACCGAGCTGAAGAAAGGCCAAGTGTTCGTGCAACTGCTGGATCAGACAGGTACGGAGCTTGCTTCCTATAATAAGCCGGACGCCATTCCGGTGCAATATACCGTTCAGGAGCTGGTGCTTCGGACGCTCTACTCCGACAGATACGGCTATCTCATTCAATCTTCCTACAATGAACAGACGAAGCAGACCTGGATTGTTGGGCAAAAAAATACGGGAACAGGGGCCGCGGGCAAGAAACCGCTCATTCCGGCCGAAGCGCAAATTGTCATCATTGGCGTCGTTGCGATGTTCGCCGCGATGCTGATCCTGTTCTTGCTGCTGTCGCTATGGCAAGCGCGGCGGTTTGGCGCTCCTTTGCTGCATATGCTGGTATGGCTGGATGCCATCGGCAATGCCGTTTACCAAGAGCCGCTGGATCGCAAGGGTTTGCCGCGCAGCCGGATGCCTTCTGGCAAATGGCGGCGGCGATACCGTGTTTTCGCCGATGTCATATTATCCATTGATAAGCTGTCTGCTGCTTTGCAGCGCGAGCAGGAAATGCGGAAGCAGACGGAAAGCTTGCGGGAGGAATGGATTGCGGGCGTGACCCATGATTTGAAGACGCCATTGTCCTCCATTACGGGCTATGCTCATCTGCTCGTGGAGCCCAAATATGATTGGTCACAGGCGGATGTGCGCAAATTTTCAGCAACGATGCTGGAAAAATCGGCTCATATGGACATGCTGATCAGCGACCTGGCGATGACCTATCGGTTAAAGACGGGGATTTTGCCGCCCGAGATCGAGGAAGTGGAATTGAATGGCTGGCTGCGGGACACGCTGCAGCTGGCGGCAGATGATCCCCTGTTTGGCAAAGGTCGAATCCGGTTCCAAGCATCTGCTCAGAAAGCTGTATGGGTTCAGCTCTATACCCCGTGGCTGGAGCGTGTCGTTAACAATATTGCTGCAAATGCGCTTCTGCATAATGCGCCGGATACTGTATTAACCGTCTCGTTGATCGCTTCGGAGGAGAAGAAGCGTGATAGTGTGACGATTGAATTTGCCGACAATGGTGGCGGAATGGACGAGAGCACGCTGAATCGGCTGTTTGAACGGTATTATCGCGGCACGGATACCGCCTCCACACCGAATGGCTCGGGCCTTGGGATGGCGATTGCCAAGGGGCTGACAGAAGCGATGGGCGGCAAAATCACGGTCGTGACTACTCTGGGGCAAGGCACGATCATTCGGCTCATTTGGAGAAATACGATAGTAAGGACAGATGCGGCTGGAGCCTCCGAGTAGAGGAGCTTTAGAGGAGAAAATGCCCTTTTTGCTTCCTTCCGGTTTGGGGGAAGGTTGGAATGGTGCAAGGCTGGATGCATAAAGCTTCCAGCCTTTCTTTTTTAGTCGAGTGATGCTTTTGTTATATTTTATAGTTTTTTTGCGTAATGAAGAATGCCATGAAATCAACGAAATAAGCTTTTGATTTGCCGAGGAAGAAAAAAAGAATGGCACAAAACCTGACTTGTTTTTTATTTTCGCGCTTAAAACGGAGTTTTGACACAAAATCTCGGATTTATATATCAACTGATGTCATATGTCACTTCTTATAACTTTTAAAGAAAACTAATGTGACAATGGACGAATTGAATATTTTTTTGCATTTTTATCAAGAAAATTCTTTTAATATGCAGATGAAAAAGGTAAAATGAAAAAAACTCATTGTCGGTGCAGTTCGATAGTGCGCGGTCGCGGTAAAGCGGCAGTTTTCAAGCAGACCAATTTAGAGTGAAGGAATGATTTCGAAAATGACAGTCGTTGTTGCAGAAGAAACATTAAACCCTTATAAAATTGCCCAGCAGCAAATCGATACGGCGGTTGCCCATCTGAAGCTGCCTGAGCATGTGACTCAAATTTTGAAGCATCCGATGCGCGTGTTGTCCGTTAACTTCCCGGTTCGTATGGATGATGGTACTGTACAGGTTTTTGAAGGCTACCGCTCCCAGCACAATGATGCGATTGGGCCGACTAAAGGCGGCATTCGTTTCCACCCGGACGTTACGCTTGATGAAGTTAAAGCATTGTCGATGTGGATGAGCTTCAAATGTGGCGTTGTTGGCTTGCCTTACGGCGGCGGCAAAGGCGGCGTTATCTGTGATCCTCGCAAAATGAGCAAAGGCGAGCTGGAACGCGTAAGCCGCGCATTTATGGAAGCTATTGCCGACTTTGTTGGACCGGATAAAGATATTCCTGCACCAGACGTGTATACGACGCCGCAAATTATGGGCTGGATGATGGACACGTACAGCAAGATGAAAGGCAGATATTCCCCAGGTGTCATTACGGGCAAACCGCTTATTATCGGTGGCTCGAAAGGTCGTAATGAAGCGACAGCTCAAGGCTGTGTTTATACGATTTTGGCGGCGCTCCAAGATAAGCATCTTCCGGTACAAAATGCGACTGCAGCTATTCAAGGCTTCGGCAACGCAGGAAGAATCGCAGCTCGTCTGCTTAGCGAAGCAGGCTGCAAAATCGTGGCGATCAGCGATTCGCGCGGTGGCATTTACGATCCAAACGGATTGGACATCGATCAAATTTCCGATCTTAAGGACAATGCATCCATTTTGGACTACGGCGAATCCTTCGTCATTTCCAACGAAGCTTTGCTTGAGCTGGATGTTGACATCTTGGTACCAGCTGCGCTGGAAAATGTAATTACAGCTGCAAATGCAGACCGCATTCAAGCGAAAATCATCGCTGAAGCAGCCAATGGCCCAACGACGCCAGAAGCAGACCGCGTTCTGTTCCAGAAGGGCATCGTCGTTATTCCTGACGTCCTTGCAAATGCAGGCGGCGTTACGGTATCCTATTTTGAATGGGTACAAAACCTGATGAACTACTACTGGAGCGAGGCTGAAGTGCTTGAGAAGCTGGAAACAAACATGATCCAGTCTTACGTGGCTGTTCGTGATTTGGCGAAAGAGCACAGCACTGATCTTCGTACAGCGGCTTATATGATTTCCATCAAGCGTATTGCTGCAGCGATGGAAGCAAGAGGCTGGGTGTAGAACGACCTTTAATTACGGATCGGCTTGCAATCATTTTTACAATCAATAAAAGGTGGCGATACACATGGCTGAACAAATTCGCATTGGCATTGTAGGTTACGGCAACTTGGGCCGCGGCGTGGAGCTTGCCATCAAACAAAGTCCGGATCTGCGTCTGGATGCTATCTTTACCCGCAGAAATCCAGATTCCATTCCGTCTGAGACGAAAGCATATTCCATTGAAGACGCAGAAAAATTCACTGGCGACATTGACGTTATGATTTTGTGCGGCGGCTCGGCAACAGACCTGCCGGAGCAGGGTCCTGCTTTTGCCCGTCTGTTCCACACCGTCGACAGCTTTGATACGCATGCCCGCATTCCTGAATATTTTGAGCAGGTAGATGCAGCTGCGAAAGCAAGCGGCAAAATCAGCGTCATTTCCACAGGCTGGGATCCAGGCTTGTTCTCCCTTAGCCGTCTGCTGGCGGAAGCGATTTTGCCGGAGGGCAAGGAGTACACGTTCTGGGGCAAAGGGGTAAGCCAAGGCCACTCCGATGCGATTCGCCGTGTCAATGGCGTCAAGAATGGCGTGCAATATACGATTCCTGTTGAAGAAGCGGTCAATCGTGTGCGGAGCGGGGAAAATCCTGTGCTCACAACGCGTGAGAAGCATCTTAGAGAATGTTATATCGTAGCAGAAGAAGGCGCAAATCAAGAAGCGATTGCCGATGAAATCCGCAATATGCCGAACTATTTTGCCGACTATGATACGGTTGTGCATTTTGTAGACGAAGCGACGCTGAAAGCAGAGCATTCCGCAATGCCGCATGGCGGCACGGTACTGCGCAGCGGCAAAACCGGAACGAACAGTACGCAAATTATTGAATTTGGTCTTACGCTGGACAGCAACCCTGAGTTCACAGCAAGCGTGCTTGTCGCTTATGCGAGAGCAGCCTACAAGCTTGCTCAAGAAGGTGGAGCTGGCGCGAAAACCGTCTTTGATATTCCGTTCGGCCTTCTGTCGCCGAAATCCGCAGCACAGCTGCGTAAGGAATTGCTGTAATTCGTTCCACATCAAGCTAGCTTGCATTTTTTTGCTAGTTGCTATTAAAGAAAAAAAGCCGTCCTTCAGCAGTTCATTCTGCTAAGGGACGGCTTCTTTTTTTGCTGTATTGGCATGGAACAGCTAAATCGGCACTATTTGAGCAGGCATTACTTCGAATTGCATATAACGCATCCGTGACAAGTAAGATAGATGCCATGCTTCCCGCATTGCGGATACCCTGGTGGAATCGTCGGCCAATCGTCTCCTTCTTCAACGAGAGACCAATCCTCATAATGAGTGGCATCGACATCCTCGGGTCGAAAGGCGGAAACCATCCGGGCAAACCGCTCTAGCGTGCTTTTGATATAGTCCAGGTTCGGCTCGTAGCTCAGTTTGCTCCAGCCTAAACGCGCCAGCGCTCCGTCTACAACCCGAAGCAGAAACTGCTGATTGGATGAAAAATCATCCGGGTCCCACGGCAGCTCATCGAGGCTAAAGCCGACGGTTCCAATGCCGACTATGTTTTGATCGCGCTGAGCCAACCAAATGACAAACTCTTTCTCGCGGTTCGTTTGTGCAAGCGCCGATCCACTAAGCGCAATAACATCCACAAATACAGAGGTGAAAATATTGGACATGTGAATTTCTTCATCGTGTAACTATTCAGGCAAAACGCCCATTTTCACCAGCTGCTCCTGCAAATCCGTATAGCCAGACATTATGTAGGCGGGAGCGTGCTCGGTTAACGGCTGCACTTGGCGGTGGTTGAACCAAATGGAGATCCAGCCTGCTTGCAGGGCGCCTACTACATCATTATTCCAAGAGTCGCCGATGTAGATGCTATTCTCGGGCAGTGTGCCTGTACGCTCATTCACCAGCTTGAAAATCCGCGGGTCGGGCTTGTCCCAGCCGACTTCGCCGGAAATGAACTGACGGTCACGCGGAATCAAATCGTCGATATCCATCGCTTCGATTTTGCGGCGCTGATGGGCGCCAGCTCCATTGGTAATGAGGCCAACGATATACCCGGCTTTTACAAGCCGCTCAAGCATGGCTTTTGCCCCCGGAAACATTATGATGTCGTATTGGCAGCCAATGTAGGCAGCCTGCATCGCTGCGGCCTGCTCGTCCGTGAGCACTACATCGAACTCGCCTAGCGCCAGCTGGAAGCGGCGCGTCCGCATCAGCTCCGTCGCAGCCCCAGCCTCCAGTGCGCCAGCGCCGCCCATTTGCTCAGACAGCACATCGCTGTAATGCCGCATGCGGCGATAGGCTGCTTCATAGGGGAAGGCTTCGCCGAGCTGAAGCACTTCTTGTACCGCTTTAGTGAATGGGGGCAAATGGTCATATAGCGTATCATCCACATCGAAAAAAATGCCTTTTACAACGGGAGCTGCGGAATGTTTTTCTGGTGCAGCGTCATATGCGAATCTATTTGTTAAGCGGTTATCCTTCACGGCGAGTTCTCTCCCATTTTCGTCTATTTCATCGTTAGTTGCTCTAATAGTAACCCAATTCGTCCTCGCCTTGCCAGCAGCAATTGCGTTTATACAGGCGCAGCTCCTCTCGGGTGGCGTGCGAAAGCGCATAAATTTTTTTCAGCAGAAGCTGGCGGGCTAAATAATACAGCTCAACATCACTGGCATTTTTGCGAAGAATGAGGTCGATCATATCGCTTGTCAGTTCTGTTTTCGGCGGGCGGTTTTCATTGGCGTTTTTTTTTGAATAGACTTTCGGCTCCCAGCCCATTGTTTTCATAAACAAAAATTGCGATTCCGCATAAAGCTCAGTAATGCCAGCAAAAGAAATGTGCTGCTCCAAATTCCTGATGGCCAAGTTCAAATTGGGGGTCGTGCTGCCCAGCTCTCCGCTCAGAAAACGGGTTTGTACATTGACATATTCGGGATCGAAATACGGATTATTCAAAAACTCCTCGAACGTAAGATAAGGATTGTAGTTATCGGGATAACGCTTATTTTTGTATTTAAAATAAAAGAAGGAGGCGATCTGCTCCACCGGATCACGCAGCATCGTTACATATTGGCAGGGGCGGGCGGTGGTATAGTGGAGGCCGAAGGGGAGGTGGCCGCATAGCGCATCGGCCTGTTTGAGGGTTTGACGCAGCAAACCGGGTTTATCCGCTACCTGAAAATAGTAAACCGCAATCGGGCAATGCTCGACAATCGCCTGCGTGAAGGAGGTTCCCCCGGTTTTCGGAATGTGTACATACAGCAGCAATGGCTCCTTGGATGTTTTCATGATGCTGCACCTCGCCTCATTTGTAAAAAAGTAGTTGGTGCCAAAGCCGCTTACAAGCAGCCGTTGTCTCTTAAATAATCTAAAATGAAGCGGACAGATTCCTTAGGCGTATGCTTGTCGCTTGCGATCATTATTTCAGGATGCCCTGGCGCTTCGTAAACGGAGGAAATGCCTGTGAAATCATGGATTTTACCGGCACGTGCTTTTTTGTACAGGCCCTTCGGGTCCCGGCGCTCACATTCTGCAAGCGGGCATTTGACATAAATCTCAATAAACTCGTCCTCGGAAAAAAAGGATCTGACCCGCTCGCGATCGGCCCGGTAGGGGGAGATGGCAGCGACCAGCACGATCAATCCGGCATCGGCGAACAGCCGGGCGGCTTCGCCAATGCGGCGGACATTTTCCCTGCGGTCCTGCTGGCTGAAGCCGAGCCCTTGATTTAAGCCAAGCCGAAGATTGTCCCCATCCAAAACATAGCTGTGCATATGGCGCTTAAACAGCTCATGCTCTACTTCGAAAGCCAAAGTCGATTTGCCAGAGCTGGGCAATCCGGTAAACCATAGCACGCAGCTTTTATGCCCGTTCAGCTGATGCCGCTCGTCCTTGCTTACTTTGGGCAAGTGCCGCTCATTAGGGGGCGTTTCATGTTTCATATTTCCACTTCGCTTCCGGAGGGCGCTACGGTCCTTTTTGTACTAAAATATGTTGCGCTGTGACAAGCGTTCGTACAAAAACACAAAATCAGGCACAGTGGCCTGTGCCTGATTTTATGGAGACGGTACTGCCCGTTTATGCCGGCCATATTGCTTTGCTGGACAGGTGACGCTGAGTTCTCCTTCATCTCGATTGAACCTGCAGCGCTAGCGCAGCAAATAGCCGCCGTCGGGATGCAAGGTCGTTCCTGTCGTGTAGCTGTTCGTCATTAAATAGACAACCGTATGGGCGGCTTCTGCCGCTTCCCCAACTCGGCCCAGCACATTCATATTCGTGTAAGCATCATAGGAGGCATCGCGGGTTGCCTGCTCGGCGCCCTCCCAATTAAATGCCGTATAAATCGTGCCCGGCGAGATGACATTGGCTCTTATTTTCTTCGGTGCGAGCTCGACAGCTAGCGCCTTCCCCAAGCTTTCAATCGCGCCGTTGCAGGCGGCATAAGACGCGCCATCCGCGAGCGGCCGCTGGCTGAATGCGCCTGACATGAGCACGACAGAGCCGTCTGAGTGAATATAAGGGAGAGCGTATTTCACCGCATAATATTGCGGCCAGAACTTCGCCTTGAAGCAGCTTTCCGCTGTCGCTTCATCTGAAGTGATCGGCCCCCGCACATACGAGGCTCCCGGAGTGAACAAGTGGTCGAAGCTGCCGATTTTCTTGAAAAAGAGTTCCAGCTGGCTGTTGTCGCGATTATCCAGCGCATGCGTCTCCACCTTGTCAGAGCTAAGCGTCTGACGGGCTGCTGCCAGCTTCGCTTCGGATCGTCCGGCAATGACGACGGACGCCCCTTGATCAAGTGCCTGCTGGGCCGTCGCCAGGCCAATTCCCGAGCTGCCGCCAATAATGACGACGCGTTTATTTTTCAAAGATAGAATAGTCATAGGTAAGCCTCCTGATTTTCATCGATGGGCGAATTTCGCCATTACCGCTATTATTGAAGAGATCATAAGCGCTGCCAAGTACGCAGTTTTTTCGTACATAGTCCGTAGTTTCGTACCATCAGCAAGCGCGCGGAGGTTAGGCGGCAGGTGTGCAGAATTGGCATTTAGCTGGTATGATGGTAGAGAGAGGAGTAGACTGGGATGAATTTACAAGAGCCGAGATTGGCAGGAGTTATTGCAACGCTGGAAGTAATCGGAGGCAAATGGAAGCCGCTCATCCTGTTTATTTTACTCGTAGAAGGTACGAAACGGTTTGGCGAGCTGCGGCGGTTAATTCCCGATGTGTCGCAAGGAACGCTTGCGAAGCAGCTTCGTGAGCTGGAGGAAGACGGGCTTGTGCAGCGCGAAATATTTCAGGAGATCCCGCCCCGTGTGGAGTACAGTCTGACCGAGCATGGGCTTAGCGTGTCGGCAGTTCTGGACAGCATGTGCGGCTGGGGCAGGAAGCATGCCCGGTTTGTGCAAGAGCTTGAAACCAATAAGGCCACGGATTCCCAGCCAGCGGCATCAGCCGAGGTGAAAGGGAGTACGGACCGGACGTATGAGGAGATGAGTTCAAATGCAATTTCGTAATTTAGGAAAAAGCGGTTTGAAAGTCAGCGAGATCAGTCTGGGAAGCTGGTTGACATATGGGGGTTACGTGGAGCGGGAAAACGCCGTCAAAGCGATTGAGACCGCCTATGGCTTAGGCATTAATTTTTTTGATACCGCCAATGTGTATGAGCGGGGCGAGGCCGAGAAGGTGATGGGCGAAACGCTGCGTGCGTATCCCCGGGAATCCTACGTGCTCGCAACGAAAGTGTTTGGCAAAATGGGCGATGGTCCGAATGACCAAGGGCTGTCCCGCAAGCATATTACGGAGCAGTGCCATGCCAGCCTGAAGCGTCTGGGCGCCGACTATATTGATCTTTATTACTGCCACCGCCATGATCCGAATACGCCGATGGAGGAGACGCTGCGCGCATTGGACGATTTGGTTCGCCAAGGAAAAGTGCTGTACGTCGGCATCAGCGAATGGACAGCGGCGCAGATGGCGGAAGCGCATGCGATTGCCGATCGTTATTTGCTGGACCGCATTATAGCCAATCAGCCGATCTATAATATGTTTAACCGATATATTGAGAAGGAAGTCATCCCTTTTGGGGAGCGTGGCGGTATTGGCCAAGTGGTATTCTCGCCGCTGGCGCAAGGCTTGTTGACGGGCAAATACAGCTCGGCAAGTGAGCTTCCGGCGGACAGCCGGGCAGCAAAGCTTGAGAACATGCGTAAAAATGTGACCGACGAGAAAATCGCCAAGGTGCAGCAGCTGGGCAAAATCGCTGCGGAGCTAGAGCTGTCGGTTGGACAGCTGGCGCTGGCCTGGATTTTGCGCCAGCCGAATGTGTCCAGTGCGCTTGTGGGAGCCAGCCGTCCGGAGCAGGTCGAAGAAAATGCCAAAGCGGCGGGTGTAGAGCTTAGCGCTGACGTTTTGGAGCGAATCGAGGAAATATTGGCTTAATAAGTGATTGAAATTAGTGAGCGTAAATAGAGCTGGCCGCTTGGGGGTTATTCCTCAAGCGGCTGTTTCATTTGGAAAGAATCCATATTTTCATTTTTTATAAAATAACGCGGTTAGAGGGGGAGAAATAATTGTTCCAAAAAAAATGAAATATAAAGCAACAATAAGGAAGAATCGACTTCCTCCGAAGTGAATCTTATATGCACTGTTTTCATCGAATGCTGCACGGCTGGAGAATTGCATCTGGATGTGATGGTTGCTGAGATCACCCTGTTTAGGATGCTCTTACCATTTTGTGAGGACTGGCGTTCCGCTATTCTGGCTTTTATCCCGAGTTTAGGCCGTAAGCGGACAGGAAATCCGTTATCGTCTGCATGAACCCGTCAAAATGGCCATTTACAGCGCAATAGCGGCTCCTGTGTCCGCAGCCTGTGCCATAACCCGTGATTTTGTTGAAATAGCTGCTGCTGTGTCCGCCAACAGACAACATGGACAGCCTTTTATTAGATTTGTATAAACGATTGTTCTATTTTGTCCATTGCTCTTTACTGGAATAGAAGGCTACAATGAATAATATAGTGAGAATGAATATCAAATTCAAGATCTGGGAGGAACAAGCGTGTCAGAACAGCTGGAATTATACGATGTTACGATTATTGGCGGTGGTCCAGCAGGACTATATGCTGCTTTCTATAGCGGGATGAGGGACATGAAGACGAAGGTGATTGATGCTCAGGAAGAGCTGGGCGGACGGATGCTGATTTACCCGGAAAAAATGATTTGGGATGTAGGGGGCGTCACCCCGATTTTATGTGAGAAGCTTATTGGACAGCTCAAGCAGCAGTCGCAAACCTTTGACCCGACCATTGAGCTTGGGCAGCAAATTCGCAATTTGACGAGGCTTGAGGACGGGACGTATATGCTTGAAGCATCTACGGGAGAAAAGCATTGGACGCGTACCGTTATTTTGGCGATTGGCCGGGGCATCTTGAAGATGGCAAAGCTGGAGCTGGAAGGCGCCGAGCGCTACGAAGTATCCAATTTGCATTATACGGTGCAGGAGCTGGAGCCGTTTCGAGGCAAGCGGGTGCTTATTTCCGGCGGCGGCAACTCGGCTGTCGACTGGGCGAATGAGCTGGAGCCGATTGCGGCGCAGGTGACGGTCATTCATCGCCGGGAGTATTTTGGCGGCCATGAGAAAAACGTCATCAAGATGAAAACCTCCTCCTGCGACGTCCGCACGCCATGGGAGGTCACGCAGCTGTACAGCGGCGACGGATCGACGATCAGTAAGGTAACGGTGAGACACTTGGAGACGGAGGAAACAGAGCAGCTGGAGGTAGATGCTGTCATCGTCAACCACGGGCTGAAGTCTGATTTCAGCGGCATTAGAGATTGGGGCATCGGCATGGATGAGTGGTGCGTATACGTCACTCCGAAGCTGGAGACGAATTTGCCAGGCATTTTCGCCGCAGGCGACTTTGCTTCTTATGACAGCAAGCTGAACCTGATTGCCGGAGCATTTACGGATGCCGCGCTAGCGGTCAACAGTGCCAAGCTTTTCATAGACCCGAAGGCGGATGGTGTTGCTTACGTATCCTCGCATAATTCCCGCTTTAAGGAGAAAAATCTAGCCCTCGGCGTTAAAGAAGAAGATGCTTAATGAAGGAAAGAAGATTAGCTTAGATAGGATGTGAAAAATGATGCTGCTCTCTTCGGCAAATGCTGGCCTGCCTAAGGCCCAGCATAGCTTCTATATGCCTGTGCGGCTGCGGGAGCTTCAGCAGGGCCTGGATGAAAAACATCAGGAAGAAGCGGCTCCTCTCTACCGTATGCTCATCGTGTGGGGCGGAGAGGGCGCGCTTTACATTCATAACTATTATCATGAGCTGTCCCGTGGCAGCGTATGGCTTAGCGGCCCTTCGCTGCCTAAGCTTCAGATAGAGGCGCATACGGAATTGCGAGGCATTTTGCTGGAATACAGCTGTATGCCAGCTGCTGGTGAAACAGGAGCGGGGCTGGAGCATCCGGCTCCGCTGCAGCGCTGCCCGGCGGTCATCCTGCGGCTTGCGAGCGAGCTGGCGAATGTGTGGAATCAATGTGATCCCCATTCGCCTTTTCGCGTTCAGCAGCTTTTTACGCAGCTGCTTGCCGAACTGCACCGGGAGCTGGCAAGCCGGCAAAAGCCGGCCAGCTCATGGCTGGAGCAAGCAGAAGCTTATATCGAGCAGCATTTCAGCGAGGATATAACGCGGGAGCAGATGGCGAGCCGCGCGGGGGTCAGCCCAGAGCATTTTTCGCGAATGTTCCGCAAGCATACGGGCCGGACATTCAATGCCCATTTGACGCTGCTGCGTATTCGCAGCGCACAGCAGCGCTTGCTGGCCGGAACGGCCCTTGATCTCGGCACGCTGGCGCAGGAGGTTGGCTACAAGGAGGGCGTTTATCTCAGCCGCAAATTTAAGGAAGGCATCGGCTTGTCGCCGACGGCTTATTTGCGCAAAAACAAACGGCTCGTTTCGCTGAATTTGAACCATACCGCGAGCCTAATGGCGCTCGGCATTATTCCGGAGCTCGGCGTATATACGCCCTGGCTGGAAGGGATGCGAGGAGGCTTGCAGTCGGGGAGGCACCAAAGCCAAAGCCAGAGCCAGAGCGGGAGTGGGAGCTTCAATCCGTATGGGCATACGCCGCAGACGTTTTACGAGGCGATTGCAGCAGCTAAGCCGGATATCATCATCAACTATAGCGGGGCTGAGGAAAACAGGAGGCTGCTGCCGCTTGCTCCCGTTATCGAGCTGCCTTTTCAGACGATGAGCTGGCGCGAGCAATTTTTGCTGATTGCTGGCATTGTAGATCGCAGACAGCAGGCGGAGAACTGGCTGGCGCAATACGATGAGCAGATCTACATCATTAACCGCCAGCTTGACCGAGAGCTGGGCAGCAGAGGTACGGCAATCGTCTGGGAAATTGGCCGCAATACAGCCTATTGCTTCAGCAGCAGCTTTGGAAGAGGCAGTCAGGTGCTTTATGATGACATGGGCTTTCGCCTTCCGGCAAAGCTGGTGGAGCAAAATATTTCCGCCAAGGGCTTTATTGAAACAGGCATTGAGCTGCTGGCTGCTTATCCGGCGGATCATATTTTTATAACAGGACCGCCAACTAACCCTGACGACAAGCAGCGGCTGCGGCGTTTATTCCAATCGTCAGGCTGGAGAAAGCTGGACGCTGTACAGGGAAACCGCGTACATGTGCTGAAGGAGAAGGGGCAGTTTTACGGGTATGACCCGTTGTCCTCGCAGGCGCAGCTGCAGGAGCTGATAGGCTTGCTGGCACCGCATCACAAATTTGCATAGTGCCGGATCATTTTAAGGCATAGTCATTTGCTCGCTTACACGTTAAAGTGTAAATGAGAATGATTATCGACATAAAATGAGGGGGATTTACACGTGTTTTTGAAAAATCAAAGCCAAAATCATAAGCGCCGCATGGCTGCTATGCTGGTTATGCTGCTGCTATGCGTAAGCATCTTTACCGCATGCGGTACAGCAGATTCGAACGAGACTGGCAAGGCGAATGCTGGGAGTGAAGCGACAGCGCAGGCATCCAGCGAAGCAAGCGATGGCGGAGCGGCAGAAGCAACACCAGAGGCTAGCGCTGATCCTAATGCAGTCAGAACGATATCTACCGTAAATGGCGATATTGAAATTCCGGCTCAGCCGAAGCGCATCGTGGCTGAAGAGTACCTCGGCAGCTTGATTGCCCTTGACGTTGTGCCAATCGGGGCGCCGGGATTAACGCTGAAAAACTATTATTTTAAAGAGGCGCTTACCGGCGTTGAAGATACGGGGGAATATGGCAAGCCGTCTGCAGAGAAAATTGCAGCTCTTGCTCCCGATTTGATTATTACGGGCAATGGAGAAAGCTACGAGCTGCTCAGCAAAATTGCGCCTACCCTCTTTATTCCGTATGGCGATCTCAAAAATGCTCATGAAGAGCTGACGTATTTCGGGAAGGTGCTGGGCAAAGAGCAAGAGGCGAAGACATGGCTGGAGGAATTTGACCGTCGCATTGCTGAAGCGAAGGCGAAGGTTGATGCGGCCATTCCAGCAGACGCGACCTTTTCCATTTTTGAGCATATGGAGAAGTCGACCTATGCCTACGGAGATAATTTTGGACGTGGGGGCCAGCCGGTGTATCAGGCGCTTGGACGCAAGCCGCCAACCGAAATAGCAGACGTCATTATGGAGAAGCAGTGGGCCGAGCTGTCAGCAGAGATTGTTCCGCAATATGCTGGGGATTATATTATCATGACCTCGAACGACTGGACACAGGCTGATTTTGAGGCTGATCCGATTTGGAGCAACCTTCCGGCAGTGAAAAATGGCAAGCTGTATGTATGGCCGGAGGAGCGTTCATGGTACTACGATCCGCTCGCGGTTCTGGCTCAGACTGAGGAGCTTGCGGAATGGCTTACTAAAGGCAATTAAACATTAACTGCATTAAGCATCCAAAATGAAAAGCCGCCGAAGCGATCTCGGCGGCTTTATTTAATTCTCGAACACTTGCTGGCATACAGGCTTACTCTTGCTTGGCTTGCTCCGTCAGCATTTTTACAATTTCCTGAATTTGCAGCTTCAAGGACACGGGATCATTTCCCCAGAACAATTCTGGATCGAGATTGAACACATGGTTATTTTTAACCGCATCCAGCGATTTCCATAGTCCTTGGTTGCTTCCCCACACCTCGGAAAGCATGTCTCCCTGGTCGAGAAAAATATAATCGCCTGCGTAGTCTTCAATGACCTCGTAGGAAATTTGGCGATAGGCTTCCTTGCCGATCATTTCCTGCTTTTGCTTGTCAGGGGGAGTCAGCTTCAAGTGTGTATAAATCGCCTCGCCGCCGCGATAGCCGCCATCTCCATAAATGTAGAAGCCGCTGTCTACGACGAAAACGCCCATGAGCGAGAAGGTATCTTCAGGTTTAATCATATTAGCAAGCTTCGCCCGTTCTTGTCCAACAAGCTGGTCAAATTCAGCGAGCCACTGCTCGGCATCCGCCTCTTTGCCGACAGCAGAGGCAAGGAAACGCAGCGTCTCATGGATATCGGTGTACGTGCTGAAGGGCAAAGCAACCGTCGGGGCGATTTTGTCATATTGCTCCAAAATTTTCTCGTCGCCGGTCCACGTTACGATGATATCGGGCTTCAAATCGAGTATTTTCTCAAGGTTGCGTTCGCCCGTGCTTTCGATGCCGTCAATTTGGTCTTGGATAACTTTGTTCTCAAGCTCCCATGAGGTGGAGCCGACAGGCTTAATGCCCATGACAAGCATCTCCGGCAAATAGCCGTCTGTTACGATACGCTGCGGATTAATGGGCACCTCAACGTCTCCCCGAAGCGTCTTTACGATGCGGGTCGTTGCTTCTGGAGAAGCTTCGGCCTCCACAGCTGCTGAAGGAGAAGGCGATGGCGAGTCCGAGGCAACGGCATTGCCGCTGCTATTGCTGCCGCCTGCCGAGTTTCCGCAAGCAGCGAGCGATAGTGCAAGTAGAAGCAAGGCAAACATTTTCGTAACTTTATGTAGCTGATACATATAATCCTCCGATAAAATAATAATGATTATCATTCGCGATGATAATTCTATTATAACGGCAGCGGAAGAGAAAGGTCGATGTGATAAAGTTGGATATTTGGCTGGGAAAATTGTTGGATTTACCCGTCTGTTGTTGAACCTTCAGCTGCATCGGATAGTAGAAGCTTCACCATTATATCTAGCTGCTTCTCTAGCGACACTCCATCGTCCATCCAAAACTCATTCAGCTTCAGCAGATAGATTTTATGGCCCTGCTCCTTCACGAGCTGCTGCCAAAAGCTGCGTTCCATGAGTTTGCCTCTTACAGCCTCAGTGTCATCTGCTGGCACTATCAGAAACATATGCTTGGCGGCATAAGGCAGCAAATGCTGTTCCCGCAAGGCCAGATGGCTGTTCGCCTCAATCACTTCCTTCTGGATAGCAGCGGGAGGCGTTAGCCCGAGCAGCTTATAAAGGATGAAGGCGGAACGAACAGGCGGATGAAGAATCATCCATGAATCATCATATCTTAGCTCATATAAGCCGAACGTATCATCAGGAGCTAAAAGCTGCGCTAGCCGCTGCTTCGCCGCTGCTCCTTGCTGCTGCAAGCCGGCTATCCAATTTTCCGCCTCCGCTGTACGCCCAAGCAGCCTGCCTATCATTCGCACCTCCTCCAGCTTATCCATCTCGCCCCACGGCAGCATAATGACAGGAGCGATATGTTCAAGCGCCTTAAGCATATGAGGCATGTTGTAATGGTAGGTAGGCGCAATAATTAAATCAGGCGCCAGCGCTCGAAGCTCCTCGACCTGCTCGATGTCTGCCAGCTCCATGATGCCTTGCAGCCGGCCATGCAGCAGCGACGAAGAGCGGAGCACCTCGCGCGGTGCGGCCAGCGGCTCAATGCCGACAGCAAGCAGAGCTCCAAGAAACTGCATGCCCACAATGCGCGTTGCATGCTTCCTGCTGCGGAAGCTGCTGGGTGACAGATGAGTGATTTTTTGGAACGTCTTGCCCAAATAGGAGCCGTCCGCAAAGCCGGTTTTATAAGCGATTTCCTGCATTTTATCGTTGGTGAGCAGCAGCAGCAGCTTGGCCTCGTCAATGCGCAGCCGGTATACATATTCGGCGAAGCTCCAGCCGGTTTCCTTGCGGAACAGCGAGGAGAAATAGCTTTCGTTGAAGCCGGCCATTTTCGCCAAATAAGCACGGCTGAGCGGCGAGCGGTAATGCTGCTTCATATAAGCAAGCACCTGATGAATAGGCTTATCCTTTTTCAAATAATGGTTGCTGTACAAATCGCGGGAAAAAAGCAAATCCAGCAGCTCATGCAGCATGAAATGCAGCCTTGGCGTATTTTGAATAGACCCTGTCAGCTTAACCACCTGCAGCAGCTCATGCAGCAGGCCCGCAGCCTGGCGCGGAAATTCGAGCAGCTGCCCGTGTTCTGGCAACTGCTCGCTGCTTAGCTCATAGACCAGCCGGCTTTTTCCACGCTCCGTTATTCGGTAGCTGTTGAACGAAATGCCGTAGATGGGCTGGAATGGCTTGCCATCCGTGCTTCTGAGATGCAGATTATTTTCTGCTTGCCGCAGCAAAATCGCTTGCCCTTTCTCTACTGGATAAGTATTGCTATCCGACCCGACAACGATTGCTTCCGTTGGAACGATAATCGCCGGGAAAGTCGTAAAGGCAAGGACGGACGGGCTCGTCGTCCCGTTATCTGCAAGCAAGGAGGCTCCAAGCAGCTCATAGGTAATGGGGTTCATCGTTAATCACCTGTTATTTTTATTTGCTACCCAGTCTATCATTGCTGAATAAAGAGTACAATTCACATTAATGCTTTTCATTCCGGCTCGATACTGATACAATTTTAATTGAAAACGTTTCTCAATAAAGGTGGGTAAATAAGGATGAAACATACGTTGGAAGCCCAACATATCGAATCTTTATATAATGAATGGATTGGTGTAGAGCTAGGCGTTCCGGTGGAGCAGCTTGCAGATACGGTTAAGCTTCCTGAGCAATGGGGAGACGGCTATTTGCAGCGCACGCGCCTGCGGCCGGGCATGGAGCTGCATACGATTGATGTGAAGCTGCATGAAAATCATATTTTTTATATTGACGTGCAGTATCCGCATTTGGAAATTTCATTAACGCAGCATGGCAATGGCTGTTGGACGATTGAGGGCAGGCGAGGGGAGCGGGCGATGGGCTCGGGCGGGACGCAAATGATCTATTTGCACGATACGCGCATCCATTTCGAGCAATTGCATTCGGATCGGTTGGCCCATATGGAGCTGCGAATCGATTTTAGAATATGGAAGCATCTATTCTCGTATTTCCCTTGGCAGGCTGGCGATACGTTTTATTGCGAGCAGCAGCAGCTGACACCGGAAATTAAGCAGGTGTTCGATCAATTGAAGAATTGCCCGTATACCGGCCCTATTCGGCAGCATTATTTGGAGGGCAAAGCGTTTGAGCTGATTGCCTTGTTCTGGTACGGGCTGGAGCAGAAGAGCGAGCTGGAATCCGCCGCTTCGCGCTTAAAGACAGCCGATGTGGAGCGGCTTCATCTGGCGAAAAACATTTTATACCACAACCGCACCAATCCGCCGGGCTTGCTGGAGCTGGCGCGCCAGACGGGACTGAATGATTTTAAGCTCAAGGCAGGCTTTAAAGAGCTGTTTGGCACAACCGTGTTCGGCTATATTCGCGAGGAGCGGATGAGGGAAGCGAAGCTGCTGCTGGAGCAGGGGAGAATGAATGTCAGTGAAGCGGCGATTATGGTAGGGTATACGAATATGAGCCATTTTGCCTCGTTGTTCCGCAAAACGTTTGGGGTTAATCCAAGCGAATATGCCAGGCAGCAGAGCCGCTCGATGTGAGTGGCAACCCGCTTGAAAAGTATAGGAGAGCCGGAGCCACGGCGACGTTAACGTTAGAAATGACGATAACGCCGCCACGGCTCCGGCTTTTTCTCATATAAAATGGCTGCTAAGCGGCTGCATCTCCGTCCACCGTCAGGAATAATCCGTCCAGAGGTAGCTGATATTCATTAATGATGATAATGTTTCTCAATAGTAGTGTCATAAGGGGAGGATTTTCGCTTGAATATACAGGAATTGATTAAAGACAGAAGGACGATCCGGAAATTTAATACACAGCCGCTTTCGCAGGAGACGGTCCTGGAGCTGATGAATATCGCGGTGTGGGCGCCAAATCATAAGCTGCGCGAGCCATGGCGGTTCATTTGTGCGACTGAGATGGAGTCGAAGGCGAGGCTGGCGGATCATATGGTGGGTTCGCTGTCGGAGCTCAAGCGCTATAAGCTGATGCCGAGCAAAATCAAGCAAATGTACAAGGACAAAATTCAGCAAATACCTGCGGTTTTGTTCAAATATAGGAAAGGATATGATTTTCTCATCCATTCTCTATATTTCTCGGAATGAAACGCGCTGCGCCGCCAAATGACGGCGACAGCGGTTTCACCTTGGTCGTCGCGAAGGAGGAGAAAAGCAAGGTGAAGCGCGATGAGGATTTTGCAGCGGCGTGCGCATTGATTCAGAATTTTCAGCTGTGCGCTTGGGAGCAGGGCATCGGCATGGTGTGGTCGATTGATGACACGTTATGCGGAAGCGCGCCCTTCTGCAGCTCACTCGGAATACGCAGCGATGAGCGCATCGCCGGCATGCTGTATTTAGGGTACTTCGATCAGAAGCCAGCACCTGGCAACCGCATTTCGGCTGATAAAAAAATGACGTGGCTGTAGGGCAGCACGTCCCGATGATTTTTGCCTGAAGGAGAGGAAGCTATCATGGCTGGAAAAACAGCTGGAGAAATCGCAGGGAAAAAGGGAATCGCAAGGCTGCTGGAATTGGCTGGAGAACGCCGCGGGCTGCTTGCTGTATCAGGGATTTTTTCCGCATTAAGCGCCATATGCATGCTGATTCCATATATATCGGTCTATTTTATAATAAAAGAACTGCTGGAGCATGCGGCGAACCCGGCAGCTGCGGACAGCGGGCTAATGATTCGTTGGGGCCTCGTTGCACTAGGCGGCCTGTTAGCCAGTTTGCTCCTGATGTATGGCGGCGGTCTGGCTTCGCATATTGCGGCGTTTCGGATTTTGTATGGCCTGCGGGTGAAGCTGTCCTCGCATATTGGCCGTCTGCCACTCGGCTGGCTAAACAGCACCTCGACCGGAGCAGTCAAGAAGACGCTGGATCAAAATGTCGAGAAGGTCGAGACGTTCGTCGCGCATCAGCTGCCGGATCTCATTCATATGGCAGTCACGATCGTTATAATGATTATCGCCATGTTTTGGCTGAATGTGTGGCTCGCTGCTGCCTGCCTGATTCCGATTGTGCTGGGCTTCGTGCTGCAAATGCTGATGATGTCAGGCTCGAAGAAGCAGGAAAGCATCAAGCAGTATTATGATTCGCTGGAGCGGCTGAATGGTTCAGCCATTCAATACGTGCGGGGAATGCCAGTCATTAAAGTATTTGGGCAGACGGTGTTTTCCTTCCGTCAATTTTATGAGGATATGGTCAAATACCGGGATTTTTGCGTGAAATATACGGATCAATTTCAGTATGGTTTTTTATCGTTCAAAGTCGTTCTCGGCTCATTCGCAGCCTTCATCCTGCCAGTAGGCGTGTTCCTGCTCCAGCGTGATCCGGGCAATGTGGCTTTCGCCGCTGTGCTGCTGTTCTTCCTCATTTTGTCGCCGGGCATTACCGCGCCGATGTTCAAGATTATGCATCTTGCATCTGGGCTGCGCGACATAAATGAAGGGGTTGAGCGAATTGACAAAATTTTCGCCGAGCAGCCCGTACCAGAGCCGGAATTTCCTAAACGTCCGGTTTCCTACGAGGTGGCCTTTCATGATGTGTCCTTCTCTTATGGACAGGCCGACAGTCTTGTGTTGTCCAATGTGAGCTTTGTGGCGCAGCAGGGGGAAGTAACGGCGCTCGTTGGGCCATCGGGGGCGGGGAAATCGACGGTGGCAAGCTTGCTTCCTCGCTTCTGGGATGTCCGTGAAGGAGCGATTCAAATTGGCGGCGTCGATATCCGCGATATGGCGACGGAGGAGTTAATGAATACGGTAGCGTTTGTTTTTCAGCAGACGTTTCTATTTTACGATACCGTCTACAATAACATTGCGATCGGCGTGCCTGATGCTAAGCCAGAAGCGGTATATGCAGCAGCGAAAGCGGCACAGTGCGATACGTTTATCACTCAGCTTCCGCAGGGCTACCATACGCTGATTGGCGAGGGCGGCGTTTATTTGTCAGGTGGCGAGGAGCAGCGTATTGCGGTAGCGAGAGCGATTTTGAAAAATGCGCCAGTGCTTGTGCTGGATGAAGCAACCGCTTTTGCCGATCCGGAAAACGAATTTGAAATGCAGCTTGCATTGAAGGAGCTGACAAAGGGCAAGACGGTTATCGTCATTGCGCACCGGCTGTCTACGATTCGCGATGCGTCGCAAATTATTGTCATGGACGAGGGCTGTATTGCCGAGCGTGGCAAGCATGAGCAGCTAGTCGCCGCCGGGGGGCTGTATTCGAAGCTATGGAACGCTTATACGGCAGCAACAGGCTGGCGAATTGGAGCAGGGAAGGAGGCAGGGAACAAACATGGGAATGCTGCGCAATATAACAGCAGGTAATCCAAAAGCATTATGGAAGCCAATTGCATATACAACGCTCTCCAATCTGGTAGCGATTATTCCTTTTATTTTGCTCGTTGAGGTGGCGCAGCTTATCTTTACTTCGTTTGCCGAACCGGGTACAGCTCTTGATATGACGAGGCTTTGGTGGATATGCGCCAGCATGGCTGGGGCGTTAGTGCTGCTTTATTTAAGCGAAATACCCGCCTATCGCGCGCAATTCCGCGGTGCCTACACCGCAGCGGTCGATGGCAGAAGCCGTCTTGCGGAGCATTTGCGCAAGCTGTCGCTCGGGTATTTGAATAAACGTGATCCCGGCGATCTCGCCAATATGATGATGGGGGATTTTGCGCTCGTTGAGCATGGCATTTCCCATGTGGCGCCGCAGCTGTTTGCTGCTGCCCTAACGCCGATTTTAGCTTTGATTGGGCTGTCGCTGCTGGACTGGCGGCTCGCTTTGGCGCTGTTCGCGACGCTGCCCTTTACCATTGTCATCGTACTGGCTACCTCGGGACTAACCCGTAGGCTTGGTGCGAACCATATGGCGGCGAAAATCAATGCCTCCAATCGGCTTCAGGAATATTTGAATGGCATTCAGGTGATTAAGGCTTTTAATTTGACGGGAGAGCGCTTCGTGCGGCTTGAGCAGTCATTTAAAGATTTTATGCGTCACAGCATTCGGGTTGAGGGGCTTCTGGGTCCAGTCGTGCTGAGTGCAATCGCCTTTCTTCGCGCGGGATTAACGCTAATGACCATTGTCGGGGTATATTTGCTTGCTGGAGGCAGCCTTGATTTGATCACCTTCGTTACCTTTTTGCTAATAGGCACGAGAATTTATGATCCGTTGACGACGGCGCTGACTAGCTTTACAGAGTTCCGCTACAATGAGCAGGCGGGAAAACGAATCATAGAGCTGATGAAGGAGCCCGTCATGCCTGGAGAGAAGCAGCCTCCTGCTGGTCATGATCTCGTTTTTGACAAGGTGACGTTCGGCTATAATGAGCATGCCGTTATTCAGCAGGCAAGTCTAAGCTTGCCGTCAGGCTCCTTCACCGCGCTGGTCGGCCCTTCGGGCAGCGGCAAAAGCACGATGCTGCGGCTGATTGCCCGTTTCTACGATCCAAGCGAGGGGCAGGTGCTGCTCAGCGGGGAGGACATTCGGGAGATGAACCCGGAGGCGCTGCTGCGCAAAGTATCCATGGTATTTCAGGATGTGTATTTGTTCCAGGATACAATTGCGAATAATATAAGTGTCGGCAAAGCTGGGGCGACCCAGCACGAAGTAGAGGAAGCGGCTCGCCAGGCATGCTGCCATGATTTTATTATGAAGCTGCCGCAAGGCTATGAAACGCTAGTTGGAGAAGGCGGAAGCACATTGTCCGGCGGGGAGAAGCAGCGCATTTCAATTGCGCGGGCGATACTGAAGAATGCTCCGATTGTGCTGCTGGATGAAGCGACGGCTTCGCTCGATCCTGAAAATGAAGCCGATATTCAGCAGGCGATCGACCGCCTCATTCAAGGGCGTACCGTTATTGCCATCGCCCATCGGCTGAAGACGGTTATGAGTGCCGACCAAATTATTGTGCTGGATCAAGGCCGAATCGTTGAGCAGGGTCAGCATGAGGAGCTATTGGGCGCGGACCGCTTGTATGCGCGGCTATGGAAGCTGCAGCAGCAGACGGCGGGCTGGCAGATTTCTTCTTAAATTTTGCAAGGTGATTGGATAGAGAAAGGCCAAAAGGGAATGTCGAATGGAGCTTATCCATTCGGCATTTTTATTTTTGACGGGAGCAGGTTAAAGCTTATCATAAATGGTTGAATTATAAGAACATGTGTTCTATAATGTGGAGGGGTGACTGGAACGAATTGGAATGAGAGAGGGCTGGATCAGAGTATGCCATTAAATATTAATGTAGTTGAACGCATGGGGCATTATGGAGTGGCAGGTTTAAGTGCTGTGTTTATTCGGCAGGGGCAGTTGAGCGAGGCAGAGTGCTTTGGTGTTCTGGAGCAAGGAGCCTCGCATCTGGTGAATAGCGATACGATTTTCAATGCATGTTCCATTAGCAAGTTTTTAACAGCTATGCTCGTTATGAAATTGGTCGAGGATGGTCTTCTAGCATTAGATGAGGATATAAATGATAGGCTCACTTCATGGAAGGTTCCGGGTCATTCATGGACTGCTAGCAGCAAAGTGACTCTTAGGAAGCTGCTTAGCCATCAAGCGGGCATTGTTGATCCAGAGGGAGGATTTGGCGAGCTTCATTCCAGGGCGCTTTTTCCTCCAATGGTGGCGTTGTTAGAGGGAGAGACGTCTTATTGCAAAGTGCCTATTAAGGTGGAATATGAGCCGGGAAGCGACTTTCAATATTCAGATGCGGGCTATTGCATCATTCAGCAGCTCATAGAGGATGTTTCAGGGAAGCCCTTTGAAATCGTCATGAGCGAGCTTATATTTGAACCTTTACATATGAACAACAGCACGTTTCGTCCATCATTATTAGAAGCAATGAGCGGGAGAGTTTGCTGTGGACACGATAAGCATGGAAAGGCAGTGGAAGGGAAATATCCGATTTATCCTTATCCGGCAGCAGCCGGGCTTTGGACAACGCCGTCGGACTTGGCCATTTTAGTTGTGGAATTAATGAATGCTCTTAAAGATCAAAGTGAAATAGGATTGTCCGCAAGCTATGCGAAGGAGCTCGTTACCCCTCAAGGCGTTACAGAATGGACGGGGCTTGGCCTTTTTCTAGACCATTCCAAGCATGAGCTGGAAATTTCCTCGCTCGGCTGGGGCGTAGGATTTCAATGTATGCTAGTTGCTTTCCCATTCACAGGAACGGGAACCGTTATTATGACGAATACCGATTTAGGCATTCATCAGTTAAAAGGGATGATTGGGGAAATGATCTCTCCGTCTTGAGCCTGAGGCAATATCCGCTTTCCGTTCAGTGAAATACTGGATAAAGGTCCGTTCCGGTTGCCCTGTCCATTCCTTTAAAGTTAAGGCAAGAAGCTAATAGGGAATGGATGGGATAATATGATTAGGAATTTAGGTGCGGAAGCGGGCCCGCAATGGGAGGAGCCTGTAAAGAAGGTTCGTCTGTTTCAGGGGGAGGGCCTGCTGGCGTCGCTAGGCATACTTGGCTTTGTGCTGGCAGCGGTATGCGTGGTCTGGATGCTGCTGTATGGTGGCGAGGTTGCGCCAAATGGGGATGTAAGCAAAGCGGCTTCCTTTAATGCGGCATTGGGTATTTTTTTGCTTTCGACAGCGGCGATATTGCCTTTGTCCGCTATGAGCACGAGAGGCAAGGCGATTTTTCGCTGGTCTTATGCGGTTCTTTCCATGTATTCGTATTTCGCTGAAAATGTACAAAATATGCGCGGCATGAATCCGCGTTTTGCAGAAGGCGGTACAGTCTTTGATATAGCTGTGGCAGCCGGTTTTAGCCTTGTGGCCATGCTGCTGATCGTGTTTTATTGCGTGTTGGCCGTTGCTTTCTTCCGCAGCAGATCGTATAAGCTAAGACCGGAGCTGGTGCTGGCGATCCGCTATGCGATTATGGCGATATTGCTTTCCTTCGCCGCTGGCATTTGGATTTCCTTGACGGGGGGCCGCATGACAGGCGGGAATGGGAATATCATCTGGCTTCATGGTCTGGGTTTTCATGCGATTCAAGCTGTGCCGCTTGTCGCATGGCTGTCGGAGCGCACGAGGCTGCGCCCGCAGGAGCGCCGCAAGTGGGTGCATGTGGCGGGAGCTGCCTATATACTGGGCTTGCTTGAAGTAGGCTGGCAAACTTGGATCGGCGGAGCCATGCTGGAATGGTCGCCGCTGCCGCTGCTCGCTTTGTTCTTCTTCTTGCTGTCTCTCGGGGCTGGCTGCTTTATGTTATGGCAATCTGTAATAAGCGGGAAGAGTTCAGAGGTGAGCAGCCCGTCGTTGGAACGAGAGGGATAATACGTTACAGGGAGAAGCCTTGCATTCTTGTGCAGAGAATGCAAGGCTGTTTTATGTTACTTTAAGTATAGTAGTGAGCAGAGGAGGACTGGATAATGGATTGGGTATTACATATGAACGCAGCCATTGGCTATATTGAAGATCATTTGGCTGATGAGATTGATTATGCGGAAGCAGCCCATATAGCGGGATGTTCACTCTATCATTTTCAGCGGATGTTCCCCTACATTATGGAGGTTTCGTTATCGGAATACATTCGCAGGCGACGGCTCAGTCTGGCAGCATTTGAGCTGCAAAACAGCACGGTAAAGGTCATCGATGTGGCGCTCAAATATGGTTACGATTCCCCTGAAGCGTTTGCCCGTGCTTTTCAGCAGCTGCATGGTACTACACCGACTGCTGCGAGAAGTGCCGGTACAAAGCTGAAGGCCTATCCGCGACTATCCTTTCAAATTTCAGTAAAAGGAGCGGCAGCAATGAATTATCGAATCGAGGAGCTTGGCGCATTTTCTGTCGTTGGTCTTTCCGAGCAGGTGCGCAATAGCGAGGTGTTTGAGACGGTACCGCGTTTATGGGCTGAGGCAGCACAGGCTGGATTGTTTGAAAAGCTATGGGAAATCCGCGCAGCCGAACCCGGTATCCGTGGCATACTTGGCGTATGTGCGGACGGAGGGCACGGGCAAAATGAGTTTTTGAACTACATTTTAGCAATTGAAACGGAGCAAGAGGCTCCTGAAGCTATGATCCGCCGGGAGTTTTCGCCATCGTCATGGGTGGTATTTGAAGTGGAGGGCGGACCAGACCAGCTGGCCGGTATTTGGAAGCGGCTGTATACGGAATGGCTGCCTACCTCAGCCTATCGGCTCGCCGAATTGCCGGCTATCGAATGTTATTTGCCGCCAGAAGAAAACCGTAATGAGCTATGGGTGGCGGTTGAGGCGAGAGCTTAAGAGACCGACAGCCGAGCTGCTGCACGATTTAGTTGGCGAATAGCGCGCATTTCGGCAATCTAGTAAGTGTGAAATATAGCAAAAGAAGAAGCCGTCTTCGCCTCGCAGCGCAGGTGGCTTCTTCTTTTTTACTTGGAGTCCTATCTATCCTACTGCCTTCTACTTGCTGTTCACTAAATGATCCGCATGAGTAATGCGGTTTCTTCCGCCCGTCTTTGAAGCATAGAGGGCAGTATCCGCTTTATGGATCAGCGTCTGGTCGGTGTCGCCTGGTGTAACGGTTGCTGCGCCAATGCTGACTGTAATACTGTACTCTCCCCAATCCATAGAAGCGGTTGTCGTGCAGTATCGTTCTGCGGCAACGATCGCTTTTTCCTGATTGGCGCCGGAAAGAATGATGACGAATTCCTCGCCCCCATAGCGGGCGGCAATGTCCTTCTCCCGAGACATCGTTTGCAGCAAACGGGCCAGATTGGTCAGCACAAGATCGCCGACGGGATGTCCGTAGGTGTCATTAATCTTTTTGAAATGGTCGATATCAATAATGAGCAGCGAGAAGGGCTGCTGTGTTTCTTGGAACAAGGCAAGCTGTGCCAGCAGGCTGTCCTGGAAAAAACGCCGATTTTTAAGCCCGGTCAGCGCATCCGTGGAGGCCATCGTTTCGAGGCGATGGTTGATCCCTAACAGCTCCTGCTGTTTAAGCTCATACTCCTCATGCAGGAGCTCGAGCTTCTTATTGGCTTCATGAGTGGCCTGATACAACTCTTCAAGCTTCGTCTTGGTTTGTAAAATATCCTTCTCGTGCTCGATTCGCTTGCGCATCACTAACACAACGCAGTCAATGAAGGTAACCCCGTCACGCTCCTGGCGAACCCCGTTCAGCAATACAGGCACATCTTCATGGCTGCTCGTCCGAAAAGAAAAGTACATTTCATCGACGCGCCCATACAATTGAATGTACGGATAAAAATACGTTTGAAAAAACATTTTGTTCGTCACCGACATGGTGGAATGAATATGCTGGCCAAGCAGCTCATCGCGCTCATAGTGCAGCATGTCCAGTAAAGTCTGATTAACCGATTGAATCAAGCCTGCGTCCGATATGGAGAAATATCCGCAGGGAGCTTTATCTAATTGAATATCCATATAAGGGCTGCCTTTCTTTAAAATATAGGAAAGGATATGATGTTCCCATCCTTCCTCTATATTTCTCGGATTGAAACGCGCCGCGCCGCCAGAGGACGGCGAAAGCCGTTTCACCTTGCCTACTAAACACTGGCTAAATATTCTTTAATCATCTGGCTCGTCTCTTCAGGCTGACTTAAATGCGGATAATGCCCGGTCGCTGTCATCTGCCGAAGGACGCTGTTTTTGAGATGGGCATGCAAGTAATGGCCTACTTCAACCGGAGCGATACTATCGTCGGTGCATTGAAGAATCAGTGTAGGCACAGATGCATGCTGAAGGCTGACACGGCAATCGGAGAAAAAAGTAACTTCTGCGAACTGCCTCGCGATATGCGGGTCTCTGGAGCAGAAGCTTTTTTCCAATTCCTCGCTTAATTCCTTGCGCTCGCTATTTTGCATGACAATGGGCGCCAAGTAGCTGGCCCAGCCAATGAAATTCATTTCCATCATGGAAAGCAATTCTTCTATATCGCGTTTGTCAAAACCTCCGTAATAATCCGGCAGATCGTTCACATAGCGCGGAGAAGGACCGAGCATAACGATACGCTCGAAATATTTAGCATCATGGATGGAAGCGAGCATGCCAATCATGCTGCTAACCGAATGGCCGACGAAAATAGCATCTCGCAAATCCAGCGTTTCCATTACATCCAGCACATCCTGGGCGTAGCCCTCTAGGTCATTATATTTTTTTGAATCATAATTGTGAATTTGCGATTTTCCAGAGCCTACATAATCAAACAATACAATTCGATAGTTGTCTACAAAGCTAGGAACCATATAACGCCACATATCCTGATCGCATCCAAAGCCATGAGCAAAAACAATCGTTTTGCTGCCTGTACCCATTACCTTTACATTATTCCGCTCCAAAACGTCGATAGTCATATGAAGCTCCTCTCTGAAGCGCCTTGATGAAGGGATAGCGATGATTGTTGGCTTCTTGTTCATTATATCGGAAAATGGAGGAAGATTAATGATGGTTAGCAAGATTCATTGCTGGAACTAGAGAAATAAAGCATGAAGCAGACGTCACAGTTTGCTGGGGCTCAGGGCTATTTTCCAAAAAATGCGAGTATTTCTTAGCTGTATGGGGTAAAAGGGCATAAAGCATAAAATATCCGGTACCGTGAAGAGATTCAAGTTTTTGCCAAGTTTGACCGATAAGTATAAGAGTGAGTTAAGCAGGGAGGAATAGCACGACCATGCCACAAACGATCAAGACTCTGCGCCAGCGGTGGGGTGGAGGCCATATAGAAGAATATCGCAAGTCCACCGCATCGTTCGTCCCCAGGCAGCAATTCGAAAGCATTTCCCTTCAAAATAAACCGTTGATTACGGCTTTCCACGATAGCCTCTCTACCATTAAGGATCATCTCACAGGCAATTATATATTTCTGCTGACTGACGCGAAGGGCGTTCTGCTTGGCATGGATTACAGCGATAATTTGAAACAGACGGTTGCCAAATCGAAGCTGCGCCTCGGCATGTATTTCACCGAAAAAAGCTGCGGCGTCAATGCGATTTCGGCAGCGATGGCCTCGAATGGACCGGTATATTTACTGCCGGAGCAGCATGGAAGCCCTCTTTTTCAAAGCTGGCACTGCTTCTCTACCCCTCTTGAGGTGAATGGGGAAATGGCCGGTTATTTGGATGTGTCCACGATTAATGCGGATATGAAAAGCGAGCTGATTGCGATAGCCAAGCTGATTCCCACCGATATGCTGTTCCGTTACGACAAGCAGCAGGCTGCGGAGGATTTGGACCAAGGGCTGGGCACGGTGAAATTAACGGAACGCCAGCTTAAGGTGCTGCAGCTGATCTCACAGGGAATGAAGGTCAAGGCCATTGCATTGAAGCTCAAAATTAAGGAGAGTACGGTCAATCATCATAAGCGAATGATTTTTGAGAAGCTTGGTGTGCAATCGAGTACAGAAGCGGTATCTATCGCCAGTAAATGCGCTTATTTGTAAAAAACAACCTATAGTTTTTTGTAGGTGGAAAATAATAGGGTCTATGCTACACTTTCGAAGTACACAAATAGAGAATATTTATCGGAGGGTATTATGTCTAAAATGTCTAAAAAGAAGCTAGGTTCCTTATCGCTGCTGCTCGTGCTTGTAGCTGTATTGGTTGCAGCATGCGGAGGCAGCACGAAAGATGTTGATCTAGGGACGACAGCAAAAGGAACGTATAGCAATGAATATTTCGGCGTATCGCTGAACTTCCCGGAAGAGTGGGAATATCAAGATGCTGAAACGATGAACCAACTGACTAGTGAGGTTGGAGAAGCGATTGTCGGCAACGATGATAAAAAGAAAAAACAGCTCGACTACGCTCAAACGAAGACGCTTAATTTGTTGATGGCTTCGCAATACCCGATCGGGGGAGAGCAGACGGGAGCATCCGTTATGGCAATTGCGGAAAAGCTGAGCATGCTGCAAGGCATCAAAACAGGCAAAGACTATTTGGAAGCATCCAAAAAATTCATGGTCGAGAGCCAATTGCCTTACGAATACAAAGATATCGTCTCGACGAAAGTTGGCGGCAAAGATTTTGATATGATGGAAGTTACAATCAATGCAGGCGAAGTGACGGTAACGCAGCATTACTACAGTGCGATTCTGGAGGGCTATGCGTTCAACCTGATTACGACTTACTTGGATGATGAAACGAAAAAAACGACGGACGATGTCATAAGCTCCGTTACGTTTAAATAAGCAAGCGCACTATTTGCGGTTGAAAATAGAGCATTAACAGCCCGGCAGCTGTCCTGAATGGACGCTGCCGGGCTGTTGTTTTTTATATGGTTGCAGATATGTCGAGGCAAGGCTGTGTTTATCAGTACTTTACTCTACACTACACTAGTCTTCACTACACTAAGATAAATGCTTAACGCTGCGAATGAGGCTTACCAGAAAAATCTGCCCGCCAATACGTTTTCTTGCAGAAGCTTTAAGGTGTCGGCTGGTAGCTCTTTTTCCATGCGGGAAAGCACATCCGCTTTCTTGTAATATTCATTCGACATATGAATCGTCTGATGCTCATTTGAAGCATCCAGACGCAAAATGCGATCAGCGCCATTCTTCGCCGTCCACGGTGTCCATGCTGGCAGGAAGCTGGCATTTGGATTGCCGGTGTAGAGGAAGTTTTTCCAGTAACCGTGAATGGCTGCTGTCAGTTCATTGCGACCAGGCTCATTTTGCTCGGAGAAATAGCCGTCAGGGAAATACGCAGCAATGCCAGCTTTGCGTCCGAGAATGAAATCCATGTCAGCGCCGTGCGTTGCGCCAATCAACTGCTGCAGGCTGCTCGAAATGACGCCATCCTGTGTGCCCCATGCAAAACGGTACGCATAAACGGCTGGCTGTCCAGAGCGTGCCGTCAGTACCTCGGCTGCGCGCTCTGCATTGAAGCCGGAATACAGCTCGCTGCCATATTTGATAGCTGCTGCATATTGTGGCCCCTTCACCGGGTCCTTCAGCAGGCTGCCGTCAGCGAAGCCAGCAGCGAATGAGGGATCGCTCAAGGCGAAGGCGGAAAACTCCGTCGCTGTGCTGCCCAAAATCATCGGAAGCTGCGCATATTTGCCGCTCTTCAATACGTTAAAGCCCTCCGCTGGCAGCACCGTGCCATCGCTAAATAAATGCGGGAACGGCGCCATGCGGATGGCCGTTCCACCAAACTGCTGCACGAGGTCGGCAGCAGGCTGCTTGCGCAAATATGCCGCGAGCTGCTCGGCTGTTTGGCCAGCCACCCACTTGGCAGCCGCCGCTTCATCGGCGGCTGTGCCATCCGCAGCGGCCAGCTTCGCCAGCACGCTGTTCACCTTGGCGTCGCCGTCCGCCGTAGGCGCGGTCGTCATGCCGCCGCTGAGCACAATGGCTTTCTGAAACAGCCCTTGGCTCAGTGGAGAGATGACGGCCGCCATGACATCGCGGCCGCCGGCCGATTGGCCGGAAAGCGTCACATTGGCCGCGTCTCCGCCGAATCCGCCAATGTTGCCCTGCACCCATTTGAGCGCCTGGAAAATATCCAGCAGCCCATAGTTGCCTGAATCCTGAACCGCATCGCCTGTTGCTAGGGAAGGGTGATGGAAGAAGCCGAGCGCACCGAGGCGATAGTTGATCGATACGACGATGCTGTTCGTCGCTTCGGCAAGCAGGTCGCCTTTGAAATCTTTGCCGGAGCCGGTCATATTGCCGCCGCCGTGCGCGAAGACAAGAACGGGCAGGCTTGTGCTGCTGTCAGCCGGCCGCCAAATGTTCAAATACAGGCAGTCCTCGCTGCCTGCTGCCTTGCCAGCTGCGAGCTGGGTGCAATTCGCAGCGAAAGCGGTCGTCGCCAGCGTGCTTGTCCAAGCTGCTGGCGCTTGCGGTGCTTGCCAGCGAAGCTCGCCGACTGGCGCCTTCGCATAAGGCACGCCGAGCCAGCTAAGCGTGCTGCTCGCTTCATCCTTGGCGCCTTTAATCGCGCCATAGGCGGTCTGTTGCGTCACATCGGCAGTGAAAGGCGCTTGTGCCGCTTGTCTAATTATAATCGCGGCCAGCGTTTCGCCGCTGATTTTATGCTTTGCTTTCAGCGCTTGCGCCGTGGCGGTGGCAAGCTGGGCATTGGTCAGCTTGCCGCCAGTTTTCAATGCGGCTAGCCCCTGCTTGGCTGCAAAAGCCAGCACCTCGGCTTCTTTATAATCTATGCCAGCTTCATAGCCGAGCGCCTTCAGCAGCACCCGGGCATATTCCTGCGCGGTGACAGCCTGCTGTGGCGCGAAGCGGCCATCCTTATCTGCAAGCCAACCGAGATGCGGATGAGCTTTCAAATAGTTAACCAGCGGCTGAAGCACTTTGCCTGCTTTCGCCGCATCAGGGAAGGAATCGCTTCCCGAATAGCTAAGCGCTTCTTTCTCTAAGCCTTTCAAACGAAGAAACAGCGTCGCAGCTTGTGCACGAGTCGCTTGCTTGCTCCAATATTTTTCGCTGAGCGCTTTGCCATTGCCCTTAATCATTCCTTGATCGATGAGCGACTGAATTTCGGCAGATACTGCCGCAGCAGCAGACACCGTCATGCTCGCATAGCTGTAAATGGGCATGCTTCCGAATAAAACAGCAAGCAGTAAAGCAACAACGCTTATTTGTCTGACCTTCCCCATTGTACAATCATCCTCTCTGTTGTCATCCTGTATGATGCCTTTTCATTATAAGAAGTTGCTTTCAATGCCACTACGACGATAACGACATCTAACATGTTCAAATCCGACTTATTGTAATCGTTTTCATTTAATGATCATTTTGTATAAACGGGTTTGTCGAAATGCCGCCAAATATCGAACACATGCGTGCTCAGCGAGCTAAGCGAAAGCTGGCGGACGCTGCTGCATACCGTAGCCGATTATTTTGGACGAGTGGGGCAAGCAGGGCAGGTCATATACAGACGGAGGCAGAGGCTTTGCTGCTGCGGTTTTGTATGGAGATTTGGGATTATGCCCGTCACCGGCGGTACAGATAGGTCCTGTTCCTTCCAAAGCGGTTGGTTCGCGCATGATCAAGATGACGCTTGAGGAGCTTGCGCTGCTATCAGCTGACCATCTGTTTATCACGTTCGACAAGTGGCACAGCCAAGCGGAAGGAGAGGAGCGCCGGCTGCTGGAGCAGCCCGAGTGGCGCAGCCTTCCCGCTGTACAGAATAGCTGTGTGTACGAGGTTGATTTTCTTCTTGGATGAACAATGGCGTCATTTCCAATAGTAAAAAAATCGATGATATATTGCGCGCGCTTGCTTGAAAAAATGCTCAAAGTCAGTCGTCGTCACCGACCAAATTCGATGATTGCGCGGCCCCGGCTGGATGGTTGAGGACCAGATGATGCGATAAGCCTGAGCGGCGGTATCAAAAAAGATTTCCGGCGCCCACGTATTTTGCGTATCCGGCTCCGCTTCCATAACGGGAATCAGCTTCGCCTCTTCCCAGTGCAGAAGATCGGCTGAACGCGCATAGCCAATGCTGCAGCTGCTCCAGCCATCGGTCCAAACGAGGTGGTACAGGCCGCGCTTCGGGTCTGGCAAAATAAACGGGTCGCGGATTAGCCCGCTGCCCAGCTCCGATTGAAAGACTGCCTCGCCGCCCGCGAAGTCGCGCCAGCTGTAGCCATCCTCGCTTTCGGCTAGAAACAGCCGCTCATCCGTTTCTTTAAAATAACTGAACATATACATGGCAGCACTCTTCCTTTGCTAGCTTATTTAAGTCCTGAAGTGGCGAAAATATGTAATAATATGAGCGCCGGCTCCGTCAATTCGAATATCGTTGGCACGTGGCGGCAAAAAACCTTCCGTACGGCTGCTCATATAATCCCAGTAAGGCTTATCTTTCATACGTTCCTGCTCATAAATGCCGTTAGGATTGGAATAATTGTAGATGCTCATGCGGTCGGTAATGATAATAATTTCGCTAATATCGGAGCGAGAGTAGGCCGTATTGGACAGCAGGTCAGTAATCGACTCATTGCTGCGGATTTGCTGATAAATGTCGGCGCCCCAGCGCCCGTCCTCCAAAATTTGAATCACATTTTGATTAATGACAATAGACAGTGCTAGCGAGCGAATCGACTGCATCTGCTGCGTCAGGCTCTCATTAGTCTGCTCCAGCTGTGACAGCGAAGCATCGCTAATTTTAGCGGACATTAGCTGTGAAGTAGAGTAGTAAACGATGATCGCCTGCACCGCAAGCAGCAGCAAAATAACCAAGCTGCTTACGATAACGAGCGTTGGCTGCAGCTTATAGCGCTTGAACCACTTCATCTTGTTGGCCTCCATCTAGGTTAAAGTGAAAATCTGAGCGAGAAAGTTAAAACCTATCTTACTGTTTAATGTTTCGGGTGGCAAGGAAGCGCTTGTGATTTAATTTGTAGGACTTTAGATGGGGGGGAGGTATAGGCGGCGAAAGACGCTTGCGAGAACAGTAAGGCTGCTGATAGCGAATGAAATAAGGGTTTTGGCAGTGCGATAATATGGAAAAAATCACAAGTGAAAGAAGAGGAGCGACTAGGCTTGGATAGCTCGCATAACGGCTGCTGAACGTAGAAAATTGGTTATTTATGCAGAAAATCAGCGAATTTAGGAGCATAATGAGGAGTTTGGTGAGTTTTTGTGACGAAAAGATCCGAAAAATGGATTGACAATATTTTATAAAATAGGGTAAAGTATAAAATAATTATGAAGCGAAGCACGCTTAAATCCTCCTGGGTTTTTTGCGTGCTTTTTTGCGCTTTATGGGGGGATGGGCTGTGCCATTTTACCTATGAAGGAGTCCCCGCATGAAGAAAAATCAATTTATGTTAACGGTTGTTGTCGCGCTTGCCTTTAATCCGGTTTTGCATGCCCAGGCAGCAGAGGCGAAGCAGCAGCTAAACGATATGGACGGCCATTGGGCCCGTATTCCCGTGGAGCAGGCGGTACAATCCGGTTATGTGAGCGGTTATGCGGATGGTACCTTTCGACCGAATAAGCTGGTAACTCGAGCAGAGCTGCTTGCCGCAGTCGTAAAAGCACAGCAGCTTAAGGTCGCCAATATGGACACGCCTTTTCTGGATGACACCGGATGGTTCCGCCCTTATTTGGCTGCCGGGTTGAAGCTCAGTCTATTGAAGATGACGGAATATGATTCTGCCAAGTTCAAGCCGAATCACGCGATCACGCGCGGAGAAGCGGCGAGGCTTTTCGTTCGGGCAGCAGGCGAGGACAAGGCGGGGAGCACGAAAGGCTATGTCTATATGTCCAAGCAGCTTGGCCTAATGAAGGGTGATACTGCCGGGAGGATCGGGATGGGCCGCAAGATGACGCGTGCGGAAGCGATTGTGGTCATTTATCGGTTGCTGAATTGGCAGTCTGCGCAGCTTCGGGCTGCTGGGGGCATTACGGAGCAGTCCGCTTATACATCTACGGGGGAGCTGAAGCAGCTGGTTTTGTCACTCGAAAGCTTTTCGGGCGATGTGATGGTTAGTGGTCAAACGGTGCTGCTTAATCCTGAAGGCAGCGGAAAACCTGCAGATTATAAATTAGTGTTGGAGTATGACAGCAGGAAAAAAGCAACGATGATATGGCTATATGAGAAGCCCTCATTACATAAGGAGTTGTTAATGGAACTCTTGGCCCGTTATGTAGGCGAGTCTGCGGATACGGCTTACCGGGATGCGGTCAAGCTGGACGCTGGAAAAGCGTTAGAGGCTAGACTGCTGAAAACCTATAAGGGGAAGAAAATCATAATGGACAAAAGTAGGGCCAGCAAGTCTTTGGCTATTATTATTTATGCAAACTAATCTAATCGGAAGAAGGTTAAATAAGATGGGGAAAATGGGATTGCAATGGTGGAAAGGCTCTATTGTATTGTTAGTGTTGGTGTCGGCAGCGGTTACGTTGTCGTTAACGTCGGTGGATTCTAAAGTTGCTGAGGCGGCCGCGCCTGTGTTTAAAGATATTTCAGGGCACTGGGCGAAGGAATCGATTGAAGCTGCGGTGAAAGCGGGAGTTTTGAACGGGTATCCGGATCAAACGTTTAAGCCGCAAAATCCGATTACGCGTGCAGAGCTACTCAAGGTTATTGCGCTGACGACGAAGGTGGAGGCCACAGCTGCTCCTGCTGGCAAGCCATGGTATACTGGCTATCAGAAGGCGCTGACTGATGCGAAAATCTATGCCGCTGGCGATTTTACGGGCGATCTGAGCAAGGCAGTAACACGCGTGGAAATGGCTAAGCTCGCCGTTCGTGGAGCAGATGCTGAGTATCGCGGAGCAAAGCTGACGGCGGATGAGTTGATGTTCCGCGCCGTGAACGCGGGCTTGCTATCGCGTACAGGAGCCAAGGCGGAAACGATAGACCCAGATGGTACGACTACTCGGGCACAAGCGGCGGTTATCGTCACGCGCCTGCTGAAGCTTGCTGGTGGCGGGAAGCTGTCGGTAGATCAGGGGGCTTCTAGTGCGGCTGAGATTAAATGGCATGATCATAATGTGATTACTATGTTAGGCCAAGATGATTTGGTGAAGCTACCGTTTACGAAGGAAATGCGGTCAGGTTTCGAAGTATCGATTCAGCAATTAGTAATTATGGACCCACTCGATAAAAACGGCTATTATGCTGAGTATTTGGATGGTGCAGAGTATCAGATGAACGGTAAAGATTTAGATCCAAAAAAGACACCTGGGCTTGTCTTTGGGTATAAACTCGTAAGTAAAAACTTAATAGTTGATTCGAATAGAAGTGAAAGTGGCCCTTCTAGTTTCTATATGTATACTGAAGGCGAAGGGGATGTAGCTGCAACTCAAATTCAAGATAAATTTTATTATTATGACATGAAAACGATTGAACGCAAGGGCATCTTTAAAAACAAAATGGCGCTTTATTTTGGTACGAAAAACAACGTCGAGTATAATTGGAAACTCCCTTTCGTTCCTAAAACGGTTATAGCAGCACAAGTGAAGAAATATGGAGGATTTCCAATTCATTTGAGAACGTACAGTCCACAAAAAGACTATTATTTGACAGGGGTTAAAGATGTATGGGCAAAATAAAACCTTTTTTATCCTTACTACTGATCTTTTCTATAGTAATAGGTATTTTTCAGATTCAACCTCCAACGATATTGGCTGCTACCTCTGAAACTATCACGAAAAGTTATAAAGTAAAGTTAGGTACAGATGGTCTTTTCGATTTAACTTCTAGTAGAAGTAATGTATCTACCGTAAATGCGCCGATTCCTGATGGCTATAAAATAAAATCCTATGAACTCTGGTCAATGGTGGCCAATAGTAAAGGTGAATTAAAGTTAACTAATTCAGGAATCGCTCAAAGTAACTTTAGCTATTCAAATAATGAAATAACAGTGAAAAAGTTTTCTGGAACAAAAGTAACGGCCATAACTGAAGGCTACAATCCGGATATGTATTTTGCCGTTAATAGGCGCTCTAACGGTAAAGAATGGGTCTTTAAAGGTGTTGATGGTGTAACTTATAACGTAACACCGCCTGCTGGCGATGCTTGTTGGCAGGGTAACCTTTCCATTTGTCCAGGCATACTGCCATCAAAGGATGCAAGTGGAAAGACTATATCTACTCAAATGAAAGATTCACAAGGATGGGCTGTTGTTACAAATCCCCAGTTTGAGGGTCCTCAGTATTACACATTTAATAACGAGTCTGTAATTATAAATAAATTAATTCCGTCAACTATTAAAATTACAGATGCACGAGCTACTTCGAAAAATGATGAGAAAATATTTCACAAGATAGTAGAAGCTAAAAAAGGAAACGATGGCTATGGTTATATCTCAGTAGCTGTTCCGATAGACAAGACTAATACCAATTGGGAATACAACGATTGTAATGGTTGCACAGGAAATGCTATCGGCATGAGATATCTTATTTCGGCATCAACAGACTGGTCAGGACAAACTTATTATTACGAAGGCGAAGTCCGTGTTGTCTACGAAAAGCTTCCTCCAGTAGACCAGCCCTACCTCGACTGCTCCTGCAAAGCTGATCCATCAACTGTTGCCTTTGCAGACAAAGACGTTGCTGTAAACTCAACAATTACTGCAACGATAAAGCAGCGAGGCTCGCTTAAAATAAAAAACTGGAAAGTGTTTGGCCGCCTTGAAGACGGGACCCAATATCAGACGCAGACCATAGCTCAAGTATTGGATACGATCAGCTATAAATTTGCATTCACAATACCGAAGGCCCAGTTGAGTGGCCGAGACAGCTTCACCGAGACATTTGTCATGCGCGCCATAGTCACATTCACGGACGGAACGACAGCGGAGCAGGCCATTGAATGCACGACGACCGTTACAAAGCCGGGAGCATCTACGCCAATCGCTACAGCTTCCAATGGAGGATCCGAGCCGACGCCTGCGCCAAGACCAATCCTCGAAGTGAATGCAAACTGGAGTCCAACCTCCATTTTTACCGGTGATCGGGCTACATTATCGGCGACAGCCCGAGGATATACCGATTATTCGTGGGAATTAACTGAAAATTTAGACAAATTTAATTTTGATCAAAAAGCTTTCTCTCATCCCACGGTGACCTTTAATGAACCGGGCGTTTATAAGGCTACGCTGAATGTATCTAACGACTATGAAAGCCAATCAGATACGGCGTTGCTTTATGTCAATGACCCGAAACCAGTCGCCATCATTTCTGGTGTAACGCGCTGGATTCAGGGGAGGTCCTTCCCGCAGCCTTATCATCTGAATAACTCGTTTTCACCACTGTCGGAGCGGGGAGTGACCATTGATTTCAGCAAGTCGGAAATTCGCTATAAGAAAAATGATAGTGGTCCTTATACGGTCGGTGTATGGCCTGCTAAAGCACCGGATCAGCTAGGAGCCTACACTCTTGAAGGCAAGGTCCATGATTCTCAAGGGAGAGAAAGCGAATGGACGGCTTATCCATTGGAGGTTGTTCCTGATCAGCCGCCTGTAGTGGCGTTTTTAGCTGCCGAGCAAGGCGTGCGCGATAACGAAAACACGCTTTATATGGATGCAAGCAGCCCAGATGGCGACAAGCTGGAGCGCCTTTTGCTTGAAGAGCGTTACGATGGTGACAATGATGGGGATTTTAATGAGGAACCATGGCACACGTTGTATAACGGGACTTACAAGGAGGTGCATAGTGTAAAATATGCGACAGTTGGCAAGCGGCAGTACCGGGCAACGGTTACGGAGGATTATGGCTTGTCAGCACAGTCTGCTATTGTGGCAACGGACATTATTAATCGCGCGCCAAGTGTAGATTTTACTGCAGTCGGCCTGACGCAGCAGCCGGATCAGGGGGAGAGCAGCGGTCCGCCAATTACCTCATATTCTCCGGAATCGATTTTGCGATCATGGGTTAATAAGACGCCATATGAAGGCGGGGCGACAAATAAGGTAAGCTGGAAATCAAATGGAGTTAATCTGACGACCCGCAATGCGCTATGGGCAGATTTTAATGGAAGCTATAACTTGGCGAAAAAGGTGAAGCCGCTGCCGGCATGGGAAGGCAGTATCGGTCAAATTTATGCTGGCTACAAAACGACAGTGATGACCGAGGCTGGGTATTATTATGCTTATAGCTACAAACCGCCAGAGTCTAAAAACTGGGTGTTTTCCATTCGTGATGTATGGACAGGCCAGATTGAACATACGTATGTGCATCCCGGAAGCACATTCAAAGGGGCATTTTATCAATATCATCCAACCCAAATGAAGCAGGCTTATTTTCTAGAAGAAGGGACAGTGAATGTTTCTGGGGATGCGCTGCGCATATATGACATCGAGACCGGGCAGCTATTGGAGGAATACCCTAACATCGCACCCCCAGCGACTGGAGGTGCAGCGGGCAGCAGCTATTGGGACGATCCGAGCAATAAGGTCATCGGTACAGCTTTTTCGCCAGATCGGCAGTTTCTATATGTCGCGTATCGGGAAAGCAACGGAGGACGGACATTCGATATTCGGCAAAAGCTTTATGTAGCTAAATATTCTGTCGCGCAAAAAACGCTGTATTGGACAAAGCTTGTGCATGCGGGAATAGATGCATGGAACGTTTACCAGATCGGCAGTGTAGATGTCGATGCAAATGGCAATTTGTTAGTGGCTGCAAACATGCGTAGAGGTACGGAAGATAATTGGACGGCATTATTTTATGTCGTAAACCCTAATGGTCAGCTTATAGCCAATCATGTTACGGGCAATGGCATGCTTTCTGCTATTACGATGTCTGCTGACCGAATGAAAAGCTATGCGACCTCCATGCGTTTTGAGTTTGGAAATTACGGATACTCCCAGGTGAGTGGCGTTCTGTCTTACGGTACAGCAACGAATAGCTTTACGAGGCCGGAGAAAAACAGCGGTACGATTGATGTTTTGAAATTCCCTTACGAGCTCGCAAAAACAGCGGTTAATAAGTCCGGAGTTATGGCGACGCCGTATGGTTTTTTGATAATGCCGGACGGTTCCATCACGAGTAACGATGATAGAAATCCATACCGAATGCTGGATCATTTTATAGTTGCGAATAATAAAAGCCCGTCGCCAAGCGATCCGATCATGACGCAAATTTTATGGCCTAAAACAGGCCTGATCGGTCCTTTTTCACAGCCTTCGGATGAATTTTGGGCAATGGCATCTGGTGTGAAGCTATTTAATAAAATTACTTATCAGACATCGGGTGGCCAGCAAGTTTGGGCAAGCTCAGCATTTCAAAAATTACAGCATTGGGCAGGTGTATTGGGCATTAATCAAACACCGTCTTTAGGTGCGGAAACTTATGAGAACAAAGCCTATTTTGTGACGGATACGATGAAATATTCAGATGGAAATGGCTATGATGGAGTTGCTTTTAACGCTTCATCCAACGTCCTTCCGAATGGTTCGGTTTTAGGCATCGGAACAGATGTTATCTATACGGGACCATACTCAGGCTCACTCACGAGCAAAAAAGTAGTTATTCCTTTCACAGGTGAATCAACAGGAGATTTGCCGCGTCTGCTGAACGATGCTACGGTCGAGATCGATAGCGAGGCATGGGGCGGACTGCTTTACGATCCGAATAGCATAATGCGAAATCAGGTGCTTGAATTTGAGCTATCCATCAATCATTTATCTAATGATAAACCAGTAGGGGCAGCCATTCAAATTCAAGATGAAAAAAATATGTATGCAGTGGAGTGGACGAGCAACTCCCTTACGCTTTACAAAGTGTCGGGCGGCAACAAGACCGTTCTGGCTCAGGCAGCCATGCCGCGGAGTGCGGGTATCCCTTATGCTTTCAGGCTAGAATCGCTTGCAGGTGTACACCGAGTTTCTATTAATGGGGTTAACAAGCTGGAAGCGGCGGACGCCACCTACAAAAAAGGCTCAGCAGGCTTAATGTCGCTTGGTCAGCAGCAAGCCTCGTTTAGCCAAGTGAAGCGCACCAATTATGGCGATTCTATTCCAGAGGAAACCTATGAAGCCGTGCTTATAGGCGAACAGATTTTATACAATAAGCTGTTTAATGATCCTGAGACGGATGCGAAATTGGCGGAAAAATGGAGCTACGCGCATAACCCAAAATATTTTGCCAATACGCTTGGCCTTAGCCAGTATGATGGGAGAGCATTTGGAACTGCGCTAAATTCGCTCGAAAAGCCCGGATTGTATGCCATTACTTATATGGCACAGGATAATCCCGGACTGGCTGATTACCGTTTGTTCTCGGAGCCGGTTACAAAATCGCTTTATGTGCACCGCAGACCAATTGCGCAGCCGGATATTTGGTTTACGGGCACCATTTACGCTGGAGGGGAAGCGCTGGATTATTTGACGCACGATACGTCGTATGACCCGGATGTTCCCGGTTATTTGGCGGATCGTTTGTTTCGGACACGCTGGGCGGACGAAAGCGCCTGGACAACAGGGAAAAGATTGCTTTATAGCCGTCCCGGCATCGAGCTGATCGTTCAGGAGCAGGTGAAGGACATGCATGGGGCATGGAGTTTCTGGGCGGAGACGAGAGTTTATAAGGAAGCGCTGCCTGCAGTCAATCAGTCCAAGCCGGAAATGGTCATTACCTATCCTGCTGGTTCTTCTTCTGCACCAACAGTTGTCCTTAACGAGCCTAATCTAAAGTGGATATATCGGGATAAAGAAAATGATCCGCAGGAACAGTTTTATTTGAAACTAACGTATGTGGATAATGGCCAAACGGCGCTGGAGGTAGAATACCCGGGCAGTGATGCCAGCTTCCAGCTTGAAGCAGGCACGATAGATATTGGACGCAAGGTGAAGGTACAGGGGCGTGTATTCAGCCGTGGAGCATGGTCGGATGATAGCAATGTCGTATATTTTATCATTGATTCGCCGCCAACAACCTACTTGCTTAGCTACAACGGGGCAACAGCCTCGGAGCCGATCTATACGAATAACGATCGTCCGAATTTGCGTGTATTTACTGTTGATCCTGAAAATGACCCTATCACAGCAATCGATTATGAGGTATTTTTCCATGCTGTGGATCGCAGGGTGCTGGACACTAATATGGCGAGTGCTGCAGCCAGTCATATGCCAGCATTCAATTTGCAGGAAGGTCTGCATTATTGGAAAGCGAGAGCCTATGACAGTTATGTATGGGGGCCTTACAGCAGCAACGGCTATTTCTTTGTGGATACCGTGCAGCCGGATGATGTGGAGGAGCAGCTCGAAATCAAACCGACCTCGGTAACGGTTAATTTTAATGCTTTTAGCGATGCGTCCCCATCCTCAGGCCATGCAGCTCGAGTCTTTTATATGCAAAAGGTTCATACAGATGGCAGTGTGACGACGATTGATTTGAATGGCGATGGTTCGGCCGAATACAGCATAGCCCTGCAGCAGGCGGCACGTTCTCATCAAGTAACAGGATTAATTCCCGGACAAGCGTATCGATTGACGGTCATAGATACGGATGTAGCGGGCAATCTAGGGAAATATGCGTATATTTATTTTGTGACCAATCGCCCGCCAACGATTGATGTAGACTGGTCTCCGAAACCGATTTTTGAAGGGGATATGGTAACGTTCGAGGCGATTGCAGCTGATCCGGACAAAGATACGCTGGCTCTAAAGATGGAGCTTCAGTCGCCTTCCGGGCAAAAATATGCGTACGAGTATACCGTTTCCTATCCTTACGCCAAGACAGGGCCGAAGCTCAAAATGGAGCAGACTGGCGCATGGCAGCTTAGCGTAACGGTAGATGACGGTTTAGCCGAACCAGTAACGATCTCCCAAACCGTTCAAGTGCAGCCGCTGAAAGTGGCGGGAATGGTCAATCATACGGACGATTGGAACAGCATTCGTAAATCCTATAACAAAAAGCAGGGCGGAGATGAAGAAACTCCGCGTGCATACAGCGTATTTTGGGCAGGCGAAAAGTTCATTTTGGTAGCGAATGCGACAGAAACAGGGACGGATACGAAGCCAGAGCGCGTTGAAGTTGCCATGAACAGCTATAAAACGAAGCTGGAGGTGAAAAATACGGCGGGCACATTATGGGCTGGCGCGCTATGGGATGCTTCCTTTGAAAAGCTTAACAAAGGAACATTAAGCTTCACATTTACAGCTCATTATAATAATGGAACAGTGAAGCAGGATGTTGTCCAGGTGTCGATAGATGGCACGATTAATGATGTTCTGGGCGTTCATCGCGTGCGATAGAGTTTATTTTGTGCAATTAGAATAATCAGGACGGCTCAGCTGGTCTATGCAGATTTGCTGGGCCGTTCCAATGTATAGCAGCAGGCTCTTAATTATAGCGAAATTAAAAGCAATATTTTGTTGTTGTCACTTTTTTGGTATAATTTGTTGCCAAATAGATTGAAGCAGTACGTAGATTGTCGAAACTGGAGGGAAAATGATGATAAAACGGCTTGATCATTTCGTTTTAACTGTCAGTAAATTAGAAGCGACTATACACTTTTATACACAAGTTTTGGGAATGAAGGAAGAGACGTTCGGTGTGAATCGAAAAGCTTTGCGTTTTGGTAATCAAAAAATAAATTTGCATGAGGCTGGAAAAGAATTTGAACCCAAAGCTGAGCACCCTTTACCTGGGTCTGCCGATTTATGTTTTATTACTGATATAAACATAGAAGAGGTCGTGCATCATTTACATAAAAATGGGGTTGAAATTGAGGAAGGGCCAGTAAAAAGAACAGGAGCCCTTGGCCCGATTGTCTCTGTTTATGTTCGAGATCCAGATCGGAACCTCATTGAATTATCACAGTACTTAGTATGATTCTATGAGAAGTAAAAAAGTTGATGGTAAGTTAAGGTCAGCCCTGCTTTATATTATCCCCTATAAGTAAACAGTGTGGAGCAAGCTCGTTACAATTTACTTATAGGGGATTTTTCATGAGTAAATTTTGCACAGGCAGATTTTCACTCAGTAGAGGCTGGTATGTTTTCGACTCCTGTGAAGTTAAGGAGAGGTGGATTCTATTAGATGTAAAAGCTCTTGGGGCTGGTCAATTAAAAAACTAGGTTTGCCGGATTCCAGCAGTTCCTTAGGGTCGAGTCCCCAAGTGACTCCGATTACCTTAATGCCGCATTTATGGGAAGCTACAATATCCCGCAGCTCATCGCCGACGTAGATCACGTCCTCCGGCCGGAGACGGTTTTGTTTCAAATAGGTTTGAATGGTTTTATGCTTGCCGAACAGACCGCTGGAGCTGCGTATGTCATGCAGGGTGTGAATGCCGTGGGGCTGCAAAAAATCTGCGACGTTGTTTGCAGCGTTGGATGTAATAACGGATAGCTTGATGCCGCTTTGCAGCAAATGGCTTAGTACATCTTGCATCCCGTCACAAAATGGAATCGAAGCAACATGCTCATTGTATTTCCGTTTGAATTCCTTGCTGATTTTGCGAAACAGCATAAACCGATAAAAGGGAACGTCAAGCGCTTTAAATCGCTCCTGCAAAGATAGCTGGCTCAGCTTCTTATATTCCTCTTCGGTTACAGGCTTAAAACGATATTGTGCCGCCATTTCATTATAGATGGTAAATACAGCGGCAGCAGAGTCGGCAATCGTACCGTCAAAATCAAAAATAACATGCTTGTACATACCAGTATCAGCTCCCTTGTTATGCCTATTTATACTATAAAAAGTAGACGATAACAACAAGGGTAGTTCATGACGGAGCTTTGCGGGTACGGGCATTTTAACATTTCTCTAGCCGTTGACCATCGAATAAATGAACATAGCGACAAGAATATTGACGATAAAAGCGGAGCCTGAGATAAGCAGGGAGAGGAGGACTTTCGCGGCAGTAGGAAGCTGGCTGCGGAATAGATTAACGTTTCCAAGCATGGCAATGGCACCAATTGCACCGCCTACAGCACCGCCCAGAAAGAGCAGCAGCAAAGGCAATGCGCTCAAAATCCATTCATAGCCCTTTAGTTTTTTGGCGAGCAGCACTTCGCGGCCATTCCATGTCACGTTCGGTACGTTATCAAGCATCGCCCGTCTAACCGTAATTTGCTGCGTCTCTCCATTGAGCGGGAAGAGGTAGCCATCATTTGTTTTTTCAATTTTATTGCCATTAATAAATACCGAAAAGCGTCCTGCAAAACCAGTAGTAATTTTTAATTCAGTGTTTTCGGCCAAAATAGTTTGGAATTTCATAGATAATTCTCCTTCTGTTTATAAAAATATAATAATCCATATCCTAGTACTATTTCGATCTTTTTAACTAGAAAATGAATAGTCCTATATTCCTAACTTTAGGAACAATACACTAATCAGAAAAAGAAAACAGCACCTGCCAGTAATCGGCAGATGCTGCTTGTTTGTAGCAATTAAGAGCGTTTAAAGATGAGGAAGCCATCTTCAACAGGAATCGTTTGTCCATTGATTGCGGAAGCTTCTTCGGAGAAGAGGAAAGCTACAACATCAGCAATCTGCTCCGGCTGAATGAGCTTTTTGCTCAGATGCTGCTCAGCAAGGAAATTTTTGAAATCATCGCCATCCTTGATAATCGGTGTATCGATGAAGCCTGGTGCGACTGCAGTTACGCGAATGCCCGCATCAGCAAGCTCCAGTGCTGCCGATTTTGTCATCATGACAACAGCAGCCTTAGCAGCTTGGTAAGCAAAGCTGCCTTTAGCAGCCATGTAACCGAAGATGGAAGCGGTGTTGATAATAATACCTTTAACACCAAGCTCTTTCATTTTCTTCGAGGCATAATAGATGCCCAGGTACACGCCAAATTGGTCTACAGAAATAACATGGTTGAAGTATTCTGGTGTGTGATCCTCAAAGGAACGAATGTCGCCAACGCCGGCATTGTTGAAAATTCCATCAAGCGTACCGTGCGTTTCAACTGCTTTGTCGATCATGTTTTTAACATCTTCCACGCTGGAAACGTCAGCGCGGATTGCGGAAGCTTGTCCGCCAGCTTGCTTGATCAACTCAGCTGTTTCTTTGGCAGTAGCTTCATTGTAGTCGGAGGATACGACGATAGCGCCTTCGGCAGCAAGCTTCAAGGCAGTCGCTCGTCCAATGCCGCTTCCCGCACCTGTAATGATGATGACTTTATTTTCAAGCTTCATTGTAGATAATCTCCTTTTCATTAGTTGTATATTTATTTGTTATTGACCAACCATACCGCCATCGACCGTATAAAGCGATGCCGTAACGAAAGATGCTTCATCGGACAGAAGGAAATTCATTACAGCAGCTACTTCTTCCGGTTCACCGTAACGGCCCATCGGTGTTGCGGCTTCATTGGCTTTTTTGAATGCCTCTGGATTGCCGAAGTTTTCTTCAATTTGGCGCATCATGCGCGTATTGATCGTACCTGGAAGAACGGCGTTGACACGAATGCCAAGCGGAGCAAGCTCATTAGCTGTAACGCGAGTCAAGCCGATTACGGCATGCTTGGACATGATATATGGGGACATGCCAGGTGCGCCCATGAGGCCCGCCAGTGATGAAGTGTTCAAAATCGCGCCGGATTTTTGTTTTTTCATAACAGGAACGACGTAGTGAAGACCAAGGAATACGCCGCGAACGTTAACGTTATATACAAGGTCAAGTGCTTTCACGCTTTGTTCTTCGATGAGCCCGGATGGACCTTCGATGCCGGCATTGTTAGCGAAATAATCGATTGTGCCGAATTTTTCCACGGCTTTATTTACGTAGTTTTCAACATCTTCTTCTTTGGAGACGTCTGCTGCAACGATTAGGGAGTTGGAATCGTCTAGGCCAAGCTCAGCAACGACTTGCTGCAAAGCTTCAAGCTTCAAGTCTACCAGTACCAAATTAACTTTACGCTCTACAAAACGGCGGGCAAGCTCTTTTCCAATACCGCCAGCGGCGCCTGTAATGACTGCGGTTTTCGTTGTTGTTGTAACCATGTTTTATCGCATCCTTATCGTATAATTTAGTCGAGCGCAGCTTGTATGAATAAGTTGTATGTGTGCCATTACAGGTTACACTTCACAATGTTGTCACGACAATAATCAATACTTTCTTAAATGTCATGTAAGTGACAGGTAAAGAATGTATGTCTACTTATAGACGGAAATTGAACATATGAAACTTAATTGTTGATTTTTGCTTATGATGTATAAATGTATTCCACTGTATGCAAGCTTTGGGTGTTTAATAGGTGTGGGAGATTAGATAACATTTATTATGGAATATCGAATGAGGTATAATAGGGACAACATTACCTATAGGCTTTGGAGGCTGAGCGCATTGGCAACGGAGAAGCAACTGGACCGAAGGACGAGAAGGACGCGTCAAGCGATTAAAGCTGCATTCGTGTCGCTCATATTAGAGCGAGGATATGAGGCTGTGACCATACTTGATGTGGCAAAGCGGGCGGATTATAATCGCGGAACTTTTTATAAGCATTTTGTCGGCAAAGAAGAGCTGCTGCAAGAGATACGTAGCGAATTTCTGCTTGGCTTTGCAGAGACTTTGCTTATTCCATACGAGGGGATGGATCTGGTAAAGGCTGAAGATATTTATCCTTCGGCGCTGCAGCTGTTTGACCATATTGAAAAACATAAAGATGAATTTCAGGCGCTGCTTTCCGTAGATCGCAGCTTTGGGTTTGAGCTTTACGACGTGCTTCGGGAGTCGATGAGGCGCGATATGCACATAACTATGGATGTGGGCAGCCCTGCTCTAGACTACGAAATTTTGCTCAGCTACCAGATGTCAGCTGCAATGGGCGTTATTCTTTATTGGGAAGAATCGGGTTTTAAATATTCCACCTCCTACATGGCGGACCAGTTAATTGGGCTGGTAAATCGCAAAATGGACAAAATCACGTTCAAAAAAAATGCGCCTTCGTCTGCTCCAACCGTAAGTGTCTATTCCCCTTATAATCAGTAATGCCTAGGAGAAGCTTGCGTTCGTTAGGGCAAAGGATCAAGATTTTGTTACAAATTTTTCTATTAATTGATATTGTAGGCTCAGCTAGGAAGATGTATAATTTTTCATAGGGGTCGTTCCCAGCTCTAACTATCGGGTATCTTTCTTGCAAAAGGGTCGGCTCTTCCAACCAAAATAGGGAGGAGGCGCGTCTGTCTAAAAATATAGACAAGTATATGCCGTTATCTTCGTTAAGTAGGTTGAACGACAGTACTTCGGATTTGTGAGTGGTTACCATACCCGAATAGGAAAAGGAGTGAATTAAAGAATGAGCAATCGTCAGCTTTACCCATTTATGAAAGCGCTTAAATTTCTAATTATCGTAAGTTTATTGCTTCCCCTCTACTGGGCAAAGCCTGTGCAAGCGGTGGAAACCGGGAATACCTTGCTTCAGCAAAGCGATTTTGAGGATGGTACGGTGCAGCAATGGGTTGGCCGCGGCGGTGTGGAGGTATTGGCTGCAAATGCAGCAGCAGCGCGCAGCGGAGCATACGGCTTGGCGGTAAGTGGACGCACAAGCACTTGGCATGGGCCTTCGCTTGATGTGACAAGCCAGCTTGAGATTGGGCAAACGTATGAGTTTATTGGTTGGGTCAAGCTGCCTGCTGGAGCAGCAAACGCCAATATTTCAATGTCTCTTCAGCGCACATTGCCTGCTGGTACCCGTTATGAAAATATCGCATCTGGAGCGGTCACAGCGAGCGGCTGGACGAAGCTGCAGGCTACATTCAAAATGCTAGAGCCGGCCACACAGGTAGCGGTTTATTTTGAGGTGCCAGGAAGTGCAACCGCTTCCTTTTACCTTGATGATTTCCGGTTTGAGCGGCAGCCGGATCTTGGCCCAATTATAATTGAAGACATACCGTCGCTTAAAGCTGCTTTTGCCGGGAAATTTTTAATTGGCTCAGCTTTTACCAATGATGAGCTGCTGACCGTTCCGGATAAACAGCTGCTTTCCAAGCATTTTAACAGCGTCACGCCTGGCAATGTGCTGAAGTGGGACAGCACGGAGCCGCAGGAGAATGTGTTTAATTTTACGGAGGCAGATGCTGCGGTAGCTTTCGGAGTGCAAAATGGCCAGCAAGTGCGCGGGCATACACTAGTCTGGCATTCACAAACACCTGACTGGGTGTTTCGTGATGCGAACGGAAATTTAGTCAGCAAAGCGGTGCTGTATGCACGCATGCAAAATCATATTCAGACTGTAATGGAACGATATGAGGGCAAAATTTATGCGTGGGATGTAGTTAATGAGGTTATCGATGCATCGCAGCCAGATGGCTTGCGCCGCAGCCTGTGGTATCAAATTGCAGGGGAAGAATATATTGAAAAAGCGTTCGAGTTCGCCCACGCAGTGGATCCGACCGTGAAGCTGTTCATTAACGATTACAATACGCATGAATCGGCAAAAAGCCAGGCACTGTATAACTTAATTACCCGTTTGCAGGCCAAAGGCGTTCCGGTTGACGGCGTCGGCCACCAGACGCATATTAGTCTTTATTATCCAACACTTGCGGAAATTGAAAGCTCCATCATCAAGTTCAAAGCGCTTGGACTGGAGACGCATATTACGGAGCTGGACATTAGCGTCTATTCGGATAATTCGCAATCCTACGATACATTCTCCGCGGAGCTGAAGCAGCGCCAAGCCAACTTGTACAAAGCGCTGTTTCAGGTGTTTTTGCGGCATACGGACACCGTTACGAATGTAACCTTATGGGGCAAGGATGATGCGCATACGTGGCTTCGCACCTTCCCGGTAACCCGCAACAATTGGCCGCTGCTGTTCGATGAGCGTTTGCAGTCCAAGCCTGCCTATTGGTCGGTGCTGGAAACGGTCCAGACGCCTGAGGGGCCGCTCGTTCCTGCTGCACCGACTGGCCTAACAGCGACAGCTGGCAGCATGCAGGTTCAGCTTGCTTGGAATGCGGTAGCCGGCGCGACCTCGTATACGGTGAAACGGGCAACGACGAGCGGCGGGCCATATACGACGCTTTCTGCTGCTGTATCTGGCAGCGTCTATAATGACACAGCCGTTACGAACGGAACGACCTATTATTATATTATTCAGGCGGCCAACAGTGCTGGTACGGGAGCAGCCTCGGCTGAAGCCGTTGCTACACCGAGCGGTACGACCGGGCCAGAGCAGCCTTCTGGCGCCTTAGCGGTAGCTTATCGACTAGGGGATAATAATGCAGGGGATAACCAGCTTAAGCCGCAGTTCATCATAAAAAATAACGGGACGACTCCCGTCGCAATGAGCGGACTAAAGATCCGCTACTGGTATACGATTGACGGGGAAAAACAGCAAAACTTCTTCAGCGACTATGCCCAAGTAGGCAACGGTCATGTATCGGGCAGCTTCGTCAAGCTGAGTACGCCGCGGACAGGCGCCGATTATTATGTAGAGCTGTCCTTTGGCTCTGGCGCGGGCAGCATCCCAGCGGGCGGGACATCTGGCGAAATTCATACGCGCATTCATAAGAGTGATTGGACAAATTTCAGCGAGACGGATGATTATTCTTTTAACTCGACACGGACGACTTATGCAGATTATACGAAGGTCACCTTGTATCAAAACGGAAATTTAGTGTGGGGCACGGAGCCTAGCTAATAGGGGAAACGAAAAAAAGGAAGTGCGGAAGGCAGATCGTTGCCTTTCTGCACTTCCTTTTTTAACGTCCTGCTGAACCAGCCTGTCCGCCAAAAGAAGACGATTATTTAACACGTGAGCAAGTCTATTATGCTCTACTCTTTCACTTATTCCAGCTTAGCTTGCTTGGCAGCTAATTTTTCAGCAATTTCTTCTGCCTGATAAATCGTCGTATAAGGATCAGCAGAAAGGTATTTATGAATATCGAGCTCATAAACCCGGTTGTTTTTCATGGCATCCATCCCCGCCCATATTTCGGGAATATCTTCTTTATCACTGTTCTCGGACTTCATAAGCAGAAGATAATCGCCGACATATTCTCCGAACAGCTCGGAGCTGATATCCATGCTTTCCTCGCCTTTATCGATTAAGTCCTGCTTAATCTTTGTGGCAGGGGTGAGGCCGAGCAAGTCGTATACCGCTTTACCGCCTCGGTTTGCACTTTTTCCAACGATGCCTACATTAGTGAGCCAATTAAAATCAGCTATCGTAAAGGTGGCACCAGCTGGTACGGCAGCCTGTGCTTTTTTACGTGCGGCTTCTGCCCTTTGGGTAAACTGCTCGTTCCATGCTTTTGCTTCCGTCTGGCGATTCAGAATTTCGCCCATAGCGGTCACTTCCTCTTCCATGGAAGCATATTCGTCGGGCACGAAAACGACCGTCGGAGCAATTTTGGAATAGGACTCATAGGCATCTTTGCTCCATGTAATAATGAGATCAGGCTCAAGCTCTACCATTTTTTCAAGTGAAACCTGATTGTGATTTCCGATATCTGCTGTATTCTCCAGAGGTTTGCGCATAAATTCGCCATAATCGAGAAGGCTGTGAGGCACTCCGATAGGAGTGACGCCTACAGCGAGCACATGCCCAATATTCCAATCTACAATGATGCGCTCTGGCTGAGCAGGGATTTCGATCTCTCCAATGGACGTGTTTATCATCCGGGTTTTCGGAATTTCGACTGCATCTTCCACTTGATCGGTAGTCTCTTGATTAGTGCAGCCAGCGAGAAATACTGCAAGTACCAGCATGGCGAGGCATGCCATTTTGTAAAAAGCTTGTTGTCTAAACATTTTGTACCCTCTTTCTAATTGATAACAATTTTCATTTAAATCCCACTTTAGATGAATTTTTCAGATTGTACAATGACCAATTCGGACCGAGGGCATACCCGTTTCGGAACTTGATATATATTTGTATTGAGAATTGTTATCATATATGATGAGAACGTATGCTTGTTTTGAAGCTAACGATAGGAGCTTTCTTAATGGATATAGAGCAGTATGCAGCGCTGTGGGACAATAGGCCAATTCGGCTATTGGATGTACGGCGTTATGAATATGAAAGTAATCAGGTACCGAGCTCGCAAATATGCCCGTCCAACACTTTTTTATATGTAACGCGCGGCCGAGGCATCGTGTGGCTGAATCAAGAAATGCACAGGGTTGATACCTGCTATGCCATTCATGGCAGCCAAGGGGCGCATTTAAGTGTCATAGCCGATGAGGCGATAGAGCTTTATTGGGTTGTTTATATGTTTTTGGGGCCTTTGCCCGTGGAAGCTGCGGATTTGAATGCCCACTTTGGCATGCAGCTGTCCTATCCTTCACCGCTTTTGGAGCATGTGGTGCAGCTGCAGAAGCAATGGGAAAACATTGATTATTTGGAGCGTATCCAATCGACCGCCCAATTTTATCAATGGCTGTACGAGCTGTTAAAGCAAATTCGGCAGCATCGCGCGCTAGCTTTGAGCCCTGACCGAACCATGCAGGTCATCGGCTATTTGGCGGAGCATTATAAAGAGCAGATAACCGTTGAGCACGTAGCCGTTATTTTTCATTGCAGCCCCCGTTATTTAAATCGTCTGTTCCAAAATCGGCTGCATACGAGCCCGGGACGTGTGCTGTCCCAAATTCGCATGGCCCAAGCATCGAGGCTGCTCAGACAAACGGAAGCGACTCTGCAAAATATTGCCGAGCAAGTGGGATATGCGAATGGATTTACATTAAGCCGTTATTTTAAAAAAAATTTTGGAATTTCACCTATGTCTTATAGGGAACAGCTTAAAAAACACGGGCCAGCCTTTGAAATTGGAGCTGGAGATCTCGGTTCAGCTGTAAAGGTATGGTTAGGAACGGATAGCGAAGGGACGGCAAATCGGGCAAACAGCAAATCCATCGAAACCAGGACAAGAACGATTGCTACGCCAATGGGCAGCATTCAAGTTCCGGATAGGCCTAGTCGGGTAGTCGTGGATTGGGATATCGGCCACGTATTGGCGGTAGGGGTTACGCCGCTAGGAGCGCCGCATTCTTTGATCGGGAGCAAGGAGTGGTTTGCGCCCTATATGAATGCGGAGGTGAACAATATCGGCAACCATAACCAAATCTCTCTGGAAAAAGTGCTGGAACTGGAGCCGGATTTGATTATTACCTGGAACCCCTGTGCATACGCCTCGTATGCCCGCATCGCGCCAACGGTTGTTTTTCAAAGTGAAGCGTACCAGACTGTAGCGGAGGAAATTCAGGCGATGGGTCATATTTTGAATCGAAAAAAGGAAGCGGCTAATTGGCTGGACGAGTTCGCACGGCGAATTTCTCTAGTACGCCATCATGTAAGCACATATGTTTCGTCTGAGCGGACATTTACAATAGCTGACCCGAATTGGTCGGAGCATGTCGATTTGGTTGGGAACAGCAAAGGCCGTGGAGGCAGAGCTGCCTATGAGCTGCTGGGGTTCAAGCCTGCCGAAAAAGTACGCCGTGAGATCATGGAGCAGAGGCTTGAATACGCCCAAATTGAAAGAAGCGCGATTAGCAGGTTTCTTGGCGACTATTTGCTCATGCTGAATAGTTCGCAGGGCAGCCCTTCTGCCCAATCGATGCTAAAGTCTGAATTGGATAAAAAGCCGTCATGTGAAGTCATTTACTTGGAATGGAATAAATATTTTTTATCCGATCCTTTGTCGTCCCTACTGCAGGCGGAGGAAATCGCGCAGCGGATCACGGCAGTGGGTCCCATTCCTATGCGGTAATCAAACCAAACAGGACGAGGAGGAAGGAGGGATGGGAAGGGAAGGGACACAGCAGCCCTTCATCCTCCAAAACCGCGAGCAAACATGGCATACATGTATGCTGAACAAGGAAGCCAAATGTTAAACCTTGCCCGAGTTTACCTGTGTATCGATGGAGCCGCCCTGAATAATAATTTGTACGGCAGCAGCGATTATAGGAGCTATTGGCAGGATGACAAGCTTTTCACCAAAAGCTTCATGCTCCTCCTGCATCGCAATCGTATCGGTGACGACGATTTCACTGATATTAGGCGATGCCAGCAAATTTCGTGCCCCTCCCGAAAACAGCCCATGTGTCGCACAAACATAAGCATTCCCGGCGCCATTTTGCTTAAGGGCATTAACGACATTGACGATTGTATTCCCGGTATCAATCAAATCCTCAATGATAATCGGCGTTTTGCCCGCTACATCGCCAATAATATGCGTAATCTCCGTCTGGTTGTGGGCCGGGCGGTTTTTGATCATAATGGCGAATGGGCAATTGAGCTCGCCAGCAAGCTTTTCCGCTGTGGAAGCACGTCCTGCATCGGGAGAGACGACGACCGGATTTTCAATATTTTTGTTTTTTAAATGATGGATAATAAGGTCGAGGGCGGTTAAATGGTCAACCGGAATTTCAAAAAAGCCTTGAATCGGATCGGCATGAAGATCAATCGTTACGATGCGGTTCGCGCCTACTGTCGTCAGCACCTCGGCGACCAGCTTCGCCGAAATCGGCTCGCGGGGAGCCGTTTTTCGCTCTTGCCGGGCATAGCCGTAATAGGGCAAAATCAAATTGATTTTATTTGCCGAGGCACGTTTGGCAGCATCAATGAGCACAAGCAGCTCGACCAAATGTTCATTAACCGGATGGGACATCGCTTGAATAATAAAGACGTCGCAGGTGCGGATCGGCTCTTGGTAGGAAACGTGAATTTCGCCGCTTTGCTGGCGGGTAATAGCGACATCGCCAAGCGGCTGCCCAAGCAAAGAACAGACCTGCTCAGCGAGCTTGCGGTTGGATGTACCGGAAAAAAGCTTTATTTTTTGCATCTTAAGCCTCCTATAGGAAAAACGTTTCACCAATTTTTTGGCTTTGAAGCTTGTAGCTACGCAAAACGTTGACCATTGGCATCATAGTGCCGGACATCTCCGATGTGTCTTTACAGAAATTATTCGCGGCAATGAAGATTTATTCGATGATCATGTTTAGTATATTGAGCTCAAATTACAAATTGGATATGCTAGAGAGGATGAAACAGAGATGAAAAAGGAGTATGAAAAAGGAGCTGAGGGCATGGGCCAATCGTTGCGAGTAGCAGAGCTGACAGAGCTTGATGAGCATACGTTAGAGGAGTTAGCCGGGCTCATTGTCGAGGTCGTAGACGATGGAGCGTCGATCGGCTTCCTGCCGCCACTTAGCAGGGAGGATGCGAAAGGGTATTGGCAAGGCGTATTGGAGCCGGGCACTTTGCTGTGGGTTGCCAAGGAGGGAGAGCGAATTGTCGGTACCGTACAGCTCCAGCTGGCGCAAAAGCAAAATGCGTCCCACCGGGCGGAAATCGCCAAAATGATGGTGCAGCCCCAGCAGCGGCGCAAAGGCATTGCCAGACTGCTGATGCAGGCAGCGGAGGAGCGGGCTGTTGCGGAACAACGAAGCCTGCTCATCCTAGATACGCTAGAAGGAGCGCCGTCTAATATTTTGTACCAGTCGCTGGGCTTTATGGAAGCAGGGCGTATTCCGAAATTTGCCCGTTCAGGTGATGGCAACCTATATGCGACGGTATTATATTACAAAGAAATATAGTTGGTTTGATTGTCCAAAGCCCAATTAGGAGCAGCAGCTTGCCGCTCTTAATTGGGCTTTATATTGAAGCACCCTCACACTTACTGGGGCTTTGCAAACTCCCGGTCATAAATCGAGCTGACGAGATTTAGCACTTTGGCGCTTTGGTCAGTAAATTTCAGCGCAGAGGTTTTGCCATTTACAAGATAAGAGCCAGGCGCTGCGAGCTTCTGCTTGCCGACCGCTGCTTCATAAAGCAGGGAAGCGCCTTTGCTCGGATGCGGGAAAAATAGCTTCATGATGGGCTTTATATAAAAAGGCAAACCGGAGCTTTTTCCTTTTCTAATCGTATTATTGCCGCCCGGATCAACGCTGATGATGCGCAGGCCTTCTGCAGCAAGGGCTGGAGCCAGCTCCTTTGTCCACAAGGAAAGAGCGAGCTTGGAGGTGGAGTAGGGACCGAACAGCTTCTTGAATTCCGTTGGGCGCTCCAACGTTTTCGCGTCGAATTTCTTTAAAGTTTTGAAAGAGCTGGTCGACGTATTAACGATCGTCTTATAGCTTCCTTTTTTGAGCAGCTCCTTCAGCTCCATAAAGACGGCATAAGGCGCGACCGTCTGCAAATCAAAATGCTGCTCCCGCCCTTGCTTGGTTATGGATAGCTCCGAGAAGCTGCCTCCTGCATTGTTGAATAGCACATCCAGCTTGGCTTCTGCTGCTTTAATTTGCTTCATTGCCTGCTTTAAGCTTGCAAAATCAGCTAAATCGGCTTTGTAAATGCGAAGCTGTCCCTTGCGCAGAGCAGCTTGAATCTCCTCATCGTCCTCTAGAAAATCGGAACGAATGAGCGCGGCAACATGCCAGCCTTCCCCAAGCAGCCTGCGAGTGAGCGCTAGCCCAATTCCATTGTTAGCGCCTGTAATGAGCGCGGTTTGTACATCTATTTGCTTGTTCATTATGTTTCCTCCTCGATAAGGTTGGCAATCAAACCAGCAGCTAGCTGTTGATGCTGCTCTTGATGGCATTAGCGTACAACTTGGAGGCGACTCCAAGTCAAGCAGTCAGGCAAAACTTTTTGAAACAAAGGACTTGCAAGTCTTTTTAAAAATATAAGAATTTATAGGTTTCACTCTTATAATCAGCTTATATTTCTCGGACTGAAACGCGCCGCGCCGCCAAAGGATGGCGACAGCCGTTTCACCTTGGATCGGATATAGTTTAAATCAAGTTAGTGATTGATCAATCAATACCAATTGAAAGGTTTGGTGCGTTTATGGCAAAAGGAACGGCAACAGCTGCCAGCAGGCGTTCCGACATCGTATCTGCGGCTATTGAGGTTTTTTCTGAAATTGGTTATTATCGCGCAACTACAGCGCAAGTAGCCGAGCGGGCTGGAGGTTATGTATCATCTGTTCTTCGAATCCGTTCCAGCATCTGATGAGGCAACGCGCAAAGCATGGCTGGAGCAGATTTCCTATATGGCAAGCAAGGCTTAATCGGGCAGCTTATTTCACTCATTTGTAATTGATCAATCAATAATTTTATAAGTATGTATATTGTAAAATAAGGCAGGCCGAAGTTCCCCAGGGAACGACGTGCTTGCCTTTTTTGAATTTATTTTAAGATTTGCGTGTAAATATTAAATGTAGAAACCAGTCGAATGCTGAAACATGTTACAATCTTTTCAAAAGAAAAATAAGCTTTCTAGCGGAGGCCATCATGCAGCCATTTACGAAAAGAGTTATTGAAATTATAAAACGCATTCCAGCAGGCACTGTCATGAGCTATGGGCAGATTGCCGAGCTTGCGGGAAGCCGCAGAGGAGCGCGCCAGGTCGTGCGGATTTTGCATACGCAGAGCAGCATCCATCAGCTGCCGTGGCACCGGGTTGTCAATGCGCAAGGCGAAATCGCCATCCCGAGTGAAGAGGGGAATATGGAGCAGCGGTCCCGCTTGGAGGAAGAGGGCATCGAGGTTAGTGCGCAGGGCAAGCTGGATTTGGCAAAATATCGTTTTAATCCGGCGCCAGCGGACATAATGGGAGCGTGGGATAACCTAGATCCAGACGATGTGGACCAAATGTTTTAAACCCGGATTCAGAGAAACGAGGCAGATGGATGCGTAAAATACAATCAAGCGGTTCGGGCAAAAAAGTGATCTTAACCGCAATAACGTTCGTGTTATTGTTGACGGCATGTGGACGCTCGGAGCAGCCAGCTCCATCCTCATGGCCTACATCCTCGGCAGCGCCACAGGACACGCCTATGGCAGCATTGCTGCCAGAGCAGCATTATGGTGACAAGCTGCAAATGCAGGACAAGCGGCAGAAGCTGTATCATTTTATAACGACTGAGCTGTCTGGAACGGCGGGCATTTATACGAATTTGCAGGATACGGAGCAAAATGCGGAGCTCACGACGGGGCATGAAATGCTTAGCGAGTCGGCGGGACTTATGATGCGCTACAAAGCGTTAACGCAGCAAAAGTCTGCTTTCGAGGAGGAGTGGGCCCGCGCCAAGCAATCCTTCAATATGGAGACGGCTTTCAGCTACCGCTTCAGCCCCAAGCTGCAAAAGCGTTATACGCTGAACGCAGCGGTTGACGATTTGCGCATCATCCGGGCGCTTTATGAGGCCGGCGATGTTTTTCAAAATGAAGGCTACAAGCAGGAGGCCGACAGCTTCGGCAAACGTTTTTACGAGCATAATGTGAAAAATGGCTATTTGTATGATTTTTATGATGAAACATACAAAATAACGAATGATTTTATTACGCTCTGCTATATCGATTTGAAGACGCTGGGGCTGCTGCCTATCGAGGCGGGGGAGCGGCAAACGCTGATCGCTAATATGGAGAAAGTCATCAAGGACGGTTATTTAACGAATGAATTTCCTTTCTATGAGACGCGTTATGATTATGGCAAAGGTAAATACAGCTCGGATCATATTAATATGGTGGAATCTTTGTTAACTGTGCTGGTATTAGCCGAAATGGGTGAAGAAAAAGCCGAAAGCATCCGATACATAAAGGATAAGGTGAAGGCGGGTACGCTTTACGGCCAATACACGAGGGAAGGCGCAGCCACGACGGATACGCGCTCCACTGCCATCTACGCGATAACGGCGATGATTGGCTCCGTGATTGGCGACCAGACTTTATATGCCGACAGTATTGGCAAAATGAATGAGTTCCAAATCGAGGAGGTTGGAAGCCCGCTGCTCGGCGGCTTTGGCGACACGGCAGCTCAGCAGGCCTATTCCTTCGACAACCTAATGGCTTTGCTTGCTTATACTTACTAAAAGCCTTTTTCATAATTTTCCTTAGCAGAAACTTTGGTGAAAAAGGCAAGCGGAGTGAAAGGTTTAAGCTGGAGAAGCGGTAGCGTTCGTTTTTACCCTTGAATTTCTTCCTATTGCGGCTTAATCACAGAAATTCAAGGGTAATGGCGATCGTAAGCCAAACCTTTCGCGCAGCGATGATCCTTTTTCACCAAGTTTATAAAAGTTATTAAGAAAGAAGGCGCCCACCATGATAGCAGACAGGGCCAAGCACTATGCGCGGCGAGCCTATGCCTTATTGAACAGATACCTATCGCCTGCCAGCTTCGCCGCTTTGGCAGTGCTCATTATTACCATTATCGCCTTGTTCACGCCCCCGTATATTGGGATGGCGGACAATGGGGACTTTTTTCGTATTTTGTACAGCAACGGCTTATATTTTAACGCCCCGGATTATGACAGCCAATATCTCGGCTACTTTGTAAAGAAATTTGGCATTTTGCAATATTACAATGAAAATGGGACAACCTTTACGTCCTCGCAATCCTGGTTCATTCAATTGTCAGTTGCGCTGAATACGCTGCTGGCCAGCAGCCAGGTGTTCGATGTGCGTTTTCAGGCGGCCATATTGACGATTCTTTACGTCATTGCGATTTATTTGCTCGTTGAGAGCCTGACTTGGAAAATTGACCGGAAATACGGCTATATAATTGCGCTGCTGGCGATTTTTATGTTTGGCGATACGGGATATACGGCGTTTTTCAATTCTTTTTTCAGCGAAGGCATCGTGCTTATTATGATGATGCTCGTCTTTGCCTCAGGGCTGCTGCTTTACCGCCGCCGTTACAATGATTACGCGATGCTCGCTGTGTTTACAGTAAGCGGGTTTCTGCTGACGACGAGCAAGCAGCAAAATGCACCGGTTGGCGTCATTATTGCCGTCATCGGGCTGTTCTACCTGTTCATCCATGTGAAGCGGACGTTCCGCGTGCTAATGCTGACATCGCTCACCGTTCTGATGCTGGCAGGCATTGCAACGTATGTGCTCATTCCGAAGGAGTTCGTCAATATTAACAAATACCATGCGATGACGCGCGGGGTGCTGATGGGCTCAGACGATCCGGAAGGCGCCTTGGAGGCGCTCGGCATGGACAAGCAATATGCGATATTGAAGGACAGCATTTATTATGAGCCGTTTACGACGGTGGATGTGGATTCGCCGATTTTAGAGGAAAACTTCTATAGCCAGTACGGCTTTGGTGCGATTGTCGGCTATTATATCAGCCATCCGGATCAGGCTGGCAGCATGCTGAATTTGGCAGCGAAAAATGCATTCACCATCCGCCCCGCGGCGATGGGCAACTATGAGAAGTCAGCAGGCAAGCCGTTTGGCCAGCAGACGGTCTTTTTCTCCGGCTACAGCTTGCTCAAAGAGGCGCTTGCACCCAAAACCTTCGGCTTCATCGTCATCTGGATGATTGTCGTCGTTGGCGTTTATATGCCGGCTTTCGTAGCGGCGATCAGGGCGCGAAATTTAAGGCGGGCTTCGCGCCTGCCGCTCATCGTCATGATGATGCTGGCCGGCTTGTCCGGCATCTTCGTCTCGATTATCGGGGCGGGGGACGCCGATTTGGCGAAGCATGAATTTCTGTTTACCGCGGCTTTTGATCTCATTACGTTTTTGGTTATCGCAGATGCTGTGCGCCGCAGATTATGGCATAGCGAGCAGGAGCAGGATTCGCCAAACGAAATACATCTAGAGAGGGTGGGAAGGTGAGAAGGTGAAAAAAAGCAAATGTAGACAACCATTACCGAAAACGCTATTGCACCTGCTGCTGTTGCTCTGTTTGCTTTATAGCTCTTCCATTTCTTCTCTCGCTGCTGCCGCAGAAAGAGAGGCGGAGCCGATCCGCGTGCTGCTGCTCTATGACAGCTTGGCGGGTGGCACGCCAAAGGCTGGCAATGTCGAGGCGCTGCAGCAGCAGCTTGCCGCATTCGGGGCGCAGGTGACAATCCTCTCCGTAGATGGTTACTCAGGCGGCATGCTGGAGCAGTATAGCAAGGTGATTCTGGTGCGAAATGCAGCGGATATGGAGCTGACGAATGCTGCTTTTGTTCAGGATAGAGCAGCCTATCGCGGCGATTATCTTCACATCGGCGAGGATCTGCCTGCTCCGCAGCAGCAATCGCTGCATATTGCCATCGAACAAACGCCGAGCGAGGAAACGATGCGTCTTGCGATTGGCCCATTTTCAGATGAGGCGGTGCGTGTGCAAAACACCCCGTACATCGTGATGGAGCAGACGGCAGCAAATCCTTCGGTGAATCTTCAGGCAGAGGCCTACGGCAGCTTCACGCCCAAGCAAAATAGCGGGGCGAACGGAAGCTCTCCCTACGCGGTGAGGAATGAGCATACGGCGTATGTGCCTTATTTTCAAAAGGGGAATTTGAGCGAGCTGGCGATATCGTATGTGCTGAAGGATTGGCTGGGACTTGCCGAGCCGGGGCAAACCTACTTGCTTTTTAAGGAAATATACCCGTTTTCGGATTTAACGCTATTGGCCCAAATGGCCGATACTTTATATGATGCTGGCATTCCATTTGCGATAAGCGTCCAGCCGGTGTTCAGCAATTCGGAGTTTCCGGCGATGCAGCGCTATCTGGAAACGTTAAAGTATGTCCAGTCGCGAAACGGCACTGTGCTGGTCAATGCGCCAGTCGTAGCTTCAACCATTGGTCAAAATGACCAGACGCTGAAAACGAAGATGACCTCGTTCATTGACGTATTAGCGGCTTACGGCATTGCCCCGCTTGGCATGGGAGCGGAAATGTATTGGTCCTACGATAAGGAATACGCTGTGGATGGCATGGGCTTCTTTAATTCGGCGGTGCTGCTGCCTAATAAGAAGCTGATGTACCGTTCGCAGACGAACGTTTCCCAGCCCTTCGCCTCATCGCTTTACAGCATAAGCCCGAGCTATCTTGCCAGCTTTGACCGTGAGGGCAAGGCTTGGGAGCCGCTTCCGATGAATACGGCGCTGACGTATGATTTTGCTGAAAATGAAGCGCAGCTAAGCGCCGATCTCGCCAGCATTACAGAGAGCTGGATGACCTTCGCAGATTATAAGCAACAAGGCCACGAGGTGCGAACCGAGGCGCATGTCATCCTGTCGCAAGGCGGCCATATGACCATTAATGGTCAAGCGGTAACCTTGAATGATGTGCTGCGGCAGGTCAGCTCTGATTTTGAATATGCAGATAAGGGCACGGTAAGCTTTACCACCTTGTTTAATGTGCAAAATAAAATTTTTATCGTCATTATTATTGTGTCGCTCTTCATATTCGGCTTCCTCTTTATGATCGGATACCGACTCTACAGACGCAAATACTTCAAATAAGGAGACAGCTATGACAATCGCAGACATCCTCATGTTGATTGCCGTTATCTGTATTTGGTCGCTTCTGCTCGTCAATGTGGTGCTGATAATCGCCGGATATTTATTTTATATTCAGAGCGAGGGGAAGCCTGTACCGGAAATCAAGGGGGAGACCCCCTTCGTCACGATTATGGTTCCAGCCCACAATGAGGGCAAGGTCATTACGAAGACAGTAGAGTCGCTGCTTGCGCTTGATTATCCGCATGACCGCTACGAAATTATCGTCATTAACGATAATTCCTCGGATAATAGCGCGGCGCTGCTTGCCGAGGTACAGGACAGATACGTGGGACGCAATTTAATCGTGATCAACACCGACAAGGTGACAGGCGGCAAGGGCAAGTCGAATGCGCTCAACATTGGCTTTCAGCAGAGCCGCGGCGAGCTTATCGCCATTTATGACGCTGACAATACGCCGGAGCGCACAGCGCTTCGCTATCTGGTCGGTGAAATTACGAATGATGATACGCTGGGCGCGGTCATCGGAAAGTTTCGAACACGCAACCGCGATACGAATCTGCTCACCCGTTTCATTAACATAGAGACGCTGTCCTTCCAATGGATGGCGCAGGCAGGCAGATGGAAGCTGTTCAAGCTTTGCACGATACCGGGAACGAACTTCATTATGTGGCGCCATATCGTCGAGCGGATTGGCGGCTGGGATGTGAAGGCGATTGCCGAGGATACCGAGATCAGCTTCCGTATTTACATGATGGGGTACCGAATCAAATTTCAGCCGAAGGCCGTCACCTGGGAGCAGGAGCCGCAAACGGTCAAAGTATGGTTCAAGCAGCGAACGCGCTGGGCGAAGGGAAACATTTATGTCATTGTGAAAAATATTCCCTTGCTGTTTGACCGCTCGGCGACGAACATCCGCTTTGATATATTATACTTTTTATCGATTTATTTTCTGCTTCTCACGTCGCTCGTTATGTCTGACCTGCTGCTCATACTTCACGCCTTAGGTTACGTACATACGACGATCGCCGGATTCAGCTCCTTTCTCTGGGTGCTGGCGGTCACGCTGTTTATTGTAGGCACTTATATTACGCTAACGACGGAAAAAGGCGAGCTGAGGCTGTCCAATGTGTGGATTATTATGCTGATGTACGTATCCTATTGCCAAATGTGGATGGTTGTTGCCGCTTACGGCTTATACACGTACCTCAAGGATTTAGTATTTAAGCGCGAAGCAAAATGGTACAAAACCGAACGTTATTAAAGCTGGGGGAGAGCATCATGAAAAGACGCATATTCGTCATTACCTTCATATGCATGGCGCTGCTGCTTGGACAGCTGGGCCAGCTTGGAGCAGCAACAGCAAGCGCAGCAGAGGCACCGGGAACAGAGAGCTATGATATTCCATTCATTACAGCAGATACATCCATGTCGGGTGTGATGGCGACGCGCCAGGACTTTTTTCAAATACCGTCTTATTGGAATGTGAGCAGCGTCGTCGTCAATATGGACTATAAGGTGTCGCAGCTCGCCGATAAGGACCGTTCCAGCGTCACTTTGGCGATCAATGGCGTAGCCTTCTATTCGTTCCGCCCGGATCGCACGGTAGAGAAAAAGCAGCGCCTGAGCGTGACGATTCCTCGCGAGCTGCTGGCGGAAGGCACAAACACGCTGTCGACAGAAGGAAGCATTCAGACGATCGTCAATGATCAAATATGCTCGCCGGATGAGGAGCGGGACAATTGGCTCCAGCTATACAGCAGCTCCAACGTGGATGTTCGTTATGTAAGCAAGCCGCTGGACGGCTCCATCCGTGATTTTAATGAGCGCTTTACAAGCCTCGATACAGTCAGCAAAAGCTTGAATACGATTGCAGTGCCGGCACAGGCTTCTGCGAAAGAAATGGAAGCGGCCGTCTATGCACTGTCTGGCTTTGCCAAGGCGAATACGCTTCAGGACAAGACGATTCCGCTGCTTGCCTTCGATGATGAATATTATGCAGGCAAAAAGCTCGTTACGGCTGTCGCCTTGTATGACCAGCTGCCGAGCGGGCTGAAGACAGCTGTCGGCACACCGGATTTGAACGGTAAAGCGCTGATTCAGCTCGTGCGCCAAGGCGAGCAATGGGCGCTCGTTGTAACCGCGAAGGATGAGGCGCTGCTTGTGAAGGCAAGCCGCCTTGTGGCGAATCAGGCATTGATGAGCCAGCTCAGCTCCGACCGTAAAATCGTCGATGAGAGCACCGATGTCTCGACGCCTGTGGTCAACATTAGCCGCAATGTCGTTTTGACCGAATCAGGCGACGAGCTGAAGGGCCCTCGTCATCAGGAGAAAGCTTATTTTGTGTCGCTGCCAGCCAATCGTTCCATCGCTGACGCAAGCAAAATCAGTCTCGATTTCCGCTATGCGAAAAACTTGGATTTTGACCGTTCGATGGTGACAGTGCTCATCAACAATACGCCAATCGGCAGCAAGAAGCTGACGGAGGAGCTGGCAAATGGCGATTCGATTACATTGCCAATTCCGAAAAATCTGGACATTTCCGGCAACTTTTCCGTCGTTGTCGCCTTTGATCTAGAGCTGAAAAATGCCGTTTGCGTGCAAAATCAGAACCAAATGCCGTGGGCTTTCGTGACGAAGGATTCCATGCTGCAATTGAATACGAAGGATCGGACGGAGCTGTTGTTCAACAACTATCCGTATCCATTTTTGAGAGATGGAGCATTTAACCAGGTAGCGGTCGTGCTGCCGCAGGAGCGCGATTCCTACACGTATCGTACGGTAGCGAACCTGTTTAACCTGCTCGGCCAATATGCAGAGGGCAACACGGGAGACGTTCTCTTTTATAGCGATGATGTTGCTGCTGATGTTTTGAAAGCCCGCAACGTCATCGCGATCGGAACCTTCCAAAGCAACAAGGTGATTCGTGATCATAATGCTGCGCTGTACTTCAAATATGATGCGAATGGCGCAGGCTTGCAGTCCAATGAGAAAATGAGCATCGACTCCGATTACGGCAAGCGTATCGGGACGTTGCAGCTTATTGACTCCCCGTATGAGGCGGGACATGGCTTGCTTGCCGTTACTGGGGCAGACTCGGAATATTATTATTTAGCTTCCAAGCTGGTCGCCAGCCAAGGAACGGTATGGAAGGTGTTCGGCGATGGCGTATCGACGGACAAGGACGGCAACATTAACGCATTTCGTTTCAAAAAAGAAGCGGAGCCCGAGCAAGCCTCCGTCATTAGCAATGTGATGGAACGCACCGATGTGCTCAGCTTCGTAATCGCGGCAGCGCTTGTTATGGTGCTGGTGCTCGTATCGCTGATTTTCCTGGCTCGCAAATATCGCAGAAGACGGGGTGATCGCGATGAGGCGTAATCAGAGCAGTCTTATTTCCGACAGCGGCTTCCTGCTGCTCATCGTCGTCAGCTTCATTTGCATTGTATTTACAGCGGGAGATCCTGACCGTTATTTGCAAAATGTTATTTTTCTGAATGTCGCTTTCCTGATTGCGATCATTACGTATTTCACGAATGTGACGACAGGGCTGATTCTCAACATTGTGTTTATTTTTGGCTTTGGTACCTATACGCTATATGGAACGCTTGTGGGGGGAGAGGCGGTCAGCAGCGTCAATTATTTCTGGCTCGTCATGACGCCGGTATTCACCTTGGTGACGTGGATGTTCACGCTTGCGGGCAGACAGCTCCAAACGGAAAATGAACAACTCAAGAAAACGAACAGCCGGCTGGCGACGATGGATGAAAATACGAATCTGCGCAACAGCCGCTCGTTCCAAAATGACGCCGCCGTCTTCATGGCGCTGTCCACCCGGTATCAAATTCCGCTCACACTGCTTGTTGTGAACGTGAAATATTGGGATGAGCTGCGGCGGATGGTCAGCGAGGAGCGGATGACGGAAGCGATCTTCGAGCTTTCGCAGATGAGCCAGACGAGCATTCGGACGAATGATTCGATTTATATGCTGAGCAAGGATAATCCGACTTGGGGGCTGCTGCTGTTCACAGACCGCCAAGGGGCGAATATCGTCATCGAGCGCTTGCGGCATAAAATCCAGGAGTTTAATTCTGCCGAGTTTTCGCATAAATACAAGGTGGAGCTGAGCCTAAAAATCGGGGCGCTGCAATATGAGCCGGAAGCGATCCCGACGCCGCTTGATTTCATCGTGCAGGCGCGGAAGCAGCTGGAGTATGATGTGTAAGCTAGAAGGATAATGGGAAGACAGATGCCGAATGGATAGCAATCTGGCGGATAGCAAGTTATAGAGAATCCCTTGATTTCAAGGGGTTCTTTTTTTTGCTGGTGATTGAACCTGAATTACGAATGCCTATAAGTAGCTAGTTCACAGATTAGATGAAACATGTACTATAATTATCCAATTTTGTGTTAATATATTAAATGGTGTGTACGTCCCCAAATATTGTAATGAATGAGTGTCGACCGCTTGAAAAATTAATTAAGGTTCACTCATCGGAGGTGGAATGAAATTTGTGTTTTTTTCTACATATAGCAACAAATGATAAAATACCCTCAAGCACATTAACTCATTACCAACAAATACATGATATCCATATAGACCAAATTAATGAGTATCTCAATGTTACTGTACCTCAACATTATTATCTCATACACAGACAGTGTTCTTGTGACTTTATTAGAGAGATTAATAACAGTTATAATGAATTATCGATATTATTTAAAGGTCTTTCTAAGCCATTTGATATTATCCTACTAGATGCAACTGTAACTCCAGATACTAATACGCATCTTAGTGAGGTTATTACAAATAGAAAGATAACGGAATCAGTAAGTCTGAATGATTTTTTGATAAATTACCCAACTAGATTAACTGTTTCGAAAATTTATACAATCATTTAATCAAAGTCTATTCCATTCTAATGTATCTCTCCTTTAAAAACTGTTGAGAGCCTCGATAGTCTTGTCTCCCTTTCGTGTGATGAGATCAACCATTTTTATCTGGTTGGTCTTTTTTGTTCTAACATACTTTTTCATCCTACTACTAATACAACGGTTGGCTTGTGAAAAGGCTCTTGAATAATGCCTGGTCTCAGTTTTCCTTCGCTTCATCATCATAAGGGTAGAGCACCATATATATGCCGCCGCGATTATGATTCATGAGCAAATAAAAAAGACCAACTGCCACAGCAATTATTCCACGGAACAAGGGGAACCCAGACCGAAGTACTTGAACGAATGGATACCCGATGATGTCATAGTGCAGGATGGTGTGGAGGCTACGCTTTCGTAATCCAAGTTGAATTTAAATTCAATATCAACTTAAGTTAAAATTAAAATAAAATGTCGAATATTAAGGAGGATTGTAAATTTAGATGTGGAATAGATAAATATGGTAATCATCTTTCTGGTTGATTTTAGGAGGGGATAGCAAGTGCTTACGGGCAGACTCCATATGGCACAGGCAGGGGAGAAGCATCATTCATTTCTATATCGTGTTTATGCGAGTACCCGCGAGGAAGAAGTAGAAGCATGGGGCTGGGAGGAATCGTTTCAGCAGGCCTTTCTGCGCATGCAATATGATTTACAGAAGCGCTCTTATGAATCGCAGTATCCGGATGCGGAGAACTATATTTTAATGAAGGATGATTTCCAAATCGGGGTTTGCATGCTTGTTCGCAAGGCAGATAGAATGATACTCGTTAATGTGGCACTGCTGCCAGCTTTCCGCAATTCTGGTTATGGCACGTACTTGCTTCAGGAGCTTCAGGAAGAAGCGGCTGAGAAAAAGCAGCCTATTCAACTGCATGTGATGCGGGGCAATGAGGCGCTCCGTTTATACGAAAGACTAGGCTTCCACATGGTAGAGGAGCAAGGCATGCATATATTGATGGAATGGAAGCCATAGACTCCTAAGACAGGACAGGCCTCGGCTCACCTATTGTTTTTCAGCAGCTTTAAATGTTCAATCGGAGGGGATTATAAAATGAGCGAGGCTTTTATTGGTGAAATTCGCATGTTCGCTGGTAATTATGCTCCACAGGGCTGGGCGAAATGTGAAGGCCAAATTTTATCTATATCAGAGAATGAAACGTTATATATGCTATTAGGGACTACCTACGGTGGTGACGGTATGTCGACCTTTGGACTACCGGACTTGAGAGGGAGGGTTCCCATTCATAAAGCGACCAATTATCCCTTAGGCATGAAGGCAGGAACAGAAAACGTCACACTCTTAACTACTCAGTTACCTACCCACACTCACTTACCCCAAGTAGTCCAAACTATGGGCAGTGCCTCTTCTCCCCAAAATAATACCTGGGCGAAAGCAGCCGTATATTCCACAGGTCTTGATAGCAGCAACAATCCACTTCCACAGTCTCCTATGAATAACAACAATCTTTCTTCCTTCGGTGGCAGTCAGCCCCATAACAATATGATGCCTTCCTTGACCGTTTCTTTTATTATTGCACTTTTCGGGATCTTTCCACCCCAGTCTTAATTGTTTTATAGATCTCATTCTTTTTATATAGGAGGTTGAAAATGAATCCATTTGTTGGCGAAATTAGAGTGTTCCCATTTGGTTTTACACCGAAGGGCTGGGCTCCATGCAATGGGCAATTATTGCAGATATCAACAAACACAGCGTTGTTCGCCGTTCTTGGCACGTATTATGGCGGGAATGGGAGGGATAATTTTGCGCTTCCGAATTTACAAGGACGGGTTCCCGTTCATGTCGGACAGAATATTCCACTTGGCAATGTAGCAGGAGAGGCCAATCACACCTTAACGGTAAACGAGATGCCGATGCATACGCACCAGCTCGCTGCTTCCTCGGAAACGGCTGATCAAATATCTCCAGCGGGGAATGCTTGGGCAGACACACCTTATACGCCTTATGCGCCTCCTTCTGCGAACGTCACTATGAATGCAGGCGCTATCGCCACTGCAGGTGGCAGTCAGCCGCATAACAATATGCAGCCATTTTTGGCGCTGAATTTTTGTATCGCTATTACAGGAATATACCCACCAAGAAGTTAAAGGAGGCAGCCTTATCATATGGATGCATTTACAGGGGAAATACGCATTTTTGCGGGGAATTATCCACCAAATAATTGGGCGTTGTGCAATGGAGCTATACTGCAGATTCAATCCAATTCTGTTTTGTACTCTATTATTGGCGCGCAATATGGCGGAAATGGATCGACAACCTTTGCTTTGCCTAATTTAATGGGGATGGCTCCATTGGGACAAGGAGCAGGTCCCGGGCTTACGCCAACAACGGTAGGCGAGCAGGGTGGAGACGCTCAAGTAACGCTTCTCTCTACTGAAATTCCTGCCCATACACATGCTGCTAACGGAATTGCGGCGGAGCAAAACTCCGATGATCCAGCCAATCATTATTGGGCGGAGACGAAAGCATCAGGACGGCCAGCCGTTCAGCGGCCGCTATATAAAGCAGCAAATAATACGCAAATGAATCCACTAGCGCTTACGCCAGCAGGCGGCAGCCAGCCGCATAACAATATGCAGCCGTACTTGGCAATGAATTTCATAATATGCCTTAATGGGGAATATCCTCCAAGAGGATAGAGGAAGCACAGGCTGGCTGAGATGGGATAGTGATGGAAGTCGCTCTTTTGAGAAAAAGAGTGATTACTTGTAGCGGGTGCAGGAGATCTCGGCAGATGCGGGATATAGCACCCGCTTTTTGAGTGGAAGAGTGAAGTTTATTAAAAGTGTGAAGATTTCTATTAGAACAAGGGGAGATGCGGTTATGAGGCATCAATTAGTGGGGCAGAAGGAAGGCAAAGTCACGATGAGGCGAGGAGAGTTTGGCAGTCCTATCAAGCGAGTTGCCGTTATGCTGCTCGTGCTTGCCGTTATGCTTAATCTGCTTCCGGCAAGTCTGAATGCAGCTGCGGGGACAGCGGATGGGACTTATGATTTTGGTGATACCTTAGGGGTAAATGATTCAGGCGGAACGGGCTTCAGGAAGCAGGGAGATAAGTTTGTCGTAACAAATGGCTTTGAACAGGACGGAACTTCTTTATGGTCGGCGCATTTGCAGACTGGGAATACGACGGGCGAGCTCGTCATTAAAGCGGAAGGGCAGACCGTGCTTAACAGTTTTACCTTTAAAGATTTAGGTATCAGCGCATATTCAGATTTGGTGAACCCTAGGCTTGATCAGCTTACTGTCACTTTAAAGGATGCTGGTGGTGCAGTGGTTGCTACGCACTCGAGCGCAGGTGTAGTTAATCTATATGAGAGCGGAGTCAACAAGAAATTTCAAATATCAACTTTATTGGGCAATGGAACCTCGTACAACTACTCGAATGTTGCTTCTGTAACGCTTCAATGGCACTTTTCAGATACTTTCAGTGCGCCATCCGACTTGAATATTGATGACATCACGCTGACGAATATGATCAGCCCTATACCTCAAGACACACCGACATTTAATCCAGCAGCGGGAGCAGTGGCCTTTGGCACTGAGCTATCTATTATTTCGGCAGGAGCCGAGCATATTTACTACACGACAGATGGCAGTACGCCAGCGACAGCGGTAGGCGGTTCGACGCTAGAGTATAATGCGTCAGCGAAGCCGACCATTAACGCAGCAATGACCGTGAAGGCGATTGCCACGAAGACAGGCAAACTGAATAGTGCTGTAGGCAGTGCAAGCTATATACAAGCTGCAACTGCGAATTTGACGGGCCTCGCGCTCAGCGGCAGCCCAAGTGGTTTTGTGTTTGCGGGCGGCACGTATGCGTATAACGGAGTGACAGTCGCGAATGGTGTTGCGAGCGTACAGGTGACACCGAGCGGGGCAGGCACGCTGACCGTAGACGGAACGACGGTACTGAGTGGAGTAGCTTCGACGGCAATTACGCTTACGCCGGGAGTGGAACGCACGATTACCGTTGTCGCAACAGAAACGGGAAAAAGTGCAAAAACGTATGTCATTAAAGTGACACGTGAGCAGGTAACCCAGGAAACGCCAACGTTTAACCCTATAGCGGGAGCGGTCGCTTTCGGAACGGAGTTAGAGATTCTGTCAGCAGGAGCCGACCACATCTACTACACGACGGACGGAAGCACGCCAGCGACAGCGGTAGGCGGTTCGACGCAGGAGTATAATGCGTCAGCGAAGCCAACGATTAGCGGAGCAGTGACGGTGAAGGCGATTGCCACGAAGGCGGGCAATTTGAACAGTGCTGTAGGTAGCGCGAGCTATACGCAGGCGGCGACAGCGAATTTGACGGGCCTCGCGCTCAGCGGCAGTCCAAGTGGTTTTGTGTTTGCGGGCGGAACGTACGCGTATAACGGCGTGACGGTAGTGAATGGTGTTGCGAGTGTAACGGTAACGCCAAGTGGATCAGGCACGCTAACCGTAGATGGAACGACGGTAGCAAGCGGAACAGCTTCGGCGGCGATTACGCTTACGCCGGGAGTGGAACGCACGATTACCGTTGTGGCAACGGAAACGGGAAAAAGTGCAAAAACGTATGTGATTAAAGTGACGCGCGAGCAGGTAGCGCAGGACACCCCAACATTTAATCCAGCAGCGGGAGCCGTGGCATTCGGAACGGAGCTAGAGATTATATCGTCAGGAGCCGATCACATCTACTATACGGTAGATGGAAGTACGCCAGCGACAGCGATAGGCGGCTCGACGCATGAGTACAATGCAGCAGCGAAGCCAACGATTAGTGCTGCGATGACGGTGAAGGCGATTGCCACGAAGACAGATAGTCTGAATAGTGCTGTAGGCAGCGCCAGCTATACGCAGGCAGCTACGGCGAATTTAACAGGCCTCGCGCTTAGCGGCAGTCCAAGTGGTTTTGTTTTTGCAGGTGGTACGTACACGTATAACGGCGTGACGGTAGTGAATGGTGTGCCGAGTGTAACAGTGACACCAAGCGGAGCAGGGACGCTGACCGTGGATGGAGCGATGGTAGCAAGCGGAACAGCTTCAGCGGCGATTACGCTTACGCCGGGAGTGGAACGCACGATTACCGTTGTAGCAACGGAGACGGGGAAAAGTGCAAATACGTACGTCATTAAAGTGACGCGCGAGCAGGTAGCGCAGGAAACGCCAACGTTTAATCCATCAGCGGGAGCCGTGGCCTTCGGTACGGAGCTAGAGATTATATCGTCAGGAGCCGATCACATCTACTATACGGTAGATGGAAGTACGCCAGCGACAGCGGTAGGCGGCTCAACGCTGGAATATAATGCATCAGCGAAGCCAACGATTAGTGCAGCAGTGACGGTGAAGGCGATTGCGACGAAGACAGACAATCTGGACAGTGCGGTTGCGACCGCGAGCTATACGCAGGCGGCGACAGCGAATTTGACGGACGTTGGGCTGAGTGGTGCACCAAGCGGATTTGTTTTTGCAGGCGGGACGTATGTGTATAACGGCGTGACGGTAGACAATAGCGTCGCGAGCGTAACGGTGACGCCAAGCGGAGCGGGCACACTGACCGTAGATGGAGCGACGGTAGCAAGTGGGGCAGCTTCAGCGGCGATTACGCTTACGCCGGGGGTGGAACGCACGATTACCGTTATGGCAACGGAAACGGGAAAAAGTGCAAAAACGTATGTGATTAAAGTGACGCGCGAGAAAGTAGCGCAGGCAAAGCCGACATTCAATCCAGCAGCTGGAGCAGTCGCTTTTGGCACGGAGCTGGAGATTGTATCGGCTGGAGCTGACCACATCTATTACACGACGGACGGGAGTACGCCAGCGCCAGCGGTAGGCGGTTCAACGCTTGCGTATAATGCGTTGGCGAAGCCGACGATTAGTGCAGCGATGACGGTGAAGGCGATTGCGACGAAGGCCGATTATTTCGACAGTGACGTCGAAAGCGTTAGTTATACGCAAGCAGAGGCAGCAGACCTCATTAATCTTTCCTTAAGCGGCAGTCCAAGCGGTTTTGTGTTTGCCAGTGGTACGTATGATTATATCGGATTGACAGTCCCGTATAACGTCTCCACTCTTACCGTGACGCCAAGCGGAGCCGGAACAATTAAAGTGGATGGCGCGACGGTAACAAGCGGTATCGCTTCTGCCCCAATTAGTCTGAATGCTGGCGTAGAGCAGACTGTATTGATTGTTGTAGAAGAAGCAGGAAAACTTTCTAAAACCTATACGGTGAAGGTGACGCGCTTAAATATTCATGTTCCTGGCGTACCTACTGGTGTCACAGCTACCCACGGCAATGCACAGGCAATCGTTAGTTTTACTGCCCCTGCCGATAATGGGGGGAGCCCAGTGAAAGGGTATGAAGTGACAGCGATGCCAGGAAATATTACAGCTTCTGGTATCAGCAGCCCAATAACGGTGACGGGACTTACGAACGGAACCAGTTATACGTTTACAGTAAAAGCACTCAATATTGCGGGCAGCAGTGCCCCGTCTGCTCCGTCTAATGCGGTAACACCGGCTGCTCCTTCTAGTGGTGGAGGCAGCAGTGGAGGCTCTAGCAATCCGAGTACGCCAACGACTAAAAGCGTAAATGTCCTTATAAACGGAATTGTGTATAACATAGGCTCGACTTCAACTGCGATGGTCAACAATCAAAGCGTAACGACATTGACCGTCAATCAAGCAGCGTTGAACAGCAGGCTTGCGGACGAAACAAGCGGAGTTGTCGTTACGTTTCCGGTAGATATCCAATCGGGTGCGTTGATTGTGAAGCTCAATGGGGATAATGTGAAGGTACTGGAGCAAAAACAAGCTCTTGTCAAAATTCAAACGGGAAGCGCCACTTATACGCTTCCTATTGAGCAAATTACAGGCTCTTCTGATATACGCGAGCTTCTAAAGCAAACAGGGCTGGAACAATTGGAGTTTCAAATTGAGGTGGCAGCATTAACTCCAAGCAGGCTGCAGGAAGTGAAGTCAGCCGCTGCAAAGGGTGGCTTCGAGCTTATTGGAGAGCCGTTTAATTTTACAGTCAAGGTTGTCAATGGAACGACACAGCAGGAGATTGCAAAATTTAATTCTTATGTAGAACGTGAAATAGCGATTCCGAGTACCATTGATCCACAGCGAATTACAACGGCGATTGTGGTCGAGGCAGATGGCAGCATCCGTCATGTTCCAACAAAAATCGTACAGGTGAATGGCAGTTATTGGGCGAAAATATTCAGCTTTACTAACAGCACTTACGCTTTAGTCTGGAATCCAGTTAAGTTCCAAGATGCTGCTGGACATTGGGCTGAGCAGGCAATTAATGATATGGGCTCGCATATGGTCATCAGCGGTGTAGGTAGCGATCGTTTTAATCCGAATGCGCCCATTACCCGTGCTGAATTTGCGGCTATTATCGTAAGGGGTCTGGGGTTGAAGCTGGAGACCGGGGCTTCCGGATTCTCTGATGTGCAGACCGGCGCTTGGTATAATCAGGCGATTCAAACAGCTGTTGCCTACAAGCTGATTAATGGCTTTGAGGACGGAACCTTCCGGCCCAATGAGCCAATAACCCGCGAACAAGCGACGGTCATTATCGCCAAAGCAATGGCCGTCACCGGACTGAAAGCGGGATTGCCAGCGGGAAATACAGATGATATATTACGGCCTTATGCCGATGCGAATGAAGCGGCAGTGTGGGCGAAAAGCAGCCTTGCAGACAGCTTGCAGGGCGGAATTATTTCAGGCCGATCGGGTGCGCAGCTGGCCCCTAAAGCTTTTATCACCAGAGCGGAAATTGCAGTGATGGTGCAGAGGCTGCTCGCTAATTCGAAGCTGATTTAATAGTTTAAAACATTAAAACATGAAACAGCCCCTGAAGACTTATGTCTTCAGGGGCTGTTCGCGCTGCGGCAACCCATAAAATTATATTTGATAAGCGCAGGGCTTTTCCCTATTTTTTAACAAATGCTTGACATAGAAACGTATTATGCGCATAATACACTTAAAGTGTATGAACTACTTGGTACACACACTGGAACAAGAATGAGAGGTAACGGGATGAAGACAAATGAAGGCTGGACGGAAGTCGCTTTCAATGGCCGTGACCCGGTCTACTTGCAGGTCGTCAAGTTTTTTAAGGAGCAATTGGTCATTGGGAAAATGGAAGCCGGACAAATTATTCCCTCGCGAAGGGAGCTCGGCGCACTGCTCAAGATCAACCCCAATACGGCGCAGAAAGCTTATAAGGAAATGGAGGAACAGCAGTTGATCGTAACAGAAGGAAACTCGCCAAGTCGGATTACTACAGACGAGAACGTATTGCGGGCTATCCGCGCGGAGCTGATAGGCGAGGCTGTGGAGGCATTCGTTGCCTCTGTTCGTAAAATCGACGTTCCGGTGGAGGAGCTGCTGGAGCTGGTCAAGCATAAGTATACGGAAGATAAGCAGCTGAGTGGCGAGAAGCAGGGGGGAGGCGCGCAGTATGATTGAGGTGCGGGATATACATAAAAAATATCGTCGGCGCAAGGTGCTTGATGGTGTCTCCTTTCAAATCGAGAAGGGTGAAATTACCTGCCTGATTGGCACGAATGGAGCGGGCAAATCGACCATTATGAAAGCCATTATGGGGCTGACGCCGATCCGCAAGGGCGAAATCACAATGGATGGTCAAAAGCTTGGCAAGGAGCGGTATGAGAAAATTTCTTTTATCCCGGATCATCTGACGATGCCGCCTGCGATGAAGCTGGATGAAGCGATGGTATTCATGGCGGACTTCTACCGCAGCTGGAATGAGGATCGGGCCAAGGAGCTGATGACATTTTTTCAACTGGAAGGGAAAGAACGGATCGGCCATTTGTCCAAAGGGACGGCGGCGAAGTTCAATCTGCTGCTGGGACTTGCGCTGGATACCGAATATGTGCTGATGGATGAGCCGTTTTCCGGCATTGATATGTTCAGCCGAGCGCTCATTACGGAAGTTTTTTCGAGCCATCTAATTGAAGATCGCGGTGTGTTGATTACGACGCATGAGATCGCAGACGTTGAACATCTTATTGATCAGGCCGTGCTTTTGAAAAATGGTTCGGTTATCCGCAATTTCAACTGCGAGCAGCTTCGTATGGAGGAAGCCAAGTCAATTGTGGATGTCATGAAGGAGGTGTATCAGGCTTGAAGTTTTATTTGAAGCTGGTACATATGGAAGTGCACCGTTTTCGCTATTTGCTTGGCGGATTAATGGCGTTAACGCTTCTCATGCAATTTGGCGTAGTGCTGCTGTGGTCTCTTAGTGAGCGCAGCATTAGAACAGGCCCTGGCTGGAGTGAGAAATTGAATACGTATCATCCTTTCTCTGAGACCGGGAAGCTGACGTTTAATGAGCTGATGTTCAACAATCAATTTTGGTTTTCCTTTCCGGTACTGATCAGCATTGCAGTTATCGCCGGTTATGTTTTTCTCATTTGGTACCGCGATTGGCTGGGGCGCGATACGTTTATTTATCGGCTGCTGATGCTGCCGAGCAATCGCGGCTGCATTTACGCAGCGAAGCTGACAGCGATTTTGCTGTTTACGTTCGGACTGGTCTCCTTCCAGCTGCTGCTGCTTCCGCTTGAAATGATGCTGTTCAATTTGGTTATACCAGAAGCGCTGCGCGATCCGTCCTATTTGTCGCAGGCGATTTTGCAAAATCAAGCATTGAAAGTGCTCATTCCAGGCCAGTTTGATGCATTTGTGATGGCCTATGCGATTGGGATTTTGACCGTACTTGCTGCTTTTATGGTTATTTTGCTGGAACGAAGCTATCGGGTTATTGGCATTGGTTATGCTGTTATTTATTTGTTCGTATGCGGCGCCGCGCTGCTGGCTCCTATTACTTTGCAGCGGCCGGGGAATACGGCTTCCTATTTATATCCAGGGGAAACTTACTCTATTATGCTGGCGTTGACCGTCATTCTCGTTTTGGTATCCGTATGGCTTAGCATCAGACTGTTAAATAAAAAGATTACCGTGTAAGGAGGGGCAAGATGAAACGTTATATCACTACGCTGGCGCTCGTCCTGCTCGCAGCAGCAGGGTTCAGCACGTATTACGCTTTTGGCTCGGCAGACCATTTGCCGGAATATCGATTAGAGACGCTGGAAGGGGATGCGAATGAAGCGGCTAATCTGGTATTAGTCGGTTCGTATATAGGCGGGAAGGGCTCGCAGCCTCTAAATTTAACTGTACACGGCAGTGAGTATCGAAGCAGGAAGTCCCTTTATGAATCGTATATAACTGATGCTCGTGAGTGGTTTTATGAGCAAGAGGGCATGAGAGAGCTTATTGAAAAATATCCCGCTTTCATGCGGGGCAAAGCGGAGATAGGCAGCTTTTATCAGGATCAGGACTGGCTAGCCTACGCTGAAATTCCATACAATTCGGCTACTAGTGACCCGGAAGGAACGATAGAGGTAGAGATGCTGAATCGAAGCACTGGCAAGGTCGCAGACTATTCGATTGCATTAACTCCTTTTTCTCAGCAAGGCATGAGAGAGCATGCAACCATATATGATGTACAACTGCAAGCAGATGGTCTTCATGTGATGGTAAACCAATATGAAACAGATAGTAGGCCATCAGGAGCAAAACAGTATTTTGATTATATAATCGATTCGGATAGCGGTCAGCTCATTAAAAGGATTGCCCTGGAATTTCTAGATGCTGCTGGGACCAAGCTGACTCCCCTTTCATCTGCAGCCACCCAAAATGATTATACAGCACCAAATGATTATTTTGTTTTAAGTATCGTTACGCAGGAACAGACGGGAGAAGCCAACAGCAGCAGCGTTCCGACAAACGTTCCGGCAGAACTTTATGTGTATTCGTATAAGAGCGGGATAACGCAGCGCTTGCCGGATGAAATGCAGAAATTGGATGCGCGTAGAATGGGGGGGCGCTACATTTCAGGCGGTGACCTCTATTTTACAAATTACAATGAGACGCTGATTGCGGTATCACGTTATAGTCTGGAAACAGGGGAAAGACGAGGTGAGACTTGGTCACTGTTGTCAAGCCAGATTGGCGAGGGCGAATTGCAGAGCTTTTTTATGAATGGAGAGCGTCTGTATGTTTTGCTCGGTAAGGAAGATGCTCGAACCGTTGTGGTAATGAATGCTGCAACTGGCGAGCCATTATATAAAGGCAGTGTGACAGCTGAGGGCAGCGAGGAAGAGAGACAGATCGCATTAAGCGATATGGCGCTAAATAATATGAGCATTAAAGAATAGACTAGCAAACATCCCAAATAAGAGGGTGAGGTGCAAGGCATGCAGGCAGCAGCTAGCCTGGATCATACGGTCGAGGTGCTCAGGGAGCTGGAAACATGGAGCTATCAGCTTGCCTTTTATATTTTGCAGGATGAGCGGCTTGCCGCTGAGGCGGGCAAACAGGCGCTGCTTGCCATTGGCCAAGAGCAGGACTTCCATCTCCAATCCCCCGCTGAGCGCCGAGAGAAAGTGAAAAAGATGATTATGCGCAAAGCGCTTATCGTAAGCGCAAGCAGCGGACGCCGTTCATAACGGTGTCCGCTGTTTTTTCTATTATTATCAATTGTTTTTCTATTGCACCGTCAAACGGGCATCGGCTTCGAAGGACAGCAATGCCACTCACCCTTGAACTAGGAGACGGGGGAGTGCACCTGCCGATATTTGGACGGGGACAGCCCTTCGCGCTTCGTAAAGTGGGAGGTGAAATGGGACGTGTGGACAAAGCCGACCTCCTCGGCGATTTTGCCAATCGGATAGGAGGTTTGCGCAAGCAAACGCTTCGCCTGCTCCATGCGATAGACTAGCAAATATTCGACGGGCGTTACACCATACATTTTGCTCATACATTTGGCTAAATAATTAGGATGATAGTTTAAGTGAATTTGCAGCATTTTATTCGTAATGGGGAGTGCATAGTTTTGGCGGATGAACAGCTCAATCTTTCTGGCAAGAGCGGCGGTCGTAGAGTCTGAGGCTAGAGCCGGCTCCTCCTTCAATTCATGCAATAAGGCTTGAAAATGATCCTGCCTTTTCCAATTGCGCAAGGTGGGCGGCGCCTGCTCCAGCTGGGAAAAATGGCCCAGCAGGCTGAGAGCCTGAGCGGACAGACTTCTGTGTTTTTGGATAAAAATAGAGCTTAAATCGCGGTTGTGCAAATAGGCTTTTGCCCGGTGCGACTCCATGAGAGAGGCTTGCTCTTCAGCAGCAGCCTGCAACGATTCGCTTGTGCGCCAGCTTCCGAAAATTTGAAAATGAATCCAGACAATTTCGGTAGGCTCCGTGCATGGGGCAAAGCCGTAATGCAGCGCATCGGGGCGCAAAATGAGCATTTGCCCCTGCTTCAGACTCCACTGCTCCTCCTCCTCGCTAATAAATAAGGTGCCACGGGTGACCGCAATTAGATCAAAGACGCCAATGCTTCTGCGTCTAATATGCTGCTCGCCCGGCGCGTAGACGTTTGTACCACAATCGATAATGCAAGGAACCGGCGGTGTGATAAAATGCAAAACGGTTGGTTTCAACGTGCACCTCCATCATACTTGAGTCGGCTTTGTATGAATGAACAGCTTCGTTTTTTCTCTATCATACTCAAGGCGGCTCACAAACTCAATCGAAAAAATAGAAGGCAGGCAACTTGCGCAAAAAAAGGTTACACGTTTAGATTTTGGAAATCAGGTTGCGAATATGATAGTTTTGGTTGAAATCATTAAATCCTATTCAAAAATACCGTGCTATGATAATAAAAAAGCGCTTACATATGCTTGTGAAGTAAGCGGAAAGGGGTGCCTGCTGTTTCCTATTTGAATGAGGAGCTAGAATGAAGGAGCGGTTTCTCACTAAAAATCTAAACGATTAACAAGGAGGCTGTTTTGTGATAAAGAAGAGATGGAAAACGTTAACGGCTAGACGGACCATAGCTTTATTTTCAGCAGTAGCCATTATAGCGGGATTATTTAGTCCATTAATCGGGAAGGCCTGGGGTGCGGAAGCAGAGGGCGGCGGCTTGCAGGTGGAAATCGGGGAATATGGCGAAATTAGCTCGCTTAAAATCAAAGGCGATTTATACCCGACGGAATATGTGATGAACAAGACGGTTGCGCCGGAGCAAAATACAGCCGATCACCAATGGATGGGCGAGCTGATGTTTACGTATCGCTTGGGCGATAACGGGCAATGGAAGGAAGTGTCGACCAATCAATCAGGTGATGTGCGGCAGATCGCAAGAGATGGCGATGTGACAACGGTGACGTATGCAGGGTCGCAAAATGCTGGAGGCATAAAGGATTTCACTTTGGTGGAAACCTACACGCTAGAGGAGGATGGAACGCTAAACTGGACCATTCATCTGACGAATACGAGTGGGCAAAAGCTGGAGATCGGCGATTACGGCGTACCGCTTCCTTTCAATGAGCAGTGGAATTACGGGGATGCGATTTATGAAACGCGGGTCGTGAGCCACTCCTTTGTTGGCAATAACAGCTCGTATATGACGGCAAGCCGTCCTAGCGGACTAGGCTCCTACCTGCTGATGACGCCGGATGCGCAGACGAAGGCCGGCTTTGAATACCAGGATCGGTGGCGGCAGGAGGAACGCCCGAACAGCAAATGGACGGGAGAAAGCGGCAAGTGGATAGAAGGGCTGAACGTCTATTACATTCACTCCAATGTGATCAAGAAGACGAACCGCGGCTATTTGCCGAATACAAGCCTCATCCTGGAGGCTGGAGCTGACAATCAGTATGGCTTTAATTTTCATGCTGTTGCTGATGAGCATCAAATGAAGCAGAAGCTGTATGAGGAAGGACTGGTCGATGTCAGCGTCGTTCCCGGCATGATCGTTCCGACTAATCAGAAGGCGAAGTTCGATTTGCGTACGAAGCAGACGATTAACTCCGTTAAAGATGATGCGGGCAACGACATTCCGCTGGTAGAGAGCAAGGCTGGCGACCATCATATTTACGAGCTGCAAATGACGAAGCTGGGGCCGAACGATATTACAGTCAATTATGGGGATGGCCTCAGCACCGTTTTGCAATTTTATGCGATTTCGCCTATCGATGAAGCTTTGGCGGCGCATTCTGAATTTATGGTGGATTCCATGCAGTGGCAGGCGCCGGGCGAAATTTATGACAAAGTGTTTGACGACTGGATGATGAACACGAAGAAGAAAATGGGCAATTTCAACGGCTATTGGGGCTGGGGCGACGATTGGGGGCTGACGCATGGGCAGTTTCTGGCGGAGAAAAATGCCCTCGATCCGGTGGCGAGAGAGGTCAAGGCAGTCGACGAATATTTGGAGACGGCGATTTGGACAAATTTGATGAACGGGCATCATGACGATTATTTGATCCATGACTTTTTAATGCCGGAGCCGAATACGACGCCGACCTATCGGGGTTATGCGTATCCGCACATTTACAACACCTTCTTCAGCATGTATAAAATCGTTAAAGAATACCCTGGTCTCATCGACTATGAGCATGATGCAAATACGTATTTGCTGCGGGCCTACAATATTATGAAGGCGCTCTACGAAGGGCCGGTTGCCTACAACTGGAATACGGGATTGATGGGCGAGCTGACGACGCCGGCGATTATTCAAGCGCTGCAGGATGAAGGCTACGTCGTCGAAGCCAGCGATATCATTGGGAAAATGGCAACGAAATATAATAATTTTAAAAATACGAAGTATCCGTACGGCTCGGAATACAGCTATGACAACACGGGCGAGGAAGCGGTCTACACCCTTGCCAAAATGCAAAGCGATAATGCGGCCGAGCAGCTCAAAGCTCAAGAAATGATGGGCAAAATTAATGCCAAAACACGGGCCTCGCGCGGCCATATGCCGGTGTGGTATTACTACACGGACCCGGTTACGATTACGGGCGAAAACTGGTGGAATTTTCAGTACACCGTATCGCTCGCCGGTTATGCGATGGATGACTGGATTCGCTATCAGTCAAGCGGCAACCGGGAAGTAGAGCAGCGGCTTTCTTATGCGGCGAAAATCGCCAACATTGGCGCTATCAACACGGGACAGATCAGCGACGATCCGGCCAACTATGGCGCTTCGGCATGGACGTATCAAGCGGAGAAGGGCAATCTTGGCACGCTTGGACATGGCGGTGGCGCATCGCTCCCACTGCTTAACGGCTGGAGAGGCATGACGGGAGAATCCGACCTTGGCTTGTTCGGCGCTCTGCAAATTTTAAGCGCGGACGTTGCGATTGATCCGATTTTTGGACTGACAGGGTATGGAGCGAATGTGACGGAGGATAGCGGTTCTTATTCAATTGAACCGATAGATGGGCTTTATAAGAAAATAAATCTGATTACCGAAAAGCTGTATTTGACGCTTGAGCGGGACCAGTTTACGCATGCGGAACTGTCCAAAACCAAGGATGCAGCTGCGCTGAATATTAAAAATCTGACGCCGGGTACAGCGCATCAAGTTCATTTGACGCTGGAGGGCTTGAAGCCAGGAGCCTATGCCGTAACGGTGGATGGGCAGCCAGCAGGCAAGCTGAATGCGTTTGGGGCAAAAGCGATTCTTGCGGTAGATGCGCCAGCAGCCGCAAATTATACGGTTGAGCTGAGTGAAACGACGCCAGATCCGAATACAGCGCCAACGGTTCATGCGGGTGATGATCAGGAGATTCATTTGTATGATAATTTGGTGCTGAAAGGCAGTGTGCAGGATGATGGCCTTCCGGCCGGAAAGCTGACGGTGCAGTGGAGCATGGAATCTGGCCCCGTGGGCGGTGTGGTGGACTTCGGATTTGCGACCTCGTCTGTAACAACAGCCCAGTTTAATGAGCCGGGTAATTATGTATTAAAGCTCAGTGCAGATGATTCGGAGCTGAATGCCAGCGATACGGTGAGCATTACCGTTAGTCCGCCAGCGGCCCTTCCGGACGTTATTGCAAGCTATAACTTTAATGAGACGTCGGGCACGATTGCCGCAGATTCTTCTGGCAGCGGAAAGGATGCTTCCCTTAAAGGCACGTCTGCATGGGCAAGCGGCCGCTCAGGCAACGCCGTCAAAGTAGGCGGTACGGACGGTTATGTGCTGCTGCCGGACAATGTGCTGGGACTTACGGAGAAAATTACGGTTGCGGCTTGGGTGAAGGCCGATCAATTGAATGATTACTCCCGATTGTTTGATTTTGGCACAGGAACGCAATCCTATATGTTTTTGGCGCCGAAGGTAGGCTCCTCGATGCAATTCAGCATAACGACGGGCGGAAACCAGCCGGGAGCCGAGCAATCGATTACCGGACCCGCGCTGACTACGGGCGAATGGAGGCACGTAGCGGTAACGCTGGATGGTTCGCTGGGCATTTTGTACGTGGACGGCGCAGAGGTTGGACGCAATGACCATATGGCATTAACGCCGAGAAGCCTCGGCAAAACGAAAAACAACTACATCGGCAAATCGCAGTATAGCGATCCTTATTTAAATGCCAGCGTCGATGATTTTCAGCTGTTCAGCCGTGCTTTAACTGCGGCGGAAATTGCGGCAATGGTTGCTCCGCCAGTTGATGAAATCGAACGCATTGAAGAGGTGCAGGTGTCCACTCCAGTGGACGTAGCTCCGAAGCTGCCAGCATCGGTTAAGGTTTATTTGAAAGATGGAAGCTCCATTGATGCATCGGTGAGATGGAACGACATTCAGCCGGAGCAGTACGCGGAAGCGGGCAGCAGCTTTACGGTAAAAGGCCTCGTTATTGGCACAAGCTTGGAAGCGACGGCAAATGTAACGGTAATGGCCCGAGAAATACAAGGTTATCCTTCGCTCGTTGTTCGCTACAATTTCGATGAGACGGAAGGAACGATCGTCCAGGATGCATCCGCTTCAGCGCTGAATGGCACGATTAACGGAGAATTGGACCGGGTAAACGATGGACATACCGGAGGAGCATTGCAGTTTGATGGCGTTTCTGGCAATTATGTAGACGCAGGCAGTAGTGCGGCTTTGCAGCCTGGCAGCTTGACACTGTCCTATTGGATTAAACGGACGGAAAATATGAATGACCGCGAAAATGTGCTGCTCTGGTTCAAACCGGAAAGCAATTATGCGGGCAATGGCTTTTTCTTGACCTACAATGGCAACTCGAGCATTTTTTATGTCGATGGCGCCAACGGTTTTTATGTTAAGCAATCGCCGAATGATTTTCTGCCGCTGAATGAATGGACGAATGTCGTCATTACATTTGATTCCGCGACCGGCGAACGGGCGATTTATAAAAATGGGGTGGCGCAGACGCTGGGCACAGACGGCACACCGAGGAAGATAACCGCTACTGCGGATATCAAAAAGATCGGCGTATCCGGTTATGGCAACGGGGCGCAGCTGCATGCGGGCCTTGATGATTTCCGGATTTACAATGGGCCGATGACGGCCTCGCAAGTGAAGGGTTTGTATGAAGGCAAAGATATTAAAAGCGTAGATCAAGCAGCAGCAGCAACGACCGTTGGCACTGCGCCAAGCCTCCCGGCAAGCGTTCAAGTGACGTATGAGAACGATGCGAGAGGAACCGCTTTTGTCGTCTGGGATGCAATAAGCGCGGAGCAATATGCGGCAGAAGGCAGCTTTGCTGTTGCAGGGACGGTTGATGGAACCTCGCTTCGTGCGGAGGCCGTTGTGACGGTGACGGCGGCACCGGTGGAACCGACGCCAACGCCGACACCAGCACCAACCGATACGCCGGTGACGCCAACACCAACGCCAGTTCAAACCGATACACCAGTGACGCCGACACCAGCACCAACCGATACGCCAGTGTCGCCAACACCGACACCATTGCCTACGGATTCGCCGGTGACGCCAACATCATCACCAGCACCAGCAACGTCGAGTCCGACTACATCATCGACGCCAACACCGTCACCATCGGCAACGCCACTACCAGCAACGAATCAAGTGGTGACGGGCAATGAGCTGGCAAGCAGCAATGGCGGGATCGTTAAGCTTCAGCTTGCCGCTGGCAAGAGCAAGCTTGTACTTCCCGCGAATGCCGGCACATTGCTGGGAACTTCTACACTTCGTGTAGAAAGCAGCGGAGTAGTGCTTGAAATTCCAGCAAGCGTGCTTGCGGATTTGGTAAAGCTTATTGGAGCAAATGAAGCTGCAACAGCGCAAATTATTTTGTCTTTGGATAGGCTGGAGCAGAACGTTCAATCCGGCAGCTTAAAATCATCCGGGGAAGCTTACGCGTTTACTTTGCTGATCCGCACAGCAAATGGTACGGAGAAGGAGCTGGCCAATTTCTCCTCGCCAGTCGGCATTCAATTGAGCTATAACGCGAGCGCGGATGAAGAAAATCTGCTGGGCATTTACTGGTACAACGAAAACGATCAGAAGTGGGAGTATGTCGGCGGCAAAATCGACAAGGCTGCCAAGCTAATCAGCACCTCCGTACCTCATTTCAGCAAATATGCGGTCATGTCTTATGAAGCAGCTTTCAGCGATGTGCCTGCTTCGCATTGGGCGTATGATGCGGTCCGTTCATTAACGGCTAAACATATCGTCCTCGGGCTTTCAAATGAACGGTTTGCCCCGCAAAAAACGACGACCCGCGCTGAGTTTACAGCGATGCTTGTCCGGGCGCTCAAACTGGATACCGCTGTCGCTGGCACAACTGGCGCAGAGCAAAAGTTCGACGATGTATCATCTGACAACTGGTTTTATGATGAGGTAGGGGCAGCGGTAGCTGCGGGACTCATTCAAGGGAAGGATGCACGGACGTTCGCTCCGAATGAAGCGCTGACGAGAGAACAAATGGCTAGCATTATGGCCCGAGCTTGGGCGATGCTGAATGATGACGAGCAGTCTGCCAACCAAACGGCTCTGGACTTCGCAGATGCAGGCGACATATCGGAATGGGCAAAGCAATCAGTAGCTTTAGTAACCGAGCTGGAAATTATGAATGGCAAAAATCAAAATCGTTTTGATCCAGCTGCTATTGCAACGCGGGCTGAAACGGCCCAGGTTATTAACAAGTTTCTGCAAAAGCTGGAGTAGTCAGTAAAGATAGCGATTGACACAATAATAGGGTCGTCAAGCCATACGAAGAAGAGCCATCCCGATTCATAGGGGATGGCTCTCTTTTTTGCATAGATATGGTTCAATCAAAGCTCTATTCTGCATCCGGGCTGCTGAACGTCACGTTGATTTCCACGATTTCGGAGCGGGAGCCGAGACGAATCGGCGGTCCCCAGAAGCCGAAGCCGGAGGAAACGATCGATTGCAGCTTTTCCTTTTTCAAATAGCCCCAGTCATTCTCGAACACGAGCTGCGTAATGAAATTCGCCGGAAATATTTGGCCGTGATGCGTATGGCCTGACACCATCAGATCGACACCCAGCTCAACGGCAATATCAAAATCGTAAGGCTGATGCTCCAGCAAAATGAGCGGCTTGGCGGCATCCATGCCTTGAACGAGCTCACTCAGCGGAGCGCGCTCCGTATCGGAATGGTCTTTGCGTCCAAGCAGCGTGAAGCGGTCATCAATGGTAACTGACTCGTCATACAGCACCTTCATGCCGCCCGCTTCAACGGCGTTAATAATATCCTCGATATGCCCATTATATTTATCATGGTTGCCGAGGGATGCGTACACACCGTAGGGCGCCTCGATCGTTGCCATGACCTTATCAATGCCATGATCCAAATATGGCTGAATTTGATCATCCAAAATATCGCCAGGAAATAGCACGATATCCGGCTTTAAAGCATTAATGCGCTCGACGAGACGGACGGCATGATCTTTGCCGGACAAAATGCCAAAATGCATATCGGAGGCCATGACGATTTTTAATGTATTTTTCGCTGAATCGCCGTCTTGTGCGCCTTTGGGAATCGTAATATCATAAGTGCGGACAACGGGGCTGTATGCCAGAAACGAACCGTAGCCGAGCAGCGCTAGGAGCAGGACGGGGACGGCAATGCCGGACCATTTGGACACCGACTCGCGTGGCAATGACGTAAAGCGCAGCAGTCGTGCGATGAGCTGTACGGAAGGAATAATGAGCAGCAATAAGCAGAAAATAGCGAGCCAGTACATGCCAATGGCAATTAAAATAGCATTTTGCGTAATCATCGCGATGATAAAAGTGCAGGGCAGCGCAGCGGCCACGACCGTATAAATGAGCTTGCGGGCCCTCGTATGCAGCGGCTTAAGCCACCGCCAAATGCTCCAGCTTTGATAAAAAACGAGCGAGCCGAAAACGGCAAGCATGACAATACCCATAACAATAAACATGATAACTCTCCCTTTTATGTCTCTTTCTATGTTTTTACGTAATTAGTTATTTTCTGCTGAAGGCGATGCTAAGGCCAATTAGGCCGAATACGGAGCCTTCGACGATATTCAGTTTGCTGGACAGGCGTGGACGTTTGAAAATAAACCGGCGCAGCACATCGGCAAACATGCTGATCAGCGTAAAAATAACGATGGCTTGCAGCACAAATATGAGTCCCAGCGCGATCATTTGCAGAGAAGCATAGCCACTTGACTCATTGACGAATTGCGGCAGCAGCGCAAGAAAAAACAAGGAAACCTTAGGATTCAGCATGCTCATGAAGATGCCTTTTTTGTATAAGGAGGCATAGGCCAGTTCATCGGCGGTGCCAAGCGCGAGGGGCGATTGCTTTTGCCGAAAAGCTTTATAGGCCAAATAAAGCAAATAGGCGGCACCGGCATATTTCACGACGGCAAAGGCAACTGCCGATTGGTAGACAATTGCGGAGATGCCGAGAGAGGCTGCGGAAATATGGGCGAAGAGGCCGGTGCATAGGCCAAGCGTTGTGATGATTCCTGCTTTTTTGCCACGGGCGATGCTTTGGGTGAGCACGTACAAATTGTCTGGTCCCGGCATTAAGGTAAGCAGCACCGCAACGCCTAGAAATGATAAGAGGGAAGCCCATTCCAAGGTCAACACATCCTGTTCTATCAAAAAGTTACTTACTTCCTTTAGTATACTAGGAACGGCTCCCCGATCTCAATCTATACACTTTACTAGAGTCAACCGCGTGCCAAGCTAGAGGGAATGATAAAGGCAAACACTGCGTTTCATGATATTATTGTGAAAGCATTCAAGGGTTTATTGCAAGCTAGACAAAGCGATTAAAGCCAGATTTAGAAATATGGAGGAATGTGGAATGAACCATTCGTCAGATGAACAGTGGCTGGACTGGGTAAAACGGGTTCAAGCACTTGCGCAAAATGGGCTTGCCTATTCGGAAAATGCTTTCGATATTGAGCGCTATGAGGAGCTTCGCGCTATTTCGGTTGACATGCTGGCGTTTGCAACAGGCATAGGCCGGGAACAGCTAAAGCATACTTTTGCCAGCGATACGGGATATGCGACGCCGAAGGTCGGCATTCGCGGCGTTGTTTTCCAGGATGAGCGGATTTTAATGATCAAAGAAAAGCAGGATCAGGCGTGGGCGCTGCCGGGAGGCTGGGCGGATGTTGGCATTTCTCCTTCTGAGGTTGCAGTGAAGGAAATTTGGGAAGAATCCGGCTTTAAGGTTAAGCCAAAGCGGCTGCTAGCGGTGCTGGATAAAAAGAAGCACGAGCATCCACCAGATATTTATCATATTTATGACCTGTTTATTGAATGTGAAATTATTGGCGGAGAAGCGGCAGTTGGGCCGGAGACGACCGATGTTGGTTTTTTCACGGAGGATGCGCTGCCTCCATTATCGGTGCAGCGCAACACCGAGCGGCAGATCAAGATGATGTTCGAATTTTTGAAGCAGCCGGATAAGCCGGTCGTGCTGGATTAATCGAAATAAGGGCAGCCCTGCCAGTAGTTTTTAACTACTAGCGAGGCTGCCCCTATTTGATAGGCTGAGTTGGATTCAACGATTAGTTTTTAGAGAGGAGATTGTACAACACCTGTGCCACCTGATCCTGTAATGATTTCATGATCGGCCAGCTTTTGAATAGCCTCTTGTGCATAATCGGCAATCTGGTTCGCATCACTGAAGCGGGATAAGGACGTGTTTGCGCTGCCTACAGGCAGCTCGCCAAGCTTGTCAAGCGAGCGGTACAGCAGCGTAAACAGCTCCTGCCGCGTAATTTGGTGATCCGGCTTAAACTGATTGTCGCCTACGCCAGTAGTAATGCCAAGACGTTTTGCCGCAGCCAGGTAGCCCGTATAATAGGTGCCAGAAGTTTCCTTGTCAATCATTATTTACTTAGCCTATTGAAATTGTCGGATATAGTGAGGGAGGCTAGCTGCAATACCGCCAGATCCCCTTATTATTTTTTAATCCATAGCTTAGAAAAATCCAGCCAGCCGAAGGAATCGATAGCCAGCCCTTGAAGGGCTAGCGGCAGCTGCGTCTGGAAACGGGAATGGTACAGATAAAGCAGCCAATTATCCTGCCGCAGCCACTGCTCGGCTTCCTCAACAATTTGGGCGCGCTCGGCAGCGGTTGGGAGGCTGACATAGCGGGCAAGTATGCTCCGCAGCCGTTCTCGCTGTTCCCTAGTCAAAAAATGATGCAAATTGCTGTCTTCATTATAGAAAAGCCGCAGCAGGCCTAGTTCGGTATCGTTTTCAAGCACCTCAGTTGCCAGCATCAAATGGGCAGCTTGCGCGAGCTTTTGGGGCGAGACCTCGGCAATGACATAGGAATGGAGGTTCAGATGAAGGCCTATAGCAGCTGCCCGCTGCTGCAGCCAAAGCATGTCCTGCTGCTCAACAGGCCTCCCGTGGTAATACAGCTCAATGGCTTCACCGGCATAGCCGCTTTCTCGGAGCAGCGCTTCCGCATCAGCCAGCGAGCCGGATTCATAGGAAGCGAGCTCGCTGCTGGCGACTAGAAAGCTGTTGGCAGGTACGGCGCGATTGCCTCCGAGCTCCGCAATCAACAGCTCGCGGTCAAGCAGCAGCCGCAGCGCATGGCGGAAGGAGGACTGATGCTGGATGCCCGGCATGCTGAAGTTGAAAACTAAATAGCGGCAGCCATCAAGCAAGGAATCCATCGCTCTATTATTTTCCGCAGCATGATCGCCGGTTGCGGCGTCCAAATGCGGCAAGGAAAATTGCCGCTCCCGCGGCGCATCCGAAGGAATATGCCATACCTCCACGAGGTCAAGCCAAGCCCGCTCGCGAAAATAGGGGTCGAACGCTTCAAGCCGCAGCACCTGCGCTGCATTTTCCACCATCTTGAAAGCGCCTGTCCCAAGCATCTTTTTCTCAGAAAATGGTTCATTATGCGGCAAAATCGACATGGCCGCACAGCTGAGAAAATGCAGCAGAAACGGATTAGGCTGCCGCAGCCTGAAGATCAGGCAATAATCGCTGACGATTTCAATGTCCGCGATATCCTCATATTGCCAGCAGGAGGGAGAATGGACCTCCCGCAAACGCTCCAGCGTGAATCGCACATCCTCAGCCGTTAGAAGCAGCCCGTGGTGGAAGCGGACCCCTTTGCGCAAATAAAAGGTCCATGCCGTGTAATCTTCGTTGTTTTCCCAAGCGTGGGCAAGGGAAGGCAGGAAGCGCTGCGACGCCGAATCAAAGTCGATTAGGCGGCTGTAGATCTGCTCCAGTAGAAACACCTCGGTAACGGTAAAAGCAAAGGCTGGATCAAAGATGCCAAGCTTCCTCGTCACGGTAACCCGAAGCACGTCAAGATTGGCGGCACCTGCCTGCTCCAGCTGGAAGCCCATGCGATTTTCCAGCATGGCGCGCAGCTTGTCACGCAAGGCAGGAGGCAGCTCGTGGCTGGAGATGAAAGCGATGGCCTCCTTCATTTTTCCCTTCGCAAGCAGCTCGTTGAAATGCTCCGTCAGTACATCCTCCAGCTCGCGGATAACCGTCAATTGCGAAATATGGCCGCGGCCCACCCCCGCGCTCCATGCCGCAAAGCCTTCCTCCACCAGCCTGCGCAGCACCAGCTTGACGTTGCGAGGCGTACAGTTCAGCACCTCAGTCAGCTCGCCAATCGTAATCGGTATCGTTGCGCCTTTGTGCTGCTTGCCGGGCAGCGACAGAAGCAGGCTAATATAATGCTCTTTATGTTTCATCCTATACAATCCGTCCTTTGCTCTGGCTGGCGCAAGCGCGCCCCATAAAAGGTGAAATTTTAATTTCAATCTTACTCTTTTTATTCTCGTTTTCCCAGCTAAAATTAAGTCTACACAGAAAGAGGGGAAACGAACATGTTTATGCAGCTAGACCGCAACATTAAAATTCGGATTTTGACGACCTTCCTGACCCGCTGCGTAGAGGCGATGATTTTGCCGTTTATGGCGATTTATTTTACCCAGCGGCTGGGGGCCGGAATGGCTGGCTTGCTGCTGCTCATTAATTTGCTCGCGCAAATTACAGCGAGCCTGTATGGCGGCTATATGGCAGATCGTTATGGACGAAAAAAGGTGATGGCATACGCGCAAATAATCCGCTTTATTTCCGTCCTCGTCATGACGCTTGCCAACTCGTCCTTTCTTGATTCCACTTGGCTGACCTTTTCCATGATGCTGCTGCTTAGTCTCTGCAATGGCATGTTTAATCCAGCGGCCGAGGCTATGCTGATTGACGTCAGTACAAAGGAAAATCGCGCTTTTATTTATAGCATTAATTTCTGGGCGATCAATTTGTCGATTTCGATTGGCGCACCGATCGGCGGCTTTCTGTTCGCGACGCACCGGACCGAGCTGTTTATGATTATGGGGCTGGCGAGTCTGGCTACACTTATGCTGACGTTATTTTTAATTCGGGAAACCCATTTTCCAGATGCGGAAAGCAGGCTGCAATATAGCAGCAATGGCCCGATTCGCAATATGGTGCTGAATTACAAGCTGGTAGCGCAGGACAAGCTGTTTATTATCTACAGTGTGGGCGGGATGCTTATTCGCTCGCTGGAAATCCACTTGTACAACTACATTAGCGTCCGCCTGCAAAAAGAGTTCGAGCCTCAGCAGCTGCATATGCTGGACAACTTCACCTTCGAGCTGACAGGCATTCGGCTTGTCAGTCTGCTGCAAGTAGAGAATACGCTTATCATCGTCTGCCTCGCGATTTGGGCAGCCAGCTTTGTCCGCCGTTTCCGCCCAGCACGGATTATGTATATTGGCGTTATTTTGTACACGCTTGGCTTTACGATCGTCGGCTTCAGCAATTCTGTATGGCTGCTTATCGTATCGATGCTGGGAGCGACGGTTGGCGAGCTCATGTTCACGCCGATTAGACAAGCCTATTTGGCCGGCATTGTGAAGGATCATGCGCGAAGCTCCTACCTTGCGGTCAACGGTTTGCTGGGACAGTTCGCCGGAGCCTTCGGAGCTATCGGCATTAGCCTGGGTGCCGTGCTGCATTCGAGCTACATGGCATTAATCATTTTTGTAATGGGCATGACGGGGCTGCTGCTGACGCATTATGTATTTCAGCGGCTCGCGCCAGGGACGACTCGTCCGCAAGGTTCCGCACCGACTGCTGCGAAAGTTTAGAAGCGGATATTTTTTGTAAGCGAAGAAAATAAAGGAGGTTGTGCAGCATGAGCAAAAAACAATGGGCTGGCGCGATGCCAGCCGTACAATTCAGAGTAGCAAGGCCGACGAACCAATTGGCTAAGGTGGCTGCTTTTTATGAACAGGGGCTGGGACTGGAACGAATTGGCTCCTTCGAGGGGCATGACGGGTACGACGGCATGATGTTCGGTCTGCCGGGGGCGGACTATCATTTGGAGTTTACGCAGCATGTCTCTGGGCCGCCGCTTGCCCCGCCGTCTGAGGATAATCTGCTCGTATTTTACATTGAGGAACGGGAACAGCAGCTCTTAATCGTAGAGCGTCTGCTGGAGCTAGGCTACCCCGAGGTGGAGCCGGAAAACCCCTATTGGAAGCAAAAAGGCATCACCATCGCCGATCCCGACGGCTACCGTATCGTGCTGCAAAATACGTCTGGGCTGAGCTAATTGAAAGTTGATCTAAAGAAATATGATTTGGAGAAATCAAAACCCAAGCTAAAAAAGCTTTGCTTACTTGTATCTAAAAGTGAGCAAAGCTTTTTTAGCTTGTCTAGGTTAACCAAACCAATTTGTCTTAATAGGGAGCGGAGAGGGCATAGTTTATGTTTTGTTTATGTTTCGGGATATTTCTCGTTGAATGGATTTGCCCCAAAGACAAGCCAATTAAAATGTAGTTAACGTTGAAAACTAAAAATAAAAGAATTATAATGTTATCAAATGATAGTATATACTATCATTTGATAACATTATTTTTCCTTGTTTTTTCAATGTCGATCAAGCATTGCCAGGGTGTGTGTGAAAATAGGGGTCAGCCCGCTACACCCTTACGCATCGCTTCTTCGGGACCAATCTCATTTTACGCTTCAAGGCTGGTGAACCTCAGCCTACAATTGTAGCTGAGACTACACAGCTCGGGACGCCAACTTCTGGATTGGAGGACTGTGGTTCCGCTATTTTGGCTTTTGATCCAATTTCAGGGCATAAGCGGACAGGAAATCCGTTATGTTTCTCATTATCCCATCAATATAGCCATTTACAGCGTATTAGCGGCTCCTGAGTCCGCATCCAGTGCCTTAACCCGTGATTCAGTTGAAATAACGGCTGCTGTGTCCGCCAAGTCTATTTTTGTGAAGGGAGTCAACTGCTGAACCGATGAACTTGAACTTGAACTTGAAGCTGCCATTCGGTAAGTATGCTCACATTCATGAGGGGAGACTTTCCCGGTCATGGAGGCAATACGTTTGAAACTAAGTACGATCTGGAGCCGGCTCGCTTACGTTTGATTACGCCCTCTAGCTTCCCGCCGGCACAAATGTTTGAAAACTGTTCAAAACATGAAGAGAGGAATGATAGAAGATGAAAGAAAAAAGCTCTATTCCCCACCCCCCAACGTATGGTCCGCTCGGCAATTTGCCTTTGATTGACATAGACTCGCCAACCTTATCGCTTGGAGCATTGGCAGAAAAATACGGACCTATTTTTAAATTTACTGCACCAGGACTATCCAGTTTAATCGTGTCAGGCCATGAGCTCGTGGCTGAGGTATGCGATGTGACCCGATTTGACAAATATGTATACAACGAGCTGCAGAACGTTCGCGCCTTCGGCGGCGACGGATTGTTTACTAGCTGGACGCATGAGCCGAACTGGAAAAAAGCGCACAACATACTGCTTCCTACGTTCAGCAAGCAGGCGATGAAGGGTTATCATTCCATGATGATCGACATCGCCGAACAGTTAATCCTCAAGTGGGCACGGCTAAATCCGCAAGACTCCGTCGATGTAGCCGATGATATGACCCGATTGACGCTGGATACGATTGGACTGTGCGGGTTCAATTATCGATTCAACAGCTTTTATCGGGAAGATCATGCCCCGTTTGTCCAAAGCATGGTTCGCGCCTTGAACGAAGCGATGCTCAGAGGCTCCCGAATGAAAATTCAAAATATGTTAATGATCAAAACAAAACGCCGGTTTGAAGAGGATATTCAAACGATGTTCACGCTCGTGGATAAGATCATCGCCGAACGAAAGGCAAGCTCCGAGCCGGGACAGACGGATTTACTGGCACGCATGCTGGAAGGCAAGGACCCGGAAACCGGAGAGATGCTGGACAACGAAAACATTCGTCATCAGATCATTACCTTTCTAATTGCTGGTCATGAGACGACGAGCGGGCTGTTATCCTTCGCGATATATTTTCTGTTGAAAAATCCGGAAGTGCTTTTGAAGGCTCAGGAAGAAGTGGGCCGAGTGCTGACAAGTGAAACCCCGCAATATGAGGAGGTTCTTCAGCTTAATTACATCCGATTAATATTAAATGAATCGCTGCGATTGTGGCCGACAGCACCAGGATTTGACGTTTATGCAAGGGAGGATACGGTCATTGGCGGGAAGTATCCCATTGCAAAGGGACAGAGCTTTAGCGTGCTTCTGCCTCAGCTTCATCGTGATCCGGCTGCTTGGGGAGAGGATGCAGATCTTTTCCGGCCTGAGCGATTCGAAGATCCGGCTAAGGTTCCCCATCATGCTTACAAGCCTTTTGGAAATGGAGAGCGCGCCTGCATCGGCATGCAGTTTGCCCTCTATGAAGCCACATTAGTACTGGGCATGGTGCTAAAGCATTTCGACTTAATCGATTACGACAATTATATATTGGATGTAAAGCAGACTCTGACACTGAAGCCTGGTGATTTCCAGATTCGGGTTAAACCCCGTCAGCAGATATCCACGAGAGGAACCGTAGGAATAACAGACGCAGCAGAGACCAATTCTGGAGATTCACGATCTGTTGCTGCGGACCAGACTAGACCGGCCATAATCGGAACATCGAGCGGCAATGAATCGCTGCTTGTTTTATATGGCTCAAACCTGGGTACATCGGAAAGTATTGCCCGTCAGATCGCGAGTATGGCCACTGGTTATGGAATTCATAGTGAGGTGGCGCCACTCAATGAATGGAGTGGGAGATTGCCGGGCAAAGCCATTGCGATTATCGTTACGGCTTCATACAACGGCAAGGCGCCTTACAATGCATCGGCATTCGTGGATTGGCTGAAAGAAGCAGGAACAACTGAGGGGCAAGCCGTTCGATATGCGGTATTAGGCTGCGGAGACCGGACTTGGTCGGGAACGTACCAGAGCATCCCGCGCTTTATTGATGAGAGGCTGGATGCTTTAGGTGCCAAAAGACTTGTATCCCGAGGTGAAGTCGATGCAGGGGGCGATATGGAACAGCAGGTCAAGGAGTGGCTGGATGCGATGTGGCGGGCGGTTACGGATGAGCTTGGCATACAAGTGAATCGCATGGAGATGGCCAATCCAAGTACGCTTCAGCTGCAATTTGTTGAGGGGCCGTCTCAAGTGCCTTACGAAAAAACCTATCAGGCCTCCTATGCGACTGTTCAGAACAACCGGGAACTGCAAGCCTCTGAAAGTGGACGAAGCACGCGCCACATCGAACTTCTTCTTCCCGAAGGCATCAGCTATCGCGAGGGCGACCACATCGGTGTGCTGCCGCTTAACCGGGACATAAATGTAGACCGCATTCTGAAGCGGTTTGGCATGGATGGCAGCGAAATGATTTGCTTGAGCAAGGGCGGTTCACAGCTGACCCATTTGCCCTTAGAACGATCCGTCAACGTGCGTGAGCTGATCAAGTCCTGTGTGGAGCTTCAGGCGCCCGTCACACGTGCTCAGCTGCAGGAATTGGCCATTCATACCGTTTGTCCGCCCCATCGTCGTGAGCTGGAGGCCATGATGGAGGATGAGCGCTACACCCAGTATATTTTAGGCAATAGAGTAACGATGCTGGAGCTGATTGAACAATATGAGGCCTGCGAGCTTCCTTTTGTCAGGCTGCTGGAATTGCTGCCTCCGCTGAAGCCGAGGTATTACTCTATATCCAGCTCTCCTCTGCTCCATCCGAGAGAGGTTAGCATTACGGTAGGCGTCGTCAAGGAACCGGCATGGAGCGGCAAAGGAGAGTATGCGGGAGTCGCCTCTACTTATTTGGCTGATCGTGTGCCAGGCGACCGTGTTCTCATGTTTGTACAGACGCCAGAATCCGGGTTTGGACTGCCAGAAGAAGCAGCTGCGCCAATCATCATGATCGGTCCAGGAACGGGCGTTGCTCCATTCAGAGGATTTTTACAGGCGAGATCCGTCTTGAAACAGCAAGGGGTGGCACTCGGTGAAGCCCATCTGTTCTACGGGTGCAGGAACGAAATGGATTTCCTGTATCGAGATGAGCTGATCCAATTCGAACAGGAGGGTGTTGTGAAGCTTCATACCGCTTTCTCGCGGGTGCCTAGTGAACCCAAAACCTATGTACAGGATTTAATGAAGCAGGTGTCTTCATTACTGATGGATCTAATAGAGCAGCGTGGCAAAATATATGTGTGTGGGGACGGCAGCCAAATGGCCCCTGCTGTGGAGGAGACATTAAAGGCTGCGTATGAGAAAAGGCATGGAGCAGGGCCTGAAGCAGGCGACCGCTGGCTCGAACAGTTAGAGGAGGAAAGCCGGTATGTAAAGGATGTATGGGCCGGCAATTCCAAGCCAACCGTGTCCTAACATACGGCAGTATGATGTAAAGACCAATGAAAGTTAAAGCCGAAGCGTCATCCCTGGAGATAGCGCTGCAGCAAGCCATTTCTCCGGGGAGACTTTTCAGTTGAGACTAAGCCATCTATAGCAGGGAGCGGATTCAATTTTGGAACAGTCAGCCGCATTCGTGCTTATGTTATAATTTCAATGTAATATTCCTACCATATGATTGGACAATGAATCCATTACACCATAATTCTCTCCAAGGAGTGAACAAATATGAGAACAGAAATGTCATCGATCAAGCAATCGAGGCTTAACTCTATTCTGGATGAAGCAACCAAGCTGCTTATAGAGAAGCCCAATGCGTCGATGAATGAAATTGCAGATTCGGCAGGAATCGGGATCGCTACGCTGCATCGGTATGTGGAAAGCAGGGAGCAATTGATGATTTATTTGGGCTTGCGCGCAATCGAGGTCGTCAGTGAAACTATGAAGGACATTCGGCTCGATGAGGATAACTGTGAAAACTACATCCCGATGCTCATTGAAGCGCTCATCCCATTAGGGGATAAGCTTCACTTCATTGCCCATGATACAACCATTAATTACAACGAGGAGATTATTGGAGCAGATCTAAAGCTGAGGGAGCCCGTGCTGCATGCAATCGGCTTGCTGCAGCAAAAAGGTTATTTTCGCCATGATGTAGATAAGAACTGGATTGTGAATGTCCTGTATTCCCTCCTGTTCCTGACATGGCAGCAAGTCGTAAGCGGGGATATTGCTAGAAAATCCGCAGCAGCCTTGGTCGTGGACACATTCTACCATGGTTTTAAAACTCCCTGATTTACATAAGCCCGGCCAAGCACAGCAAAACGGCTCTCTGCGCCGTATTAGGGGGGACGAGAGAGCCGCTTGCTCGTTCTATGATAAAGGTTATTGAACGTTTGCGTAGAAGTTCGAATAATTAAGCTGGCCGCTGCCATTTGTAATTTCGGTGCCATATTCTATGCTGCTGACGTAGCGGGTTGTTGGGAAATAGCTTTTGCCAACGAGATAATCGGTAAAATTTTTCACATTGATGGTGAAGTTATCCGTTGGCGTGCTGCACCATGTTGCCGTACCTGTGGTATGCAGCCAAATATCATAGGCATTGTTATATTGGCCATTCGTGGCAGGATCAATAGAATAGGTTACTCCGCTGTTAATCGCTTTATTGTCAGAGAGCCGCGTCGGCAGTCCGCTGCCCGGTGTATAGCCTTCTGTCCAGTGCCAGCCGCTTACAATCAAAGGGAAAGCTTTTACGCCGCCTGTTGTAGTTGGCCAGTTCCACACATATCCAAAGTTCGTATTGCTGTTATGATAAACGGTCTGCCACCAGCCGGAAATGCCCGAGCTGCCCCAAGAGTTGTTGAATAAATAATATTTATTGTTGTTAAAATTTAGTTTGGCATAAGGTGTGGAGTTATCGATTTTGTAAAGCGCTTTCATTTAGTATTTTAGCAATATGTGGAGGGAGTAAACACCCCGAAAATTAGTGATTTAATCATACTATTTTTAGGGTAACTGTTAATATGAGGTATCCTTGAAAAAAGAAAATTTGAAGTTTTCTGGGCATTTTGCCCTAAAAACTAAAGTTTTCCCGCACGAAATCCGAAGTTAATTATAGGGTGGAATTCCTTGTTATTGGAAGGATGCGTGTGAAGATGAATAACAAGAATATCGTGCAATATTTTTATGAGCATCAATTTCTCCCGGCGCTGGATCAGAAGATGACTGCGATTGAAGAAGAGCTTCAGCATCATCAGGAGCAATGGATCAATCAGTTTCTGGAAACCTTCAAGCGTATTTGCTTGCGAATTAGGGAAATGCAGGATTCGGATCAAAAAGGCCCGATTTCGCTTATCCATTTTTGCTTGCTGCGCAGGTCGATGATGGATCATTCCTGTTATTTCATTGAAGCGTATTCGGAAAGATGGTATGAGAACTCGGCGCCGCTGTTTGAGGAATATGATGCCGCTTGGCTATATCACTCGCTGCCGGCGTTTATACAGGAAATGACCGAATCGTACGAAGGATACGGGGAATGTGCCAAGTCTACAGAATTTGAAGCGATGATGCTGAAAGCAGTGGGCTGTTACCATTTATTTGCGGTTGCGCTGCTGCGGGCAGCGATGCCGGAAGCCATTATGCTGGAGGAATATAAGTCTATTAAACGAGAGCTCGCTTTGCGTATCAGCATTGGCGAATATACAGATCTTAGCGAGGATGTGCTGGTCGATTATCAAGGCTTGCAGGATGTGAAGGAAATTCGCAGGCGGCTGGAAGAGAGCAAGGCAAGCAGCATTGCTTATGGATGCTACCGTAATTTAAAGCTGCCCCAGGTGCGAGCGGAGTCGAATGATTTGCGGTATGCGGATTTTAGTGGCAGCGATCTGCAGGGGAGCCGCTTTCAGCGCTGTGATCTGATGGGTACGAGATGGAATGGCTGCCTTGCACCCAAGTCGGATTTTCGATATTCGTCGCTGCCGGAAGCAGATTTTCGCCATGCCGATTTGCGAGGAGCCGTGTTTGATTACGTGCGCGGCCATGAGCCGAGAGATCATCGGAGGCCGGGAATGATGGGCGTGCGTTTCGATCATGCAGATCTGGAAGGGGCGAGCTTCATTGGAGCGACCTTTGGCCGGACAAGCTTTGAAGGAGCAAACCTTCAGCATGCGTTATTTTCCCGTCAAATAAAAGATAGCTACAGCTTTTCAGATGAACAGATTCATAGCATACGGTGGGTTGATTAAACGAGCATGGGAGGGAATTCATAAGCTAATAGAAATAAAAAAAGCCTAGAAGCGCGGCACATGCGCTTCTAGGCTTTTTGTTTTAAAGGCTCGTCAAAAAAAGCTTATTGGAAAGAACTGCTGCTCTTGTGAGCTGGAATCAGCTTTGCCGCATACGGCATAAAAAACTGCAGGATTGCACCGCCTAGGCAGACGGTTAATAACGTTCCAATCCCTATGGGCCCATGAAATAGAAAGGCCATCAATAAGAAAAAGAGCTGAATCAACGTTCGGGAAAGCAGAATGCCCATGCCGCTCCTATCCCGAATCAGAAGCATTAAGCGATCCATAGGAATGGGCGCGACCTGCGTCTGCAAATAACAGGCAATGCCTGCTCCAACGATCAGTAAGCCGAATCCCAGAAACAGCAGCCTGCTTAGCCACATCTCCGGCTGGGTGAAGGCTTGCAGCACATAAAGCCACAGATCGATGCCGAGGCCGGCAATAAAAGCGGTAAGCAAGCCTTTAAATTCGGGCCTTGTTTTGGATAATAGCGCGTTGCCGCCAACCATGATAAGAGCAATAATCATTTCCCAGCTGCCCACCGTAAGCCCGATTTGGTTGGCTAGGCCGACCAGAAGCGCATCAAACGGCGATGCTCCAAAGCCCGATTCAATCGTGAGGGCGATGCCCAGAGACATCATTAAAATGCCTGTCGTATAAAAGAAATATTTCACGTTATCCCATCTTTTCCTGAGCCCTCGGCAGCTAATCCTTTTACCATTAATACATGCGGAATCCCGTCCTCCATAAATAGGTCCGAGACGGTTTCATAGCCCAGCTTATGATAAAAGCCTTCTGCCTGCTGCTGTCCATGCAATTTGAATCGGCCATATCCGAGCCCCTTGGCTATTTCCTCTAAAGTTTGCACGATCACTTTTCCCAGCCCAAATTGCCGGTACGGGGGCAAAATACAGATGCGCTCAAGCTTGGCAAATCCATCTACCGTTCTTAAACGCCCAGTTCCGGCCGGTTTTTCGTTATAATAAACTAAAATATGCTGTACCCGTTCCTTCAGCGCATCAAAATCGTCGAATTCATCAAATTCATCCTGCAAGGGAGTGCCTTGCTCTTCGACAAATACTTGCTGGCGGATTTGCAAAGCAATGGTTAAATCAGCTTGAGTTTGTATAATGCTTGAATACAAACGTCTCACTCCTTTTCTGTATAGGTATAAGTGCTAGCATTAAAGCTTTTTAATAGTATAAATGAATTGAATTTTGTTGTAAATGCAACAAAAAGAAAAAGTGAGGGGAAATGAGACCAATGAAAGATATTCTTCGTGAAATCGGCATGATTGCTCGGGCTTTGGATTCCATCAGCAACATTGAATTTAAACAATTTGATCTGACAAAAGGGCAGTATTTATATGTGGTGCGCATTTGTGAAAATCCAGGCATCATCCAAGAAAAGCTGGCGGAAATGATTAAGGTCGATCGCACGACTGCTGCCCGGGCTATCCAGAGGCTGGAGGAGCAGGGCTTTATCGTGAAAAAAGAGGATGACAGCAATAAAAAAATTAAAAAACTGTTTCCGACAGAAAAAGGCGAAGCCGTTTATCCATTCCTCAAGCGCGAAGGGGAGCATTCCAATGCGGTTGCATTAGCTGGATTTTCAACGGAAGAGGCGGATAACATCTTGCAGCTTCTTCAGCGGGTGAGAAAAAATATTGAAGTGGATTGGGAATTTGTGAAAAAAGGAAACAAACGCAAATATTAATGCAGCTTGCGGTCACCTTTTTTTGGCGTCAGGTGTTCTAGAGAGTATACAAACCAAGAAGGAGGTGCTCACAACGCATTATAATCAATTGGAAGCATCGGAGCTGGAACGGCTAATCAGCGCTGTTCAAGCAGGGGAGACGGAGCATTACGCTGCGATTGTACAAGCTTTTCAGCAGCCGCTATATCATTATTGCTGGCGGATGCTGGCGAATCGGCAGGACGCAGAGGATGCGGTTCAAGATATTTTTGTCAAAGCGTATGAGGCAATAGCGGGATATGTGCCCAAGGTGCATTTTTCGGCGTGGCTGTACCGTATTGCCTATCATCATTGCCTGAATTTGCTGCGAAGGCGGCGTTTGCAAAAGCAGTGGCTGCGTTTGTTTCGTCCGAGCGAGATGACGGCTGCAAGCGCGGAAGAGGAGCTGGACAATCGGCTGTATACGCCTGCGCTTGCGGCAGCTCTTGCAGCATTGTCGCTGGAGGAGCGGAATTTGCTTGTTTTGCGAGTGTTTGAGGAAAAATCGTATGCCGAGCTTGGTGTCATTATGGGAAAAAAACCGGATGCGCTGAAAAAGAGGATGAGCCGCATTAAGCAAAAAATTAAACAGCAGCTGCAAAATAAGGGGGAAGAGGCATGGAGCGAATCCGCTTCGATCATGAATACAACGATATAACGAGCAGAGCCGCAGCAAATGGAGGACTTCCAGCTATCGATGTCACTGAAGCGGTAATGAAGCGAATTACAGGGGAAGCTGCGTCAGGCAGGAAGGGACAGACGTCCTTTATGCGCCCCGTAATGAAGCGTACGACGGCATTCAGCGGAGCACTCATGCTGCTGCTCTTGCTATCGGTTAGTGCCTATGCGGCAAGCCAGTATATTGAAATTCGCAATTCGGCTGGCGAAATTAAGGTGAAGACGATCGAGGAAATAACGCCGCAAACAGACAGTGCAGACAACAAGGCGTACCAAAACTATTTAAATAAAGCCCAAAAATTTGCCAAGCCGGGCGAGCTGGTTGCTTTTTATGTGTTAGGGAAAGAAGATGAGGCACTGTACACCTACAAAGAAAAGCGGTTGGGCACATATGCCGCTTTTAAACAGGAGGCAAATCGGACTGGCGCGCAGCTGCTGCCCCAGAAGCTGAGCGGCTACAGCTTTGTTTCCGGCAAAGTAGCTCCTTATATGCCTAGTACCGATGCGGACAAGCAGACGGCAGCCTATAAGCAAGTGCTGTCGGAGCTGAAGGCACAGGCTGCTGCCGGAGCAGATGGAAAGAAGCTGTTCATGAAAGCTGTGCCATGGAATAAATCGGGCGTGTTAAGCGCGGTTTATACCAAGGGGCATTATAAATCGGAATTAACCAAGAACCCTTTGGATGGCGGTGAAATATATTTATCGCTGCCTTCCGGTCAAAATGCCGAGAAGATCAAGGTAGAGGGAATAGAAGTAATATATAATAAGCGGACTATTAGCGAGAAGTACAACTATCATTATGCCCAGTGGTACGACGAGAAGCAGGATGCTTTTTATTTGCTTACAGATCTCGGGAATAAGAAGTTAACGAAAGCGGAACTGCTGGCGCTGGCTGGCGAATCGATTAAGGTGCTTAAATAGGCTTTGATTTAGAAGCCGAACGTTTGCTTTAAATCAGCGGCTTCTGCTGGCAGGGCGAGGACGATTTTAGACGGATCGGACGTAGAATAGGTAACTTTAATGACTGTGCCCGGCTGCAGACGGGCTAGCATTGTATCCCTTATCTCCTTCGTCGTGGTCACTTGAAACGTGTCCCCGTCCGCCTTCGTTATCGCCAGATCCAGCCGCAGCTTGAGCTTGTCGTTCGGCGTGCTGCAGAGCGGGGTGGCATCCAGCACTTTGGCATAGGCATGTTCGCCGTCTTTTATTTTTTGCTGCCCCATTCTGAAAGGAAACAGCCTCGACAATATAATGATTCCGAAGCCTTCGGCCATTAAGAGAATGAACAGCGGCATGCCAAGCCAATAAAAAGGGTCCTGCCAAATATAGTTGGCGATAACGGCATACAGGCCAAGAGCGACCATTTGCAAAATGCCAATCCATCTCATCCATTTATGCATCGCGGGTTCCCCCTTCGTCCTTTTCTAAGGCGTCAGCAAGCCCATGTAAATCAGCTCGGAAGGATTAGCAGGGTTTTGGCCAAGCCCGATTAGATCGCCGGGGCGCGGGATTTGCAGCTTGGAGACGAGGGTTTCCATCGTTTTCTGATAGCTGCGACCGTCTGGCTCGGTGACGTTAAGTGCAAGAATGACAATCGGATCAAAGTTGACGAGCTTGCCTGTATCGGTAATCGAAAGCACGGTCGCAGTTGCGGCTATAGGAATTGCGCCAGTGGACGCCATATGCGCCTGCTTGGCTTGATTGAGGCTTTGATTCATCATGTCACGATGCTCCTTAGGGACAAAACCTTTCATCATCATGCCAGTGAACCCCTTGTTAAGCTTCTTATCCGCATACTCCAAAGCCTCTTCTTCGCTTTTCTTCTTTCCGAATAAGTTAAACATAACAACACCTCATTTTCATCGTATTTTGTAGCTTAATTTAAGTATGAGGCAGACTGGAAATCCTTTCAATACAATCGGGCACATGTAAACAAATCTTAAAAAACGATGCTTGAGCAGCGAAAATGGGTCGTTTTTTTGTGCCGGAAGGCGCTTTGAGCAAAAAAACAGCCCGTTTCGGCGATTCAATGAGCCACATCGCCCATTGTTTTGCGGTATTCGCTGCGGCTGTCCCCTTGCTTCGCCTATTTATTTCGCAATAAATAGACCAGCTTGCGGTAATACAGCGCTGATTCCTTGTAGCGGCGACTGTCTTCGGAGGCGACAGCTAGCGTTTCATAAAGCTGCTCCAGACGCATCGTCTGCTGGGTCTGCTCGAAATAGGGCAGGCAGGATAAGGCGGCCTCTATAAAAGCTTCCCTTTTATCGCTCGACAGGGCAAGCTGGCTTTCATAAAAAACGGCGGTCCTTTGCTGATCCTCCGTCAGCGGGTAGCTGGCAAGCAAGCTAAGCCCTTGCGAGAGCAGGCCCCAGTTTTTGGAGGCGAAGGCCACCTCGCAGCGATAGATCAGTAGAAGCGGCGCAAGCAGCTGCTTCATCTCGTCCGTTTCCTGCTGCGCGAGCTCTTCAAAGCGTGCGATTTCATCGGATGCTTTATCCAGCTCGCCGAGGTGCGTCAGCATAATGATGCGATTATTCATAATGGACGGAAACAGGTCGCCAGGGCTAGGCGTATAGACGAGATGGGCTTCCGCCATCGACAAAGCGAGCAGAGCTTCCTCATAACGTCCCATCGCAAAGCAGCAGCCGCTGTAGGCCAGATGCTGGCCGGATAATCGATGATACAGCCGTTCGCTGTACACATACTGCATCGTTTGCTCATAAATCGCTTTAGCCGATTCATATTGCTTGCTGTAAACAGAGGCTTCCATTAAAAAGTTTTGCACCGTTAACCAAATTTCAGAGCCTTTTTCCACAAGTGTGCTTAAACGCTGGCTATTATTTAATGCTTCAAAATATTGATTTTTGGAGCGGTAATGCTGAATCTTATACAAAAATAGCGCCTTTTTGAGCGGAATGGGCAAATCCGGGTCATCCTCACGCCCAAACTTCTCTAAATAATAGTGAAGATAAGTACGGTGAATATATTCATAAGCATCGCCATTATTTATCTGTTGATAATAGACGGCTTTCATTAAAGCGGTAGTCAGCTCAATCGTCAGCGCGTCATTTTTGTCATCAAGCTCATTGACATCAGCCTCAGCCAGCGCTGGAACAGGCTGCGACAGCCGGGTGAAAATCTCCTCAGCGCGCTCAAGCGTGACCTCATCCTGCAAGGCGGCTTGAGTTAAATACTCGGGCGAGACGGAAAGGCGGGCAGCAATCAGCTTAGCCAAATCGTCGGCAAACGGATAACGCTCCGCCAAAATATTGGCGAAATGCGCTTGCGTCACCAGCCCCTCGACCAAATCCTTGCGCGCTAAACTGCGTTTTTTACATAGAAACTCAACCCGTTCCTTTAGCAAATTCATCCTCCTCAGGTTAATAATCTTTCATCTTGCCCATCTGGTTGCATCATTTATCTTATAATAGTAACTTACCCCAAGCTCCAAGGGGAATAACCCGATGCTAAGGAGCTGCGAGGAAATTAGCGGTACTTTTTTCGTCGCAGTCTCTAACGACTAGAAGGAGGAAAAAAATGCAGTTCAAAAAACGAATATTGGCTTCATGGATGGTGATGTCGCTTTTCATAGGCGCGGCCATTCCCTTCTCCAATGCTGTTATCGCGGACAAGGTTCCACAGATTGTGCTCGGCAGCGATTTTGAAGATGGCAGCCTGCAAGGCTGGAAAGCCAGAATCGGACATGAGAAGCTTAGCCTCAGCAAGCAAGAGGCGAACACCGGCAGCGGGAGCATGCTGGTAGAGGGGCGAAAGCGAACCTACAATGGCCCCATGCTCGATCTTAGGAAGCAGCTGCTCCCTAATAAAGAATATGAAATATCGGCGTACATTAGGCTGAAGGAAAAGCCTGCCAAAGATATAACGATGCAGTTGACCGTTTATAAAAATTCAGGGGCGGCAAGCTGGAGCCCGCTGAAGCAAATGACAATCAAGAAGGAGGAATGGCAAGAGTGGCATGAGCTCAAGGGAACGTTTCTTCATGGAGACACCCCATCCGAGCTGAAGCTGTACCTGGAAACGCCATACATAACGGATGATACAGTTGATACGACAGCTTTTTATGTGGATGATGTATCGATTGCGGTTATTTCTGACATGGCGATAGAGGACGATATTCCGGCAATAAAGGAGGTTTATAAAGACGATTTTACGATTGGAGCGGCGGTATATCCGTGGCAAATGGAAGGCATTTATGGCGATTTGCTCAAAAAGCATTTCAACAGCTTAACCGCAACCTACGAGATGAAGCCGAAATTTCTGGCACCGAAGCAGGGGCAATATGCCTTCGCGGCAGCCGATCGTTACGTCCGTTTTGCACAGGCGAATGATATGGTGGTGCGCGGCCATGCGCTGATTTGGCATACGGATGCGGCGGAATGGATGTATTGGGACAATAATGGCAAGCCAGCTAGCCGAACGCTGGCGCTATCGCGTATGAAGCAATATATCGAGAAGGTCATGAAGCGCTACAAGGGCAAGGTGTATGCATGGGATGTCGTGAATGAGGCGATTGCGGACACCGGCGGCGATAAAAACGGGCTTCGCCAAACGTCATGGTATAAAACGATAGGACCGGATTACATTGAAAAAGCGTTTGAGTTTGCTCGCGCCGCCGATCCGTCCGCCAAGCTTTATTACAATGATTATGGTACGGAAACGCCGCAGAAGCGTCAGGAGATTTATCAGCTGCTTAAGCGCCTGAAGAGCAAAGGACTGATTGACGGCGTAGGGCTGCAATCCCATTATAAGCTGGAGTCGCCATCGGCGCAGGAGATCGAGAAAACGATCAAGCTGTATGCTGGGCTCGGCTTGGACATTCAAATTACGGAGCTGGATATTGATACCCGGATCAGCTTCGGCACGGCAATACCGGAGGCGATTGCGGTACAGCAGGCCTACCGTTACAAGGAACTGCTGGAGCTTTATAAAAAATACAGCAAATCGATCTCATCTGTGACCTTCTGGGGTGTGCAGGATGAGAAGACGTACAACAATCAAGCGCTTTTATTTGATACGGAGCTGCAAGCTAAGCCAGCTTATTGGGGAGTGGCAGATTCGTCCCAGCTGCCGTCAGATCCACAAAGCCGGACGGCTGCTCTAAGGGCTTCGCCAAGAGTGCAGCAGACAGCCGATCCCATTTGGGATCAAGCGGTCTCCTCTCAGCTTACGCAATTGGGCAACGAGAAGACGAGCTTTAAGACGCTATGGGATGGGACAAATCTTTATGTACAGGTCGTTGTAGCGGACAAAACCCGCGATGACGCTGATCAGGTAGAGCTGTATGTTCAGGAAAATGGGCAGGAGGGCAGCGATAATGCACAAGAAGCAAGACGGCTGATTTTCCCTCGTCTGAATCATCAAAAGGGCAGCTATTCTTATGTAACTAGAGCGCTTGCCACTGGCTATATGGTGGAAACGGTCATTCCTTGGCAAGCAGTCAAGGGCTCAAATGGGCGGGAAATTGGTTTTGAGGTGAAAATCATAGATGGATCGTCCGGCGCAAGCAAGCCCATCTATTGGAACGACAGTGCTTGGCCGAGCGATTCAGTGGGCAAGCTGGGAGCGGTCTGGCTGGCCGATATGCCGAAATAAGGCTGAATCACCGCCGGAGGTGTTCTTAACCGACAGATAGACTGCGGCGAACGCCTTTGCCTTGGCTTTTGAGCTTGGTAATTAGAGTGGGTCTATAGCGATTGAGGATAAAGCGGATGACAAAATAGCCGATTAAGGAAAAAACAATGCTATTGACGATGGAGCCAATCAGAAAATTCATGCCCAAATGGCCGAAGGAAGCAAAATGTCCGACCTTATGCGTAACCGGCGGCGCAAGCGCCATATGGGCGGGATGGTTGGCGGCTGGAGCGCCGACGAGGCGATTCAGCCAAAATCCGACTTTATAATTCAAATAAAACAGTCCCGGCCAAGTAAAAGAGCCGATCGTCGAAAAAATAACGCAGGCGGCCAAATTGCCGCGAAGCAGCCGAGTCAGCAGCAGGGAGATCGGCAGTCCGACGATAAAAGTCGGAAACCAGCAGTGCAGAAAACCGAGTACGCTGCCAAGCGCAACGACATGGTCGCTTTTTTTTATACGGAGCAGGCGCAAGCAATAATATTTGAATTTTCGCAGCATTTTTGTTCTCACGATGAACGGCTCCCAGCTGTATATGATGAAAGTATCATAACATATTCGTGTGGTGGAACAAAGACAGATGCTGCTTCTGAAGGCTGCGTTTTCGCCAAAAAGAGACAAAAAATCAGCATACCGACAAACAAGCCTCTAAATACGCTGCAATAGCGTATTTAGAGGCTTGTTTAAAATATAAGGATTTATAAGTTTCACCCTCGAAACGGCAGCTTTGCCGCCAAAGGACGGCGACAGCCGTTTCGCCAAAACGATGGCGTCTAATAGAAAGGACGCCGCCAGGCGTTTTTCTTATGACCCTTTATTTGTAATAGGAGGTTGTGAGCGGAACGAATACAGCTCCGTCCTCTTTGGCATCGGCATAAACGTACAGCTGGTTTGCGCCGCCGATATCCACTTCAACCGTGACAAGGCCGTCGGCCACGTTAATTTCTGTCGTTTTCAAAATCGTATCCGTACCCGTGTCCTTCACCGTTAACTTGCCCAGGTCTTGCCCAACGGCTGCGATTTGAAGATACAGCTTTTGGTACTTTTTCTTAGGCTCCAAAATAAACGAGCTTGAACGGGAGCTTTCTGCATTATCAAATAGGGCTTCTTTATAATCTTTGCCGTTATAGGTTGTTTGCGCAGAATCTTTCGTGCGGTACGTATTGGTGGTCAAGGAGCTTGAGATGGAAACGCCTTCTACTTTTTCACCAAGCTGAATCAATTGCGTCTTGCCATCATAGTCAACCGCAACGCCAAGCGCATCGGAAATTGATCTTACTGGAAGATAGGTTGTGCCTTTATAGCTAATCGGAACAACGGTATTATTATTGCCATCCCGCAGCTGCACAGGCTTGCCATCCACCTTAAAGGCAATGTCTTTATTCAAATAAGCTTTAATTTCTTGCAGCTTCGTTGCGCCGTAAGCACCTGTTGCCATGCTTGCAACAATCGTCGTGCCAAGAACTACAGCTATCGTGAGCTTTTTCAAAATAGGCCACTCTCCTGTTCTGGTTTGAAAAAATGGTCGTACGCATATCTAATGCTTGGAAATGCTTACCCTATTATAGGTGCGGTGCAACATAGGGACAAGCCCACTGGGACTATTTTCCTCTAAAAATAAGTCTCTAGAAATGGATTTGTTTTTGAAACGCGAGCCGTACATGCCACGTACAAGGAAGGAGAAATGTGGTTAATAGGTATAGAAACGGAACATGATAAGGAGGAGAAAAAATGTCAGGTGTTTGGATTCAGCATTCGGTTATTTTTAGCTTGAAGCACGCGGAGGGCTCCGATGAGGAGCAGCGCTTTCTGGAGGATGGACGTACCATTTTGAGTTCGATTCCGGTCGTTCGCGATTTTGAGGTGTATTTGCAGGTAAGCCCTAAAAACGATTATCGTTTCGGCTTTTCCATGGTATTCGAAAGCAATGAGGATTATGAAGCTTATAATGCGCATCCAATGCATGTAAAGTTTGTTGAGGAGCGCTGGGTTACGGAAGTAGAGAAGTTTCTGGAAATTGATTATCAGAAACATGTCACGGTCGTTTAGAAGGAGGAGACAACGTTGGAATTGCTGTTGGAATATGGCTGGGTATTAGTGGTCTTGGTTGTTCTGGAGGGTTTGCTGGCAGCAGATAATGCGCTCGTGCTAGCTGTAATGGTTAAACATCTTGATGAGAAAAGCCGGAAGAAGGCGCTGTTTTACGGATTGTTCGGCGCATTTATTTTCCGTCTAGCCTCCTTGTTCGTTATCTCGCTGCTTGTGAATGTATGGCAAATTCAGGCACTCGGAGCGCTGTATCTCTTATTTATTTCAATAAGCAATATCATTAAATTTTTACGAAGGTCCAAAGAGGCCGAAGAGGAAGAGGAGACAGAGGAGCAGAAGGAGAAGAAAAACTCCAAAGCTGGCTTCTGGTGGACGGTTCTGAAGGTCGAAATCGCTGATATCGCCTTTGCGATCGATTCTATTCTGGCAGCGGTAGCGCTGGCAGTGGCCTTGCCTCCAAGCGGTCTGATGCAAATCGGCGGCATGGACGGCGGACAGTTTATCGTTATTTTCCTCGGCGGTTTTATCGGGCTTGTCATTATGCGTTTCGCGGCGAACTATTTCGTGAAGCTGCTGCATTCCCGTCCCGCGCTGGAGCTGACAGCATTCGTTATCGTCGGCTGGGTCGGCGTTAAGCTGGCCGTGCATACGATGGCGCATCCATCCATCCACTGGCTGTCGCATGATTTTGTAGAAGGCTCTGTATGGAAAGCGACCTTCTACATCGTACTCGTCCTGATTGCTGTTGTTGGCTGGTTCTTGTCGGGCCGCAGCAAAGTGGAAGGCGAGCATGGAGATGGATCGGGAAAAGCCGCAAGCTTGGATAAACATACGGGTTAATCAAATGACATAAACCGTTTAATAAATGAATGAATGAATAAATGAATGAACAAGGGGAGCCATCTACACAGCTTTATGCTGTGAGGTGGCTCTTTTATTCCGCATAATTTGACAATTGCCTGTCATGCATTGCCGAGTGGACGAGAAAGGCATATAATTAAAACGGCAAACATCGTACTTTTTCGTACAAATATGAACATTAGGGGAGGCTGTACTTGTGAAGAAAATCAAGGTGCTTCAACAAATTGTAGATGCTGGCGTCGTCGCTGTACTTCGCGCTGATTCGCCGGAGGAAGTTGTAGAAATGTCCCGCCATGCGATAAAAGGTGGGATTAAAGCGATTGAAATTACGCTGACCGTACCGTTTGCGCTGCGTGCGATCGAGCAGCTCAGCAAGGAATATTCGGTAGATGCGGACCCGCAATCGGATCAATTTGCTATTATCGGAGTGGGAACGGTACTTGATCCAGAATCGGCACGCGCGGCGATTTTGAGCGGCGCGGAATTTGTCGTTTCTCCGGCACTTAACCCTGATACTATAAAGCTGTGCCATCGTTATGCCATTCCAGTTATGCCGGGCACGATGACCGTTAATGAAATTCAACATGCGCTGGAGCTGGGTGTTGATGTTGTGAAGCTGTTCCCTGGCAATCTGTATTCGCCAAGCGTTATTCCTTCGATTAAAGGGCCTTTGCCGCAAGCGAATGTCATGCCGACTGGCGGCGTATCGCTGGATAATCTCGGCGAATGGGTGAAAGCGGGCGCGGTTGCTGTTGGCATCGGCTCCGATTTGACGAAGGAAGCTGTGAAAACAGGCGATTACACCTTAATTGAGGCAAAAGCACGCGCTTATATGGAAGCTTACCGCAGCGCGAAGCGCTAAAATTAACGTTCGGCCGCTGCTTTTTATGTAAGCGCATTAGCGAAAAGCGGCAGAAAGCGGCTATTGCAAGGCGAGTGGGCAGCCTATTCGCAAGCAATTAAAGGGCTTTTGACGCATTTGGATGGCGAAAGCCGTTTGCGTTTGATAAAGTAGGAGTAGGTTGTTCAAGATTTTTAAGGAGGCTACTTAAAAGATGGAATATCGGATTGAAAAGGACACAATGGGTGAAATTCAGGTTCCTGCGGACAAGCTGTGGGGCGCTCAAACGCAGCGCAGCTTGCAAAACTTCAAAATCAGCGGAGAGCAGATGCCGATTGAGGTCGTTCATGCTATGGCTATTATTAAGAAAGCTGCAGCTATCGCCAATGAGAAGCTGGGCGTGCTGGATGCAGAGAAATCTGCGGTTATCGGTGAAGCGGTAGATGAAATTTTGACTGGCCGCTGGGATGAGCATTTCCCACTCGTCGTTTGGCAGACGGGCAGCGGTACGCAAACGAATATGAACGTCAATGAAGTTGTAGCTCATCGCGCCAATCAACTGCTTGAGGAGCGCGGCAGCGCCGTTCGCATTCATCCAAATGATGATGTTAACCGCTCCCAAAGCTCTAATGATACGTTCCCTGCGGCGCTGCATATTGCTGGCGTAGTAGCGGTGGAGCAGCGCCTGATTCCGGCTATTGATGTGCTGGCAAGAACGCTGCAGGACAAGGCTGAGCGTTTCAACGATATTGTGAAAATAGGCCGTACGCATTTGCAGGACGCGACTCCGATTACACTTGGCCAAGAAATTAGCGGCTGGTACGCCATGCTGGTTAAAACTCGCAAAATGATCGTGCAAAGCGTAGACGAAATGCGCGAACTGGCGCTAGGCGGCACAGCGGTCGGCACAGGCCTTAACGCGCATCCGGATTTCGCGGTGCAGGTAGCGGAGGAAGTAACGACGCTTACGGGCAAAACGTTTATTACAGCAGAAAATAAATTCCACTCGCTAACGAGCCACGACCAAATCGTCTATACACACGGTGCTGTTAAAGCGCTGGCGGCTGATTTGATGAAAATCGCCAATGACGTTAGATGGCTGGCAAGCGGTCCGCGCTGCGGAATTGGCGAAATCTCGATTCCTGAAAATGAGCCGGGCAGCTCGATTATGCCAGGTAAAGTTAACCCGACGCAAAGCGAAGCGATTACGATGGCGGTCTGCCAAGTTATCGGCAACGATGCAACGATTGCTTTTGCGGCGAGCCAGGGCAATTTTGAGCTGAACGTATTTAAGCCGGTTATCATTTACAACTTCCTGCAATCCGTTGCTTTGATGGCGGACGGCATGATTTCCTTCAATGACAACTGTGCGGTTGGCATTGAGCCGAACGAAGCCGTGATCAAGCGCAATCTCGATCAATCGCTCATGCTCGTAACAGCGCTTAATCCGCATATCGGCTATGAAAATGCAGCAGCCATTGCGAAAAACGCGCATAAAAAAGGGCTGACGCTGAAAGAATCGGCAATTGCGAGCGGCCTCTTGACGTCCGAGCAGTTCGACGAATTTGTGAAGCCGGAAGCAATGATTGGCAAACGCTAAGCCAGTGACACAGCAGCAAGTGCTGCATTGTTCTTGCTAGCGGTACGATAAAATTTTAAATAGGTATAAAATTTAGCCTCTAGTGTCCTAAGAAGTATAGGATGCCAGGGGCTTTTTGCTATGGAAAGGGATGGAAACAGGGTGAACAATTGATTCTAAACATATTGAACATTTGATCAAATAAGGGAGGCGACAAGCGAAATGTTAAGATATTATATTCATTTTCATGACCGAATGTTAAGACAATGTAAATTTAGATAACAATTAAAGATAGCTTAACAATATTTTTTTGTCAAAATGTTTACAATGGGCCTACTCTACTTTATATTAAATATTAAATAGAGAGAAAAAGGTTTCTTTTTTTCATTGATTCATAAAAATATGAAATTTTGATAAGGGGTTGATGAGTGAAAAATGCACAAATAGCAAACTAATTGTGGGTTTTTCTTATTTTCATCTGATTTATTGCACGAAATGACAACAATTATCGACGAAATGATCTTAATGTCACATGTATGTGAGAAAAAAGAACTATCTATGGAATTAACCTAGGAAAAAAGGAGAGATTGTCTATGAGGCGAAAGTTTCAGGCGTTTAAGCGGCCAGTAAGCCTGTTTTTGGCTGCTATTTTGCTTGTAGGAACGATATTGGGTGGTTTTGGTGCACCTGTGCAAGCGGCTGTAAGCAATGACAACATTGTCATTTCACAAGTGTATGGGGGCGGCGGCAATGGAGGCGCGCCACTCAAACAGGACTTTATAGAATTATACAATCCAACCGATTCACCGATTTCCCTCGCAGGCTGGAGTGTGCAATATGCTTCGGCTGCAGGAGCTTTTACAGCGAATATACACAATTTAAGCGGAACAATTGCCGCTAAAGGCTACTTCCTTATTCAAGAGGCGGCGGGAGCAAGCACGACGGCTGCTGATCTGGAATCGCCAGATGCAATTGGTACGCTTAATATGGGTGGTACCGCTGGTAAAGTTAGGCTGCTTAATGCAAGCAGCGCAGTGATTGATCTAGTTGCTTACGGTTCAACAGCGACTGGTGGAGAAGGTGCTCCAACTGGCGATTTGGGTGCTGCATTAGCAGCTATCCGCAAAGCGCTAAATCCGGGTGACCGCGCGCTGGATACGGATAACAATAACGCCGACTTTACAGTAGCTGCTCCAAGCCCTAGAAATTCTTCTTACGGCGCGGTTGCAAGCGTAACGGCTAGTCCAGCGGCGGGCGAGGTTCCAGCAGGAACATATGTAACCTTGTCTACAGCAACGGTTGGATACAGCGTTTATTACAGCGTCTACAGCCCGGATGCGCCGGTTGCTCCGGAAAATTTTGCAGCTTATGCTTCGCCTATCGAAGTTACAGCTCCAATGACCATTCATGCGTATGTGAAAAATGCAGAAGGCACGATTAGCGGCCTGACTGAATTTGCCTATACGCTTGCGAACCTTACACCGGTTGCGATTTCGGATGTGCGAAGCGCGGCAGTAGGCTCTAAGCTTGTGACGCATGGGACAGTTTCCCATCGCACAGAATCTGGCGGCAAAGTAAATCTGTTTGTTCAGGATGCCACTTCTGCTGTCGTTGTTAGAGGCGCGGATTCAGGTGCGCAGCCAGGCGATGACATTGAAGTTTACGGTCAAACCTCGCTGTACAATGGCATGCTGCAGCTGGACACGGATCTGGTAACAGGCGGTTATGTGACAGTTAACGGTCAGGGTGCGGTTCCTGGGCCAACGGTCATTACTTCAACGGCTTTTGGCACGGGTGATGCGGTTCGCAATTTGTCCGAAGGCCGTCTGGTGCAAATCAATGATATTACAATCAAACGTGCGGCAAGCGGCGTGTTTTATGCGACGGATGCTGCCAGCAGCCAGGAAATTGCAATTTATTCCTCGGATGCGGCGTTTGCTCTGAACAAAACGTTTGAGCAAGTAACTGGCGTAATGACGTATTACACGGGTGTCGGTATGGAGCTTGTTCCAAGAAACTCTTCCGATATCGTAGAGCGCAAGCTGTCTGTAAATGCCAGCGTACCTTCTGGCGGTATTGCCACGGGCGGAACGGTTGCGCTCAGCACGCTGATGGATGGCGGCGTCATTCATTTTACAACGGATGGCACTACGCCGACAGCGGCAAGCGCAGTCTACAGTGCGCCAATTGTCATTAATGCAGATACAACGATTAAAGCAATCGTAGTGGCGGGTGCCGACACGAGCTCTGTATATACATTCGAGTATACGGTGCTGCAAAACACAAACGGCATCAAAATTCATACGATTCAAGGCAAAACCCATCGTTCTATTTATGAAAATGTAGCGGTAACCAATGTTTCCGGTATCGTTACATCGGTAAGCGCAAGCAGCTTCTACATGCAGGAGCCAGATAGCAGCATCGATAGCGATCCTGCTACTTCAGAAGCGATCCAAGTGTATAAAGCGGCTCACGGCGTTGCCGTAGGAGATGCGGTCACGGTAGATGGCACTGTTGTCGAATATGGCACGAGCCCGGCTCTGACAGTTACGCAAATTACCGCTACAAATGTTACGAAGGGACTTCCTTCGCAGACATTGCCTGCGCCAATTGTTATTGGTACAAATGGACGTATCGTACCGAACGCCATTGATACCGACAGCTTTGGAGCATTTAATCCCGATGGCGATGCGATTGATTTCTTCAAAAGCCTGGAAGGCATGCGCATCCAGTTGAATGATGCCCGCATTACTGGCCCTTATGCCAACTCGGTTACGCCAGTGACTTTCGACAATGGTGCTAACAATCCGATTAAAACCGATGCAGGCGGCATTGTGCTTACAGGTGATGGCACGCAGCCATTCGACAGCAGCCTGAATCCGCAGAAAATGTATATTGCGGCTAAGCCGGCTGGCCAGGATATTAAAACAGGCGACCAATTTAATGGCCCGATTACAGGTGTACTGAATTATACGAGCAATTTATTCAAGCTCATTCCGGATGGCTCATTGCCAGCTATTACGTATTCTTCCCGTGCGCAGGGTGTTGCGTCCACGGTAGCTGCGGCTGACAAGCTGACAATTGCAACGTTCAACGTAGAAAATTTCAGCAGCAGCCAAACGGCTAAAGCTGCAAAAATCGGCGGCATTATTGTAAACAACCTCAAAACGCCTGACATTATTGGGCTTATGGAGGTTCAGGATAATAATGGCGAAACAAACAATGGCGTTACGGATGCGAGCCAAAGCTTCCAAGCGTTAATCGACGCTGTTGTTGCCAAAGGCGGCCCGACTTATGCTTATACGGACATTGCTCCGGTAGATGGGCTTGATGGCGGAGCTCCGGGCGGAAATATCCGCGTAGGGTACTTGTACAATACAGCGCGTGTAACACTTGCGACTGGAACGAAAGGCGACTCGACAACTGCTGTACAGGTGAAAGGCGATGGCAGCCTGTCTGTGAACCCGGGCCGAATCAGCCCGACGGATACAGCCTTTAATGCTTCGCGCAAACCGCTTGCCGCTGAATTTAATTTCCAAGGCAAACGCGTTGTAGTCATTGCAAATCACTTTAATTCCAAAGGCGGGGACGGCCTTCCTTGGGGAACGATCCAGCCGGTTATCCGCAGCAGTGAAACACAGCGTGCTCTGCAAGCTGGAATCGTAAATTCCTTCGTATCGCAGCTTGTGGCTAGCGATCCTAATGTGAACGTTGCGGTATTAGGCGATTTGAATGACTTCCAGTTTTCGAAGACGCTTGATATTTTGAAGAAGGACGCTCTGACTAATCTGGTTGAGACAATGCCGGAGAAGGATCGTTATTCTTATATTTACGATGGCAACTCCCAGACGCTTGACCACATTCTGGTTAATGATGCTCTGAAAGACTATTCCAATATAGAAGTTGTCCATGTCAATGCAGACTATACAGATTCAATGGGACGCGTGAGTGACCATGATCCGCTGCTTGCCCAGCTTGATCTTGGCAGCAAGCCATCCGTGGATGATGATAGCCTCTCGCTGCGTGTGCTGCACACAAACGATACGCATGCGCATCTCGACAATATGGCTCGCCGTGCAACGGCAATCAATAGCTTGCGCGATAAAAACACACTGCTGCTGGATGCGGGCGATGTATTCTCGGGTACGCTCTATTTCAATCAGTTCAAGGGTCTTGCTGATCTATGGCTTATGAATTACTTGAAGTACGATGCGATGACATTCGGCAATCATGAGTTTGATAAAGATGCGGCGACGCTTGCTGCTTTCGTTAGAGGTGCGAATTTTCCATTCGTAAGTGCGAATGTGAATTTCAGCGGCGAAGCGGAGCTTAGTAGTCAGTTCGTCAACAGCATTCCGCAAGTGAATGGTACGGCGAATGATGCTAACATCTATCCGGCTATCATTAAAGAGGTGGATGGCGAGAAAATTGGTATTTTCGGTTTGACGACACCGGATACAGCGCTTCTTGCTTCACCTGGCGGTGTGAAGTTTAATGATGTTAAAGCAAGCGCAGAAGCAACGGTTGCTCAGCTGGAGTCAATGGGCATCAACAAAATTATTGCTTTGTCGCATATTGGTTATACCGAGGATCAAAAGCTTGCGGCTGCGGTAGACGGCATTGATATTATTGTCGGCGGCCACTCCCATACGAAGCTGGATGAACCGACTGTTTACCGCAAGGATGCCAATGCAGCGGCGACGCTGATTGTGCAGACTGGTGAATACGGTGTGAATTTAGGCCAACTGGACGTTAAGTTTGATGCGGCTGGCAAACTTACCGTTTGGGCTGGCAAGCTGGTCAATGTGGATCAACAGGTGAATTCCCAATATGTATTTGCTGCCGATTCTGTGGCGGCAGCCAAGCTGCTTGAATACGAGGCCCCAATTAAAGAGATTGCGAAAACAGTAGTAGGCAAAACGATTGTCGATCTCGATGGGCTTCGTAAAAACGTCCGCAGACAGGAAACAAATCTGGGTAACCTGGTTTCGGACGGTATGCTGGACAAGGTGAAAAATAGTGCGCTAATCGACAAAACAGGCATTGCTGGTTTTGTTGCAATTCAGAATGCTGGAGGTATCCGCCAGTCCATTCCGGCAGGTGACATTACGCTCGGCAATTTGCTTTCGGTTATGTCTTTTGGTAACAATCTGACGGCGCTGAAGATGACGGGTGCGGAAATTACTTCGGCACTAGAAAACGGCGTCAGCGGATCTACACCAACGAGTGAAGAAGGTAGATTCCCGCAAGTAGCGGGCATGCGCTTCTACTATGATATGACGAAGCAGCCGGAGATTTATAATTCGGTGACAGGTGAAATCACGCAAGTAGGTAAGCGGGTTATGAAGGTTCAAGTACTGAACGATAAGGGCGTTTATACGGATATCGACGAAAATGCCTATTATATCGTAGCGACCAATTCCTTCATGGCAAACGGTGGCGACTTCTACCTGTCGATGAAGGCAGCCAAGGATGCTGGACGCTTCTATGAAATGAACCTTGTAGACTATGAAGTATTTAATGAATACTTGACGAAAATCGGTACGGTTAACATTGGTGTAGAGGGACGTATTACTGATGTGCAAGGCGCATTTGATCTGCGCGTACTGCATACTAATGATACCCATGCCCATCTTGACAACGCGCCGCGCCGCATGACAGCTGTCGACCAGATGAAAAATGATAATACTCTACTGGTAGACGCAGGTGATGTGTTCTCGGGCACGCTTTACTTCAACCAATTCAAAGGGCTGGCGGATCAATGGTTTATGAACCAAATGGGTTATGACGCTATGACTTTTGGAAATCATGAGTTTGACAAGGATGCGGCAACGCTGGCTGCGTTCATATCCGGTGCAGAATTTCCTTTCGTTAGCGCAAACGTTGATTTTAGCGGCGAGGCTGAATTGGGCTCCCTGTTCTCGCAAGGAATTAAGACGATATCGGATGACTCGGAGAACGGTAAAATATCTCCGGCTATCATTAAAGAGATCGATGGCCAGAAGGTTGGTATTTTCGGTCTGACGACGCCGGATACAGTATTGCTTGCATCGCCGGGCAAAGTTACCTTCAAGGATGCGGTAGCGAGCGCGCAAGCAACGATCACAGCTCTTGAGCAAGCGGGAGTCAATAAAATTATTGCCCTGTCGCATCTAGGCTACACAGAGGATCAGAAGCTTGCAGCAAGTGTGGAGGGTCTGGATATTATCATCGGCGGTCACTCACATACGAAGCTGGATGAACCAACCGTGTACCGTAAAACAGCTGATGCAGCAGCTACGCTTATCGTGCAAACAGGTGAGTATGGCGTGTATCTGGGCAAGCTGGATGTGTTGTTTGATGACCATGGCGAACTTGTTGTTTGGGACGGCAAGCTGGTCAATGTGGATCAGCAAGTGAATTCCCAATATGTATTTGCTGCCGATCCTGATGGTGCTGCAAAGTTGGCTGAATACGAGGCCCCAATTAAAGAGATTGCGAAAACAGTAGTAGGCAAAACGATTGTCGATCTTGATGGGCTTCGCAAAAACGTTCGCAGACAGGAAACAAATTTGGGTAACCTGGTTTCGGACGGTATGCTGGACAAGGTGAAAAATAGTGCGCTAATCGACAAAACAGGCATTGCCGGTTTTGTTGCAATTCAAAATGCTGGAGGTATCCGCCAGTCCATTCCGGCGGGTGACATTACGCTCGGCCATTTGCTTTCGGTTATGTCTTTTGGCAATAATCTGACAGCACTGAAGATGACAGGTGCGGAAATTACCGCGGCACTGGAAAACGGCGTCAGCGGATCTACGCCAACGAGTGAAGAAGGTAGATTCCCGCAAGTAGCAGGCATGCGCTTCTCCTTCGATTCGACAAAAAAACCTGAGATTTATAACTCCGTTACTGGTGTTATAACTCAAAATGGTGAAAGAATCGTGAAAGTAGAAGTATTGAACGAGCAAGGGAATTATGTAGCAATTGATCCAAATGCGTATTACATCGTAGCGACAAACTCATTCATGGCAAACGGCGGTGACTTCTACCTTTCTATGAAGGCGGCGAAGGATGCTGGACGCTTCTACGAAATGAATTTAGTTGATTACGAAGTATTTAACGACTATTTGGAGAAAATTGGTACAGTAGATATCGGTATTCAAGGAAGAATTACTGATCTGTTAGGCTCTGGAAACCCGGGCACAGGAAATCCTGGCACGAGCAATCCGGGAACAAGCACACCTAGCCCGAGTCCAACACCTTCTGTATCCCCGAGTCCAGATCCGAGCCCGACGCCAACTCCGGTTGTGCTTAAGGACGTAGCAGGACATTGGGCAGAGCAGTCGATTAAGCAGGCGGTAGAGCAAGGAATTGTAAAAGGATTCACCGACGGTACGTTCCGTCCAGAGGCGAATGCGACTCGTGCAGAGTTTGTAACGATGGTAAGCCGTGCATTTAAGCTGGAAGCTGCAACGACAGTGCCGAATTTCCGCGATGCGGATGCAATTCCTGTATGGGCACGCTCCTTCGTAGCACAGCTGTTAGAAGCGGGACTCATTAGCGGTTATGCGGACAATACGTTCCGACCAAGCAACCCATTGACCCGAATTGAAATGACGGCCATTATGGTACGTGCACTAGACCTTCCGGTTGATCCGGCTGCAAAGGTAGATTTTGCCGATGCGAAAGAGATTCCGGCTTGGGCAGTTCCTTATGTAGCTGCGGCAGCCAAAGCAGGCATTGTACAAGGGGCGAACAATAAGTTCAATCCAAATGCTAAGGCAACGAGGGCTGAGGTTGTCACCTTGCTGCTGAATGCAACGAAATACGCTGAAGCAAGCAAATAAGTAAAAGGCAGTTAATGAAATAAGCGAGGCCGTCCCAAGGCAGTATTTACACTGCTTTGGGACGGCCTTTGTTTTGATTAAACAGCAGCTCCATCAGAAATTTGAGCAATTTGTTCATTAAGCTGACCGCTGCATAAACCGCCATGATAGCAAATAACATGCTGGATGGGGTAATCTGCAAGCGCTTTGAGCGATTGCAGCGCCATTCCATAATCGAGCGTGGCAGCAAATGCAGGAGGGGCAAGCTTGCCATTTTCTGCGATCAGCGCATCTCCGGCTATTAATGTTTGGCTCGCGTGATGATATAAGCTGATATGTCCGGGTGTATGTCCCGGCGTATTAATAATGCTGATGCCGCCGCATACATCAAGCTTGTCGCCGCCCAGCAGCTCCGCTGTCACATTTGCGTGGGGCGGATGCTCGAGCATTTTTCGAAAAGCGGCGCGGAATGCAGCGGGCGTTTCCGGCGGAAACATCAGGTCGAGGTTCGCGAGCGCCTCGTCGGTTATTTTGAGCAGACGCTTGCGTCCTTCGATGTAGGGCTTCTCGATGTCGCTGCTCCATACACGCGGAGCGTAATCAGCCTGCTCAATGACAGCTGGCAGACTGCCAATATGATCGATATCTTGATGGGTAAGTACGATGTCGGTTATTTGCTCGAGGAGAACGCCTTCTTGTGCTGCGGCCTCCTGAATCAATGGAAGCTGCCCAGGGTGGGCAGTGTCTATAAGGATTTGGCGATCATTATCCCAAATAAGGGTAGGGTAAATCGTTGTGGATTTTCCCATGATGGCAGCTGTAATCTCCAGCATGGCAATGCCTTTTGCAAGTAGCATACGATCCCTCCGATCAACATCAGCTCAGATTGTGCTTGGCCAAGCTTTTATATCATAAGGGATAAATACAGGGGTGTAAATAATAAAATATTATATTATACCATATAAAAATATTTTTGTCAATATACAAATGAGGTGGCCGCTAAGCGGGGTGGAGGGGCGCGGATTATGATATGATAGTTGGAAAGGGCGGCTTTTCCAAGTGTTATATGGTAGGAGAAGCTGGCTTGGAACAACTATTTCTGATGTAAAGTAGGTTATTGCGATGCATTTATTATCAGTCGAACATATTACGAAAAGCTACGGGGAAAAAATGCTGTTCGAGGACGTTACCTTCGGTCTCGAGGAGGGTGACAAAATCGGCATTATCGGCGTCAATGGAACGGGCAAATCGACGTTTCTTAAAGTGATTGCCGGGCTTGAGCCGGCCGATGCAGGTAACATTTCCATCGGGAATCGGGTGACCATTCGCATGCTGTCGCAGGATCCGGTGTTTGCGCCGGGAGAGACGGCGCTTGAGCATGTGCTCGGCGGCGATTCGCCGCAGCAGCGTGCTGTGCGCGAGCATGTGGAGGCGCTTGAAGCGCTGGAGCTTCATCCAAGTGACGAGGCGCTCCAGCAAAGGTTGATTAAAGCGAACCAGCGGATGGATGAATTCGACGCTTGGACGCTGGAGAGTGAAGCGAAGATTGCGCTCGCTAAGCTTGGCATTCTTCATTTTGACGAGAAGGTCGAGACGTTTTCCGGTGGACAGCGCAAGCGGGTAGCGATGGCGGCGGCTTTGCTCCAGCCTTCGGACATTTTGATTTTGGACGAGCCGACGAACCATATTGACAATGATTCGGTCGCTTGGCTGGAAGGCATGCTGCAAAAGCGCAAAGGCGCACTGCTTATGATTACCCATGATCGCTATTTCCTTGATCGGGTCAGTAATCGGGTTATTGAGCTGGACGGCGGACGTGCTTATTTCTATGAAGCGAACTACAGCCGCTTTCTAGAGCTTAAGCTGGAGCGGGAAGAGCGCGAGGCGGCAACAGAAAGCAAACGCAAAAACCTGCTGCGCAGCGAGCTGGCCTGGATTAGGCGCGGAGCCAAGGCGAGAACGACGAAGCAGAAGGCGAGAATTGATCGCTTCGAGGACTTGAAGGCGCAGGCGCCTAAGCAAAGCGCGGGAAAAATGGATGTATCGGTTGCCTCGACTCGCCTCGGACGCAAAATCGTCGAGCTTGAAAAGGTGACGAAACGTTTTGGCGAGCGGACGCTCATTCGCGATTTCAGCTATATTGCCGTACCGGAGGACCGTGTAGGCATTATCGGACGCAATGGCAGCGGCAAATCTACGCTGCTTAAGCTGATTGAGGGCAGGCTGCAACCGGATGAAGGTACAGTTGAACTGGGCCTCACCGTTAATCTCGGCTGGTTCTCGCAGGAGCATGAAGAGATGGACGAGTCGCTGCGCGTCATTGAATTTATCCGCGAAGGTGCGGAGCAGGTGAAGACGGCGGATGGCTCGCTCATTTCAGCAGGGCAAATGCTGGAGCGGTTTTTGTTCCCTCCTGCGATGCAATGGAGCCTGATCAGCAAGCTGTCAGGCGGCGAGAAGCGCCGTCTCCAACTGCTTCGCGTGCTGATGAAGGCGCCGAACGTGCTCCTTCTCGATGAGCCGACGAATGATTTGGACATTGCGACTTTGGCCGTATTGGAAGATTATTTGGATGATTTTCCGGGCGTCGTATTCGTCGTATCCCATGATCGTTACTTCCTTGACCGGACAGTCGATAAAATTTTATCCTTTGAGGATGGCGTCATTACGCAGCATACAGGCAACTATAGCGAATATCAGGAGTTTGTAGAAAAGTATGGCTCGGCGGCGGCTGGTACATCGCCAGCAACAGGTGGCGCCTCGGCGGGCGGAAGTACGAAATCTGCTGCTGGGGCAGGCTCGGCGAGCGCTGCTGGAAGCAAGAGTGCGGCGGGGGAATCAAACGCAAAAGCCGGAACGGGCGGCGGCAAGGAACGTGCGCTCAAAATGTCCTACAAGGATCAAAAGGATTTTGAGCAAATTGACGGTTGGATTGAGCAGGCTGAAAATGATCTTGCGCACATTGTACAGCGCATGGAGGAATCCGGCAGCGATTCGGTGCTGATTCAGCAGCTATCGGAGGAGCAGCAGCAGCTTGAAGAAAAGCTGGAGCAGCTCATGGAGCGCTGGACTGAGCTTAACGAGCTTGCGGAGCAAATTGCTGCTCAGAAGAAGGTTTAATTAAAAGCGAGCCTATAAAACGGGAGAGGGAGATGGAGATGTTTTCAGAAGTACGCAACATTTATTGTATTGGGCGGAATTATCGTTTGCATGCATTAGAGCTGGGCAATGAGGTGCCTGAATCGCCAATGGTATTTACAAAGCCGACTCATGCGCTTGTGCCGATGGATGGCAGCGTAGTGGAGCTGCCGGGCGATCAAGGCGAGGTGCATTTCGAGCTGGAGCTGGTGCTGCGAGTGGGCCGGGCGCTTGAGCCGGGCATGGAACCTGATGCATGCATCGACGGTTTAGCGCTGGGGCTTGATATGACGCTTCGCGATGTGCAAAGCAAGATCAAGGCCAAAGGCCAGCCATGGCTTCCGGCCAAAGGCTTCAAAGGCTCCGCTCCCCTTGGCGCATGGCTGCCGTATCCTGGTGCGGAAGCGCTGAAGGCGCATGATTTTGCGCTGCTTCGCAATAATGAAGAAGCACAGCATGGCAATTCTTCCGATATGCTGTTTGATATTGGCACGCTGCTCCGGCATATTAATGACAACTACGGACTTGGGCCCGGTGATCTTATTTTTACCGGAACGCCAGCAGGTGTTGCGGCCTTGCAGGATGGCGACAAACTCTCGGCATTGTGGCAAGGCAAAGAAGTGGCTAGCTGTTCAATTAAGCTCAAATAATCGGTCGGATTCAAGCAACTAAAAAACCTTCAAACCCGCGCAGGTCGCAGAGTTTGAAGGTTTTTTTGCGTCGCAGCCTGCCCTTGGGGGAGAGGCTGTGACAGCTAATTATGTGGTTCGCCTATACGTTTAGGCGGCCTGATTTTTTTTGAATTAAGCGTTAAAAGCTTTCAGCATCCATACATGCTTCTCAAGCGCGGTGTGAATCGCAAGCAGCATATCGGCTGTCGTCTCATCATTCGCTTCTTGCGCAATCGACATGCCGGCTTTGAGCTCCTCGATAATCGTCGAGAAGTCCGTTATAAGAGACTCAACCATAGCAGTAGCGGTTTCTTTGCCTGTAGCATCTTTGATGGAAGCCGTCTCCATATATTCTTTCATTGTTGCGACAGGCTTGCCTTCCAGTGCAAGCAGGCGCTCAGCCAGCTCATCCACATTCAAAGCGGCCTCTTCATAAAATTCCTGAAACTTCACGTGCAGGGTGAAAAATTGCGAGCCCTTCACATACCAATGGAAGTTGTGCAATTTAATATAAAGGACACTCCAGTTAGCGATTTGTTTATTTAAGACCTCATGTGTTTTTTTCATGATCGTTCATCCTTTCGTTTCCTGATTTTATGTTTCGTAAAGAGCAGCTTGTTTGGCGAGAACGCAACGGCTGGAATGGCTGTTGTTTAATTTATAATAATTACTTATTTATAATTATTACAAATAACAAGCGTTTTGTCAAGCTCGCCTCACTGCATTCATCCGATAACATACTATAAACGTCCGGGCATTATTTTAAACAAGCTGCTAAACAAACAGGGCTATTTTATGCGTTTCATTGTCTTTTTAACCAAAGGCGGTATCCGCCATAAGACAAGGCGAAAAAAGCGGCGTACACGCCCGCGAATAAGGTGAAGCTGGCCCAATCTTTAAACATATTTTGTCCCATATAAGCAAATAGCAGCATAAACGGGATTTTGCCAAGAGCCGAGGCAACGGCATAAGGAAGCAGCCGTACAGAAGTAACCGCGGGATAAATATTGACGACCATATGCGGAATGATCGGAATTAATCGTGCTGTCAAAATCGTCAGAAACGGCCGTTTTTCCATCGTGGCCTGAAGCTTGTCCAGTTGGCTGAATTTATGGAGGAAAGCTTGTCCTTGCTCGCGGAAGAGATAGCGAGCTAGCAAAAAAACGATGATAGCAGCAAGTGAAGCAGCCAGCCAGCTAATCAATGCCCCGAGCAGCGGACCGTACATAAAACCGAGTAAGGCAATCATGATTTTGAACGGAACGACAGGCACGAGTACGAGAAACAGAGCGACGAGAAAGACGATAAATACAGAGGGCGTGTCATTTTGCAGCCAATCGAGCAGATTGTTTTTGTATATAAAAACGGTGGCGAGCAGTAAAGCATAAATAATGGCGGAAACCCATTTCAACATAACTATCTCCTTTAGCATGTCCTAAGCGGTACTTCTTTAATCTTAGCCTTTGCATAGTAACGGGTGCAACAAAGGATAGTGTGCAAACGCCAGTACTACATAAACTTGGTACTAGCTGGATGCTGGCCTTTCGCTAAAATAAGGGGAAAAAGCCTATGAGGCATAAAAGGGGAAGCATTCGTTGAAAGAGAGAGATTGGAGTACGATTATTTTAGCTACGATACTTATTAGCTTTCCAATTATGTTCTTTACTTGGCTCACTTCTGGAGTCGTCATTTTTTTAACAGGCTCTAAGATATATGGAGCATTAGTCATCACGGCTTCTGCGCTTATAAGTATCTTTTATTTTCTAGCTTATATTGATGTGCTAAAAGAAAAGGTTTTCTGGTCATTGTGCGGTTCAGCTATTCTAATCATTGCAATTTCATTTGTCATCGGCTGGCGTTATGAACAATACATAGAGAAGCTGAAAATCATCGATGATCAGGCGATAAATATGAGAGATTATGAACCTTTCCGAGAGGGAACGAAGGTGGTATCGCTGCCAGAGCTGGCAACGCTCAAAATCCGCAGCAAGCTGCCGCATCTGGATGGCTCAACCGCCCTATATCCGATGTATGCGGCATTCGTTCAGGCGGTATATAAGCAAAAGGAATATTCCTACTATGAGCAAGACAGCGAGGTTCAGGTGAACGGCACGGAGGATGCGTATAATCGTCTAATTGAAGGTGATGTCGATCTTATTTTTGCACCTGCACCGTCCAAGGATCAGGAAGCTCAGGCGAAAGCGGCGGGTGTGGAGCTTGCGCTGACGCCGATTGGCTATGAGGCTTTTATCTTTTTCGTAAACAGCCGCAATGAGGTGCAGGACTTGACGCTGGAACAGATTCAAAGCATATATGCCGGAGAAGTGACGAACTGGAAGCAGGTTGGGGGAGTGAATGAGAAGATACGGCCGTTCCAGCGCCGAGAGAATAGCGGCAGCCAGACGATGCTGCAAAAAATCATGAAGGATAAGCAGCTGATGGAGCCTGCGAAAGAGGATATAAATTCCGGAATGGGTGATATCATTAAACAAACCGCAAACTACCGCAATTATAAAAATGCGATCGGCTTTTCGTTCCTTTTCTACGCCACCGAAATGGTGCAGGAGCAGCAAATCCATTTGCTGAAAATAAACGGCGTGGAAGCGAACCGCGAGAATATTAGAAACGGTACATATCCGCTTACGGCGCCATTTTATGCGATTACCGCAGGCACTGACAACCCTAAAGTACAGCCGCTTGTTGACTGGATTTTATCGCCGCAGGGGCAATATTTGATTGAGAAAACGGGGTATACGCCGCTGAATCCGTAATATGTATTTTGTAACGAACGGGCATTACAAGGGCGTGTATGCGAGCATGAGCGAGCCAGATACTGATCGGAATTAGCATCAAGCGTATTCCCGCATCAACCAGGAATGAAACCCCTTATGGATGTGATCCGGATTTGATCCTACGTGCGAAAAGGCAGCTTCATATTTTCGTTGTAGTGGCTTCCGCCCTGCGGAAGATAGACTTTGGTGGACACAGCAGCCGCTATTTCAACAGAATCACGGGTTTAGGATATTACGTGGACACAGGAGCCGCTAATGCGCTGTCCATCCCCATTTTGACGGGATTTTTAGGGCGATAACGGATCTCCTGTCCGCTTAAACCCTGAAATCGAATAAAAATCCATAATAGCGGAATCTCTGTCCTTCAAAAATAAAGTGCGCGCCCCAAGCTCAGCTATCAGCACTTAAATCAAAATGAAACCTGCTTAATTTTTAATGGAATTAACCATCTTGGAAAAACAAGTTTCACTACGTATGCTCAAATAAGCTGGTTTCTGTCGAAAGCTTAAGGTAGTGCCACTTTCTAGCCATCATGCTTTTTTATCCTTCATTCAGCCCTTCTTTACAGGAACATGCATCGAGGATTCCCGGACGATCAACCGATGCGGAATAATGGTGCTGGACTGGTGAATCGGCTCGTCTTGGATGAGGCGGACAAGCTTCTGCGAGGCGGTGTAGCCAAGCTGATAAGTGCCGATATCGGTGGAGCTGATCGGAGGCGTGGCAAGCTCTGAGAGGGCGATATTGTTAAAGCTTACGATGCAGATATCGTCTGGAACGGAATAGCCAAGCTCCGTTAATCCACGCAGAACACCGAAGGCGACTACATCATCAATGACGATGAGCGCGGTAGGGCGATCAGGCATTTCCATCAGAAAAGACATCGCTCGAAAACCGCTTTCCTGCAAAAACTCCCCCTCAACGACCCATTCCGAGTTCAGCTTCAGCCCAGCGTTAGCTAAAGCTTGGCGATACCCCTCCATTCGGTCGTAAGAAACGGTCAAATTCCGCGGTCCACTGACAAAGCCGATTCGCTCATGGCCCTGCAAAATCAAATGCTGGGCCGCATCATAAGCCGCCTGCACATTATTGTTGTTGACCGTTAAAATATGCGGATTCGAATCGTCTGTACGCCCAATTAGCACGCTCGGAAATCGCTGCTCATTCAAATATTGAATAAGCGGATCTTTCACGCGGGCGGATAAAAGAATGACGCCATCAACCCGGCGCCCTAGGACGAGCCGGGATACCGTTTCAATTTCATCATGCTCGCCTGTGGCGGTGGTAAGCAGCATGTCATAGCCGGCTCTGGTGGAATGGGTCAGTATGCCCCGCAGTAGCTCCCCGAAGAAAAAGTCCTGGAACAGCTCCTCCGCAGGCCTTGGCAGCATAATAGCCAGTGTATTGGTTGTCTTGGAGACGAGGCTTTTAGCCATTGCATTCGGATGATAGCCCATTTCCGCCATAATGCGTTTTACTTTATCTGCGGTTTCTTTACTGATGCGAGGGTGCTTGGAGACGACTCTTGAAACGGTCGAAGGAGACACTCCTGCCGCTTTTGCAATATCTTTTATCGTTACCATCGTTTAATCGGGCTCCTGTCACTTGAACTATGCAATCGTTTGAACACTACAGTTACATGTTAATGCAAGCGCTATCGAAAAGTAAATACGCCTGCATCACAAAAGTGGAAAAATGATGAAATTATAAGCAAATGGAAGGAAAATGCAGTGAACAAGCGAAACAAATGGATAATTCCAGCAATTTGAGCTGTGCAAACGTTTTAACAAACCTTTGTCCATATTGTATGATGAATTCATTAATCAAGCGCTTACATCGCAATTATCGAATAGACTCAAGCTATTTTATTGATTTCAAGCTGCTTGAATACTTTTCGCACGATCATTTGTACAAACGTTTGCACAAAACAGGAGGAAACGTTTGAAGCATCGGTATCGGTAGGCGTGCAACAGAGGCAACACATTATGGAGGGGGATTTTTAATGATGAAAAAGTGGTTGGGAGTATTAATCGTCTGTGTGCTCGTATTTACTTTGGCGGCATGCGGCAATACGGGAAAAGGCAGCAATAATGCGATTACGCCGGAAGCTTCTTCGCCGCCTGCAGAGTCTGGTGGAAATAATGCGGTGACTGAGGAAGAAGGCGAGCTGCTGCCGGAGGATGGAGCAAGTCTCATCATCTGGGAAGGCAAATCCCAGCGCAATTTTGTAGAAGCGTTAGCGCAAGAGTTTACGGAGCAATACGGCGTTCCAGTCAAGCTGGAGGAGGTCGAAAATCCCGATCAGGTGACGAAGCTGACTACGGATGGGCCGGCAGGGCTGGGAGCGGACATCGTTGTATTCCCGCATGATCAGATCGGGCGCGCCGCTTCTGCGGGTCTCGTGCTGCCGAATGATTGGTTCGGAGAAGAAACGGCAAGCGAAAATGATCCCAATGCAGTAAGCGCGGTAACTTTTGAGGACATCCTATATGGCTATCCCCGTTCCGTTGAAACGTATGCGCTGCTTTACAACAAAAAGCTCGTTTCAACCCCTCCGAAAACGTTTGACGAGGTCATCGCTTTCAGCAAAACGTTTAATGATCCGAAAAAAAATAAATATACGATTATGTGGGAGCTTCAGCAATTTTATTATGATTATGCTTTCCTTGCTACTACGGGGGGATATATGTTCGGCAGTAATAATACAGATAAAGAGGACATTGGCCTAAACAATGAGGCGGCTGTCGAGGGCGCCAAGTTCCTTGCTTCGTTGAAAGAAAGCCTGCTGCCGCTCAATACAGGAGATATTACTTTTGATATAAAAAAGGGACTGTTCATCGAAGGCTCCTTGGCGATGGATATTAATGGACCATGGTCACTCGCGGATTACAAGGCGGCCGGAATGGATCTTGGCGTAGCGCCGCTGCCATCGATTGGCGGGAAGCCGATGAGCTCTTTCTCTGGCGTTCAAGGCTATTATGTAAACGCGTTTACGAAATATCCGAATGCGTCGAAGCTGTTTGCACGATTCCTGTCTACGAAAGAGTCGCAGCTTCGCAACTTTGAAATGAACGGCACGATTCCGGCAAATTTAGAAGCTGTTCAGGATCCTAAAATTCAAAACGATGAAATTACGAAAGCCTTCTATGAGCAATTTTCGCATTCTACGCCAATGCCAGCTATCCCGCAAATGGCAAGTGTATGGGGGCCGATTACAGCAGGCATCGCTGATATTTGGGACGGGGGAAAAGATGTGAAAGCGACTCTCGACAACTCGGTAGCGCAAATTAAAGATGCTATTGCCAATCAATAGAACGATAGCGACAGCTTGTTTTCACCCGCCGGAGGAGCAGCGGCGGGTGATTTTTAGTCGGAGGGAGGCCGGAGCGCAATGAAGCAGCATCGCACAATTGCTGTACTATTATCGATCGTGCTGCAAGGTTTAGGACAAATTTATAACCGGCAGTGGTTAAAGGGCATTCTTTTTATGCTGATAGAAGTGGCGGGCTGCATCTATATTGCTCCACGACTTGGTGGGGCGATCTGGGGCCTTGTTACATTAGGAGAGAAGACGCAGAAATTCGTAAAGGTTGGCAAAGTGGCGCAAATGGTCAAGGGCGACCACTCGATTTTTTTAATATTGGACGGGTTGATTATTTTATTTCTCGTATTTGTGCTGCTGGGCGTGTACGTGTGGAATATCGCGGATGCATATCGCAATGGCAAGCTGCGGGATGAGAAGAAGGCTGTAAACACGTTCAGGCAATCGTATGAGCATGCTACGACCTTTTATTTTCCTTATTTTATGCTGGCGTTTCCGGCGCTGGGCGTCCTTTTTTTCACGATTATGCCTATCGTATTTACGGTCATGCTCGCTTTTACAAACTATTCTGCTCCTGATCATATTCCGCCGGCGAAGCTTGTCGATTGGGTAGGGTTCAAGACGTTTGTCGATCTTGTGAAAATGAAGTCATGGAGCCACACATTTGTTGGCGTGCTAATCTGGACGATTATTTGGGCCGTGCTGGCGACGGTTACGACTTATTTTGGCGGAATTCTCGTTGCTCTGTTAATCGAGCAGAAAGGTATTCGCTTCAGGAAGCTGTGGCGCACGATTTTTATTATTCCGTATGCGATTCCGCAGCTCATTTCCTTATTGGTGATGAAAAATTTGTTTAATGGCCAATTCGGGCCGATTAATCAATATTTAGGCTACTTTGGGCTTGGCGGACTGCCGTGGCTGACCGATCCTTTCTGGGCCAAGGTGACGGTCATTACCGTCAATATGTGGATTGGCATACCTGTCAGCATGGTGCTTATTCTGGGCATTTTGACTTCAATTCCGCGTGATTTATACGAGGCTGCTGATGTGGATGGGGCGTCGACGCTGCAAAAATTCCGCATTATTACGATGCCGTTTATTTTGTTTTCAACGATGCCGATTTTGATCATGCAGTTTGCAGGCAATATTAATAACTTTAATGTGATTTTCCTCCTGACGGGAGGCAATCCAGCGAAGGGTGATTATCAGTTTGCCGGGGCGACCGATCTGCTGATTACTTGGCTGTATAAGCTGACGCTCGATAACAATAAATATAATGTGGCTTCCGCCGTTGGCATTATTATCTTTTTAATCGTAGCTATTTTCTCGATCTGGAATTTCCGACGCTCGAAATCGTTCAAAGAGGAGGATATGATCCAATGAGGAAATGGAAAAATAACGTCCGTCTAACCTTGAGCTATGCGCTGCTGCTGTTGATCTCGGCAGTCGCAATTTATCCGGCGCTATGGGTCGTGTTGTCTTCGCTGCGTCCGGGGGGCTCGCTGTACAGTGAGCATTTTTGGCCCAGACAATTTACGCTTGTCCATTATGCGGAGCTGTTTACGAGCAAGGCCTATCTATATGGCACATGGTATTTGAATACGCTGAAAATTGCCGTCGTCACGATGATTTTATCGACGATACTCGTTACGCTCAGCATGTACGCCTTATCGCGTTTCCGCTTTCGCGGACGCAAGACAGCATTGACGGTTATGCTGGTGCTCGGGATGTTTCCGAGCTTTATGAGCCTCATTGCGATCTACATTATATTGCTGCAATTAAATTTGCTTGATACGCATATGGCGCTTATTCTCGTCTATTCGGCTGGGGCCGCGCTAGGCGGATTTATTGTAAAGGGCTTTTTTGATACGATTCCCCGCAGCTTGGATGAAGCGGCCAGAATCGATGGAGCATCGCATTTGCAGGTATTTGCGAAAATCATGCTGCCGCTGTCAAAGCCAATGCTCACCTACGTGGCGCTGACCTCGTTTACTGGCGTATGGGGCGACTTTATTTTCGCAAGGCTGGTGCTGCGTACGAAGGAAAACTGGACAGTGGCAGTGGGAATGTGGGATTTGGTCAATTCGCTGCAAAATAGCAATTTCACGATGTTCGCTGCTGGCTCCGTGCTGATTGCGATACCGATTACGCTGCTCTTCATCTTTCTCCAGCGGTTTCTCGTGCAGGGACTCACATCTGGCGCTTCGAAGGGGTAAGGCGATGGGGATTAGAGCCGATGATGGAAAGTACGCCAGCGTTAAAGAGGCATGTCTAGCTGCTCTTATTCTGTTGCCGCTGCTGTTGCTCGTTGCCGCTTGCAGCTCCGACTCTGGCTTCAGCTCCAGCCCCAGTTCTAGTTCTAGTTCTAGTTCTAGTTCTAGTTCTAGTGACAGCGACAGCCCCAGCCCCACGCCCAGCTCAGAAGTAGGCAGCTATGAAGTGGATGAACAGCCCTCCACTGTGTATTATGAAATATTCGTGCGGTCGTTCTATGATACGAATGGCGACGGCATTGGCGATCTGAACGGTGTAACCGCAAAGCTGGATTATTTGAAGCAGCTTGGCATAGGGGGGATTTGGCTTATGCCCATTCAGCCCTCGCCAAGCTATCATGGCTATGATGTGACAGACTATTATGCGATAAATCCCGATTATGGGACGATGGAGGATTTGCACAAGCTTCTGGAAGAGGCACATGAGCGAAATATTAAGGTCATTATGGATTTGGTCGTAAACCATACAAGCACGGAGCATCCGTGGTTTAAGGAAGCAGTGGCAGATGCTGCAAGCCCTTATCGCAGCTGGTATCATTTTGCTGAACAGGATGAGCGGGTGCAGTTGGACGGGGCCGTTGGGAGCAATCCTTGGCACGCTGCCGGGAGCGGCCGTTATTTGGGTGTTTTTTGGGAAGGGATGCCGGATTTGAATTTTGATGAGCCTGCCGTAAGGGACGAGATAATCCAGATTGGGCAGTTTTGGCTCGAGCAGGGCCTTGATGGCTTTCGGCTTGACGCAGCCAAACATATTTATGGCGATTTTGCTTCGACGGTTAACCGTGATGCTGTGAAAAATAACAACCAGCGCTGGTGGCAGCAATTTCGCAGCGGACTTGCGAAGGTGAACCCAGGCGTCTTTCTCATTGGCGAGGTATGGGATTCAGTGACGATTGTTGCGCCCTATTTGGATCGGGCATTTGATTCGGCTTTTAACTTTGACTTGGCGGGGAGCTTGCTGCGCGCAGCGAGTTATGAGAGTGACCCGGATGCTGCTTTTTCCCTGAATCGGGCCTATAAGCTGTATGGAGATGCCTCTGGAGGGGCGTTTGCTGATGCTCCTTTTCTGAGCAACCATGATCAAAATCGTGTGATGTCACTGTTGAACGGAAATGCAGCGCATGCCAAAACGGCGGCCTCTTTACTGCTGACACTGCCCGGCAATCCCTTCATTTATTATGGGGAAGAAATCGGCATGAAGGGCATGAAGCCAGATGAGCATATTCGCGAGCCGATGCTTTGGTACTCCGCATTAAGTGGCGGTGAAGGGCAAACGACATGGGAACGTTCCAGCTCAAATGCCAACCCGAATGCAATATCTGTGGAAGCACAGCTCAACGACGAACAATCGCTGCTGGCGCATTATCAAATGCTGATTGGCTGGCGCAATGAGCTGCCGGCTCTGCGGGACGGCGGCATAGAGGAATATCGTCTTGATCCGCCATTGAGGCAGATTAGCTCGTATATAAGGGCAACTGCTAAGGAACGGGTGCTCGTGCTTATTAACTTGTCCAATGAGCAGCAGATTGCCGAGCTGCATGAGCAGGAGCCGTTCGGCTTATTCGATAAGGTGATACGCGCGAGCCATAAAGAGGTGGAGATTCAAGAAGGGCTCATAAGCTTGCCGCCATACAGTGTGATTATTGTAAAATGAGGCGACTGGAGTGGGGCTGAGTTTAAGGCAGCCTTGCTTGAAACGTAACCGCGCTTGAAGCGAAACTGTGAAAAAGGAGAAAAACAGGCGAGTTTGCTGCCTGTCTTTCTCCTTTTTAAGGTTAAAAATAAAGCTTACGCCTGCTGCTATTCGCCTGCTGCTATTACAGCTTTTGTTGCAGCAGCACCTCATAGCCATAAGCTGGCAGCTGCAGTGTGATACTGCTGGACTCTGCATATCGGGTTTGTTCGGTATGATGAAGCAGAGGCACCCACTCATAACGCCCGCTTAGCGCTTGGGCGGCTTCTGTTGCTGTTGCTGCTTCTGCTGAGGCTCCTGCTGCAGGCAAATCGCCAATTCTGCTCGTTATTCCGTTCACTGATGTGCTTTCTAACGTGCTGCTGGCCTTACTGCTCCTCGTGCTTGCCGCTCTCCGATCTACGCTGCTTTCGTCTGCACTTGCGGCGACCTCCCGCGAAGCTTCCTTGACCGCTTTATCGTCTAAGCAAATGCTAACCTCAGCCGGTTCGGCTCCGGCATTCATCGCGATAACGATTCGCTCGTCGCCTGAACGGCGCTCATAAACGATGATGCGCCCTGTTTCATCGGCTTGGATGAAGCGAATGTCCGCACCGCGAAGAGCGGCATGGCTGCGCCGCAGAGCGATCGCTTGCTTAAAGAAATCAAGCAGCGCAGCGTTCTGTCCCTCTGACTCCCACACCATGCATTTGCGGCATTCGGGATCGCCGCCGCCATTTAAGCCGATTTCATCGCCATAATAAATGCACGGGACGCCGGGATAGGTCAGCTTGAACAGGGTGGCCAGCTTCATCGCGCCAAGCTCATCTCCGCAAACTGTCAATAGTCGTGGCGTATCGTGGCTGCCTAGCAAATTGAAAGCCGTCTCGGTTACCTGCTGCGGATAAGCGGCGAGCTGAGCGCCAAGCGCATTAGCGAAGGTGGAAGCATCCATTGTCTGATAAGCGAAAAAGTCGAGTACAGCATTCGTGAACGGGTAATTCATGACGGCGTCGAATTGATCGCCCTGCAGCCACATAATCGAATCATGCCAAATTTCACCGAGGATGTAGGCTTCGGGATTCGCTTTTTTCACAACGGCTCGGAACTCGCGCCAAAACTGATGGTCCACCTCATTAGCGACATCGAGCCGCCAGCCGTCGATTCCGATTTCTTCAATCCAGTAGCGGGCGGCCTTAAACAAGTATTCCTTAACATCGGGATGCTCGGTATTGAGCTTTGGCATCAGCGGCTCGAAGGCGAACGTCTCGTAGGTCGGTATGCGGTCAACTACACGCAAAGGCCATTCCCGCACATGAAACCAATCAGCGTAAGGTGATTCCGCACCGCGCTCAAGCGCATCCACGAACGGTGGAAATGTTCTTCCGGAATGATTGAAGACCGCATCCAGCAGCACGCGTATGCCCCGCTGATGGCAGGCGTCCACCAGCTCCTTGAGCTTCTCATTCGTACCGAAATGCGCATCTACCTTCATATAATCCGCGGTATCGTATTTATGGTTAGTCGTAGCTTCAAATAAAGGATTGAAATAAATAGCGTTTATTCCAAGCTCGCCGAGGTAGTCCAGATGGTCAATGACCCCCTGAAGATCGCCTCCAAAAAAATTGCGTGGAGTCGGATCGCCGCCCCAAGCCTCAGTCACTTTAGGATTCAAAGCAGCATCGCCGTTTGCGAACCGCTCGGGAAAAATTTGATAAAATACAGCATCCTTCACCCATGCAGGAGGGGCAAATACATCAATTGGATTAATATACGGATAGTCAAAAAAGCTGTTCGAGTTTTCTGGCATCGCTCCATGAAAGCCTGTTTCCGTCAAAATAAGCTGCTCCAAGCCGCTAGTCAGCTGGAAGGCGTATCGCAGCCTGCGAAAAGGCGGTATTACCGCAGCTTCCCAATAGTCGAACAAGGCGTCGGAGGATAGCAGCGACATCTCAATCAGTTCCTGGGTTTCCTTCCAGGCATATTTGTCGCCAACGATGGCGTGGACTTGGTCCATATCGCCTTTTTTGGTGCGCAGGCGGATATGCAGCGTTTTTCCGTCGTAGGCATACGCCCAGTTTTGCTTTGGTCGATGATAAATAGCTTCCAATAACATCATTCCACTCTCCTCAAGTTTAATGGCTTAAACGAGCAAGAAGAACGCAAAAAAGGTACAACCCGCACCTTTTCAGCGAGGTTGTACCTTCTCCATAATCGATCCGTATTCGATCGTAATGTGTTGGGTAGCATTGCCTTTATCTTCAGCTTTGATTATACATCTAAAAGGGAAATCATGCCATCATTTATTTAGGGAAAAAGAGCTTAAGCATGGACCGAAGCGGCATGAGCCTGGGCTTCCAGGAAACGCTCGGCGTCGAGCGCCGCCATACAGCCGCTGCCAGCAGCAGTAATCGCTTGGCGATACTGGCGATCCTGTACATCGCCACAGGCGAATACGCCAGGGATGTTCGTCTCGGAAGTTCCGGGCTTCACAATAATGTAGCCTTGCTCATCGGTGTCGATTTGACCGCCAAGGAAGCCTGTGTTCGGCGTATGCCCGATCGTAATGAACACGCCGTCTGCCTCAATCAGCTCTTCTTCGCCTGTTTCATTGTTGCGGACTTTCAGGCCCTGAAGCCCGGTATCTCCGGCTGCTACCTCGAGCGGGGTGCGATCGAGGCTCCAGGAGATTTTGTCATTGTCGCGAGCGCGGTCTTGCATGATTTTCGAAGCGCGCAGCTCGGAGCGGCGGTTAACGACCGTTACTTCCGACGCGAAGCGAGTCAGGAACACCGATTCCTCCATGGCGGAGTCGCCGCCGCCGACAACGAGAATCTTTTTGCCACGGAAAAAGAAACCATCGCAGGTTGCGCATGTGCTGACGCCGCGTCCAATGTTCTCCTGCTCGCCGGGAATGCCGAGATATTTCGCCGAAGCGCCGGTTGAAATAATGACCGATTCAGCTTGCAGCTCGCCGATTCCTTCAACATCAAGCGTATAAGGGCGTTTGCTGAAATCAACGCTTTTTACAGAGCCTGTGCGGAACGTAGCGCCGAAGCGCTGCGCTTGCTTGCGCATATTGGACATCAGCTCGCTGCCGAGAATGCCGTCAGGGAAGCCGGGAAAGTTTTCGATTTCGGTCGTTGTCGTCAGTTGGCCGCCTGGCTGCCAGCCTTCAATAACGAGCGGCTCCATGTTGGCGCGAGCCAAATAAATAGCAGCGGTTAGTCCCGCAGGTCCAGTACCGATAATAATTGTTTTATGCATAAATGATTGCCTCCATTCGATAGCTTCTGATCATAAATTCTAGTTTAAAATTATTACAATTAACGGGTACTGTCAAACATGTTCATCTTAAATTCATCTATATGTATTATGGTAAGGGAAAGTCGAACAACAGGGGTGATCCGCATGCCGAAAATATTAGTCGTAGATGACGATCCAAACATTCGTGAGCTAGTCAGCATTTTGCTGCGCCGTGAAGGTTTTCAAATTATAGAAGCACAGGATGGACAAGATGCGCTGGAGCGGCTGGAGACGGTGCTGCCGGATTTGGCTGTTATTGATGTCATGATGCCGCGCATGGACGGCTGGACCTTATGCGAAACGCTGCGCGCCTCGTATGATATGCCGCTGCTGCTGCTGACCGCTAAAGGCGAAACGGCGAATAAAGTAAAAGGCTTCGGCCTCGGAGCCGATGATTATATGGTTAAGCCATTTGAGCCGCTGGAGCTGGCTGTACGCATTAAGGCTTTGCTTAAGCGCTACCGCATCGCGGCTTCACAGACCGTGGAGCTGGGGCAGCTGATTCTCAATTTGAGTGAATTTCATGTCACGATGGCTGGCAAGCGGATAATGCTGCCGCCTAAAGAGTTTGAGCTGTTGTTCAAGCTGGCAAGCTACCCGGACAAAACGTTTTCAAGGGAACAGTTGATTGAGCAAATATGGGGCATGAACTATGAAGGGGATGAGCGGACGGTGGATGTGCATATCAAACGGCTGCGCGAGCGCTTTACCGAGGAAGAGGCGGGCATTCGGATCGTCACGATTCGCGGACTCGGCTATCGAATGGAGGAGCTTGAATGATTCGCAGCCTGTATGTTCGCGTGACCTGGACGTTTCTGGTCATTGTGGTCATCAGCATGGGCATCGCCTATTGGATGGCGGATCAAATTTTTACAAGGGATTTAAGCGGACAATTTCCTGCCCAGCTGGATCGCTCGATTGTGCGAATTGAGCAGCTGTATGCCGCTTCCTCGCCGAAGTCCTTGAGCATCTTCATCAAGCAGGTTGCAGAAATGCAAAATTTAGCGATTGTAGCCGTTGGCCATGAAGGCGAAATCATTGAGGTGGGCAAGACCAGTGCGGAAATCACACAGCTTCTAACCCCGGCAATTATCGAAAATGTTTTCGCTGGACAATTGCAAATGCTGTCCAGCGAGGAGGAGGGCGAAACCAGCCGGCCGTCGTCGCCTCCGGCTTTGGGGCGCAAAGCTGTGCTTGGCGAGAGTGATTGGGCGTTCTTCGTTCGGCCCGATCGCGTGCCGGAAATTCGCAGCTTTCAGCGCAACACCTACACCATATTGATCACCCTGCTGGTCGTCGGCTGTATTCTAATTCCGATTGCGGCCCGCTACTTGGTCAAGCCGCTGAAAATGATGACCGAAGCGACGAAGCGCATCGCCACCGGAGATTTTACTGTGCAGCTGCCTGTGCAGCGCCGGGATGAGCTCGGCAATTTGGCCGACAGCATCAATCGCATGACGGTAGGCTTGTCGCAGCTGGAGACGATGCGGCAGGATTTTGTATCCAACGTCTCCCACGAAATTCAATCGCCGCTGACCTCAATCGGCGGGTTCGCCGAGGTGCTGCGCAGCGAGCAGCTGACCGATGAGGAACGCGATCGGTACGTCGGCATTATTAAGCAGGAGAGCAGCCGCTTGTCCCGGCTGAGCGAGAATTTGCTTAAGCTGGCTTCGCTGGACTCGAAGCAGCATCCCTTTGAGCCGCGTGCGATCAGGCTGGACCGCCAGCTGCGCGACGTTGTGCTTTCATGCGAGCCGCAGTGGATGGCGAAGCGGCTCACGGTTGAGCTGCTGATGGAGGAGACGGTCATCGTCGCGGATGAAGATCAGCTGAGCCAGGTTTGGAACAATCTGCTGGCGAACAGCATGAAGTTTACGCCGGATAATGGGCATATCCGCATTACGCTGTCCGAGGAAAACGGCTGCGCAATCGTGCGTATTGCCGATAACGGTAGCGGCATTTCCCTCGCTGATCAGGAGCGGGTATTCGAACGCTTCTATAAAGCGGATGCGGCGCGGGACCGGATGAAAGGCGGCAGCGGACTGGGGCTGTCGATTGTGAAGAAAATCGTCGATATTCACGAAGGTTTAATTGAAATCGAATCCAGCGTCTTAGCCGGCGGGGGCAAAGGGACACCATCCGGCACGACGATTCGGGTTATGCTGCCGCTTCATTCAGCACTGCTGCAAGCGGCTCCGACCGCCAGCGGTGAAAATGACGTTGGCTAGCTGGAAACAGGAGCCAAGACAAGGTATGATGAGGAGAGCTCTACACGAATAATTAGCGAAAGATGGAGGCGGCGACGTATGGGAAAAAAGGTACGCAAAGCGATTATCCCGGCAGGCGGACTTGGCACAAGGTTTTTGCCAGCAACGAAGGCGCAGCCTAAAGAAATGCTGCCGATAATAGATAAACCAGCGATTCAATATATTGTAGAAGAAGCGGTGCAGTCGGGCATCGACAGCATCGTCATTGTGAGCGGCCGCCATAAACGGGCGATTGAGGATCATTTTGACAAGTCGGTTGAGCTTGAAGGAGAACTGGAGGAACGCGGCAACGAGGAAATGCTCAAAGTTGTGAAAGAAATTTCGCAGCTGGCTGACATTTATTATGTTCGCCAGAAGGAGCCGCTTGGTCTGGGACACGCGGTGCTGTGCGCGCAGCGTTTTATTGGCGACGAACCATTTGCGGTGCTGCTCGGAGATGACATTTTGACATCTGAGCCGCCGTGCCTGAAGCAAATGATCGATCGTTACGAGCAGTATTCTTCCTCCGTCGTGGCTCTTATGGAAGTGCCATGGAATCAGACGCACAAGTATGGCATTGCCGATATTCGGGACGAGGCGGGACATATCCGTGAGCTGATCGAGAAGCCGCTGCCTGGGCAGGCGCCGTCGAATTGGGCTGTTGTTGGGCGCTATGTGCTGGAGCCGGCTATTTTTGACCTCTTGTCTAAGGCCGAGCCAGGCAAAGGCGGGGAGATTCAATTAACGGACAGCCTGCAACGGCTGAACGAGCTGTCGCCGATTATTGGGCATCGCTTTACGGGCAAGCGCCATGATGTTGGAGATAAGCTGGGCTTTGTCCAGGCGACGATTGATTTTGCGCTGGAGCGCGAAGATTTGCGGGAAGACGTCCGCCGCTATGTGCTGGAGCGTCTGGCTGCCTATACGCATAGCTAGTCTGCATGAGGCGATGATGTATTTTTGTGTCAATTTAGTAAATTAATTTCCTGCTCATCTTTTTTTAAGGTTATTTTCATAAATCGGTTTTATAATAACACTACATTAAGTAGTTATAGCAAGGTGTGAGGCAGTCTTGGGAACAAGTGACATTCAGACAAAAGGGCTGGAGAGGTTTTTTGGCCCGCTGGAGGCAAGGATTATGACCATCCTGTGGTCGCAGCCTGATAGCTACATCAAGGATGTACAGCATAAGCTCGAACAGGACAAGCCATTAAATTTCAACACTGTTATGACCGTCATGAATCGGCTTGTAGACAAGGGGCTGCTCGTGAAATCATCAGGCAAGCCTTCGAAATATACGCCTGTGCATACGCAAGAGCAGTTTCTGAGCATTCAATCCAGGGAGCTTCTTGAAGATCTTGGCCCGCTCGTCGTCAACTATATGTTCGATGCGATGGAAGAGGTTGATGAGGAACTGCTGGATAAGCTGGAGCAAAAAATCAAATCGCTTAAAGAGGGCAGACGCCATGAGCTGGAGTCTTAGGTCGAAATGGATGTTTGGCTTGTGCCTGATGCTGATTGGGTTCACGCTGCTGCAAATGGGCATGTATGCGACGCATACGCTGTTCGGCTGGGAGAAGGCGGCGTTTAATGTATTTGAAATTTGCGAGAGCCTCATTAAGAGGTACAGCCTGCTGCTCCTTAGCTACATTATGAAGCTTGCCGTTTTTGGGACGTTCGTGCATCTGTTGTACGTTACGGTGAAGCATTGTCTCGGCGTACGGGCTGCAAACCGTAAAATGAGCATTTTAGAGCATGGCGGTTTAACGGAGGAACTGAATGCGCGGTATTTTGCAGGCAGCAAAGCGATCATGGTCGTTTCGCATCAAGAACCGATTGCGCTGACGCTTGGTTTTCTTCGTCCCAAAATCATTTTATCTACTGGGCTTCTCGGTCTGCTTGATAAGGAAGAGCTTGAGGCGGTCATCGAGCATGAGCACTTTCATTACCGAAATCGCGATCCGCTGATGATTTTGATTTTGCAGGTAGGCGCAACGGTGCTGTGGTACATGCCGATTCTTCGCTTTGGAGTCGAGCAGTACAAAACGACCCGTGAGCTGTTAGCCGACCAATTCGCATTGCAGCGCCAGGTGAGCGAGCATAGTCTTGGCAGCGCGCTGCTCAAGCTTGTGAAATACAGCCGTGGGGAACGGAGCAGCCGGACCTTTGTCCATGCTTCTTTCGCCGACCATTCGATTAATTATCGGTTAATGAGGCTGCTGAATCCCGAGTCGCAAGAGCTAAGCATGCGTTGTCCAGTGGTGGCATTGGTATTATCCATACTGACCTTCGGATCGATTTCCGTCATGTATCTTCCTATTATGCTGTAGAAGTTCAAGCTTGACGCCATACTAATCTTTCAAAATGCAAGCTTTATGCGAAGCGCATAGCTCCCTTCAGGGGAAGGCGCGCTTCGCCTTTATATAACTTACAACACTACACAATGTAGTTTTAAAAACAAAGGAGGATTTTACAATGAAGAAGAAAAATGTGGTTATTGGTGCTGTCGTTGCGGTTGTTTTGCTAGGTGGAGCAGGTGCATATGCCATGTATGATTCGTTTACGGGCAACAACAAGGAAATCAAAAGTGTTATTGGCACGGAAGCGGCCGCTACAAACAGTGCAGCAGGTACGACTAGCACAGGTTCTGGCTCTACTAATAGTGCAAGTGGTACGCAGACGGCTGCTGTTGGCGCTGTGGCGGATATAAACGGAGCATGGACCATTGATTCCACCTCCAATGTGTATTTCTCGGTTACGACTTCCCGTGAGACAGTTAACTTCGAAGTAAATGGTGTAACAGGCACTTGGAATGTAGATACGGCGGATGCGGCAGCTAATGCGGCGGATGCAAGCCTCGATATGAACGTACTAGATTCGGGCAATAGCCAGCGCGATGGGCATGTGAAGGGAGCGGATTTTCTCGATGTGACCAACTTCCCGAACTCCACGTTCAAGGCGACATCATTTGAGGCGCTGCCAACGGAAGTGAAGGACGGCGAAACGTTCCCGCTCATCATGACTGGCGACTTGACGATTAAAGGGATAACGAAGGAAGTTACTTTTACAGGACAAGCGGCATACAGCGACGGCAAGCTGAATGTGGAGAGCGAGACGGTCGTCACGTTTGAGGACTTCGGCATGCAGAATCCGCATAACGTCGTGATGGATACCGAAAATAACGTTACCGTGCAGCTGCGCCTTACTCTATCGCAAAATGCCTAACACGCGATTGGCGAGCCGCCAAGCGGTATCTTCTTTAAGCAAGAGCAGGGCTTAGGCCTTGCTCTTGCTTTTTTTATGGAGAAGGAAACGTAAACATATATCAATAAGGTAATTATCTTATTTTGGCTAATTCAAAAGGAATGTTATGATAGGCTAAAGCTGATGCGGGTGAAGCGAGCAGGCATGCTCGCCTAATTCAACCATAAGTATATTAAGCTTATTAAATTTTTTAAATTTCCCATCATTTAAAAATGGAGATCATTTACTATTTCATATAGAATAGAGGGAAGGACGATTAAAGTTTGATTGCGTCAGGAGATGAGCACAGGTGCATTGCCAACATTGCGGAAATAAATACGAGCCTAGTGCCGTTTACTGCAGCAAATGCGGGAAACCGCTGCTTCAGGACGCGCAGGCAAATGAGCAGACGCAGGCCATTGTCATTCAAGAGCATGAATTATTCATTCGGGAGGCAAGCGCCTCATTAGTGCCAGAGCAAGCGCCAGTACGAAACAGAAGAACCCGTGCCGGAGCTGGGCGTAAGTTTATTATTGCGCTTGTGCCTGTTGTTGTGTTCATTTCGACCTCTGCCGGGGTATTTTCTTATTACATATATGAAAGCGATTTGAATGATCATGTCGCCGAATGGCACGAGCAAGCGAAGCAGAAAGCTTGGGGAGGCAAATATCACGAAGCGATGGTCCAGCTTGAGAAAGCAGCGAAGGTGCGTCCAGCCTACGGTGCTCTTCAGGATGATATGGATATTGTCAACGAGGCGGTTGCGATCGAAAATAAAATTAACCTCCTTGCCAGCGAACTGGACAATGGATCTTTGACGGAGGCTGGACCGCTAGTGAAGCAGCTGAATACGCTGCTTGCAGGCCGGGAGGAGCAGATTTTTTCTCCGCTGCGCGAGGCGTTTGCCGATTTAAATGTTAGAATGGTCGTTGTACAGGTGCAAAATGAGCTGGACCAAATAAATTCGCTGGATGCTTTGGCGGTGAAGCTTAATACCGTTAATGGTTTAGGCGGCGAAGAAGCGGTAGCTGTGCGCAAGCAGATTGTGGACAAAATCGCGATTGTATGCCAGCAGCAAACGAAGGAGCTGCTTCAGAAAAAAAGCTTCTCCGAGGCGATCGCCATGGTACAGAAGGGAATGGCCTATGCCCCGGAGGATACGAACTTGACGAAGCTGCTTGAAAGCATTCATGCGGAGAAGCAGGCTTTTGAGCAGGCGGAGCAGGAAAGAATTGAGCGTGCGATGCAGAAAGCGGCGGAAGAGGATTTGCTTAACCAAACGGCGGCCGTTGAAGTGGTGAAGGTGGATACGAGCTTTGATGAAACGGGCATCTTCAAAATCCATGCCTTGCTCAAAAATGCTGCCACTAGGCCGATTTATTCCGTTGAAATCCAATATTCGGTGCGCGGCAAGGATAAACAGATTTTAAAGAAGGGTACGTCTATCGCCATGCCTAACTATATAGAGCCTAACGAATCCTTTACTTTCGACGCAACTGTGGAAGGCATTGAAGAGACCGATGCTACTGTCGTCATCGATCATGTCACATGGTATTTGGACTAGGAGAAGATATTGATGAGAAAAGGAACTTGGCTTAGCCTTATAATGTCCGTTGCTTTTCTGCTTTTTGGAGCTGGAGCGGTCGTATTTATCCGTTCCGAAATTCCCAAGCAGCTCAGTGGCAAGCCGCTGCTTGCCGTGTCAGATACGCGCTCGGAGAAAACAGGCAAGCCGCTTAAAGACGTCATTTATGAAACGCAGAAGCTGGTCGTCATGATTGAAAGCGGCAATGGCAAGCAGGGATCAGGCTTTTTGTACAATAATCAAGGTGATTTGATCACCAATGCGCATGTCGTATCCGGCGTTCATAAGGTGAAAATCCACACGTCTGATGCACGGGAGCTTGATGGCGAAGTAATTGGCATCAGCACGGAGACGGATGTCGCGGTTGTCCGCGTCCCAGGATTGGTTGGCGAGAAGCCGCTTAAGATGGTTCGCAATAAAAAAGCGGAAATCGGCGATGAAGTGATGGCGATCGGCAGTCCGCTTGGTTTTCAAAATACAGTAACGACTGGCATCGTTAGCGGCTTGGGCCGTAATTTTACGATTGAACCGTATTCGTATAAGGATTTGTATCAAATTTCTGCGCCCATTGCGCCAGGAAACAGCGGTGGCCCTCTGGTCAGAAGAGAGACAGGCGAAGTGCTCGGGATTAATTCAGCAGGCATTGAGCAAGGTTCGATCGGGTTCAGCATTCCAATCGTCAATGTGCTGGCAACGGTGGAAGCCTGGTCGACGAAGCCGATGGAGGTGCTGCCTGAGCAGGAGGGCACGAATAGCACGGGCATGGCAAAGCAGGAAGCGACGATGAGTGAATATGCCAGCTACTTGGTTACTCATTTTTACGACAGCTTGAACAATGCCGATTATGTTTATGCCTATTCCTTGCTGGGCGGCAGCTGGAAAGAGGGTACAAGCTATGACGCATTTCGGGAAGGTTATATGCCAACGCGCAATGTCGTCATCGACGATATGCATGTCACGGTCAACAACGATCAGCAAGCGACTGTAACGGCGATTATTTCAGTAGATGAACGAGTAAGCGGCAAAAACAAGCTGAGCAAATATCAGGTGATTTACGAGGTCGGCTATGAGAACGATCAGCTCAAGCTGATAACCGGCAGAGGCAAGGTCATTGAGCAGGCCGCACATGAGAAAGAACAGCATTAACGCTAATTGCAGAGAAAGCCAGCATACCGAATGAGGAATGCTGGCTTTCTTATTTTAAAAGATGATATGTGAAAAATCTATTTGATAATTTGCTGGAGTCTAAATAAATTGAATATTCAGAAATATCTAAAATTAAAATCCGTATTCGACTTAAATTAATTTAAAATGGAATTAAGTAATTGGTATAATTGAAAACATATTTACAAAAAAAGATAAAAATGATAAAATATTAAAAGAATATCCTATAAGGGAAAATATTCAATATTGAATAAATAAAAGAGATAGGTGTGATTTCTGAATGAAACAAAAGTTACTTAGTGCAATGTTTGGTTTGATATTATTATGTGTATTAATTGCTCCTATTGCATCTGCAAACAGTAGTTCTTTTTCTTTTGATTTGACATTCCGAGTAGTAGACGGTGCGGCTAATGGTAAATATCACAAATTAAGTAAAGGTAATTTAAGTATTAGTGGGACAGTAACTCCTTATGATAATCCAAATGGAGCTCCTGCTAAAATAAACCAAATTTCTATTGCAGTATATAAAAAATCAGGTACTTATGTTGGAACTGCAAATGTTACTCCAGTTGCGAAGTTGAATACTTCAACATCTTTTAGTCAAAGTTTAGGTACTCAAAGCGCCGAAACTGAATATTATTTGTATATCTCCAGACTAGAAGATGATGGATGGGATCTTAGCGGACAAGGAACATTAGTGACGAATTAACCTTTTTGAAAATTACTAAAGGTGATGTAGATTCCTTTTAATGAATCTACATCACCTTTAGATTTTCATTTTCAAATTGTATTTTTTTGTATGAATAACCGAAAAGCATTGATATCTTTGGTTGATGTTATTAATTTAAATGTATTTTTAAAATTTTATATGTGGAGGGAAATAATGATTAATGAAAATAATATATATCTTAAAGTGATCGCAATATTGGTGTTAATTATTTCGCTTTTATATTTGAAATTCAATAAAAAATCCTCGTTTACTTATATGACTTTGTTTTTAATTTTCTACGTCTACATGATTAATGTTTTTAAATTGACGCTTCTGCCTATACCTATTGATCCGAGGGCTATTGCGGCAATGAAAGGAGAGACTGTTCAATTTTTTTATAATCTGAACTATATTCCTTTTAGAGCGTTTGATAAAAATATGCTGCTTAATATTATACTTTTAGTTCCCTATGGATTTTTTATTCGGTATTTGACTCGAAAAGGTAACATTTTTATTCACGCTATTTTTTGGGGGTTGTTTTTTGAAGCAGCACAAACATTGATTTCATTAGCAACAAATTTTAACTATAGGACGATAGATATTGATGATGCTATTGCGAACTTCTTAGGTGTTTTATTAGGTTACGCTATTCATCTTATATTTAGTGTAATCTCATATAAGGTTCTGAATAAAATTTCGAATAAAAATAGCTTTTTGGAGCATATTTTTCAGGTATCCAAATTAACATTACGGAAATGACACACTAAAGCTGGTTTTTTCGAAAATGGGAAGGGGTGCAGCCAGTAATCTTCTTGAACTGCTGCACAAAATAATCCGGATCTGGATAGCCGACGCCAGCAGCGATGTCGGCTATTTTGCTGCTTGTTGTGGCGAGCAGCAGCTGCGCCTTATCCACGCGAATTTGATGGACGTAATCGTTGAAATAAATACCGGTTGCCTTGCGGAACAATTGCCCGAGATAGAAGGGATGGAGATACGTTTTGCCGGCAATTTCCTTCATCGTCACCTGCTCCTGATAATGCAAGGCTACATACTCTTTGACAAAAGCGATAGGATCATCCGAAGACATCCCCATCCCCATCTCAATTCCTATCTCCGGTTCCGCAGTGCCGCCTGCGCTGGAGGCTGTGCTGGGCAAAGCCTTGAGCAGCCGTTTTTTCACCCGCAGCAGAGCGCCAATCAGCTGCTCCTCCTCCACTGGCTTCAAAATATAATCAACAGCGCCACAGATAAGCGCCGTCTTCACATACTCAAATTCGTCATAGCCGGATATGACAATAAAGCAGGTATCCATGCGCCCTGTTACTTCTTTCATAAGCTCAAGCCCTGTAATGCCGGGCAGGCGAATGTCGGTAATGACTAGCGCGGGCTGCTCGCGTTCGATTAATTCGAGCGCCTGCCGTCCATTTTCCGCATCCCCGCATACATTAAAGCCGTACTTTTCCCAAAAAATAATTCTTTTTAGCCCTTCACGCATCCGCGGCTCATCTTCAACGATCAACGTTTTCAACATCGACGATTCTCCTTTCACCTATAGATTCATCCTTAGCGAAGGCAGCGGGCATTTGCAGTTCAATCGTTGTGCCTTCCCCATAACGGGAATCGAGGCTAAAGCTGAACTCGCTCCCAAAATGCCACTTGAGCCGGTCATATACATTTTTCAGCCCCACATGCTTGCCCTGCTGATGCTGCACGCCGGATTGCTCCAGTCGGGCAAGCCAGTGTCTGAGCTTCTCCTCTTCCATGCCAATGCCATTGTCCGACACGCGAATGACTACGCGAGTGCTGTGAAGCTTAGCCGATACGGTAATGCTGCCGGGCTGCTCGGAATATTCAATGCCATGAATGCAGGCATTTTCAACGAGCGGAAGGATGCTCATTTTCGGCAGGGGCAGCTCCAGCACCTCCTCATCAATATCGAGCTGATAGGAGAGACGGTGGCCGAAGCGGAAATGCTGAATGTCCAAATAGTCGGTGACGAATGCCATCTCCTCTTGAAGCGGAATCATATCCTCGCCCCAGCTCAGCGATCGGCGAAAGCCGCGGCCGAGCAGCTTAATGACCGATGCCGTTTCCTCTTCACCTTTAATGACGCAATTCATTCGAATGGCATCAAGCGTATTAAACAAATAATGCGGATTAATTTGGCTTAGCAGAGCATTAAACTGCGCCTGCCTCCGGTCCAGCTCCGCCACGTACACATCTTGGATGAGGCCGTTGATCTGCTGCGTCATTCGGTTAAATTCCTCGGTCAGCTGCCCGATTTCATCGGATGCCGGTTTGGCCTTCAGCATTTCAAAGCGCTGGTTTTTCACCCGTTTAATGCCGCCGAGCAGCATGCCCAGCCTAAGATTGAGCGACCGGGCAATGAGCAAAATAATAATGCTCGGAAATAGCAGATTTGCGCACGTCAAATAAATAATAAATTTGCGCGAATCAAGCAGGCTTTGATTGACAACCTCATTAGGGTAGATGCCTACCATCTCCCAGCCTTTCAGATAATCGACGCCTTCAAACGCGCTGGCGATAATGGTTTTGCCCCGTTGAGCTTCTTCATGGATGAAAGCTGGCGGCTCTGCCTCCGACGAATAAATGACATCGCCCTGAGGATTCAGTAAATAAATTTCACCGGGAAACGAATGATCGAACAATGTGTTTTCCAAATAATGCGGCAAAATATCTACTCTGAGAATTTTATGGTAGCTGGAATAGGCTTTGTAAAAATCAAGCTCGCGAATCACGCTCAAATAAGGAGCGCCGCATTCGGCCGACCCTGCTCCCGCGCCTGTCTCCTCGCTGGCTGCTAACGAAGCAGCTGTTGCCCCAGTTTGCCTGCAAGTCGCGGTCGGCGTGTTCGTATAAAGCAGCCATTTTCGGCTTCGCGCCTGATCGGTAGTCGCTTGATACCAGCCCTCCTGCTTCGTCTGCAAGTCGATGAATTGCAGGAGGCCCGAGTGAATCAGACTGTCGTTGTCGGTAAACAAATACGCATTATAAAACTGCTTATTCAGTGGCACGAAGCGGTTAATCGAGTTGTTCAGCACCTCGCCATAGGCTGCAATAACTTCGCTTTCGCTCGCATAAGTGCGATCCAATGCGCTATAGAGGACGCCATCATTATAGATGACCGAGGAGAAGCTGATGACGCCCTCCAGCATTTTGCGAAAGTTATCCTTGTTTCTTTCAAGCGATTGCCGAAGGTCCTGGACCTTCTCCGTTCTGACATTGCCTGCGGTGATCGTATAGAAAAACGTATTCGTCAGCATGACCGGAATAAAAACAGCGGCAAAATATAAAATCATCAGCTTGTTTCGCAGCCGCAAGTCGTTCCAGCGGAAGGGACGGAGGTTTTGCATCATTTTCATCGCGTGCTGCTCCTTTGGCTAAAAACTAACAAAACCATTCTGTTAGTATAATAGTGTCATTTGAAAGCTAATTAAGCGTTTTCATTAGTAAAATTAACACTTATTTGTTGAAATAGCTACCCTAAATTAAGAGAATTTGGTAATTTCCCAGCCCATAGCTGAAGCAATAGCTGTCAATCTCATTAGATTTGCGGGGTATGATGTTAAGGTTTTTCGGGTACCTGGGCAGCTTCCTGTTTGATACAGTTAATTTATATTAAAGGGAGGGTGGCAACGATCTTGAGTAAAAAAATAGCGCTTACATGGATCACGGGGGCATCTTTGGCCTTGTCGATGATAGTAGGAGGATGCAGCACGGAGAGTACGAATACGGCTGCTGGCACCAGCAAAAATAACAGCGGCGAGGAACTGACCACATTCAGCTATTTCATCTTTGATCCCGGCGACAATGTTCCCGAGCATACAAAAATTGGCGACATGATTGAACAGAAAACAGGAGTAAAGATCAAATATGAGCGGCTCGTCGGCGAGAAGGAGCAGAAGGTAGGGGTAATGATCGCCGGAGGCGATTACCCTGACCTCATCAATACGGATCAGACGGTTAAATTCGAGGATGCGAATGCGCTTATCCCGCTGGAGGATTTAATTGAGCAGCATGCCCCGAACATTAAGCGCATCTATGGGCCCTATTGGGAACGGCTGAAAACAGCAGATGGACATATTTATGCGCTGCCGCAGGTTGCGCCTACGGGGACGCCGATTAAGGGCATTAGCGCAGCCTTCTGGATACAGAAGGAAGTGCTCAAGGACGCAGGCTATCCGAAAATTACGACGTTTGACCAATACGTCGATGTTTTGCGCGCCTATTATAAAAAATACCCGCAAATCGATGGCGCGGATACGATTCCTTTTGAAATTTTGACCTATGACAACCGCAATTTCACGTTGACGACTGCGATGCAATTTTTGGCCGGCGGCCCTAACGATTCTCGGGCTATTGTTGACCCGGTGGCGAACAAGCTGGCCTTCTATCAGACGGACGAAAACATTACGAAGCGGTATTACGCCAAGCTGCATGAAATGTACCGGGAAGGCATGATCGATAAGGAAGCCTTTGTGATGAACTATGAGCAGTATTTGGCTAAGCTGTCCAGCGGCCGGGTGCTGGGGATGTTTGACCAGAAGTGGCAGTTCCAGACGGCGCTGGACTCCCTGAAGCAGCAGGGCAAGGCGAACCGGATGTTTGTGCCGCTCCAGCTTACCTTCGATGATACCATTCAGCCGGATTATTTGGATGTGCCTTCGATGAATTACAATATGGGCTTCTCGATTACGATAAATGCGAAGGATCCTGTAGCGGCGATCAAATATGCCGATTACATGGCAAGCGAAGAAGGACAATTGCTGCGCAACTGGGGCGTGGCGGGCGAAGACTATACGGTCAGCGACACCGGGCGGTTTTATCGCAATCAGGAGCAGCGGGACTTTTTTGCCGATCCGAAAAACGGCTTGAAAACAACCGGCAACATCCTCTGGTACTGGCCAGGCTCTTCGGGCACGATGGCTGACGGAAACAGCTACCAGCAGTATCAGCAGCCGGAAGAGATTGCCGCCGGATATGATGAAATGGATAAGGAGCTGCTGAAGGCTTACGGCGCAACGACTTACGAGGAGCTGTTCGACGGCCCGAATCTGAACCGCAAATATTTCCCGCTCTGGAGCATCGAGCTGACGGAGACAAACAAAGTATTCAACCAGAAGCTTAACGATATTAATAAAAAATATCCACCGCAAATGGTCGTTGCCAAAAACGCCGATGACTTCGAAAAATATTGGAATGAATATGTCGCTGCCGTAGAGAAGCTGGACGTTCAAGGCTGGCTCGATGAGCTGACGACGAAGGTGAAGGACCGCCAAGAGAATTGGTAAGGAGCTCGCGGCGAGGAGGGAGAGAGAGCATGCCATGTCAGTAACGGTAGAGCGTGTGAAAGAGCATGCCGGAATCAAAAAAAGTCGGGGCAAGTGGAGCAAGCTGCGCAGCCAGAAGGCGCTAATGGTCATGTCGATTCCTTTTGTGGTGTACGTCATTATTTTTGCATACTTGCCGCTGTATGGGTGGATGATGGCTTTTCAAAATTATAAGCTTGGCTCGGTGATGCTGGATAACGAATGGGTGGGGCTGGCCAACTTTCGCGAATTGTTTCAAGATGAGAACTTTATCCGCGTCATACGCAATACGCTCGCGATGAGCTTGATTAATCTTGTGTTCGGCTTCGTCAGCTCGATCGGTCTGGCGCTATTGCTCAATGAGGTGCGCAAAATCATGTTCAAGCGTATCGTCCAGACGGTCAGCTACCTGCCGCATTTTTTATCGTGGGTTGTGGCCGCGAACTTGATTATGAACGTGCTTTCCATAGATGGGGCTGTCAACAAACTGCTAGTGAGCCTGCATATTATTAAGGAGCCGATCATGTGGCTTTCCGAGCAGCATTATTTTTGGTGGATTATTGGCGCCTCAAATGTGTGGAAGGAGATCGGCTGGAGTGCCATTATTTATTTGGCGGCGATGACGACGATTGATCCTTCGCTTTATGAGGCGGCAAGCATCGATGGAGCGGGACGGTTTCGAAAAATAAGGCATATTACGCTGCCCGGCATTCGCAGCATCATCGTTATTCTGCTTATTATGAATATTGGGCATATTTTGGATGCGGGCTTTGAACAGCAATATTTGCTGCAAACACCAATGGTGGTGGATTATTCCGAGACGATCGATATATTTGTACTAAAATACGGCATTAATTTGTCGCGGTTCTCGTTTGCAACCGCCGCCGGCATTTTCAAGACGGTTATCAGCGTCGTGCTGCTGCTGGCCGCGAATCGCATGGCGAAGCGGATGGGGCAGGAGAGGCTGTTTTAATCGGAGAAAAAATGAGCTTTTTGCCGCCCGGTCCTGGAGGGCAAAAGCCTGTTTTACACTCATGCTAGGCGATAGGGAACAGGAGGAGACGATGACAACGACGACACTCAGCAGGTCAAAGAGGTCGGCAGCTGACTTGCTTTTTGACCTATGCAATACCGTATTTCTGCTAGCACTGCTCGTGCTTACGCTTTATCCGGTTTTGAACACGCTCGCCGTTTCCTTTAATCAGGCGCAGGATACGGTTCGGGACAGCACCTTTCTGTGGCCGCGAGAGTTCACGACACTTAATTACAGCACGCTGTTTCAGGATGGGCTCATTTATCATGCTTTCTTTATTTCCGTTGCCCGGACGCTGCTCGGTACAGTAAGCAGCGTGTTCTGCACAGCAATGCTGGCCTATACATTAAGCCGCAAGGATTATGTGCTGCGGGGGCCGATTTCCTTCATCTTCATCTTTACGATGTACTTCAGCGGCGGCCTGATTCCAACCTATATGCTCATTAAAAACCTCCATCTGTACGGGACGTTTTGGGTGTATGTCATCCCGGGACTTATTGGCGCGTTCAACCTTATAGTCATGCGATCCTTTATGGAAGGCTTGCCCGAGAGCCTGGTAGAATCTGCGCAAATAGATGGGGCGACGCATTTCTCGATCTTTATGCGGATCATATTGCCGCTCAGCCTGCCCGTCATTGCTACGATTGCGCTGTTCGTCGCGGTGGGGCAATGGAATAGCTGGTTCGATACTTTTTTATATAATTCCTCGAATATTAACTTAAGCACGCTGCAATATGAGCTGATGAAAAAGCTGCAATCCGCCAATATGAGCGTTGGAGGCACAGCAGAGTCGGCCTTCGCCAGCAGCAAAAATATTCAGGCGAACATCGTAACGCCAGCGTCGATCCGGGCTGCTATTACAGTTGTAGCTACCGTGCCGATTATTATCGTATACCCGTTTTTGCAAAAATACTTCGTTACGGGGCTGACGCTCGGCGGCGTCAAGGAATAAAGGAAAGCTTGTCCACTTGTTGCAGCGGGAGCTGAAGCTGGTCAGGAATTGGAAAGAGCGGGCCTACGTTATTCGTAGGCCCGCTCTTTTTTTATCCATTATTTTAGGACTGCTGTGTGACATCGGAAATGTCAGCTAAATCCTCATCGCTCTGGCGGCCAGAAGGGGAGTAAATCAGTTCCAGAGCTACGGCGTCATTGCGCTGAAGCGGGAAGCTCAGCAGCGTGGATGGGATAACTCTGCCATTCAGGCGCAGCAGATAGCTGATATTGCCACCGATCGGAATGCCGCTGATCGAAGTAATTTGTCCGTTGAAGCCAAACCGGACAACTCCGGTTTCCCACAGCGCCTGATAAATCGTCATGCCGATACGGTGGATAACTCGGTACGCCTGAGTAACGTTTGGAAACACCCGTCCTCCGTTAATAACGACCGTTACCCTCCCTTGTGGTCCCGGAGGGAACGGAATAGGAATCGGCAGCGGAATCGGGAATGGGAACGGTGGGAACGGCCCCGGCGGGAACGGCCCTGGTCCCGGAGGGAACGGCCCTGGTCCCGGAGGGAATGGCCCTGGTCCCGGAGGGAATGGCCCTGGTCCCGGAGGGAATGGCCCTGGTCCCGGAGGGAATGGCCCTGGTCCCGGAGGGAATGGCCCTGGCCCCGGAGGGAATGGCCCTGGCCCCGGAGGGAATGGCCCTGGTCCCGGAGGGAACGGCCCTGGCCCCGGAGGGAACGGCCCTGGTCCCGGAGGGAACGGCCCTGGCCCCGGAGGGAATGGCCCTGGCCCCGGTCCAGGCGGGAATAGTCCCGGGCCGCCGCCAGGCATTCCGGGCATCAGCATGCGCGGGCCGCCACAGCCGCAGTCTTGCCCTGCGCGGGAAGACGGAGATGGCGGGACATAAATCTGCACTTGCTCATTGGTGAAACCGTAAGTATCGTTCATGCGATAGGTCAGACTCCTTTGCACGTCGAGTTAGGCATTTAACTATCCTACTTCATGTTATGCGGCGAATGCCTATCCTTGTGCATAGTTTTACTGGAAAGCTGGAAAACAACCAAGCGTAAACGGCTGTCACCGTCCTCTGGCGGCAAAGCTGCCGTTTCGCGGGTGAAATATAAGCCCATTATAAGGGGGGAATTATAATCGGCTTATATAAAAAAAGCGGAGCCTCCAAGTGGAGACTCCGCTTTAAACGGCAAGCTGTATTATTTAACAGCTGCTTCGTAACGTTTGCCAACTTCAGCCCAGTTTACAACGTTCCAGAACGCTGCAATGTAGTCAGGGCGTTTGTTTTGGTAGTTCAGGTAGTAAGCATGCTCCCAAACGTCCAGACCAAGAAGCGGTGTTTCGCCTTCCATGATCGGGCTGTCTTGGTTCGGCAGGCTTGCAACTTTAAGCTTGCCGTCTTTCACGGAAAGCCATGCCCAGCCGCTTCCGAAGCGGGTAGCAGCAGCTTTTGCAAAGTCAGCTTTGAATGTATCGAAGCCGCCCAGCTCGCTATCAATCGCAGCTGCCAGTGCGCCAGTTGGAGCGCCGCCAGCGTCAGGACCGATTGTTTCCCAGAACAGGCTGTGGTTAGCATGTCCACCGCCATTGTTGCGAACCGCTGTACGGATCGCTTCAGGTACGCTAGCCAGATCAGCAATCAAATCCTCAATGGATTTGCCTTGCAGCTCAGGAGCGGACTCCAAAGCAGCGTTCAGGTTTGTTACATAAGCGTTGTGGTGACGGTCGTGATGGATTTCCATCGTCAGAGCGTCGATGTGGGGCTCAAGAGCGTTATTAGCATACGGAAGTGCTGGTAATTGATGTGCCATAATATAAACAGCCTCCTAAAATTAGAATATGTAAATTACTCTTCTTATTATCCCCTATCCAATCACATAAATCAACATTGATGTTTCAAAAGTCGAATTTTAATAGATAAGGTAGACTTAAGTAGCATGTCATATTGTTAAAGTAATTATGCATAAGCGGGAGAAAAACCAATCAAATGCACGAAAATCGGCTAAAACTTTATGTAAGCGCTTAATTTAAAGCGTTTTCAGTCATAATTCGCTAAATTCTTAGATTTTTTTAAACAAATTTTAAAATTTTGTGAAGGAAAACGATAGAAGATGTAGTATAATGATTAAATTGCAGCACAATGACATGGTATAGAGGTGTGTATCGATAATGAATGTTCGTTCCTTCCAATTATCAGATTACAGGTTGCTAACGGCTCTTCTTGCGGATGTATTAACTGAAGAATGTTACGAGCAAACAATGGAAGCTTTTGCGCGTCAATTGTCATGGGATAGCGAGCTTGTTCTCGTCGCTCTCTATGAGTCGGAAGTTGTAGGTGTCATTATCGGTACGATTGATAATAACACGGGCTACTATTATCGTGTTGCGGTTCATGCGGACCATCAGCGTCAAGGAATTGGCAAAGCGCTTATCGAGTCTTTGCGCCTAAGATTCCAACAACGCCAAGTAAAGAAAATTTTAATTACAGCTGATGAGCATAATGAAGCCGTTTTGCCGCTTTATGAATCGCTGGGCTATGTGTCCAAAGATTTTTTCCGCTCTTTCCAACAGCTAAGTATTATAGCAGGTTAGGACAAGCCTCTGGCTGTCCAATAACCGTTTGCAGGGCATATCTGCATCGCCATTGCTTTTGGCGATGGGATATGCTTTTCTATTTTATAAAGAGGGCTATTTAAGCGCTGCGCTTAGCGCCTGCAAGAAGGAGAACAACATGGATCCCTATCAGCATTGCGTCATCAGGAGCTCCAAGCACGATGGCAGCATCCACCGCATTTGGCAGCATAATTGGCTTATTCCGGCACCTCTGCTCATTCCGCAGCATGCCGCACTTGGCTTTAAGGTGACGATCAACTTTGAGACACCCATTGTGGAGGCCAGCGGCAAGGTTTGGATGAGCCAGGTGCCTGCGGTTTCTTTTTTTCTGCCCGGACAGTGGTATAATGTGGTTGCGCTGCTTGAGGAAGGCGGTATTCGCTATTACTGCAATCTCGCTTCACCATTTGCTTGGGATAGTGAGCTGCTCACCTATATCGACTACGATTTGGATGTCATCCGACTGCCAGACGGCAGCCGAGAGGTTGTAGATGAGGATGAGTTCGAGCTTCATAAAGCGAAGTACGACTACCCGCGAGATGTGCAGGAGCATGTGCTGCAAGGGCTGGATGAGCTGCTTTTGCGGATGGACGAGCAAGCTGTTCCTTTTGATGACGAAGTGATTATCGCTTATTATGAAACATGGCGCACAAGCTTATAGGGCGGAGGCGGTTAAGGAATGGATAGATTTTCATTTGACGGCGGCAGCAGCGGCGAAGCTGAAGGACAGGAGCAGCTTGGAGCGCTTAAGCGCCCGGGCTGGTCGAAGGAGCTTTGGGAATGGGTAAAAACCGTTGGCATATCGTTCATTCTCGTTACAGTGCTGCATCTGTTTGTGTTTAATCTTTCGACCGTAGAGGGACATTCCATGGAGCCTACCTTGCAGGAGAAGGAATGGCTGTTTGTAAATAAATTCGTTTATTTGATCGGTACGCCCAAAATCGGCGATGTCGTTATTTTGGAGGACCCCTCTGCGTTTGGCAAAGAGCAGGAGCTGCTGGTAAAACGCGTCGTGGGCTTGCCAGGGGACCAAATTGAAATTTCGGATAAGCATTTGTATCGCAATGGCGAGCTTGTGGACGAACCGTATATTGATACGGACATTGAGGATTTGGACATGATGCCGCTCACCGTTGAGGCAGGCAGTTATTATGTGATGGGCGACAACCGTCATGCGCGGGCGAGCAAGGACAGCCGGATGTTTGGAACGGTTCCGCTTTCAGCGATTGAGGGCAAGGCGCAGTTTATCGTATGGCCATACAAACAAATAAAGTCGTTATAGATTTAATTAAAGCGTTTATAGACCCAGCCATAGTGATTGGAGAACGGCGAATCAAACATCAGGCTTAAGCTTATGGGAGGTGAAGGGATGGAGGAACGAGCGTATTACGCTGCATTGAAAAAAGAAATGAAAGCCGCCGCGCGCAGCCTCGGCATCGACAAAATTGGCGTCGCTTCTGCTGATCCGTTCACCACCTTGAAGCAGCGGCTTATTTCGCACCGTGAGCTTGGCTACGAGTCTGGTTTCGAAGAGCCGGACCTTGACAAGCGTACCAATCCGGCGCTGTTGTTTGACCAGCCGCAATCGATTATCGCCATCGCGATCGCTTATCCCTCCAAGCTCCATCAACCACCTAAATCGGAGCCGGGAGCGAGAAGGGGCATTTTGTCCCGCTCGGCTTGGGGCGAGGATTATCATAAGGTGCTGAGGAACAGGCTTGGGCGGCTTGAAGCTTGGCTCGTAGAGCGCGTACCGGGCTTTCGGGCTGAAAGCATGGTCGATACTGGAGCTTTATCCGATCGGGCCGTTGCCGAGCGCGCTGGACTAGGCTGGAGCGCCAAAAACTGTGCAATATTGTCCGAGGATCTTGGCTCGTGGATCTACCTTGGCGAAATGATTACGAATTTGCCGCTGGAGCCAGATGAGGAAGTGACCGATGGCTGCGGCGAATGCACCAAATGCATTGATGCTTGCCCGACGGATGCGCTCGTGGGCCCAGGCCAGCTTAATTCGAGCCGCTGCATTTCGTTTATTACTCAGACGAAAGGTTTTGTAGAAGACGGCTACATGCGAAAAATCGGCAACCGCCTGTACGGCTGCGACACATGCCAGACAGTATGTCCGGTAAACCGGGGCAAAAACTGGACGCATCAGCCAGAGCTTCAGCCGGATCATGAGCTGGTTAAGCCGCTGCTTACCCCACTGCTGACGATTGGCAATAAAGAATTTCAACGTCTATATGCGAGCAGCTCTTCTGCTTGGAGGGGCAAAAAGCCCATTCAGCGCAATGCCGTTATTGCGCTGGGCAATTTTAAAGATCCCAGTGCAGTTCCGGACCTCATTCAAGTGCTGCGCCAGGATGTCCGCCCGGTTATGCGGGGAACGGCAGCATGGTCGCTGGGCCGCATTGGCGGCGCAGAGGCAGAGGAAGCGATCCGGCAGGCATTGCTGCAGGAGGCGGATGATGACGCGCGGCGCTATATGGAGCAGGCGCTGCATTCGCTAGCAGAAGGAGCCGATACGGTCCCTCGTTGATCCAGCCGCCGCCTGCGTTTGGCGGCTGCTGGAATAGGGTACGCCGTTTGCGCTTCCAACGTTTGCGAATGTCAAGTTTACATGCTATTATAGGGGTCATTATAGACAAGTTTAAGTCGGGAAAGGGTCAGGTGAGTTGCTTTTTATGTGGAGTTACATTATTCCGATTGTGACATTAATCGTGGGGGCAGTCGGTGGGTTTTTCATCGGCGTATTCTACTTGCGCAAACAGCTAGAGAAAATGCAAAGCGATCCAGAAATGATTCAAAAGATGGCGAAGCAAATGGGCTATAATCTGAATAAGCAGCAGATGACGCGTGCCCAGAACATGATGAAAAACCAGAACCAGAATATGAACAAAAATCAGAAGATGCCGCGCAGATAACGGCATCAGCTGTTGATTAGCGAAAAAGAGGGTGGTCCGCATGGCGGGAAAGAAAGATTACGTCAACTCTAAAGTCATTCAGAACCGGGAGCAGATTGAATTTCATGTGAAGGAAATTTTGAAGCTTGTTGGCGAGAATGTGGAAAGGGAAGGGCTGCTGGAGACGCCTGCACGCGTCACCCGCATGTATGAAGAGATTTTCGCAGGTTATGAGGTTGATCCGAGCGAGGTGCTAGGCGTTACGTTCGATGAACAGCATGAAGAGCTGGTTATTGTAAAAGATATTATCTATTACAGCCAGTGCGAGCATCATATGGCGCCATTTTTCGGCAAAGCACATATTGGTTACATTCCAAGCGGCAAGATTGCTGGCCTCAGCAAGCTGGCTCGCCTAGTAGAAGCCGTTACAAGACGCTTGCAAGTACAGGAGCGGATAACGAGCCAAATCGCGGATATTTTAGACAAGGAATTGCAGCCGCATGGCGTTATGGTCGTCGTGGAAGGCGAGCATTTGTGCATGTGCTCCCGCGGGGTGAAGAAGCCTGGCAGCATGACGGTGACGTCTGCGGTGCGCGGAGAGTTCCGTTCCAATCCGGCTCTGCGCTCCGAATTTTTAGCTTTGCTCAAGTCCTAATTTTTTTCGTAGTAGCGATTGGATAACCAAAGACCGCTCCACAGGCCAGTGTGCATCATGCGCCAGCTTGTGGAGCGGTTTTTTTTGATCAAAAAATGTTGGGCTTGCAAAAAATGGGGAACCATTATAAGATTAAGTCACTAACTTGCAATACAAGTTAGTTCTTTTTTTAATCCGCTACCTTGCTTTGCAATATAGTGGGATGGCTGCGAAATGGAGGTTTGATCGTGTCTAGTCAATTGGTTAGAGGGGTACTGGAAGGATGTCTGCTGGCAGTTATAGCTGAGGAGGAGACATATGGGTATGAAATTATGGAGAAGCTCGCCGTAAATGGCTTCGTGTTCGCTAAGGAAGGCAGCATATATCCACTCTTGCTTCGATTGGAGAAAGAGCAGATTATAACGAGTACGCAGCGGCCCTCTGCATCTGGGCCAAACCGCAAATATTATCGTCTGACCCCGGAAGGGGAGCAGCAGCTTGAGCTGTTTCGCGGCAAATGGAAAGAGCTAAGTGTCGCAGTAAACCAAATTTTAGGAAATGAAGGTGTGTAGGATGCTGAATCCACGAAATGAAACGTTATTAAACGAAATGAAGTTTTACGTTCGCAGCAGCTCTGTTTCTGACAAGAAAGCCAGTGAAATACTTATGGAGCTGGAGGACCATTTATTAACGGCCCAACAAGATGGGAAATCGTTCGAGCAGGTTTTTGGGCAAAATCCTAAGTCCTATTGTGATGAAATCATTCGGGAATTGCCTAAGCCAACAAAGCGGGAGCAGCTTGAAACGTATGCCCTCTTGCTTCCTTTATTGCTTTTATGGCGTTTTATAATGGGCTTCACTGGGGAATTGATTATTCCGTTATATGAAACCATCGCTTATATCATTTTATCCTCTGCATTGGCTTGTGGGCTGTTGATCGCGTTAAGAAAGGGAGCTTTCATGCCGAAGCGCCAATCCGTTTGGATTACTTGTGCAATAAGTCTGGTTACTCTGGGAGCGTATTTTGGATTCGTTGTGTTTGCTAATCGTCTTCTGCCCGCTCAGCCGCAGCTCGTGTTTCATGGGGGTTATGCTTATGGGATAGCCTCGGTCAGCTTGATCATTATTTTGATCTCCTTGTTTGGGCCGCTATTGAAAAAGAAAAAATAGAACGTGCTTGCAATAATCCTCAAGTTCTCATATAGATCTGGAAGGACACACTCCATAAGACTTGAATGTTTTCGCTGGCTAGGCGAAAGGCATTCGGGTCTTTTTTGTTTTTTTAGGCATCCCAAGCGGTGGGCTGGAACTGCTCCTAGATGATGGAACAATTTGTACTATTATCCCTAAAAAAGGAAGGGCTTAAGTAGGGGTTGTACGAAAAAAACGTCAAAAAAGTCATTAAAGTGACAGTAAAGAAGTCATTTAAAGGACTAGTGCCACCTGAATTTGATCCTATAAAATGGTATTAGACCCTCGTATTAGTTTATACAGTGGGGAGGGCGACGGAATAGAAGCGGGAGGAGGAGAGAACAGAGACAAGGCCAATACGAAGCAAGTGGCAGTGAAAAAGATGAGAGGAGTTGTTGGTTTTGAGTAAAAACCGCAAAATGCGGATCAAATGGGTGCTCGTTCAGGCGCTTGCAATCGCACTGCTGCTAGGAAGCGTGCCATTGCAGCCAATCTCGAGCGTCCAGGCGGCAGGTAATTATAATTATGCAGAGGCATTGCAGAAAGCGATTTATTTTTATGAGACTCAGCGTTCAGGACCGCTTCCGGACACGAACCGTGTCGAATGGCGTGGCGATTCCGGTTTGCTCGACGGAGCCGATCATGGCGTCGATTTGACAGGCGGCTGGTATGATGCTGGGGATCATGTGAAATTTGGGCTTCCGATGGCTTTTTCAGCTACTATGCTGGCATGGTCGGTTTATGAATATAAGGAAGGCTATGAGCAGGCTGGCCAGTTGAACGAGATTTTGGACAATTTGAAGTGGGCTACCGATTATTTTGTGAGAGCGCATACAGCGCCTAATGAGCTTTGGGGGCAGGTTGGAGCCGGCAATGCCGATCATGCTTGGTGGGGACCAGCAGAAGTGATGCAAATGGCGCGTCCTTCTTTTAAAATCACGGAAACCTGCCGTGGCTCGGACTTGGCAGGAGAGACGGCGGCGGCACTCGCTTCCTCATCTATCGTGTTTAAGCAATCAGATCCGGCTTATTCTGCGCTTCTGCTCCAGCACGCGAAGGAGCTTTACAGCTTTGCAGACACATACCGGGGCAAATACTCAGATTGTATTACCGATGTTGCTTCTTTCTACAATTCGTGGAGCGGATATAAAGATGAGCTGACTTGGGCAGCAACTTGGCTGTATCTGGCAACAGAGGATAACGCTTATTTGAATAAAGCCATTCAATCCGCTTATGACTGGGATACAGACAGCTCAAGCAACACTTGGGCTTACAAATGGACAATCGGCTGGGATGACAAGCGTTATGGCGCGCAATTGCTGCTCGCCCGGATTACGTCTGAGCTTGGCAGACCAGAGGCGAGTGACTTTATCGCATCGACTGAGCGCAATTTGAACTATTGGACCGTTGGAACAAACGGATCGCGAATTACGTATTCGCCGGGCGGCCTGGCATGGCTGGATTCATGGGGCTCCCTGCGCTATGCGGCGAATGCTTCTTTCCTGGCATTTGTATATTCGGATTTTGTAGCGGACCCAGTCAAAAAAGCGCGCTATAACGATTTTGCCGTTAGCCAGATTAAATATATGCTCGGCGATAATCCGCGTAACAGCAGCTACGTGGTCGGATATGGCGTCAATGCACCGGAGCACCCGCATCATCGTACTTCACACAGCTCGTGGACGGACAGCCTAAGCAACCCGACCTCGCACCGTCATACGCTTTATGGCGCATTGGTAGGCGGACCGAATGCATCGGATCAATACACCGATTCCATAACCGACTACGTCAGCAATGAGGTAGCGACGGACTACAACGCAGGCTTTACGGCTTCCCTTGCAAAAATGAACCTGCTGTACGGCGCAGGCCAGCAGCCGCTTGCAAACTTCCCTCCGGCCGAAACAAAGGCCGATGAAATGTTTGTAGAAGCGCAAGTGAATCAGTCCAGCTCGAATTTTACTGAAATCAAAGCTTTCCTGAATAATCAATCGGCATGGCCCGCCCGTATGGGAGACAAATTGTCCTTCCGCTACTTCATTGATTTAAGTGAGGTATATGCGGCTGGCTACACCGCAGCTAATGTAAGTGTCACTGCCAACTATAATCAAGGCGCAGCCGTTAGCCTGAAGCCATTTGACGAGGCAAATCACATTTATTATGTGCTGGCGGACTTTACAGGCACGAAAATCTACCCTGGCGGCCAACCGCATTTCCGCAAGGAAATCCAGTTCCGTATTTCCGGTCCTCAAGGGGCATGGAACCCAGCGAATGATTATTCGTATGCAGGGCTTACATCAAGCCAGACCGTAAAAACGACTAAAATTCCGGTCTACGATGCTGGAGCACTCGTGTTCGGTCAAACACCTGATGGAGGAGGCGTAACACCAACTCCTACACCATCTGCGACACCAACACCGACACCAACACCGACGCCAACGCCGACACCGACGTCGACGCCAACACCGACACCAACACCAACACCAACACCGTCGTCGACGCCAAGTCCGACGCCACAGCCGACGCAGACTCCGGCCGATGGCCTGAAGGTACAGTACCGAGCAGCTGATACGAATGCCACGAACAATGCGATGATGCCGCAGTTTGAAATTTTCAACAACGGTTCAAGCGCTGTAGCTATGAATACGCTTAAGCTTCGCTATTACTTCACAGCTGATGGCACGCAGTCTCATCAGTTCTGGAGCGATTATGCACAGATCGGCAGCAGCAATGTGCAGGCCACATTCGTGACGATGAGCACGCCGACTACAACGGCAGATACGTATTTGGAGCTCACCTTTACGACAGCTGCAGGCTCGATCAGCGCAGGCGGCAGCAGCGGTCAAATTCAAGGCCGTATTTCAAAAACAGACTGGTCGAATTTAAACGAAGCGAATGACTATTCCTTCGATGCAACAAAAACATCATTCGTCGATTGGAGCAAGGTGACGCTTTACCAGAACGGAACGCTTGTATGGGGAATCGAACCTTAGTAATAGACGTTAGCTGCTATTCCAAATTAGGGAGGTAAGAAGATATGAAACCGATTTTTACGTTGAAAGCTTCGAAAAAAGTAACGGGACTCGTCCTATCAACAACGCTGCTCGTCACGCTGTCCACCGGACTTTGGGGCTCTACGCCCAAAGTATCCGCGGCTGCTGCTGCGGCAGTCAGCATTGAGCAGTCGCGCTTCCTGCAAATGTACGACCAGATCAAAAATCCGGCGAACGGTTATTTTTCACCGGAAGGCATTCCTTATCACTCCATTGAGACGCTGATTAGTGAAGCGCCGGATTACGGTCATATGAGTACTTCCGAGGCTTACAGCTACTGGCTATGGCTGGAGACGCTGTATGGCCACTATACGCAGGACTGGAGCCATTTGGAAGCAGCCTGGGACAATATGGAGAAGTATATCATTCCAGTCAATGAAGGAGACGGCAAGGAAGAGCAGCCGACGATGAGCTTTTACAATCCGAACAGCCCAGCGACGTATGCAGATGAAAAGCCGTTCCCGGATCAATATCCGGTGCAGCTTTCCGGCAAATATGCCGCGGGCAAAGATCCGCTGGATGCCGAGCTGAAAGCGACGTACGGCAACAACCAAACGTATTTGATGCATTGGTTGATCGACGTTGACAATTGGTACAATTATGGGAATCTTCTAAACCCAACGCATACATCTACTTACGTTAATACGTTCCAGCGCGGCGAGCAGGAGTCGGTGTGGGAGGCAATCCCGCATCCATCTCAGGACAATCAGACCTTCGGCAAAACAGGCGAAGGCTTCATGTCCCTCTTCACGAAGGAAAATCAGGCGCCTGCTAAGCAGTGGCGCTACACGAATGCGACGGATGCGGACGGCCGCGCCGTACAAGTGATGTATTGGGCGAAGGAGCTTGGCTACAACAATACCGCTTACTTGAATAAAGCGAAAAAGATGGGCGATTATCTCCGTTACGGCATGTATGATAAATACTTCCAAAAAATTGGAAGCGCTAGCGGCGGAACGCCAACTCCGGGAACGGGCAAGGATGCCAGCTCGTATTTGATGGCATGGTATACGTCGTGGGGCGGCGGCTTGGAGCAAGGCGCTGGAAACTGGGCTTGGCGTATCGGCGCAAGCCATGCGCACCAGGCTTACCAAAACCCGGTTGCCGCATATGCGCTTTCAACTCAGGATGGCGGACTTATCCCTTCGTCTGCGACGGCACAGACGGACTGGAACGCATCGCTTAAACGCCAGCTGGAATTTTATACGTGGCTGCAATCGTCTGAAGGCGCAATGGGCGGTGGTGCAACGAACAGCTGGAATGGCCAATATTCCGCTTACCCGGCAGGCGTGAGCAAATTCTACGGCATGGCTTATGATGAAGCTCCGGTTTATCATGATCCGGATTCGAACACTTGGTTTGGCTTCCAAGTATGGCCGCTTGAGCGCGTAGCTGAGCTGTATTATATTTTGGCTGAAAATGGCGACCTTAGCTCGGAAAACTTCCAAATGGCGAAAACCGTTATCCAGAAGTGGGTGGACTGGACATTGGATTATGTATTCGTTGATGAGCGTCCGGTTACTGACGCTGACGGCTACTATTTGAATGCGCAAGGCCAGCGTATACTGGGCGGAACCAATGTGAACGTAGCGACTGTATCTGCGCCAGGCGAGTTCTGGATTCCGGGAGGCCAAGAGTGGAATGGCCAGCCGGATACATGGAATGGCTTTAGCTCCTACACAGGCAATCCGACCTACCATGCGACTACGATTAATCCGAGCCAGGACGTTGGCGCGCTCGGCACTTACGTTAAAGCACTCGCGTTCTTCGCAGCGGGTACGCAGGCAGAGACGGGAAGCCTGACGCCGCTGGCAGCCGAAGCGAAGGAAATGGCTGGGAAGCTCCTTGATACGGCTTGGACTTTCAATGATGGCGTTGGTATCGTCACAGAAGAGCAGCGTGCAGATTACAACCGCTACTTCACGAAGGAAATTTACTTCCCGAGCGGATGGACGGGGACGTTTGGCCAAGGCAACGCGCTTCCGGGCAGCGGTGCAGTAGCCTCCGATCCGGCAAAAGGCGGCAATGGCGTCTATATCGGCTACGCTGATTTGCGTCCACTGATTCAGCAGGATCCGCAATGGTCGTACTTGTCCAATCTATACAACACGTCGTGGAACAATACGACGCAAACATGGGATAACGGCGTACCGACGTTCAAGTACCACCGTTTCTGGTCGCAGGTAGATATTGCAACGGCTTATGCCGAGTATGACCGTTTGCTGGGTACGCCAGCAGCTCCAACCGTTCCTGGCGCTCCGGCGACACTGACAGGAACAGCTGGCAATGCACAGGCGAGCCTGAGCTGGAGCACGACGCCTGGCGCAACGAGCTACAATGTGAAGCGCGCTGCAACAACGGGCGGGCCATACACGACAGTAGCGACTGCGGTTAGCGGCACAAGCTACAGCGATACAAGTGTTACGAATGGCACAACCTATTATTATGTGGTTACTGCCGTAAATGCAGTAGGCGAATCCGTGAACTCGGCACAGGTGGCGGTTACGCCTACTGCACCGGGCGCCGTCGTACCTGGTGCATTCACCGTGACAGGTACTGCAGGCAATGCATCAGCGGCACTGTCTTGGACAGCAGCTTCTGGAGCAGACTTCTATAATGTCGAGCGTTCCTCGGGAGGCAGCGCATTTGCATCTGTAGCTACTGGCCTGACAACGACGGCATACACGGATGCGAGTGCCGTGAATGGCACCAATTATACGTACCGAATTGTTGCTGAAAATGCTGCTGGAACGACGCTGTCCAACACGGTAGCCGTGACGCCTGTCGCACCTCCAGTCGGCGGCAATCTCAAGGTCCAGTATAGAGCGGCTGATACGAATGCTACGAACAATGCGATGATGGCGCACTTTAATATTTTGAACGATGGCACGACTGCAGTAGACTTGAGCACGCTGAAAATCCGCTACTACTTCACGGCGGACGGCACGCAGCAGCATAGCTTCTGGAGCGACTATGCGCAAGTGGGCAGCAGCAATGTGCATGCCTCCTTTGTGACTATGAGTTCGCCGACTGCAACAGCTGATACGTATATGGAAATCAGCTTCACAGCTGCAGCAGGCTCCATTGCAGCTGGTGGTACGAGCGGCCAAATCCAGACGCGTGTCTCCAAAAATGATTGGTCCAATTTGAATGAGGCCAATGACTATTCCTTCGATGCGACCAAAACTTCGCTCGTCGATTGGAATAAAGTGACGCTTTACCAAAACGGCACGCTTGTATGGGGCATTGAGCCTTAGAAAATGCAGCAGCGGCCAAGTAAATAATTTGCCGGAAGGGAAGAGGAGTCGTGCTGGGTGAATATGCCTTGCGCGGCCCTCTTTTCTTTATGGAAAAACCCTCTCAGGCAATTGAGAAAATATTGTGTTAATATCCATAATTTGATAAGATTAAATTGGAAAACTTTTGGAAGGAAGCGATGCATTCAAGCGATAGTCGGCTTGTGCGAAGCAGGCCGCTGCAATAAACATTTCAAAGCGCAAAGGAGGGTGCTTATCATGTATCGCCTTCTCGTGGTAGATGATGAAGCTTATGCTTTGAAAAGTATCATGGAGACGGTAAATTGGAGATCGCTCGGAATAAGCGAAGTGTATGGAGCGATGGATGTAGAAGAGGCGCGAATCATCTTTTGCGACCAGCGGATTGATGTTGTTATCTGCGATATCGAAATGCCGGGTGAAAATGGATTGGAGCTGCTCGAATGGCTGAACCAGGAGCAATTTTCGGCCAGCGTCATTTTTGTTACGGGGCATGATCGCTTCGAATATGTCCAGGCGGCGCTGCGTGCAGGCTGCTTCGATTATATGCTCAAGCCTGTCAGACATGAGCTGCTGCTGGAAACGGTAGCACGCTCGCTGCGCAAGCTGGAGCAGGATCGGGAGCATAATTTGCTGAAACGGCGAATGGGCAAGTTTGAGAAGGTGCTGCGCCATCACAAGCAGGAGCTGGTCGAGCGCTTCTGGAACGATGTGCTTTATCCTGCGGGGAAAACGCCAAATAATGAAGCGCTGCTTAGCCAATTGTCCTTAATGGAGCCGGATGCAGCAGATAGCGGCGAGTTTATGCTGGTGCTCGTCAGCATCTCCGGCTGGAAAGCGCGTTTTGGCATAAAGGATGAAGAAATATTGGAGTACGCGGTCATGAACCGTGCAGAGGAAACCGTGTTGGAAAATTGGCCAGGCGCTGTTCTCAAGAGCCGCAATGGCGAGCTGTTCATCGTCGTCTACCATGCACAGGAGCAGGGGAGAAGCATTGCCGAGCTGCGCAGGCGATGCATGGGGCTGGTCGAGGATTGCGGGGTTTATTTTTACAGCCGGGTGAAATGCTATATCAGCTTGCCAGGAGCACTATGTACGCTCGGGAGCCGCAGCGCCTCCTTGCTTAAACTGGAGCGGGAGTGCGCGGGTGACATGAAGGACGTGTGGGTTGAGGGCGAGCAAGCGCACCAGATGCCGGAGCAGCTATTTGGCCGTAAAGATTGGCCGGCGGAAATTGCCTTGCTGCTGCAGAAGGGCCGCCATGCGGAGCTTTATCAGGCTGTCGATGAATGGTTCGCATCCTACGACAAGGAAAATCCACTTTCAAAAGAAGATTTGAAAGCGCTCTATTATCATTTACTGTCGTCTCTCTATCAATCCTTCAATCAAAGCGGTATCTCAATTGGTTACGTTATCGATGCGGTCAGCGTTAAGCGGGAAGGAAGTGCGCCATGCACGAAGTCGCTTGCCCATTTGCGCCTGTGGACGAGGCAGGTCATTGAGATGGCCATTGAGCATGCGGCGAATCAGAAGGAGAGCGAGCCGACTATAGTAGAGCAAATCGAGCAATACGTAAAGTCGCGAATGTCCGAGGAGGTCAGCCGGGAGGAAATCGCCTCGCTGCTGCATTTTAACCCTGCGTATTTATCCCGATTGTTCAAAAAGGAGACAGGCTCTTCGCTAACGGATTATATCGTAAGCCAGCGTATGGAATACGCGAAGAAGCTGCTCAGCCAATCGGATCTGAAGGTGAGCGATGTGGCGGAAATTACGGGCTATAGCAATTTTTCTTATTTTTCACGGCTGTTCAAAAAGCAGGAAGGCTATTCGCCGATTGAGTTTCGCAAGCGCTACAAAGGTGAGGCGGGAATTTGAGCTGCGGTAACGGTTCATCGTAAAAGTTATATGCATAGCAAATGCCCCGCTGCTGGAAAAGCTCCAGTGTGCGGGGCATTTGCTTTGCGGCATGCCGCTGGGTTTAGGCGCTGGCTGCTGCCGGATCAGCTTGATCAGCGAGCACCTGCTGGTTGACTTGGCTGAGGAAAAGCGCGGCGCGCTGAATGTATTCGCTCGGATGCTCGCGGAACAGCATTTCATGCTGTCCTTGCTGCACGATCCACGAGCGGGACAATGGATTCGTCTGTTTGTCTGCGATATGCTCAGCCGTCGTGTATGGCGACTTCACATCCTGCGTGCCATGTATAATATAAATCGGAATATCGTAGCTCGTATTCATCATTTGCTCGGCTGGGACGGAATCGATGCCTACCCCTGTCCAGAGCGGGAGCAGTGCCCCGATCAAAGCTTCAGACGGAAAACGCGGCAGGCTCACAACCTGACTGACATTGTTGAACAGCGAATCAGCGCTTGGCACGAACAGGCTGTCAAGAATCATGCCGTTTATATCTTTGGATTGCAGCGCAGCTTGCATGGCGGTTCCGGCTCCCATAGAGAAGCCCCAGACGATCACTTCCTTGGAGCCTTGCTCCTTCACATATTGAACGGCGGCGAGCAATTGCTGGGATTCTTCCAAACCGCCAGTTGCTGCCGTTTTATCAGTAGCAGAAGCGTAGCCGTAGTCAAAAAGCATAACATTATAATGAAGGCCATTAAGCAGCTTCGTTAAATCATACATCGGTACCCACGTTTCTTCGCGGTTAGCGCCGTAGCCATGGCTGAACACGATCGTGCGTGCAGCTGGCTCGCTGTTCGAATCATCGCTGTAGGCAGGTACGTACCAGCCGCTGACGTTGGTTTTGCCGCTGATGCTTGGAATGAGCACATCCTCGTAATCAAGCCCGATTGCAGCCTTCGGATTGGAAGTGAGCGGAGCGACGTAGGGATAGGCGAGCATCCAGGCCACATAGGCGTGGAAGATAACGACGATGATCATGCATAAAGCAAGCAGTGAGGCAATAAGGGCAACCAATGCGTGCAACCTCCTGGTTTTTGCGCTCGGGCGCGGCAGTTGGAGCTTATCCAGAGAAGGAAAGGGATGCAGTCCCTGGGGGAAGGTTCCCTCCATTGAAACAGATGTCATCATTGTTGTGCTCATACCCTTCTCCTCCTCCCGAACTATGTAAACGCTTCTCATTTCTAGTACTTTAATCGTATGCGGAGCGGGAGTGCCTGTCAATTGATGTCGACGTATTGTTAAGGTGTTGTAATGCTTTTGTAATCAAAGGATCTTTTCTTTACGATTAAGCCTTCGATGAGTTATACTGTGTGAGAATGAGTTTCACTTAATGAAACGAGGGAGGTGTGGCACATCATGGCGGAGGAAGGGAAATCAACCGTACGCGCAGTTGAACGAGCGCTGGATATTTTGATCTGTTTTACAGCGGGAAAGGATCTGGTTATGACGGAAATCGCCGAGCGGACAGGGCTTCATAAGAGCACAGTCCATCGGATGCTGGCCACCCTTGAAGATAAAGGCTTTATCGAGCGCGACCTGGTAACGGAGCGCTACCGGCTTGGCATGCGAGTATGGGAGCTGTCTGCACATTTATCCCGCACTGATGATCCAGCGGTCATTTGGCAGCCGGAGATGGAGCGTCTGCGCGATAAGCTGGGCGAGACCGTAAGCATTTACGTGCGCGACGGTTCGGAGCGGATTCGCATTCAGGCGGTGCAGAGCAATCAGCCTGTGCGCCGGGTAGCGCCAATCGGAGCGAGGCTCCCGCTTTACGCAGGGGCATCCAGCAAGGTGCTGATCGCTTACGCCGATCCGCTCGTGCGGGAAGAGATTTTTGGCGATCCGTCGTGGCTGTTTACGATTGATCTCGATCAATATAAGATGCAGCTTGCGGACATTACGGAGCAGGGCTATGCGACGAGCTTTGAGGAGCGGGAGCCTGGCGCAGCGGCGTTTTCCGCGCCTATATTTGGACGGGAAGGCAAGCTTGTCGCCGCCTTATCCGTATCCGGTCCGGCAAGCCGCATGACGATGGATAAAATGCGTGATGCCGCTCCTATTTTGCTGGAAGCGTCCAAGCGGATGAGCACGATGATGAAATAGCGTTCAGCAAGGCAGCTGCATGCTTGCATGCTGAACGGATGAATAGAAAAGCAGCGCCCGCTTCACTTGAGGAAAAGTGAAGCGGGCGCTGCTTTTTTTAATTCCTTTTGGAAATAATGGGGGGAGGAGGTTTGAAGATGACGTATGTGGAAATTTTGATCCGGACGATTGTCGCAGTAGGACTGCTGCTGCTCATTCCCCGGATTCTCGGAAAGCAGACTCTTTCGAATATGACGTTTAACGATTTTGTAACCAGCATTACGCTGGGCTCTCTGGCGGCGAATTTGGCGTTTAATGCCACCCTGAAACCCACATACATCGTGCTGTCGCTGGTTGTGATTACAGCTATGTCTTTCCTGCTTTCTCTGATCGCTCTCAAAAGCCGAAAGATGCGCAGCTGGATCTCGGGTTCCCCTACCGTGTTGATAGAAAACGGCAAAGTCATGGAAACCAACATGCGTAAAATTCGCTATACCTTGGATTCGCTGAACCAAGCGCTAAGGGAAAGGGGCGTTTTTAATATTGAAGAGGTGGAGTATGCCTTGCTCGAAGACAATGGCAGAATCTCTATACTGAAAAAGGATGCATACCGGCTTATCACCAAGCAGGATATGGGGCTTTCGCTGCAAGCGCAGGCTTTTCCGGTGGAGCTGATTATGGATGGCATGGTGGTGGAGGCTAATCTTAAGCTGCAAGGGCTGACCCGAGAGTGGCTGGAAAAAGCGTTGGGGCAGAAGCATAGGGGGAAAACGCTGGCCGATGTGTTCTACGCCGTAAGAGGCACGCAGCAGCAGCTCATCTTCGATTTCTACGAGGATGGCATTAAGCAGCCTCTGGATCAGGAGTAGAAAAGAGACTCAGCAGCGGTCAGTGAATGGGGAACGAGCAGGCCAGACTGCTTCATTATGTTCGACGCGTTTCCGGCGATTTCTGCTTCACTGTATGTGCGAAAGTGAAGCTTGAAGCTTGAGGCTTGAGGTCGGATATTTTCCCGTGCCCCTAAAACAAAAAGCAGCGATTCTCCCGTTAAGGGGAAATCGCTGCTTTTCTGAATTTCTGCGAATCAAGGGAAAGCTTATGCTTCCTACATGTTAGCAATCATTTGACGAAGCACGGTTTGCAAAATACCGCCATTACGGTAGTAGTCTACATCAACCATGGAGTCCAGACGAACGATAGCTTGGAATTCAAACGCTGTGCCGTCTTCACGGGTTGCTGTTACGGTAACCGTCTCGCCAGCTGTCACATCATTGGACAGTCCAGTAATATCGAACGTTTCGCGACCTGTAATACCAAGCGTTTTCCAGCCGTGGCCTTCTTGGAATTGCAGTGGCAGTACGCCCATGCCTACCAGGTTGGAACGGTGAATACGCTCGAAGCTTTCAGCAATAACGGCTTTTACGCCGAGCAGGAATGTACCTTTTGCCGCCCAGTCACGGGAGCTTCCTGTGCCGTATTCTTTACCAGCGATAACGACAAGGTTTTTGCCGGATTTTTGATACTTCATGGAAGCATCGTAGATCGACATTACTTCGTCAGTAGGCAGGTAAGTCGTTACGCCGCCCTCAGTGCCCGGAGCCACTTGGTTGCGGATACGGATGTTGGCGAATGTACCGCGCATCATGACTTCGTGGTTACCACGACGCGAGCCGTACGAGTTGAAATCTTCTCTTTTTACGCCATTTTCGATCAAATATTCGCCGCCTGGGCTATCTGCTTTAATGTTGCCGGCAGGGGAGATATGGTCAGTTGTAACCGAGTCGCCCATAAGCGCAAGCACATTTGCAGAATGGATGTCGGCAATGTCGTTAAGCTCCGTACCAAGGTTTTCAAAGAATGGCGGATTTTGAATGTAAGTGGATTTTGGATCCCACTCGTAGCTTTCGCCTTCTGGTACGTCGATTGCATTCCAACGATCATTTTGCGTAAATACATTTTCATATTTATCACGGAACATTTGCGGATTAAGCGCAGCCGCAGTTGCTTCCTGAATTTCTTTCGAAGTTGGCCAAATATCTTTCAGATAGACCGGGTTGTTGTCTTTGTCATAGCCAATTGCATCCTTGGATAGGTCGATGTTAACCGTTCCTGCAAGCGCATATGCAACAACAAGCGGAGGAGAAGCCAAATAGTTCGCTTTCACCTGAGCATGAACACGGCCTTCAAAGTTACGGTTACCGGACAATACAGCCGCTACCGTCATGTCGTTGTCAGCAATGGCTTGGCCTACTTCATCAGGAAGCGGACCGGAGTTGCCGATGCAAGTTGCGCAGCCGTAACCTGCAACGTGGAAACCAAGCGCTTCAAGCGGCTCCATCAGGTTCGCTTTCTTCAAGTACTCCGTTACGACGAGCGAGCCCGGCGTCAGGGAGCTTTTCACATATGCTGGCTTGGTTAGTCCGAGAGCTACTGCTTTCTTCGCTACAAGGCCTGCACCGAGCATAACGCTAGGGTTGGAGGTGTTCGTACAGCTTGTGATAGCCGCGATAACAACAGCGCCAGTGCCCATTTTGCTAGCTTGGCCGTTCGGGTGCTTCACGTCAACGAGCTGCTCGATCTTCTCATCTGACATGCCGTATCCGCCTTTATCGATTGGCGTGCGGATGATGTTGTTGAACTCATCTTTCATTGCTGTCAGCTCAACGCGGTCTTGAGGACGCTTAGGACCAGCAAGGGAAGGAACAACAGTCGACATATCAAGCTCAATCACATCGGAGAAGACAGGATCTGGCGTCTCATCTGTGCGGAACATATCTTGTGCTTTGTAATAAGCTTCAACCAGAGCGATTTGCTCTTCTGTACGGCCAGTTGCACGCATGAAGTTAAGCGTCTCGCTGTCGACTGGGAAGAAGCCAACGGTTGCGCCGTACTCAGGAGCCATGTTGGCAACCGTTGCACGGTCAGCAAGGCTGATGTTGGACAGGCCGGGACCGAAATACTCGACGAATTTGCCGACAACGCCTTTTTTACGAAGAATTTGCGTAACAGTCAGCGCAAGGTCAGTCGCCGTAGCGCCTTCTGCCAAGCTGCCAGTCAATTTGAAGCCGATAACTTCAGGTGTTACAAAATAAAGCGGTTGGCCCAGCATGCCTGCCTCAGCCTCGATACCGCCAACGCCCCAGCCGACTACGCCAAGACCGTTGATCATTGTTGTATGGGAATCCGTACCAACGAGGGAATCCGGGAAAACAACCGTTTCGCCATCGATGACTTTTGTAGCAGCTACAGATGCAAGGTACTCCAGGTTAACTTGGTGAACGATACCTGTTCCCGGCGGTACAGCGCGGAAGTTATCGAACGCCGTTTGGGCCCAGCGCAGGAAGCGGTAACGCTCTTCATTGCGCTCAAATTCTACCTTGGTGTTGTATTCAAGCGCGTCCGCGTTGCCGAATGCATCAACCATGATCGAGTGGTCGATTACGAGGTCAACCGGTACGAGCGGATTGATTTTTTTAGGGTCGCCGCCAGCGCGTTTAACCGTATCACGCATAGCTGCCAGATCGACTACGACGGGAACGCCCGTGAAATCCTGCAATACGATACGTGCAGGAATAAACGGAATTTCTTTGTCCTCGCGTCCATCTGCCCATGTTGTCAGCTGCTTCACATGCTCAGGCGTAATGGCGCGGCCGTCGAATTGACGTACAGCAGCCTCGAGCAGGACTTTGATGGAGAAAGGAAGCTTGGAAATCTTTCCAAGGCCTTGCTCTTCCAGGCCGGACAAACGGTAATACGCAAAGGATTTGCCGTTTACGTCAAGCGAGGTGCGAACGGAGTAATGATTTTGTTGAGACATGGTTCAAGTTCCTCCTTAGGTGGCTTTACTTTTGAAAAAGAAAAGGAAATATTCTTCAGTGGGTGTTTCGCTCTGTGAAACACGATTTCAAATTTGCTATGCTTCTAGTATATCGCTAAATAGGGGCTCTCGTAAAGTCCAATTGTACCCGCTTTCTCGAATATTGGCGCCCATTTTAGGCATTTAGGCTGATGGACGAATGTAACCTCCATCCGCAAGGCTTGTTTTAACCTAATAATGGATTATTATGCGAGCTTTTGGCTAGAGCCTCATGTTTGGAGGAATGTGAACATATAAATAAAATGATTAGGCGCTCCGCACCCTTGCCTGGCGTCCGCCGCAGCACGTGCGGATTTAAAGCTTGCTTTTTAGGAGGGAAAGCCGATGTCCTTGCGATCAGACAAACAAACGGCAGGCCGCCGTGCAGGCAAGCAGGAGCGGCAGCCGCTGCTGAACCTGTCCGCCTTTCAGCCGCGCTCCGCCCAGCGGCACGCGCAGCAGCATGCTCAAGAGGGAACGACGAAAGGCGGAGCTCAGCAGGAGAAGCACCAGAATCAGCAGAAGCCAGAGACAGCCGCTGCTGAGCATTCGCGAATGGCTGCTTCTTCCATGACCTCGCTCATGCGCTCAGGCGATTCGCCGCCGCTGCTTGGAGAGGAAGAGCAAGGCTGGAAGCCTGCCGTGCATCAGTATGTAAGCCTGTACAATCAGGCGGAAACCGAGCAGCATGCAGCAGCGGTAGATGGCTTCGTCGCGGATAAGGATCATTGCGGCAGGCTCCGCGGCAGGCTGAACCGGCTGCGCGAGCGGGATTTGCTGCGCGGCGTCCTGCCTTCGCGCAGCGAGACGAAGGCGGAGCTGGTCAGGGTGCAGGAGTCTGGTACAGAAGCGTCCGTGCTCATTCGGCTGCATATTAAGCGGCAGATTGAGCATAGAGGATTGCGTTATATAGAAGAGCGGAAAGAAGTGGAGCGGCTATGGCTGGCTGCTGCTGGCGAACGCTGGCACATCGTTCGCATTGAGCCGATCATTGCGGAACGGCGTCCACGCTTCGAGCATGCTTTTCAGGATCAAAATTCGGTTGGAGAGGAAGAGCAGCAGCAGGAAGAAGAGCATTTCCGTCTTCGCTCGGTGCCCTACTTGAATTATGACCTGTTTGCAGCATTCCAGCCCCAAAGCGCCCGCGCGCTGTATCGGCGCGATTTGGCCGCCGCTTATGCCGACCGTTGGTGGAATGTACCAAACCCTGCATATGAGGAGTTTGAGGTCAATTGTACAAATTACATCTCCCAGTCGGTCTTTGCAGGCAATGCTCCGATGAATTATACTGGTAACAGGGGCAGCGGCTGGTGGTACAAAGGCCGTAACGGAGGCAGGGAATGGTGGAGCTACAGCTGGTCGGTGTCGAATGCGCTGACGAACTACTTATCCACTCCCCGGCAGTCAGGACTTCGAGCCAGAGTCGTTGACTCGGCTGAAGAGCTCCAGCTTGGCGATGTGATCACTTATGACTGGAACGGAGACAACCGTTTTCAGCACAGCACGATTGTAACGGCTTTCGATGCAGCGGGTATGCCGCTTGTTAATGCGAATACTGTACCCAGCCGCCATCGCTACTGGGACTATCGCGATTCTTATGCCTGGACGGAACAGACCAGGTACCGTTTTTTTCATATTGAAGATCAATTATAAGTTATTATTTATTATTTTACCGGAGGATATGCGATGGGGACGAAAGTAAACGTAGCACTTGTTTATGGAGGAAAATCAGGCGAGCATGAAGTTTCGCTGCAGACAGCGTTCGCAGTAATGGGAGAATTTGATTACGATAAATACGCAATTACCCCCTTCTATATTACTAAGCAGGGCGAGTGGAGAGTGGGCGGCAAGCTAGGCAGCAAGCCGCAAACCGTCAGCGAGCTGCGTCTTGCAGCAGCCGCTTCCGGAGAGGGCTTTCCGCTTGCTCCGCTGTTTGCCGGTTTAGATACATCAGGTGCAGCAGCAGCTGGAGCAACGGCAATTGATGTCGTATTTCCGCTGCTGCATGGCACATTTGGCGAGGATGGCACGATTCAAGGCTTGTTCGAAATGGCTAACATTCCGTACGTCGGCGCAGGCGTGCTGGCATCGGCAGTAGGCATGGACAAGGTGACGATGAAGAAGGTATTTGCGCAAGAAGGGCTGCCGCAATGCGTGTTCCGCTACTTCAACCGTACGCAGTGGGAGAAGGACGCTGCCTTTTTTGTAATGGAATGTGAAGTGGCTCTCGGCTACCCATGCTTCGTTAAGCCAGCCAATCTGGGCTCCAGTGTCGGCATTTCCAAGGCGCGCAACCGCGAAGAGCTGATGTCGGCAATCGACTACGCTTTCAAGTATGACCGCAAAGTCATCGTTGAGGAATTTGTCGATGCGCGAGAAATCGAAGTCGCGGTGCTTGGCAATGACGAGCCTAAAGCTTCTGTGCCGGGCGAGGTTATTGCTTCTAATGAATTTTACGACTATAAGGCAAAATATGTGGATGGCAAATCGGTCATGCAAATTCCAGCCGAGCTTTCGGAGGAAATTTCAGAGTCGGTCAGGGAAATGGCGATTCGCGCCTTTTTGTCCATTGATGGATCGGGCCTTTCCCGCGTAGATTTCTTCATGCGCAGGTCGGACGGCCAGCTGTTTATTAACGAGGTTAATACGCTGCCGGGCTTTACGCCTTTCAGCATGTATCCGCTTATGTGGAAAGAAACAGGAATGCCTTACCGCGAGCTGCTGGATAAGCTGATTGAGCTTGCCTTGAGACGGCATGGCGAGAAGCAAAAAATCAATTTCGGCGCTAGCGAAGCGTAATAAAAGCAATGGAAATTCACTCTAGAGAAAGGAGGGAGTTCATGGGATTTTCAACCGAGTTTAATTCTGTATGCAAATTCAAGTCAGAGCAGGAGCTTCATGAATTGCTTGAATACGGCAAGGGCAAGATGGTAAAGAGCGGATTTCGCGTATACCCTACCGGCCAGAAGGTCATTGCGTATACGACGAACAATGAGGCCATTGCCATAGTCCGCATCCTCGCTTCGATCGCTGAAATTAATTTTCAAGGCGAAGAAGTGACTGAAGTGGAGATGGAGCTTGTGAGAAAGCTGACTGAGGAAGAAGCTAAAGTGCAGACTGCACTAGCTTACGAAATGTTTTTTGGCGAGCGTGAATAGCGGATGCTGGTTAGATTCGGGTTCGTAGCCATGAGCATGCTGCTGGAAAATGCTTCGCCATCGCGGACGATGACGTTTGCAAATTTTACGAAGCTTGGTGACCGCGAAGCGGCTCTGCGCAAGCTGGAGCGGATCGCCGAGGACAATTTGCACAGTACGCTGCGGATTTTGAAGCATGCCAAGGCGAGCGATATTCAGATGTATCGCTTTTCCTCAAAGCTGATTCCGCTGGCGACCCATCAGGATGTAGCAGATTGGGATGCGTATCCGGCGCTGCGTGAAGCTTTTCGTGAAATTGGTCTGTTTGTGCAAAATAATCGGCTGAGGGTTTCGTTTCACCCCGACCATTTTTGCGTATTCAGCACGCCAAGGCCCGAGGTGCTGGAAAGCTCCAAACGGGACATGGAATATCATGTCCGCATGCTAGAGGCGATGGGACTGCCGGAGTCAGTCAAGTGCAACATACATATTGGCGGTGCATATGGCGACAAGATGGTCGCAGGTGCACGCTTTATCCGGCAGTTTCATGCGCTCCCAGAGCGCTATCGGCACCGCGTAACGCTGGAGAACGACGATAAGACGTTCAATGCAGTGGAGACGCTGGAGGCGGCTCAGGCCGTGGAAGTGCCGATGGTGCTTGATGTGCATCACCATCAAGTGAATGATGGCGGCGTCTCCTTGGACAAGCTGTGCAGCAGCCTTTGGCCGCAAATTGCTGAAACGTGGCTGCTTGAAGAGCAGCGGCTTAATAGCGAAGCGGCAGAGGCTGCGGACGGTGCGGAAAAAATGAGCCTGCCGCCCAAAATCCATTTTTCCAGTCCGAAGGAAGGTCCGAATCCGCGCAGTCATGCCGACTATTTGAATGCAGGCGAGCTGCTGTTGTTTTTGCGGAAGGTGGCGGCGGTGACGCCGCAGCTTGACTGCATGCTCGAAGCGAAGCTCAAGGATAAAGCGCTGCTGGCGCTTATGGATGATTTCCGCATATTGGCGGCTAGAGGCGAAGGCGTTCGGATTGTGGACGGCGGCAGTATTGAGGTAACCGAGCTATAAGATTTTCAAAAGCATGCAGCACCGTCAGCTATCGTTGACGGTGCTCTTCTACTAGGAATGAAAAGTGATGGTGTAGGGGAACATGTAACGCATCATGATTGAACAGAAGGCGGTGACTCCCTTGTTTGAATGGATTGCACTCGTATTATTAGGGATGGCAGCAGCGATGTTCGGAAGTATTGTCGGCCTGGGCGGCGGCATTATTATAGTGCCCGCGCTTATGTATTTGGGGCCTTCGCTCATGGGCGCGCCAATCGACCATGGCACAGCGGTAGGCACCTCGCTTACGATGCTTATTGTAACGGCGCTTGCCTCGACGCTATCCTATGCGAAGCGCAAAATCGTCGATTACCGCAGCGCCTGGCTGCTGTTTACGACAAGCGGTCCGGCTGCGATGCTGGGTGCGGCTATGACAGGGCTTTTGAAAGGCGCCGCCTTTAATTTGTCCTTTGGCATTTTTATGCTGCTTATATCTGCTTTATTGATTGTGCGAAATTATTTGAAACCGGTTGCGCGGGAGTGGCCGGTGCAGCGGACGATGGTGGATTCAGCTGGCGAGCAGCATACGTATGGCTATGCCATTTGGCCGATGCTTGTAATTGGGTTTGGTGTAGGGATCATTTCCGGTTTGTTTGGCATTGGCGGTGGCTCCTTGTTCGTACCGCTAATGGTGCTGTTATTCCGTTTTCCGCCGCATGCGGCAACTGCTACGTCGATGTTTGTCATTTTTTTATCCTCGATATTGGGCAGTGCCACGCATGTATGGCTGGGGGAAATCAACTGGTGGATTTTGCTGGCGCTTATTCCGGGCGCATGGGTTGGCGGAAAGCTTGGGGCCTATGTTGCAAACAAGATGAGCGGCAATGGGCTGTTATGGCTGCTAAGGGTTACCCTGCTCGTTCTGGCCTGCCAATTGGTCTATGAAGGTATTAGGCAGCTATAGCCATTTTTAGAATCTAGCAAAAAGACAGGAACGCATATTGATTTATAAGCGTAATAATAGATAATGTTAATAGTTAAACTTATTAAAGAGAGTTGGGTGATGCACCGTGAGTGATCAGCGTGAACCTTCAGTTGTAAGCGGCAAAAGCTTCACTGCGGTTGCGATAAATTGCGCGGCCAAAGCGGGCGAATGGATCAAGACGAAACTAGGAAACTATAATAGACTGGATATGAAATATTCTTCTCATGATTTAGTAACGGAAGTAGATAAAGGCTCGGAGCAGCTGATTAAGAAGCTTGTTCTGACTCATTTTCCTCATCACTCGTTTTTGGGTGAGGAAGGGGTTGAGCCCGGGCCTGAGGCTTCAGCACAGGCGCTCGCCGATCAGAGCGAGGCGGAATATTTATGGATTGTCGATCCGATTGATGGGACAACGAATTTCGTCCATGGCTTTCCGTTTTTCGTCGTATCGATTGCGCTTGCTTATAAAGGAGAGGTCATCGTCGGGGTCGTGTATGACCCGATGAAGGACGAGTTGTTCCTTGCCGAGAAAGGCAAAGGAGCCTATGTATCCGGCAAGCGGATGCAGGTGTCGAAGGAAGATACGCTCAGCAGCAGCTTGATCGCGACAGGCTTCCCGGCAGACCATCTGTATGCGCTGCCGCTGAATTTGAAGGGCATTCAGGCGCTTGCGCCGCAGGTGCGCAATCTTCGCTCATCGGGCTCGGCTGCGCTCCATATGGCTTATGTGGCAGCAGGCCGCCTGACTGGCTTCTGGGAAATCGGGCTGAACAGCTGGGATTTGGCGGCAGGCTCCTTGCTTGTACAGGAGTCAGGCGGCATCGTTACAGATACACAGGGCAAAGGCTATCACCTCGGCGTCCGAAATGTGGCGGCTTCAAATGGGCTTATGCATGAGCCGTTTTTGAAGGCGTTGGCGGATGCTGAGGCGACGGAGTAGCAAGGAGCAGAGCAGGCTGAGGATGTGGTCAGTCATCTGTTTAAATAAGTGCGCAGCGATCTATAGCGCAGCAGCAAAGAAGCAGCCTTCTGAGGGCTGCTTCTTTGCTGCTGCGCTAATGGCATCCAAACATTTTCTCAATGTCTTATATAGAGCAATGTGATATCAGGCAATACCACATCGTTTGTGCTACCGTATTACTGTTGTTTCTTAAGCGAAATAATTTCAGCTTCAGACAAACCAGAGGCCTCTGCAATAATCGAAATTTCAATGCCGAGTGCTAAAAGCTTCTGGGCAACTTCGAGCGCTTTTTTTTGCTCGCCTTGAAGGACTCCACGTGCCTCTCTACGTGCCTCTCCACGTGCCTTACCTTCGGCAAGCGCTCCCTCAATCATAGATGCCTCATCATGAAGGGATTTTTGCCTGTCTTATATAATCTGCGAGCCTCAGCATCCTGACTAAGAAATTCTAATGTAGTCATAGCCTTCTTTAATACAGGCTCGTTCATAGTAAGCACCTCCCAATTGAATTTATGCGTACCCTTTAGAAAAAGCAGCCAATTGACTAGTCCGCCATGTAGAGCGGGCACTGCACGATCATCCAGCTTCGGCAGCTCTAAGAAATGCAGTTCGATATCCTCAATAAGTGGGATGCCGCTACGCTCTTCCGTAGATGAAATACACTATGATATTGATTATTGGGCAAAAACGAGTAATGCAATATATTAACCTTTAGAGCTCGAACCACTCCAGCCTGCCAGCATATCGCTGAGCTTCTATTTCCCGCTCCATGTGTTTCAACCAGCCAGCCGCAAGCTCGCCGCGGATATGAAATAGACAGTAAACATAAGCCTCACCATCGGTCATATCTTCGGTTCCAGCTGCTGTTTCTATCGATACCTGCAGTATTTTTGGCCATGAAGAATCATCCTGAAGCAGGGCGAAGCTGTTCTCATAACGCTCAAGCCTGTATGGTTCCGTTACATGAATAGCATCAGCCAGACGTACCACAAGCTCAGGCAGGATCGAAGGGTTTGTGGTCTTTATGCCATATTCCCAGCCCATAACGATGCCTCCTTTATATTCAAAAATAGAAAATAAAGCTGCCCTCTTATCAGGGAGGGCAGCTTTGCTATGTCAGCCATTCATCCAAAAGGGCGCTGGCAGCTGCGCTGAGTTAATTCCGCAGCTGGATTTGCTGAATGCGGTGCTGGGCATCCTTTTCTAAAATCAGCATCGCCCGCCGTTTCGTCGGCAAAATATTGTCGTACAAATTGACGGCATTGATTTCTTTCCAAATCGTTGCTGCCGTCTCAACAGCCTCTTCATCAGTGAGGCTTGCATAGCGATGGAAGTAGGAGTCCTTGTTCTTAAAAGCGGTATGCCGCAGCATCAAAAATCGTTCGACATACCAGCGCTCTATGAACGTTTCTGGCGCATCGACAAAAATCGAGAAGTCGAAAAAATCGCTTACAAAAGAGTGCGCTTCTTTGCTAACCTGCAAAACGTTAATTCCTTCGACAATCAGCACATCCGGCTGTTCGACAAACTGATATTGCCCGGGAATAATGTCATAGGTCAGATGAGAATAGATCGGCGCTTTCACGCGGGGATTTCCCGATTTAATTTGCCCCATAAAGTCCATCAGCGTCTTGACGGCATAGCTTTCAGGAAACCCTTTGCGCTTCATTAGCCCGCGTTCCTCCAGTACCCGTTTGGGGTAGAGGAAGCCGTCTGTCGTAACGAGATCGACCTTGCGGCCATTCCCATGACGGGAAAGCAGCCGCTGCAGCAGCCGCGCCGTCGTGCTTTTGCCTACGGCTACGCTGCCTGCAATGCCGAGCACAAACGGCACTTTAGGCGCCTCCATATGCAAAAATGCAGCCGAAGCCTGCTTTAGCCGCTCAGCAGCTTCGATATGCAGGTTCAGCAGATGGGTAAGCGGCAAATAAATCGCCTCAACCTCTTCAAGCGATACTTGGTCATTGAGGCCCTTCAGCTCATTCAGTTCCTCCTCCGTGAGCGGCAGAGGGGTATGATCACGGAGCGCCGACCAAGCGGCACGGTCAAATTCCAAATATGGATTCATCAACATGTCCCTTTCTATTACAGAAGGCATCGGGCTGACCTCTCCTAAAGCTTACTGAAAGCGTGCTCCGCCGCTTCAATGGTCGCATTGATATCTTCATCAGTATGGGCGATGGTCAGAAACCACGCTTCATACTTGGATGGGGCCAAATTAATGCCCTGATCGAGCATCAGCTTAAAGAAGCGGCCAAACAGCTCGCCGTCCGTATCCTGCGCTTCATCATAATTCGTAACCGGATGATTGCAAAAATGGGCCGAAAACGATCCGCGAATTTGGTTAATCGTAAGCACGAAGCCATGTTTGTCTGCTGCTGCCTTAAGTCCTCCTGCAAGCTGACCAGCAAGCCGATCCATACGCTCATAAATACTAGGCGTCTTCAAAACTTCCAGACAGGCGATGCCTGCGGAAATAGAGGCAGGGTTGCCCGCCATCGTTCCAGCCTGATAAGCAGGGCCGAGCGGCGCGACTTGCTCCATGATGCTGCGGCGTCCGCCGTACGCGCCAATGGGGAGTCCGCCCCCGATAATTTTGCCAAGCGCTGTAAGGTCCGGCTCAATGGCAGCTTGATCAGGGAAGGCAGCAAACGTTTGCGAGGAGCCGTAATGGAAACGGAATGCGCTAATGACCTCATCATAAATGACAAGTGCTCCAGCCTCACGCGTCAAAGCACACAGCTGCTCTAAATAGCCTTCATGCGGCATCACCATGCCAAAGTTGCCGACAATAGGCTCTACCATAACGGCAGCCGTCTCGTGGCCGAACCGTTCAAGCGCCTGCTTCAAGGCTGGAATATCGTTGAAAGGCACCGTAATGACTTCTTGGGCAATGCTAATCGGAACGCCAGCGCTGTCCGGTATGCCAAGCGTGGAAGGACCAGAGCCTGCTGCGACGAGCACCAGATCGGAATGGCCGTGGTAGCAGCCGGCGAATTTAATAATTTTGCTGCGTTTCGTGTAAGCCCGTGCCACGCGAATGGTTGTCATAACCGCCTCGGTGCCGGAATTGACGAATCGCACTTTATCCATAGAGGGAATCGCATCCTTGAGCATGCGTGCCAATTGAACCTCAAGCTCGGTCGGTGTGCCGTACAAAACGCCATTTTGCGCGGCGCGGACGATCGCTTCGGTAATATGCGGATGGGCATGTCCCGTAATAATGGGGCCGTAAGCCGCCAAATAATCGATATAGCGATTGTCGTCGACATCCCAGAAATAAGCGCCCTCGGCACGCTTCATAAAGACGGGTGCGCCGCCGCCAACACCTTTGAACGAACGTGAAGGGCTGTTGACGCCGCCTACAATATGCTCAAGCGCTTCGGCATATAGCGCCTCGGAGCGTGGTCTGTGAATCGTCATAACAATAATTCCCCCTTGAAAAATGGTGCAGCATCCCGCTTATAAAGCGAGATTGCCAGCCTAAATATCTAACATCAAAACGTCCTCATTCCACTCGGAATGAGGACGACAAACATCAATCTGCTGCTTATTCAAGCAGCGAACTTCCAGTTTCAGCAATAATACATGCTACTGACTCTATTCAATTGTCGGTTGCTGCGAAGCGCTTGGTTTGGCTTACGGTGACGGTGTAGCCGATGCTTCAGGATTGCTGCTGGCATCAGCGCCATCAGCGCCAGGTGAACCCTCAGGCGAAGCAAGCGTATCGTCGCTTTCCAGCAGCGTGTCCACATAGGACTTAAGCTCGTCCTCATTGCGTACGCCAAGTACAGAAGCGCCGCCAACATCTTCATCCGTAATCATATCCATCGGCGGAACCTGAGCGGTGCCAGCGACATGGGAGTCAACGCCAAGCTGTCCGAGCTTGAGCATATCGGTGACGGTCAAATTCGTCTCAATATAAGGAGAGACATTCTCCAATATTTCCTTCATTTTGAGAATATTCCAGCCCGATTGCATCTCCTTGGCAAGAGCCTGCAGAAACTTGCGCTGGCGCTCCGTACGTGTAAAGTCGCTCATCGCATCGTGGCGGAAGCGTACATATTGCAGCGCTTTATCGCCATCCAGCAGCTGGACGCCCTTTTTCAAATCAATATCGTAACGGTTGCCGTCGGCATTGTCGGTATAACGCATATCCTTCTCGACATCGATCGTGATGCCGCCCAATGTATCAATTAATTGCTTAAAGCCTTCGAAGTCGGTATAAACATAATACTGAATGTTCAGTCCCAGCAAATCGCTGACCGTCTTCATTGCCAGCTCGGGCTTGCCTAGTGTAATAGCTGTATTAATTCTTCCCCGTCCATGTCCTTCAATTGGGACATAAGTATCGCGGAGTATCGACAAGAGATGTGCCTTCTTAGTAGTCGGATCTATGGAAAGAACAAGCATAGAGTCTGAACGCGGAATTTGTCCTTCATCCATACCGCGAGCATCACCGCCCAGCAGCAAAATGTTGACGCGCTCCGTTCCTTCCCATTTAGGTGCTTCGAGTCCAGTGTCCTCAAAATTGGAAAATCTTGATTCCTCTTTAGGTTTATTGAAATCCGACGTAGCATTATAAACGCCATAAATCCAGTAACCTGCATAAGCAATACCGATTCCCAGCAGAATAAGGACAATTGTCAGAATCCATTTCCACGTTTTTGATAGCTTAGCTTTCTTCGGCCGTTTTTCCATTATGCTAGTAATGCCCCTTTCAAAATTTCACAGTACCCCGTCTTCCATTCATTCCCCTTGACTGCCATTGTAAAACGTTTCTCTAATAGCATTTACGTGCCCTGCCATCTGCTGTATGATTACATATTGTAAAATTATAATTCGGAAGGACATACGGAAGCAAGTTTTATCAGAATATAGGATAATGAAGTGTGATGACCGTGAATCATCGCTCTTTTTGCAAACGGGGGATTAGCATAATTTCCCGGGGAATGTCGACCGTATTAACGGAGAGGAGCTAGACGAACAAATGCTGGCAATAGATGTTAAGGATCTGCGCAAGCAGTTTAATGTACAGAAAAACCGGGAAGGGCTGTCCGGGGCGCTGAAAGACCTGTTCAAACGCGAGTATACGGAGGTTACAGCCGTAAAGGATATTTCCTTTCAAATCCCGCAAGGCGAGATCTGCGGCTATATCGGTGAAAATGGCGCAGGCAAATCGACAACCATTAAAATGCTGACCGGCATTTTAGTGCCAACCTCCGGCGATTTGCGTGTCAATGGTTATGTTCCCTACAAGGACCGCGAAAAGTTTGTCGCTGAAATCGGAGTTGTGTTCGGACAGCGTTCGCAGCTATGGTGGGATATCGGGGTTATTGAGTCGTTCCAGCTGCTGCGTAAAGTGTACCGTGTATCGGAGGCCGATTTCCGCAAGCGGCTGAACAATTTGATTGAGCGGCTTGATCTTGGCGATTTGCTCAACCGTCCTGTCCGCAAGCTGAGCCTCGGCCAGCGGATGCGCTGCGAGCTTGTCGCTTCACTGCTGCATAATCCGTCGATTTTATTTTTGGATGAGCCGACGATCGGGCTGGATATTATTGTGAAAACAGAAATTCGCGAATTTCTGAAGGATTTGAACCGTGAGGAAGGCACGACGATTTTGCTCACGACCCATGATTTGCAAGACATTGAAGCGCTGTGCTCACGTGTCATTATGCTCGATGATGGGCGCATTATCTATGACGGCGGGCTGGAGGACTTGAAAAACCGCTGGAGCAAGGGACGCGAAATTCACTTTGAGTTCAGTTCGCAGACGAAGCTGGCGACGCTTCAAGCGCTTACTGGCGATCTTGATGTGACGTGGAAAATGGACAATGATTTGACGGCAACAATGTGGCTGCCGCATGCGATCAATGTATCTGATGCCTTGTCCAAAGTCGTAGGCGGTGCTGCGATTCAGGACATTAAAATTGTGGAGACGAACACGGATGAAATCGTTCGTGAAATTTACCGCTCCGGCTCGGCTAGCACAGAATCAGAGCAGCAGGCAGCGCTTAAGGAGACGACGGTCTCATGATGGGCGCTTATCTGGATTTTATTCGCATCCGTTTTATTACGATGCTGGCATACCGCGTTAATTATTACAGTGGTATCGTTATTTATGCGATTAACATCGGGGCGTATTATTTTTTGTGGAAAGCGATTTTCGGGGAGCAGCAGGAGCTGGCGGGCTTTACCGTCGCCCAGATGACGACGTATGTCGCCGTATCGTGGATGGCGAGGGCGTTTTATTTTAACAATCTCGATCGTGAAATAGCCAATGACATTAGGGACGGCAGCGTCGCTACCCAAATGACAAGGCCGTATTCCTATTTGCTCGTGAAAATGATGCAGGGCTTCGGCGAAGGCTTATTCCGCCTGCTGCTGTTCATGATTCCGGGCATGATCATCGTCTGCCTGATTTTTCCGGTGACACTGCCGACCGATCCGATGACATGGATGATTTATTTAGTTATGCTGCTGTTCAGCTTTCTCATTAATTCACAAATTAACATTTTAACGGGGCTGTTTGCCTTCTTCGTTGAAAATAACGAGGGCATGATGCGGATGAAACGCGTAATGGTCGATTTATTTTCCGGCGTTGTCGTGCCGATTGCCTTTTTCCCAGGCTGGCTCGCAGCGATTATGAAATGGCTGCCGTTTCAGGCCATCACGTATTTGCCGAGCTCTGTATTCACAGGCAGGACGCCGGGCAGCGAAATAGCTGGCGTGTTTGGCCTGCAAGTAGTATGGTTCGTCGTGCTGCTTGTGCCAATCTGGTTCACATGGCGGGCAGCGCGCAAGCGTCTGTTCGTGCAAGGAGGTTAAGTCAGGCATGCTGTACGCACAATTATTTTGGGAATATATTAAAAACTACGCGAAGACGCGGCTGACCTACCGGATGGATTTCTGGATCGAGATTTTGTCCGATATGATGTTCCAGTTCATGAACCTGATCTTTATTTTAATTGTTTTTCGCCATACGCCATCGCTTGGCGGCTGGTCGGAGGCTGAGGTCGTGTTCGTCTATGGCTTCTTTATGATTCCATATGGCATTTTCAGCACCTTCTTCAGCATCTGGAATTTCAGCGAGCGGTATATTGTTAAAGGGGAAATGGACCGGATTTTGACACGTCCGGCACATAATTTGTTTCAGGTGCTGCTCGAAAATGTCGATCCGCCTTCCCTTATTGGCTCCGTCGTCGGCGCAATTATTATGTTCGTATGCTGGGGAGAGCTGGGATTGCCGTTCCATGTCATGGATATTGTGCTTCTGGCGGTATTCGTTATTGGGGCCGTGCTCGTGTATGCGGGCATTTATACGGCCTTGTCGGCGATATCCTTCTACTCGGATGCTCCGACCGGCATTGTGCCGCTCATGTACAATATTCAAAACTATGGGCGTTACCCGGTTAACATTTATAATAAAATGATTCGTTTCGTGCTGACCTGGCTGCTGCCCTTCGCATTCGTCGGCGTCATTCCCGCTTCGTATTTCCTCGAAAAGAAAGCGGATGACCTGTCCCAGCTCGCGCTGCTGACACCGGTCGTAGGCCTCGTGTTCTTCACGCTCGGCCTGCTGCTGTGGAACCATGGCGTGAAGCGTTATCGCGGTGCTGGTTCGTAATGAATAGTTGTTTAAATGCGGCGAGGAACTATTCCTCGCCGTTTCAATGTAAGTCAAGAGTGTCCAATACACGAAGTAATGTTCATAGTTCTACATACATATAGAAATGGGAAGCGGAGGTTGAATACATGTCTACGATAGTAGTGGGACAAGCGGTGCCGGATTTTAAGCTTCCGGCATCGGATGGGACGCAGGTGAGCCTTAGCGATTACTCGGGGAAAAAGGTTGTGCTTTATTTTTATCCGAAGGATAATACGCCCACCTGCACCGATCAGGCTTGCGATTTTCGCGATGCCTATCCAGGGATGGTTGACCGCGACGCCGTTGTCATCGGGATTAGCCCTGACAGCGTGAAGTCGCATGAGAAGTTTATTGCGAAGAAGGAGCTGCCGTTTCTGCTGCTCGCGGATGAGGAGCATGAAGTATGCGAGCTGTTCGGCGTTTGGCAGCTTAAGAAGCTGTATGGCAAGGAATATATGGGTGTCGTACGCTCGACCTTTCTTATCGACGCTGAAGGCAAGCTCGCCCGCGAATGGCGCAAGGTAAAGGTTAAGGGGCATGTGGAGCAGGTTGTGGAGGCTCTGAAGGAGCCTTAATAAAATCGGCCTATTATTATATATATCATATAGCGCTAGAGTAAGTGGCGCGCAGCAGGAGCTTAAACCTGCCTGCGCGCCTTTGTTCATTTATGGCGCCGCTACATTTTCCCATTTGCTGCGTCTATAATAGAGGAAGGATTGTTGAACGGATTGCAGGCTTGGCTAACGAATAGGTTTAGCTGTAAGCGTAAGTGAATGAGAAGAAGGAGTTGGCATGAAATGACAGGCATAAGAGGAAAGAAGATAGCAGGATGGTTTAACGGGCACACAGTGGCGCGTAGTGCACTGATCGGAATCGCTGCCGTATCAGCGTTTGCTGGTGCTGGCAGTGCAGCGGCGGCCGCACAACCAAGCAGCCAGGTAGAGGCAGTGCAGCCGGCAAGCAGCAAGTCGATCGCAGTCGAGGTGAATGGCAAGGCGGTGGCATGGAACGTACAGCCGCTTATTAAGGACGGCACCACATTCGTGCCGCTTCGCGAAGCGGGCAAGGCAGCGGCGGGCAATATCGAATGGGATGGGAAGACGCAAACCGCAACGATTAAAGTGAACGGAGACGTCATTGTCCATCAGGCGGGAACATCCGTAGTAACGGTGGACGGGCTGGTCATGAACATGTCCGCGCCTTCTCTAAACATAAAAGGCACACTCATGCTTCCGCTGCGTTCAGTAACGGATGCGCTCAAAGCATCGCTGCAGCTTTCACAGACGAAGGAGCTTCTGACGATCCGGATTCAGACGGATGCAGTAACGAAGTATGGAAAAGAAGATGCAGCCATTGACGCTTATTTGAAGGAAGCAGCCTTCTCGGGCATGGCGCTTGTAGCGAAGGACGGGGCGGTGCTGCTTCGTAAAGGCTATGGCTTTTCTGGAACGAATACATTGAATCGTCCGGATGCCAAGTCCCGTATCGCTTCCATTACAAAATCATTCACAGCGGCATCGATTATGCAATTGGTCGAGCAAGGGAAGCTGAGCCTAACCGATCCGGTGTCCAAATTCGTAACGGGTATTCCCCGCGGCGATGATATAACTATTCATATGCTGCTGTCGCATACGTCAGGGCTTCCATCTGAATTTACACGAAGCGGCGACGTTACCATCGAGCAGACGATTGCGGAGCTTCGGACGAAGCAGCTGAAATATGAGCCAGGCACGACTTATTTATACAGCAACAACGGCTATGTACTGCTGGCCTATATATTGGAGCAATTGTCTGGCGAAAGCTACGCCGACTATGTGAGCGAGCATTTTCTCACTCCGCTGGGCATGAAAAATTCAGGGACGGCTACGCCTGAAAGCCCGACCATTCAGGGCTATATTTTGCAAAAAAATAACGAGTGGGCCGCAGCGCCGTATTATGTATCGCAGTCGGGAACGGGAACGCTGTATTCGACCGTCGATGATTTGCTCAAATGGGATCAGGCGCTTCGGGCAGGCAAGGTCGTAAGCGAGCAGTCGCTTGAAGCGATGTACACGCCGCATTCGGATAAAAATTACGGTTACGGCTGGATTGCAATTAACTTGAACGGCGAGAAGGGCGTTTTCCATAATGGCAGCGGTAGTGGCTATGCAACAGGAATGCTGCGTAATTTGGATAGCGGAATGACGGTTATTTTGCTCGGCAACCACGCCGGCATGGATATGACAAAGCTGCTGCAGCAGGTGCATAAGCTGGCGGCAGAACAGTAATTTTGAAGTTTGGGATGGCCGCCGCTCGCTTGAGCGTTTCCGGCAGGGCGAGGGCGGTCATTCCATTTTGCCGAATCAAACAAGCTTTCAACCACGTTAATTCCCCATAGACAAATAAATGAAATGTTCGTAAGCTACAGCCCCTCCCAACTACAAATACATATAATCCCAAAATATTATCAAAGATGAGACCTATTTTATAGCGGAAAATGTAGACCGATGGTGCTAAATGAATGGTTCGAAACAACCATTTTTGTCCAATATTTTGAAAGAACGGCGTGTGCTATGGTATTATAAAAAAATAAGAACATATGATCTGTTTTTGCGAAAGGGAGATCACAATGATGGATATGATCAAGCCGCCGGCTGAGATGTTATTTGAAGCAGAGCTGCGGGCGCTGCGTGAAGAGGATACCGGAAAGCGTCCGCCCGAGTGGCTGCTGTCTCCGGCCTATGTGCGTGACTTTATAATTGGCAGAGACAAGCCGGCTGTCGTGGACGGCAAAGAAGTCGCCATTACCCGCAAATTTTACGGAAATGATGTGCTGATCGAACGGGCCGTTGTCACTTTGGCAGGCAACCGGGGCTTAATGCTCGTTGGAGATCCAGGCACAGCGAAGACGATGCTCAGTGAGCTGTTGTCGGCGGCCATATCGGGGACGAGCCTGAATACGATTCAGGGCACAGCCGGGACGACGGAGGATATGATCAAATACTCGTGGAATTATGCGATGCTACTGGACAAAGGCCCATCTGAGGCCGCGCTTGTGCCAGCGCCTTTATATAATGGAATGAAACAGGGCATTATGACCCGCTTTGAAGAGATTACGCGCTGCCCAGCGGAAGCGCAGGACAGTTTAATTAGCATTTTGAGCGACAAGGTGATGAATATTCCTGAGCTGGACGGCGGCGTATTATTTGCGAAGCCGGGTTTTAACGTTATAGCAACGGCGAATATTCGCGACAAAGGCGTCAACGAAATGAGCGGTGCCTTGAAGCGCCGATTCAATTTCGAGACGATTAAGCCTGTCAGCAGCATGAAGATGGAAGCGGAAATTATTAAAAATCAAGCCCGAAGCCTGCTTATGCATAGTGGCGTTGACGCGGAAATTGACCTGAATGTGGTCGAGCTGCTGGCGACGACATTTATGGAGCTCCGCTCCGGCATTACGCGCGAAGGCTACAAAATCGACATCCCCGCAGCCTCCATGAGCACGGCAGAAGCTGTTTCTGTCTATGTTCAAAGCGCGATGACCTCCTATTATTATGAAAATAAATCGATTTCGCTTGATCGGCTCGTGCAAAATATGCTCGGAACGATTGCCAAGGAAAATGAGAAGGATTTGTCCATCCTGAAAACCTACTTCTCCAAGGTCGTCAAAGAACGCTCCAAGGAAGATGTGATATGGAAGGACTATTACGAGGAAAGAAAATGGATTGGTTAACGGGCGAGGCTGACAAGGATCTGCCGTCCTTATTTGATCAGCAGGTGTTTAACCTGAGCAGCGGCACCGTTTATTTTCCCATTCGCCACCATAGTCCAGCTTGTTCCTTTCATCTGTTGAAGGTGATGAAGCAATATAAGCCGGACATTGTTTTGATCGAAGGGCCAACGAGCGGCACTCCGCTCATTCCGGTGCTTGCGGATGAGGCGACGGAGACGCCCGTCAGTTTGTATTGCACTTACGAGGATGAACAGGGCGGAAGATCGGCTTGCTATTATCCTCTGTTAAGTTATTCTCCGGAGTATGTGGCCATGAAGGAAGCGGCGCATCTTGGCATACCGGCGGCGTTTATTGATCTGGATTTTAGTCATGAATCGAGAACCAAAGCTGAAAAACAGGAGACGTCCATCCAGGATGAAACCTTGCTTGCCAGCTCCGATTTTATTAATCGTTTATGCCGTAAAATGAACTGCCGCAGCTTTGATGAGCTGTGGGAAAAGCTGTTCGAAATCGAAGGGCAAGCAGCTACGACGGAAGCTTTTGTACGGAATGTATTTACTTACTGTGCGTTATCTCGTATGTGCTATTCGGAGGAACAGCTTCATGCCTCCGGAGATATGGCGAGAGAGGCGTATATGAGAGAGTGCATCAAGCAAGCTGTGTCTAAGCATAAGCGTGTTCTAGTGATTACTGGCGGCTTTCATACGTACGGCCTGCTGGAAGCTGCCCAAGCAGACAAGCCTGCGAGGGAAGAACAGCATAAGGAGCAGCAGGGGAAAAAAGGTGGAACCGTCCAACAGCAGCTGTATCCGATGGTCTACACGTTCGAAGAAGCGGATCGCTTGAATGGATATGCGAGCGGGATGCCTTATGTGAACTATTATGAGCTTATTTGGAATAAGCTTCTGCAGCATAAAACAGAGCCCTATAACCAGACAGCGCTCTCCTTGTTATCCGAGCTGATGCGCAAGCTGCGCAAAGGCCAAGAGGAGGTTTCGACGAGCGATGCGATTGAGGCATACAGCATGATTCAAGGGCTTGCGGTGCTTCGGGGCAAAAGGGAAGGCGGGGTGTACGAGCTTCTGGACGCCGTGCTCTCCTCCTTCGTGAAGGGGGAGAGCACGCTTGCAACGGACAAGCCGCTTGAGGAGCTGCGCTTGCTTCTGACAGGGGATAAAATCGGCATTGTCGCTCCCAATCCGTTTACGGTGCCAATTGTTGAAGATTTTAAGAATCGCTGCTCTGCGTCAGGGCTTCAGATTAAGACGACCGGCAAGCACAAGAAGGTGCTTGATCTGTACGCCAAGGCGGAGCATCGTCTGCTTAGCCAACTGCTGCAATGCGCGAGCTTCCTCGTTCCAGATTTTGCAATACGGGAGTCTGGACCAGATTGGGTCGCCTATCGGCATATGAATCTCGTTCGTGAAACTTGGGTCTACGCGTATTCGTCCCGCATTGAGGCGAGATTAATCGAAAACTCGCTGTATGGAGGAACGCTCAAGGAGGCGGCAGCACGCAAAATCGGGGAACGGATACAGGAGCTTCCCGATCATCATAGCGGCGAAATCGCGAATGCGCTGCTGCAGGCTCTTCTTATGGGCTTGCAGGATACAGCGAGGCGGTTATATGAGCAGGTGCAGGCCGCTTTGCGCAAGGACGGAAATTTTCTGTCGCTGTGCCAAACGCTTACGGTATTAAATCGTTTGCGCAAGCATGGCAGACTGCTGGGACTTGCGGCAGACGAACAACTGCCGCTGCTCGTAGCGGAAGCTTATAACAATGCGGTAGATAAGCTGCTGGGGCTTGCAGCCATCCATTCGGATGAGCATCCAGCGATTATACAAGGGCTTAAGCTGCTGGCGATGCTGTCGGAGTCGTCTGAAGCGCATTTTCAGAATGATACGTTCAGAGGGCATTTGAGCGAGCTGCTGTCAGACCGGAAGCTCTCTCCGCAATTGGAGGGAGTGGTGATGGCTATATTAGCAGGGCTTGGTGACAGGACGCGTGAAGAGATGGTCAAGCGCGCCAGAAGCTACGTTCGCGGAACGCCGGAGCAGGCCAAGCAGACGGCAAAATATTTGCAAGGGATGTTTGAAATCGCGCGCGATGCTTTTTTGTACGATGATCTGCTGCTGGGCGAATTGAATTATTTAATCGAGGAGCTTCCTCCTGATGATTTTATTGCGATGGTGCCGGAGCTGCGGCTTGCGTTCACCTATTTTACGCCAATGGAGACGTCGCTAATTGCAGAGCGGGTCGCTAAACGGCATCAAGCAGAGCCGGAAGAGCTGGAGCGTCCGCCCATCGACGAGCAGACGCTTATACAAGCCAAGGCGCTGGATGAAGCCATTCGGAAGGAGTTTGCCGCATGGAAGCTGATTTGAACAGGCAGAATGAGCGAAGTGAGCATGAGCATGGTGAGATGGGACAAGCCCCGATTGCTCCCCCTGCTACAGGCAGCCGTACATCGGCCGAAGCTTTAAATCGCTGGCGGCTCATCCTTGGGGAGGCTGCCGAGGAAGGCTTAAGCGAAGCCGAAGGCTATTCGCCCGAACATTTTTCATATACGGAAATGGATGAGCTGCTTGGCTTTTTGTACGATCGCGAATATGGCGAGGAGCAGGGCTACAGAAGATCAGCAGGGCGGGGAGCCTCAGAGCTTACCGTTCCCAAGTGGCTGCATAAAGTGCGGGAGCTGTTTCCGAAGCAGACGGTGGAAATATTGGAGAAGCAGGCGCTGGACCGTTATGGGCTGACCGAGCTTCTGACGGATAAGAAGCTGCTTCAATCGCTTGAGCCTAACATGAATCTGCTCAAGAACATCCTGCAATTCAAAGGTCGGATGAAGGGCGATGTGTTAAGAAGCGCGAAGGAAATTGTTCGTGCAGTAGTGGAGGATTTGCGGCAGAAGCTCGAATCGCAGGCGAAAGCGAGCATACTCGGCAAACGCAGCCGTTACACCAGCAGCTCTGTGAAGTCGCTGCGCAATTTAAATTTTAAGAAAACCATTTCTCGAAATTTAAAAAACTATGATCGCACAAAAGGCAGATTTGTGATCGACCGTCTTTACTTTGACGGCAATGTGCAGCCGCATAACAAATGGAACATTATTATTGGCGTGGATGAGAGCGGGAGCATGCTGGACTCGGTCATTTACAGCGCGGTGATGGCGAGCATTTTTTACAAGCTGAATGCGCTGCGCACGCACTTGTTTATTTTTGATACCCAGGTTGTTGATTTGACGAGCAGGCTGGAGGACCCCGTGGATCTGCTCATGAACGTTCAGCTAGGCGGCGGTACGCATATTGCCAAAGCGCTGCGCTATGGCGAGACGCTGATTGAAAACCCTGGCAAAACGATTTACATTTTGGTCAGCGATCTGGAGGAAGGCTACCCGATTCAACATATGTATAAGGCTTGCAAAGATATTTTGGACGCAGGCTGCAAGCTGCTGGTGCTGACCGCACTCGATTTTAACGGGGACTCTGTTTATAACAAACATGCGGCGCAGACGCTCACCAATATGGGGGCTCATGTTGCGGCGATTACACCAAATGAGCTAGCCGACTGGATCGGCGATATTATAACTTAATTTTTGGGAGGACTCGGAAAATGATAACGGAAAACCGTGAAGTTGAAGCCTTGGTTGAAAAGTTTGGAGAAGCACTCTCTCAGGAGTATTCGAAGAATACGGACCGCAGCGCAATCATTATCGATTATGTAATGGGCAGAACAGAGCAATTCCCGGATTTGCTGCCTGATTCCATGCAATATGCCTACCGTTCGATGGATCTATTTGAGAAGCTTGCGAAGAAGGATGACAGCGATGTGTTTTTTCGTGCGGGTGCACTCATGCTGCGAATGGGACTCAATGCTAGCCGAAGCTATTATTGGCAGGGATACAGCCTCGCGATCTGCTTGGGCGACGGGCATTATGCTTTAGGGCTGGCAGGAAAAAGCAAAGCGGGAAGCCAGCGCTTGCAGTCGCTGCTGCCACGAATGGAGAAAATACATAAATTTGCCGGAGATAAGGCGATTATGGATGAGCTGAAAAGCAGGGTTAGCAAATGCAATTTTGGCAAAAAGGATGCTGGAGATACAGGCGTTATTATTAATACGCTGCTGCTTCTAAAGCTGTATTCCCTGCTTGATCCTACATCGCCCCATCAATTTAACAGCCAAAGACTCGCGAGCGAGTTTCCGGAAATATTGCAAGCGGTATTGGCCGAAAATACGGAGCAGCTTCGCGAGCTGCTGAATGCTGCGGTGAAGCCGATCATCGCGTACCCGTTCAAAGCAAAGGAAAATTATTCTGTTCGGGAGCTGAACGCGGATTTTATAACGAGCCAACGCGAAAAAACGATTGCGGCACATTATCCTGATCTCCAAGCACAGGAGACCGGAGAAGTTTCCCGCATCGAATTTAATCGGACATTGACCCAGATTCATAGCGCTTTGTTATATGTCATTAACGTTAAAGGCGGCAAGCAGCTGTTTCTGGACGAGCCGGGGGATGTAGGCTTAGCGCTGCTTGATGCAGTCAGAACGCTGCATGAAGTATATCCGCTTGAGGTCCGCCAGCATTTGCTTGCCCTCGACAGACGCGCCAAAAAGCCGGACGAGCTGCTGGAGGGCATCGTTCCTTTCCAGGAGCCTTATGAGTTAATTGAACGGCTAAGCGGAGAGCTGAATAGCTATATGGTGCCGTGGAGCGCGCTGCAAAGCTATGTGCTTAGTGTGCCGGATCAAGCTTTGCGTGCTTATGAAATTTTACGTTCGGCGTATTACAAAGCTTATTTGCATAAGGTGCTCACAGATGGCGGGATTGCATTGTCAGATGAAGCCGGCACGCTTACGCAAGCGGTATTCGCTGTATTAAGGGGACAATCGGAGGGAGGACGTCATGGTCTGTTTCTCGCCCGTTATTTGGAAGGGGAAACTTCCTTCGAGGATTACTGGAAGGATGAAACGAATCGCTCGTTGTTTGACCCAAGGAACCGGGACAGCAAACGCAAAAGCCTGCTTGTAGCTGTAAGCTTCTTGCCTCCCGATTCGCCTTATATAAGGCGGCTGGCCATTTTGATTACACGACCGGAATGCGATGCACTGACTCTCGTGTCGGAAATGTACCATTCCTATTCGTTTAGCGGACAAAAGCTGCTGGAGCTTTATGGTGAAGATCCTGAGGTGAGCCGTGAGCGTCTGCTTTCGGGCTTGCTGATGCTTAATGGCATGAGAGATTATTACTACCGTTCGATGCCGCAAAGCGAATATCGATCCATTATTAGAAATAATTTAACGGATTCATTGAAGCAATATAAGAATTTACCTACGGATTCTCGGCTGACGGTGCTTGAAATTGCCTTTGAGGATCGCGATGCTTTGACCCTTGAACAGCTGACGGAAGCAATCCGTGCGGGGCTGCTGGATTCATCGAAAAAGGCAAGCGGAGCTGCGCTGGCTGAATTCAGCCGAGTGCCTGACGAAACATTATATTTAACCCTTTATCGCACCGAGAAAAAAGCAGCGATTAAAGAGCTGGTACTAAACTCCCTGCGCAGCGTAACAGGCAGCAAGGCGGCATACCAGCAATTGCTGGAAACGGAAAAATCGGAGGACTGGCGCACGCTTATTCAAATTTTGCTGGATACGGCTGATTTAAGCCCAGTTCATGCGCACGCAGCGCTTGCAGATCAAGCGGATGCCAAAAAAACGGCCCGCCTCAGCTGGCTGTCCGTAAATGATTTGCCAGCCTTGCTGGATTTGGAGGGGCAGCAAATAGATGACCGAATCAAGTCGTATTTGATGCTTCAATCGATGGATCATACGACGGCTCCGAATGAGCGCTTGAACGAGCTGCGTTCTTATGTAAACAGCGATTCGCTTTCAAATTTCGCAGCGGAGCTCATTCAGCTGTGGATTCAAAGCGAAGCGCCTGCGAAGGAAAAATGGGTGCTGTATGTAGGCGCATTGTTCGGTGATCGCAGGCTGATACAAATTTTAGCTCCGCAAATTAAGGAATGGACGGAAAATAGCCGCGGCGCAATGGCGGCGGAAGCGGTCAAGGCTTTATCTTATTTAAGCGAGCCTGCCGCATTAATGGCCATTGACAAAATCAAGCGAACCGTCAAAAACCGCCAGGTAAAGGGCGCGGCTGAGGAGGCGCTGCAGCTGGCAGCGGAAAATCAAGGACTTACGCCAGAGCAGCTCGAAGACCGCCTGGTCACGTCGCTTGGCTTTGATGATAAGGGTGCTCAGCAATTCAGCTATGGCGAGCGCACCTTCCAGGTGAAGGTGAACCGGAGTCTGGAGGTTATCGTCATCAATGAAGAAACAGGCAAACCGCTCAAAAGCTTGCCTGCGCCGGGGCAAAAGGATGATGCGGAGCTGGCTGCGAAAGCGAAGGCTGATTTCAATTTGCTCAAAAAAGATTTGAAAACGATGGTCGGTATCCAAGCGCAGCGACTGGAAGAATCGTTGTCTAAACAGCGGCTATGGTCCGCCGAAGAATGGACGGCGCTGTTCGTGGGCAATATCGTCATGCAGAAGTTTGCTGTGGGCCTCATCTGGGGCGTGTATGAACAAGGCAGTCTTACAGACACGTTCCGTTATATGGAGGATGGCACCTTTAATACGGTAGATGAAGATGAATACGAGCTTGCTGATGGAGCCAAGGTCGGCTTGGTTCATCCGCTTGAGCTGGATCAGGAAGCGCTTGAGGGCTGGAAATCACAGCTGGACGATTATGAAATCAAGCAGCCATTTGAGCAGTTGAATCGTCAAATCCATCTCGTGGAAGAAGAAAATCAGCAAAGCACAGTATATGAGGATTTGCCGAGATCAGAGCTTTCGCCTACAGCGTTCCCTAAGGCGCTTGAGAAATATGGCTGGTACAAAGGGTCAGCCCAGGATGGCGGCTGGTATAGCGAGCTGTATAAGGACTACGGGGATTGGCTTGCCGAGCTGCGCTTTAGCGGGACTAGCATCACCTATTACGAAGGCTTGGAGGACATTACGCTGGAGCTGCTGCAATTCCATGCGAATGAAAAAGGCCAATACAGCTACTACAGTGATATTCCGGCTCTAGCTTTAGGCAAAATTCCAGGTCGTGTATTCAGTGAGACGATCTATGATATTTTGCGGGCATCAGGACGCTAGCATGTCAGCTGCCGCATTTGAGACGAGCTTTGGGCAGTTTGCCAAGCTATGCACCGAGGATTATTTGGTTCGGCATTCGAACAAGGGCTTATATAATCGGGCGTTAAAAGATATCAGCAAAGGCACTGATGTCAAATATGCTTGGGGAGAATCATCCGTCAGCTGTGAGTTGAATGATGGAACGATCTGCATATTGGAAAATACGCTGACAAATTGGAAATGTACGTGTCCATCAGAAAGCTTATGCAAGCATGTGCTGATAGCCATTTTGTTTTACGCACAGCAGCTGCCTACTACTACTTCTTCTGCACACGAGGAAGGAGAGTTAGAAGGCAGCATGCAACAGCTAGGCAGCACTGCGGAACGCTTTAATTGGCTGCTGGCTGCCGAGCTTTCACCGCTGATCAAGCCGTTTAATGTATCCCTTGTGGAAGAAGTGCTGTTTCGGCTGCGCTACCCGGAAGAGCTGGAAGTGACACAAAATGCGCTTCTTACGGTCTGTCTCAAGCTCCAAGGTGCTGAGGTTTCGTTCACTGAGGAAGCAAACCCGGCTAAGGCGCTTTGCAAAATAAAGGAGAGGGCCGGAGAGCTGTTAAAGCTGGAAGCCCTCTTGCGTTACCGAGCTTCAAAGGGACTGGATGATCTGGAAGCGCTGCGCGGCAAAGTGTATAAGGTCGCTTTTTCGCCCGATACCGTAAGGGAATGCAAAGAGCTGCTTACTGCGATGCTGCGGACGGGACTTGCCCGTCTACCCCAGTCGTATATGGCACAACTGGAAACGCTCGCTGTCACAGCACGCAGTGGCCAACTGCCGGACGTGGAGCGCGGCTTGCGCGGCATTCAGGGCGAGCTCGAGCTGTTTTTCAACCGGCATGTCCGATTTTCGATGATAGAGCTGCTGGATCGCGTCACCAAGCTGTATCTTGCTCTGGAGCTGCTCGAACGGGAGACGCTTCCTGCTGCTCAGAAGGAGCAGCTTATCGGGACTTTTCGCAGCAAATATTATGAGCTGCCGAAGCTGCGCCTATACGGTCTTGGCGCCGAGCCGTGGGAGACACGTTCAGGCTTTAGGGGCATCACTTATTATATGTACGGGCTCGATGATGGGCAGATGTACACCTATAGTGACGCGCGCGCTGTGTATTATGAAGGCAATGATTTTTCATTTGCCAAGCATTATGCCAGCTATTCGCCTTGGCTTGCGAGCTTGACGATGCGCCAGTTTGCAGGAGAAGAGCTGGTGTTCGAGCACATTAAAGTGAACGAGGAGCGCAGATTATCCTCAGGCGAAGGGGCTAACCTTACTCTCGTTGCCCGTCGATCCATTAACGAGCTTAATGTGGGGCAGCTCGCCTCGGATTTGCCCGCTTTACGGCGTGTTGGAGCGGGGGAACCAGCATTATTTTCAGACGCAAAGGAACGGCTTGTTTTAATTAAGCTGGCGCGGATCATAGGGAATCGGTTCGATAAAAGCTCGCAGAGCCTCTTACTCGAAGTAGAGGATGAAACAGGCGAACAGTTGGAGCTGATCCTTCCTTATCAAGCGGACTGGGAAAAGACCGTCAAACGTCTGGAAGCCGGATACGGCGCTGCGTCGCTTGAACAGTTTTATGCATTTGTGCGAATAGAGGGCGGCCAGGCTTATCCGATCAGCTTTTTGCACAATACGAAGTTGATTAGCTTAAAGCTGGATATGTAGGGCCAATAAGCAGGTGGAAAAAGGAGCAGTGGAATGGCTTTGGAGCAGGTTTACGATGGATTGCAGCGGCTGCGCAGCTGGTTTGAGGAGCTGCTGCTTCGTGGGACCGCGCAGCTTGCCTTGAAGGATATCGAATGGCTGGAGCGCGAAGCGGAGGAAGCTGCCCGATTGCAGATGGACTTTCTGTCTACGCTGTTGAAGCAAGTGGCCAGCGAAGGGCGCAAAATGGTGCTGGGAGGCGGTGAGGAGCAGCAATTGCTCCTTCATAGCTCCCGTCTTTATCAATATGTTCAGCTTGCTGAACAGAAGTAACAAGCCTCCTTGCTATAGGGAGGATATCAGCTTTCTAGCTCGAGCGGGAGCCTCTTCCAGCATGCAAAGAGAAGGAACCGGACACTGTGGCGCTGCGCAGGTCGGTTCCTTCTCTTTTTTTCTAGGAATATGGATGAATGATAGCTTATTCTGCAAGCGGGATGAGGATGGTGAATTCCGGGTTCGGTGCATAAGGGTCACGGCTCATTGGATAAAATTCCAAATGCGTCAAGCCATCCGAAAGTGGCCTATGTCCGTTTTGTCTGATCCAGTTATATACGTATTCGTAGGAAGCCTCTATGTTTTCGTTCGCCTGATGATCGTATGTGGCATAGGTCAGACTGGGAATAGAGAGACTGTACATGCCTTCGGGCACACAGCCTACTGCTTCTGCCTGAACCGCCGCATAATGAGTAAAGCCTGTGCTTGTCGTGTGAAAAGAAAGCCCGAGCAGCTTATTGCGCTCCCGCACATGGTTGATTTCCGTCACACGCTGTTGGAATTGCTTCTGAATTTCCTTAATTCCGCCTGCTGCTGCTTCGGCAAAGGTGCCTTCCCATTGTAGTCCTACGACGTGAAAAGCTTCCCGCTCTGTAAGGACTACCTCCTTCAAAACGTTCATTCTAATCCCTCCTGTGCTGGACTATTTTCCATTCGATCGTAAACGGCTGTCGCCACCCTTTGGCGGCAAAGCTTCCGTTTCGCGTAGAAATATAGAGAAAGTATGAACAAATCACATACTTTCCTATATTTCAATCAATATCCGTACGTGAAACGCTTACACTTCCTAAACCGCCGCCCATTCACTGCCGTCTTGTTACCTTGTTCAGCCGTTTAGAGCCTGCTTTACTATTTCTCTATAAACGGGATATTTCCTTTTGCATTTATGGGAAAATTTAATAGGTTTTGTGTCGTCCAAATGACAGCTGATAATGCTAGAATCGCTGCCGTGCAAGGGATGGTCAGCGGAAAAGTCAATCTATCCGCCTTGAAACAGGTCTAAATCGAGAGAAGCATGGCGAGAATAAATGCTAGAGAAGATTTTATTTTTAAAAATAAAAGCATTTATAAGTTACACACTTATAAATGGCTTATATTTCACCCGCGAAACGGTAGCTTAGCCGCCAGAGGAGGGCATCAGCCGTTTACGCTTGAGAGGAAGGCAGGTTGTCTAATGATGATTCATTCAAAATACCAATCTACCGCTCGGCAAGAGGAGACGGATGTATGGCAGGAGCTGCCGCAGATGCTTATTCATCGCATGCTCCAGCGTGTGGAAGGCGTTCTGCTAGGCAAGCGGGAGCTGGTAAAGCAAATGTTCACCGCGCTGCTGGCGGGTGGGCATGTGCTGCTGGAGGATAAGCCGGGAGTCGGCAAAACCGTGCTTGCAGAAGCGTGCGCCCGCGTCATTGGCGGGGAGTTCAAGCGCATTCAGTTTACGTCGGACATGCTGCCGTCGGATGTGCTGGGCGGAGCGGTGTGGGATGCGGCTCGAGGCGAGCTAAAGTATGTAACAGGCCCGATTATGGGCAATGTCGTGCTGGCGGATGAAATCAACCGCGCCTCCGCCCGCACCCAGTCCGCATTGCTTGAAGCGATGGAGGAGCGGCGTATTACGGTGGATGGGGAGACGAGGCCGCTCCCGTCGCCGTTTATGCTGATTGCTACGCAAAATCCGCTGCGTTTTGAAGGGACGAGCAGGCTGCCGGAAGCGCAGCTGGACCGTTTTATGATGCGGCTGTCCATTGGATATCCCGAGCCGCAGTTTGAGAAGCAGTTGCTGGAGCAGTATGCCGATGGGCAGCGGCAGGAGCCTCATAAAATCAGGCCAGTGGTCATGCCGGAGGAATGGCTGCGGATGCAGCGGGAAGTGCGGCTGGCTCATGTGCATCCTGGCCTGATTGAATATATGGTTCAAGTGGCAGACGCTTCGCGGAAAATGCCAGAGCTGTCGCTGGCGATGAGCCCGCGTGCCGGCAGGGATTGGCTGCGAGCGGCACAGGCCTCTGCATATTTGGAAGGCAGAGGTTATGTGCTGCCGGATGATTTGCTGGCGACAGGCGAAGCCGTGCTTGCACATCGGCTGGAGGTATATCCGGGGGCACCTCTTCGGATGACAGCAGCACAGCTCGTAGAGCAGCTGCTGCGCACTACACCGCTTCCTGCAGCCGTGCTGCCGCAAGCGGCGGGAGGGCGGCGCTAATGGCGGTTTCCATTGCGGATAACGAGGCAGTGAAAATAGGGCAAGCGGATGCTGGAGAATGGCAAGCGAAAGCGGCGGGTACTGAGCGTGAGGCAGAAGCGGAGCAGGAGTTGGGACAGCAGAGGCTGGGCCGGATAAGGTGGGGAGGCTGGCTGCTCCTGCTATCGGGATGGTGCGCTGCTCTTGCTGCTGTCATTCAGCGGGGAATGGCGGTGGAGTGGTTTATGTTCGCAGTGCTTGGCTGCATCATGCTGCTAAGTGCCGGATTGCCTTGGCTTGCTATGCGAGGCATGGAGGTGCGCCGCCAGCTTGACGAAGGCACAATTCGCGATGGGGGAGAGGTTGAGGTGCAGCTGATGCTGGGCCGCGCTTTCCCTATTCCGTTCATTTGGCTGGCGCTTGAAGATACGATGGTCAATGGGAGTACGGCAAAGCAGGAGCGAGTTTCTTATCGCTATGCGGCACAGCTTCATTTCGCAACGAGACTCGCGCTTAGCTATCGGGCGCAGCTTATTCGGCGCGGGGAACATAGCTTTGAGGCGGTTACCGTTACGGTAAGCGATTATTTAGGATTAACGGCTGTTAGCCGAACCTTTGCTTGCCGCAGCGGGCTGCTTGCGGTTCCCGCATTGCCGGAGGCTGTAGCAGCTCCGGGTGCGGCGGCGCTTCGGGGAAGCGGCTTAGCGACTATCATTAGGCTGCATCCGGGCAAGATGGATGCTCAGGAGGCGGGATCAGGGCGTGAGCCGTCTGAAGGCCAGCATTCCGGCAGACAGGGAGGAATTGGTCCTGAGATGCGGCCGTACCGGGATGGGGATTCGCTGCGCCATGTCAATTGGAAGGCCGCCGCGCGCGGGCGGGGGCTGCACACGAAGGAGCATGGCACAGCGCTTCATCGCCCATTGGTGCTTTTGGCCATTGATAACACGGTGAGCGCTTATGATGGTGACGAAAGGTTTTTTGATGCCTGCGCCGGGTGGGCTGCCGGCGTGCTGGAGCAGGATTATTTAGCGGGAAATCGGGTGCAGCTCATTGCTGGCCAGGCGGTTCTAGACGATGGTGCCACCGATGCGTGTGTGAAGACGGAATCCATACAGCCTTCGTTGTCAGCACAGCAAGCTGGCGGCTCAGGAAAGCTTTTGGGAGCGGAAGCGAATGAGCAGCAGTCTAGCGAAGCGGGAAGCTCGGCTAACACGGAGGGAAATGTATGGATGGAACCGGGTGCATACGAGGACAACAGCGCAGCCGCAAGTATGCAAGAGCTGCTGGAACAGCTCGCACGGCTGAAGCTGGTACAGCATGGCCGATTTGTTGCAAGGGTAATTGGCGAGCTTGACCAGATGCCTAGAGGAGGCATATTGCGCTGTTTTACCGCCGATTGGCGCAATAGCGCAAGCTGGGGGCAGCTGGCCTCGCGGGCGGCGGAGCAGGGCTGCCAAGTGCTGCTGTATATGCTGATCAAGCAAAGCACGCCTTCTTTTGCGATGCGCGAGCAGCAGAAATGGCTGGAGAGCTTCGGTGTCCGCACATATTGGCTGACGTATCCGGAGCGGATGAATGAACAGCCGCAATTAACGAAGGGAAGGATTCGTTATGGCGATATTTAATGCGCAAGGGGAGCCGGCATTCGGCTACCGCCTATGGACGAGCTTGCTGCTGCTTGGCTTGCTTGCCGAGTGGATGCTTCCATGGTCGGAGGCTGGCAGCCGTTATTATATTGATGTGGCTCAGCCTCTAATTGTATTTGTAGGCTGTATTGCTATAGCGGGCTTACTGCGAGCACCTTGGTATATCATGCTTGTCGTTTATTCCGCCATCGGCATTACAGGCTTGATGCGTCTTTACAGAGGCCCAGATGTGGGACCGCTGGAATGGGCAGCTGGTTTTGCCAGCCGCTTTGCCGAGGAAGCTGGCGGGCTGTTCAGCATAGGAGCAGTAGCGTGGGGGATGTCAACAGAGCTGCAGGCGCTGCTTCTGTTTACCGGCTTTGCGCTGCTTGTGCCTGCGCTGCAGGCTTTAATTTGGCTGCGCCAGCTGGGGCTGGCTTTGGCCGGCATAACAGCAGGGTATTTGATTTTACTGCATGCATGGCTTGGCATGGATGTGCTGAATGCGCTGCTGCGTGTGACGGCGGAAGGCCTGCTGCTTGGCGCGATTGTCATGTTTGCACGCATGAGAACGCTGCAGGGAGAAGAAAGCAAGGAGGAGGCGCAGACGGCTTCTTATCGCTGGTCGGCTTCTGCTTTCATCGTTGTGGGGCTGTGCCTGGGCGCCGGACTTCTATTCTCTGGAGGAAAATCCGCCGCAAATAGCCCCGCAGCTTGGACAAAGCCGCTAACTGCAAGTCTGGAGCAGTATGTGCTTGGTTTGGAGCACGGCAATCCGAAGGCTGCGCTGGTCTCGGCTGGCGCGAGCGGAAGCTACGCTTCCACAGGCTATGGATTTGATGACAGCACATTAGGCGCTCCCCTAAAGCAGGATGAACGGCTTGTTTTTACGGGTCTGTCTCCTGTTCGCACGTATTGGCGCGGGGAGACGAAAGCTTTTTATACCGGTAAAGGCTGGCAGGAAACGGAGCAGCGTACGGTGCTGCTGCCCATTCAAAATGGCGGGGAACGGATTGCGTCCGCTAGTGGAGAGGGAAGTGTGGAGGTAGAGGCGGTAGAAGCCCTTGCAGAGGTAGAATCGGAGGCAGTTGCAGAGACAGTGATAGATACAGAGAAAGGTATAGAGAAAGATACAGAGAAAGATACAGAGACTGGCAAAGAGAGGGATATAAAAAGCCAAGGGACAGGTGCGGAGACAACCGTCAGCCCGGATCGAATCGTCGTTCAGACGGTGCTGCTTAAACAGGCGGAGCGCGGCTTCCCTCTTTTTATGGGCGGAACCTCTGGCACTTTGCTGGATTTAACCTCTTCGCAGCCAAGAAGCAAGCTGAACACTTATTTGAAAAATGAAGCGACGGGCACGCTGTACGCTCCTTCGGATAAGGTACTTATAGACCAGTACACTGTCCAGACGCTGCTTCCCGTGATGGATGAAGCTGCCTTGCGCAGTGGCGGTATTCAAGCGGGAGAGAAGGAAGCGCTGGCCGAATATTTGCAGCTGCCGGAATCGCTGCCGAGCCGTGTTGCTGCACTGGCAGCAGAGGTATCGGGAGGCGGAGTAACAAGCCGCTATGATCAGGTGAAGGCGGTTGAAGCTTATTTGCGAAGCAGCTACACTTATTCTGCTGAAAATAGTGCGGTTCCTGAGGCAGGAGCAGATTTCGTGGACGATTTTTTGTTTAAGCAGCATGAAGGGTATTGCGTGCATTTCTCCAGTGCAATGGTCATTATGCTTCGTACACAAGGCATTCCGGCTAGATGGGTGAAAGGCTTTGCGCCCGGAGCCGTGTCCGCGGAGCAGCCGGATGCACGAAATGATGCGGCACATGCAGGCGTGAAGCTGACCGCTTATGAAGTAAAGGGCAAGGACGCCCATGCCTGGGTGGAGGTGTACTTCCCAGGCGCTGGGTGGGTGCCCTTTGATCCGACGCCGGGGTATGGCGGCGAAGGGACAGCCGCGGGAGCAGCGCTCGCGGGCTTGGCCGGCACAGCCGGCAGTGCGGCGGCAGGCGGCGAAGGGGCCGCCGGTGCGTTTGCCAGCGCCGCTGCGCGCCCGATGGGGCAGCGCGCGCAAGCGCTGGCTGTGGCGGCGGCTGAGCAGGCCGCCACAGCTCTCGCGCAAGGGGCGGATGCCCTTGCGCGTGCGGCGCTTGGCGCCGCCGAGGCAGCGGCGGGGGCGACGCCCGCCGCTAAAGGCGCCGCAGGCGCGGCTGCGCTGGCGCTGGCAGCCGTGCTCTGCGCTGCGGCGCAGCGCAGGCGGCTGCGCCTGTGGCTGGCGCTGCGCCGCTACAGCGCCGCCTCCCGCGGCGGGACGCCGGCCCGGGGCAGCGGCGGCGTCCAAAAGCAGTTTGCCGCAGTATCGGCGGCAATCTGGCCACAGTTGGACCGCTGCGTAGCCAAAAGGCAGCCGCAGCAAACAGCAAGGCAATACGCAGCAGCGCAAGCCGCTCTGCTGCCTCCCTCCCAGGCCGAAGCCTTGCAGCGCTTCGTCACATGGGATGACGCCGCCCGCTATGAGCAGCGGCGTGCCTGGCAAGCGCCGCTGCCGGAGGAGCTGTCGGCAGCGGCCGCCCTATTATGTGTCCGCAGGCATTCCGCGCGGCGCACATAACCATCCAGGGGCAAGCTAAGCTTCACCAGCTTGCTCCGCATCCCAAAGAAGCAAGCAGTCCACTAACCATGCGGCTGCTTGCTTCTTTTTTTCCTATCCAATCCTGCCAGTCCCCACCAATCCCATGCATCCCGCGTGCTCCTTAAGCTCAAACGACGCACAGACAAAAAAGCTAGTGATGAGAACCATTTTCAAATATAATAAAATGGTGTTTGATAGGACAGATAACGTTTATCTGTAACGGGATGTGAATCGAATGAGTCGTATAAATTGGAATGACCAACTGCTGCTGTGGCATGAAGCGACGGTTAAAGTGCTTGATATCCGGCATATAGCTCTGGGGAAAAATGAAGAGCTGCGCGGCTATCTACTGCCATCCAGCGTTTTCATATGGGTAACGCGCGGACGAGCGCAGGTGACGCTGGATGGGACGAATTATGCCGCCCAGCGCTTTCATCTTCTGCATGGCGGCAAGGGGATGTGCTTAAACATTATTCCTTCGGCGGATGTACTTGAATACGATATGATCTTTTATAAAGGGAATCTGGCGGGGCAAGGCAATCGAAAGCTTCAGCAGCTCATGGAGCATAGCAACCCGTTTCAAATCCAATATGGCTTTGCTCCTCAAAACCCGCTTGCGATACATGCGATTGTGCGGAAAATGGAAGAAAGCTGGGGCAAGCTAAGCATGCTGGACAGGCTGGGTGCTAAGGGTCAGCTTTATCAGTTTGTGCATGAGCTGATGGGCCAGCTTTCAGATCAGGAAATTGCTCCAATTGTGCCGGATCTGGTGCGGCAAGCCATGCGCTATATTGAAAACAACTACCCGGAGCCGATATCGGTTGAAGGTTTGGCCGGACTGCTAGGATGCAGCGCCAGCTATTTGTCGCGTTTATTCAAAAAACAGTTGGCAACGACGCCGAACGACTATTTGATTAAAGTCCGCATGGATCATGCCAGCCACCTGCTTTCGGAGACGCAAGCTACGCTGCAGGAAATTGCGGCGAGCATCGGGTATCCGGATGTGTATTATTTTAGCCGAGTGTTCAAAAAGCATACCGGGCTGCCGCCGCTTCGCTTCCGCTCCCGAGCCGCAAGCGGCAAATCAGTTCAGAATAATCCATTCCATCGTTCAGGGCAAGCCATTGTCCCCCATCCAACGCAAAGCTACAATTACAGTGATAATAGTTATCAACTAGTTGGAGAGGGAGATTTAACGATGTATAAGGAATTAAAGTTGTCGGTGGCTGCTGTTATGCTGCTCTGCATGGCTCTATTGTTCAGCGGCTGTGCAGGCTCCGCAGCGGTAAATGATCGCTCCATAACGGCAGAAGCGGCGGCAACGGGGGAAAACAGCGCGGTGCAGCAGGCATCGCAAACCAAGGTTGTGCAGCATATGTTGGGCGAGACGGAAATTCCGGTTAACCCGCAGCGAATTGCGGTAAGCGGCCTAGAGGATATTTTGTTGGCTTTGGACGCACCTATTGTGCAGGCACAGGCGATGAAGGGCCAATATTTATATGAAACGCTGCAAGAGAGAAATATTCCGGCCATCTACACGCCAGACAGCTTGAACTACGAAGCTATTTTGGATGCGAAGCCAGATTTGATTATGGCGCATTTGCTGCCGACCGATAAAGAAAGCTATGAAAAATTGAGCAAAATTGCTCCAACGATCGTTTACGACCGCGGTGACTGGAAAACATCCATAGCAGCTATCGGCAAAGCCATTGATCGGGAGGAGCAAGCCCAGGCGGTCATTGATGCGTACAATGAGAAGCTGGAGCAAACGAAAGAAGCCGTTGCGAAGGCTGTAGGCGCCAACCATTCCGTCGCGTTTATTCGCCCGTCCCAAAGCGATGTGCAAGTCTTTTTCCCGGCGTTCGTCTATACAAGCCTTGTCTACAAGGATGTTGGTTTGGCTATGGATGCATCTGTCGCGGAATTGGAGCAGAAGGAAGAAGAGGGCATTTGGGGAGTAGGCGAGTCGCTGGAGAAGCTGCCCGAATTAACGGCTGACCATTTATTTGTGACGGTTGGCGGATCGTTTGATTCGGAGGAGGAAGCCCAGATGGCTTTGGCTGAATTGGATGAAATCGAGAAAATGAAAGTGTGGCAGGAAATTCCTGCGGTTAAAAAAGGGAATGTGCACAAAGTATCAGCGAGACATTGGATGCTGAATGGTCCAACAGCTGATAGCATGAAGCTGGACGATGTGCTCAAGGCGCTCGTTAAATCTTAAAGCAACGCAAAATGTTTAAAGGGTGGCCTTCCGGCATGGAAGGTCCTTTTTAATGGCATTTAAATTCCTATTTTATCCATATGAGGCGTATCTCCTTTAAAAAAAGTGGATTATCGTCACTCAGCCTTGACTCGCTCAAAGCGCCTTATATATAATTACTACATTAATTGAGGGAGGCTCGGTAATGAACAAGCCAAATGAAATCATCATTGTTCTGGACTTCGGAGGACAATACAACCAGCTAATCGCACGCCGCATTCGTGATTTGGGCGTATACAGCGAGTTGCTGCCATTTAATACATCGGTTGAGCGCATTCGTGAAATTCAGCCGAAAGGGATTGTATTCTCAGGAGGTCCAGCTAGCGTATACGAAACGAACTCGCCGCTTGTTGACCCGGCAATCTACGATCTGGGAGTTCCGATCTTTGGCATTTGTTACGGCATGCAGCTGATGTCGCATCAATTGCAAGGCAAAGTAGAGCGCGCAGGCAAACGGGAATACGGTAAAGCAGAGGTTGATTTTACGCCGGACAGCCGTTTGACGCAAGGCCTCGACGCTCGCCAGACCGTATGGATGAGCCACAGCGACCTCGTAGTAGAGCCGCCAGCAGGCTTCAACGTTGACGCAAGCACGGAGCATGCTCCAATTGCGGCAATGAGCAACCCGGACAAGCACTTCTATGCAGTGCAATTCCATCCGGAAGTTCGTCACTCTGTATTCGGCAATGAAATGATTCGCAACTTCCTCTATAACATTTGCGATTGTGACGGCAATTGGTCGATGGAGACATTTATCGAGGATACAATCCGCGATATTCGCGACCAGGTTGGCGACAAGAAGGTGCTATGCGCCCTTTCCGGCGGTGTAGATTCCTCCGTTGTTGCGATTTTGCTGCACAAGGCGATCGGCGATCAGCTTACTTGTATGTTTATTGACCACGGCTTGCTCCGCAAGGGCGAAGCAGAAGGCGTTATGGAAACGTTCGTGGGCAAATTCGATATGAAAGTGGTCAAAATCGATGCACAAGAGCGTTTCATGAGCAAGCTTGCGGGCGTTGACGACCCGGAACAAAAACGTAAAATTATCGGCAACGAGTTCATTTACGTTTTCCAAGAAGAGTCGGATAAATTCGATGACTTTGAATTTTTGGCGCAAGGCACGCTGTATACGGATATCGTTGAGAGCGGTACTGCTACAGCCCAAACGATCAAGTCCCACCACAATGTCGGCGGCCTGCCGGACGACATTAAGTTCAAGCTTGTAGAGCCGCTTAAAGCGCTGTTCAAGGATGAGGTTCGTAAAGTCGGTTCCGAGTGCGGCTTGCCAGATGCCATCGTATGGCGTCAGCCATTCCCAGGTCCGGGTCTTGCGATTCGCGTGCTTGGCGAAGTAACCGAAGAGAAGCTGACGATCGTACGCGAGTCAGATGCGATTCTCCGCGATGAAATTGCCAAGGCTGGCCTTGACCGTGAAATTTGGCAATACTTCACTGCGCTTCCGAACATGAAGAGCGTAGGCGTTATGGGCGATGCCCGCACGTATTCCTACACCGTAGGTATCCGCGCCGTTACGTCAATTGACGGAATGACAGCGGACTGGGCTCGTATTCCTTGGGATGTGCTTGAGAAAATTTCGGTACGTATCGTAAACGAAGTGGACAACGTTAACCGTATCGTCTATGACGTTACGTCGAAACCGCCAGCTACGATCGAATGGGAATAATGAAAAGAAACTCCGAAATCCCTCTACATTTGAGGGTTTTCGGAGTTCTTTTTTTATAATCGCTAGATATAGTGTTCGAATAGCTTACTCATATAAGGACGAGGATAAAGTCACCCCTGTGCAGAAATGGTTTTTATTTCATAGATTTTTTGGAGCGTATGGAGAAGCTGCGTCTTCTTGTCATCGTCCTCTGCGTGGAGATACCACTCCACAAGCCTGTACCCGAATACGAGAAGGATCAACTCGTAGACGCAATTAACGGCGATAGGAGATACATCTCCATATTCCGAAAATCCTTTGTAATACGCGGGGACACATCGCTGGTAGTATTCGACCATATGATCAATATCCGCCTCATCCGCAATCAGGCTTGCAAGATCCTCGCCCAGGTAGCCCCATCCGCTAGTATCCCAGTCTAGGAGAATTATTTTTCCTTCTGCACAGATCAGGTTGGTTACCCAGAAGTCCCGGTGGCATAGCACGAGGGGCAATTTTTCAATACGGGTGAATATTTCATCTGCGTTCTCATCAATTTCAATGAGCATTTCCCGCACGTGCATCGGAAATTCGCAGTCCTCCGAGCGTATATAATTGTAGACGACAGGCCATGACCTGTAATGCAGATACGTATTTTTCATCAAATCAGCATGGCTCAGGTTGGTCAGACTCTGAAGCACGGCTGGCTGCTCCGCATAAAGCTTGCCTTGATAGCGTCCTAATTCCAGCGCGGCCTGTTCATACATATCACCGGTCAAGTCTAGGCCGGACACGCCGTCTACATATTCCAACCACAGTTGGAATTCATTTTCATCGTCATTGATTTCGGCGTGATAACATATCGGCCAGCGAAAGGAATCCGAGAACGTCGCTCCCAAATCAGAAGCATAGAGATCAAATTCCCGACGCCATGAACTAGGATCGCCGTAACGCTCCCATTTCTTCTGAATTTTTAGAACAATACGGTACGGCAATTTCTTTCCATCAGCAGTTACGGCTATCCCTGTTACCTGGTACACAGCTCCCACAGTCCCGCCATGTAACGGCACGGTTTGGCATTCGGCGGAGATGATATTCGTTTTGAACAATTGGCTTAAAGCATAGTTCAGCGTTTCGAGTTTGATATTCATTTCTTCACGCTCCCGTTTTTTTCGTTTGCTTGCTCCACATGGCGATCGATTTGTTTTGAGCCCTCTTGTCGATAGCTCGTTTTGTCTTGGACAAACTTGTTCTCATGCTGCTGGGCAACATAACTCTCCCGCCTGGAATTTCTTCTATTTTTGTATATCCATAGGTTTCTAAATCAATCATGTTTTTTTGTTAGCTCCTCATAATGTTGTTTTTTTGGACGCAAAATGCCGCGGACAAGCAGCCTCTAAAGAAGCTGCTGTCGCGCGGCATCAGGACATAGAAAAGATACGACCTTCATCGTATCCCGCAAACAGCAATATTCACGAAAGGTTACTTTAGATGGCATACCAAATAATACGGGCATTCTTCCCGCTTTTTTCATGTATGCCTTCTATTCTGTTTTAGGACGAAACCACCATATAAGTCGTCGCCATTAAAATCATCTCCCTTCGTGTAAGGAACTTGCTTATCAATAAGCTACTATAGGATAGCATGTTATGGGAGAAACATCCATATCGGGTTTTATTTGAACGCACTGCAAATACGCTATCAACCTATCTATGCCATGTCGTCAACGCTTTCCATCCGACCAGAATATGGCCAGATGGAGAACAGCGCTTTGAACCGTTCCTTGAAAATCTGTTGCTTCGCTTGCATCAACGCCTTCCAGGGCGCGTATCTCTGTGCTGCATCAATAAAAAACTCTCATTCATTTGCTTTTAATAGCAATTGAAAGAGAGTTTTTTTAATCATAACTAAAACCAATTAAACGCTTGTCACATGCTCCTCGCATTCCATAGAACAGAAGCCGTGATGGGTTTCCTCGCAGTCCGGGCATACAATATGCTGACGGTGGCAGGTATCATCCGCGCAGTTGATGTAGGTTTCCGCTGGCGCTTCACAGTGATAGCATTTTCCGACGACGACAGCTTCATCCGTGCGGTTAATGGTCACCGAAATCCGCTCATCGAACACATAACATTTGCCGTCGAAAAGCTTTCCTTGAACTTCCTCGTCTTTGCCATAGGTGACAATGCCGCCATCGAGCTGATAGACATCCTTGAAGCCTTCGCTTAGCATGACGCCAGTCAGCTTCTCGCAGCGGATACCGCCAGTACAGTAAGTAATGATCGGCTTGTCTTTCATATCCGCCATATTTTCACGAAGCCATTCTGGAAATTCCTTGAAGGTTTTAAGATCAGGCCTGATCGCATTGCGGAAATGTCCAAGATCGTATTCGTAATCGCTTCGGCCATCAAGCACAATAACGTCTTCCCTTTGCAAATAGTCATGGAACTCTTTAGGAGACAGATGCGTGCCGGTTAGCGTATTGGGATCAAGCGGTTTGTCGTAGCGGAGAGTAACGAGCTCCTTTTTGTAACGGACGAACATTTTTGGAAAAGCATGCTGATCGGCTTCATCGATCTTAAATACGATATCGGCAAATAACGGATTGGAGCGCAGGTCACGCATATATTGCTCCGTTTGCTCAATCGTTCCGGAAACTGTGCCATTGATGCCCTCGTCCGCAATAAGAATCCGGCCGCGCACGTTTAACTCCTTGCAGTAAGCCAAATGTTCGGCTGCGAATTGCTCCGCCTCGGGAATCGCAACAAATTTATAATACAATAAGACCTGATAGTTGGAAGGGTTGTTCATTGCCAAATTCCTTTCTGTAACTAAGTTGAGAACATATTAGAGAACATATTATATTGTAATAGACATAGGACATGTTCACAACACCAACTGTGCTTATAATTTCATTAGGATGACTTCAATTTTCAAAATATAGGAAAGGATACGATTTTCCCATCCTTTCTCTATATTTCTCGAAATGAAACGTGCCGCGCCGCCAGAGGACGGCGAAAGCCGTTTCACCTTGACCCAATCGAGTCATTTTCTGCTATTTGATACCAAAGGGAGTGCATTTAAAATGAGCGTTGTTTGGACCAAAGACAACATTACAGATGTGTCAGATCAAGTAGTCATTATTACAGGCGCGAATAGCGGGCTGGGTTTTGAAACAGCAGCAGCACTAGCTGAAAGAAAGGCAAAGGTTATACTAGCTGTTCGGAACATGGAGAAGGGAAGCGTGGCTGCTGGCAAAATAAAGTCGGTCTACCCGGGTGCACATGTGTCACCGATGCAGCTTGACCTTGGTGATTTGAATAGCATCAAGGTGTTCGCATCCGATTTTATGAATCAATACGACACCTTATCTATTCTTATCAATAATGCTGGAATTATGATTCCTCCGCATCGTTTGACCAAGGATGGCTTTGAATCACAGTTTGGCGGAAACCATTTGGGCCATTTTGCCCTGACGGGCCTGCTTTTGCCAAAGCTTATTTCTACCCCAAATTCGAGAGTAGTTACCGTAAGCAGTATAGCTGCTCATAACGCTGCTATCCATTTTGACAATTTAGACGGTTCCAAGGGATATAGCGCTATAAAATTTTATGGACAAAGCAAGCTGGCCAATCTCATGTTCGCCAAAGAGCTTCAAAACAAGTTTCTTTCCAATCACGTAGATGCCGTAAGCGTAGCCTGTCATCCTGGAATATCGAATACGAACTTATTTTCCTTCGGTTCAGGAAAACAGGCCAACACATTCATGCGTATGCTTACAGGATTATTAAGTCAGCCAGCCCATATGGGGGCCTTGCCTACCTTGTATGCTGCTACAGAATCGTCAATCAAGGGCGGGGAGTATATTGGTCCAGATGGGAGAGGCGGCAGGAGAGGCTACCCTAAGAGTGACGAGATCATTAATAAATTATACGCTGCCGATATTTCAAACCGGCTATGGAATATTTCAGAAAGCTTAACGGGTGTTTCTTACAAGTTCAACTAGGATTTGAATGCAAATCGGCATCGTGCTGCTACCTCATTTTTGACGGACTAAGGTTCCGCTATTGTGGCATTTGAAGGGATTTTAGGCCGCAAGCGGACAGGATGTAACTAGAATAAAAAGTGGACACAGCGTTAAGGAACGCCTAATAATAGACGTAACGAAAAAGAAGAGGTGTCCGCGAGTGGGAGAACAACGGCAACGATACAATGAAGAATTCA